>NZ_JAALFH010000038.1 GCF_011058255.1 Thioalkalivibrio sp. XN8 | reverse complement strand
ACGACTTGCTCCGGCAACGTGGCGACCACGGTGGTGCCGGTCGAGACCGTCGATGCCGAGTTTGGCCGCGTGGCCATCCAGGGCAAGCCGCGGCTGCCGAGCGTGCTCGGCGGTGGCGAGCTGATGGCAGTCCGGGCCTTCACCCCGACCTACGACTGGGAGCTCGGCACGGATGATCCGGCGCCGGCGCGTCGCGCAGTCGTCGACAGCGGCGAATGCCTGAAGTGCCATGTCGGCTCCATGTACCAGCATGGCGGCAACCGCGTCGATAACGTCGACATGTGCTACCTGTGCCACAACTCGGCGGCCAACGACCAGTTCGT
>NZ_JAALFH010000037.1 GCF_011058255.1 Thioalkalivibrio sp. XN8 | reverse complement strand
GTCGAAGCCATCGCCACGTCGGCACCCGGCAGGATGTCGAAGCCCGGCACATGGCAGGCGTAGCAGGCGTTCAGCGCCCGCGGATAGGTCGGGCTCGCGAAGGTGTGATTCTGCTCCACGGGGTTGCCCGCGCCGTCGTCCGAACCGAACACCGGGAAGCGTCCCGAGCCCGGCCAGTTGAACAGCTGTGACTCGTCACCGGCCCAGGCGTAGATGCCGCGACCGCGGTAGATCACGATCGGGGCGGTCGTCGCGCCGGCCGAGTGCACCGCATGCAGCATTTCCTTCATGCCGAAGTTCTGA
>NZ_JAALFH010000036.1 GCF_011058255.1 Thioalkalivibrio sp. XN8 | reverse complement strand
CGCTGATCCGCGGATCGCGTTTCCCGAATTGGGGGATCGTCTAGCGGTAGGACTACGGACTCTGACTCCGTCAACCCAGGTTCGAATCCTGGTCCCCCAGCCAAAAAAATCTGGGCCCCGACAGGGGCCCATTTTTTTGGCTGGGGGACCAGGAAACGGTGCCGCGCAGCGGCGCCGGTCATCCTGGTCCGAGATCTGGGCCCCGACAGGGGCCCATTTTTTTGGCTGGGGGACCAGGAAACGGTGCCGCGCAGCGGCGCCGGTCATCCTGGTCT
>NZ_JAALFH010000035.1 GCF_011058255.1 Thioalkalivibrio sp. XN8 | reverse complement strand
GGCCATGCCAGGTCCGCGGTGCGGCGCCTCGCCGAGGCTGCGCAGCCCGCCGCCGGGCAGCGCCAGGGCGGCCTTCAGCCGGCTGTTGCCAAGGTCCAGCAGCAGCGTCACGGCCGCGCCCTCAGGCTGGCCTCGCCCGCCGTCACCCGCCGTACGACCCCGCCCGGCAATTCCAGCAGCAGGGCCCCGGTCGCGTCGATGCCGCGGGCCACGCCGGCCAGCGGCGGGCCGGCGCCCTCGATCCGGACCGCCCGG
>NZ_JAALFH010000034.1 GCF_011058255.1 Thioalkalivibrio sp. XN8 | reverse complement strand
TCGAACGCGAGCTGGTCGCGGCCGGCCGCAGCGGCCGGGCGGTGATGCTCGACTTCTATGCCGACTGGTGCGTGGACTGCAAGCGCATGGAGCGCTACACCTTTCCCGAGCCGGTGGTGCAGGCGGCGCTTGCCGAGGCGGTGCTCCTCAAGGCCGACGTCACCGCCAACGATGCGGCCGACCGCGAGCTGATGAACCGCTTCGGTATCTTCGGCCCGCCCGCCATCCTCTTCTTCGGTCCCGACGGCGAGGAGCTGCGGCCCTACCGGCTGCTCGGCTTCGTGCCGGCGGAGCGCTTCGCGGCGCACGTCAGCGCGGCGCGCAGCGCCGCCGGAGGACAGCCGTGAGAAAGACCGCCGCGCTGGTCCTGCTGCTGCTGGCATCCGGCGTGGGCGGCTTCGTGCTCTACCAGTTCATGGCCGCCGGGCAGGAAGCGGCGCGGCCGGCGCCCGCCTTCACCTTGCCGGACCTGGCCGGCACCCCCCGCTCCAGCGACGAATGGCGGGGCGACATCCAGGTCGTCAACTTCTGGGCCACCTGGTGCCCGCCGTGCATCCGCGAGATCCCGCTGCTGGTGGAGATCCAGCACGAGTACCGCGACCGTGGAGTCACCGTCATCGGCATCGCCGTCGACGAGACCGAGGCCGTGGCGGAGTTCGCCACCGGGTTCGAATTCAATTACCCCGTCGTGGTCGGCCAGGAAGAGGCCATGAACCTGGCCCAGGCCTATGCGGGCAACTTCATCGGCCTGCCCTTCACGGCCTTCCTGGACCGAGAAGGCCGGATCCGCCACGTCCACACCGGCGAGATCCATCGCCCAGAGATCGAGAAAATCCTCGCCGACCTGCTTTGAACCTGCTGCGGCGCAGCGTCTATCTTGTGCAAACTTGCGGCTAAAAGTTATAGACTTGCGGCCATCTAGCCGGAACATGCCGGAGTTTGACGAGTACGCACCATGAGTCGCCTCCTGCTCCTGAACGGGCCCAACCTCAACCTGCTCGGCAACCGGGAACCCGACCTCTACGGCACGGTGACCCTGGAGTCGATCGAGCAGCGATGCCGGGCCCTGGCGACAGAACTCGGTCACGAGCTGGACGCCATGCAGTCGAACGCCGAGCACGAGCTCGTGCACCGGGTGCAGGCGGCGGCGGCCGAGGGCGTCGGCGCGATCGTGATCAACCCGGCCGCCTTCACCCACACCAGCGTCGCCCTGCGCGACGCGCTGACGGCGGTGGGCATACCCTTCATCGAGGTCCACCTGTCGAACGTGCATGGCCGCGAGGGCTTTCGCCGGCGCTCCTACTTTTCCGCCGTCGCGGCCGGCGTGATCTCCGGCCTCGGCCCTCTCGGCTACGAACTCGCCATCCGCGCGGCAGACGCACTGCTGCGCGGCGACGCCTAGGAACTGAGCATGGACATACGCAAGGTCAAGAAACTGATCGAACTGCTCGAGGAATCGGGCATCGCCGAGATCGAGATCCACGAGGGCGAGGAGTCGGTCCGCATCAGCCGCCACTCCGCCGCGCCGGCCTGGGCGCCGCCGCCGCAGCCGGTGAGTTACGTGGCCGCGGCCCCGGCCCAGCCGGCCGGCGGCGAACCCGCAGCCGCGCCGCCGCCGCCTCCCGCCGGGCACACGGTGGCGGCGCCGATGGTCGGCACCTTCTATTCCGCGCCGACGCCGGGCGCCAAGCCCTTCGTCCAGATCGGCAGCAAGGTCGAAGTGGGCGACACGCTCTGCATCATCGAGGCGATGAAAATGATGAACCAGATCGAGAGCGATGCGGCCGGCACGGTCGTCGCCATCCTGGCCGAGAACGGCGAGCCGGTCGAGTTCGACCAGCCGCTATTCGTCATCGAGTAGCAGCCCGTGCTGGAAAAGGTCGTCATCGCCAACCGGGGCGAGATCGCGCTGCGAATCCTGCGCGCCTGCCGTGAGCTCGGCATCAAGACGGTGGCCGTGCACTCCACGGCCGACCGCAACCAGAAGCACGTGCTGCTGGCCGACGAGTCGGTATGCATCGGCCCGCCGCCCTCGGCCCAGAGCTATCTCAACATGCCGGCGATCATCAGCGCCGCCGAGGTCACCGACGCGGTGGCCATCCATCCCGGCTACGGCTTCCTGTCGGAGAACGCCGATTTCGCCGAGCGGGTCGAGAACAGCGGCTTCATCTTCATCGGCCCGCGTGCCGAGACCATCCGCCTGATGGGCGACAAGGTCTCCGCGATCCGTGCCATGAAGGCCGCCGACGTGCCCTGCGTCCCGGGCTCCGACGGGCCGCTGGGCGACGACCCGGAAGAGAACCTGAAGATCGCCCGCGCCATCGGCTACCCGGTGCTGGTGAAGGCGGCGGGCGGCGGCGGCGGCCGGGGCATGCGCGTGGTCCATTCCGACGCCACCCTGGTCAACGCCATCACGGTGACCCGCGGCGAGGCGCTGGCGGCCTTCGGCAACGAAACCGTGTACCTGGAGAAGTTCCTGGAGCGGCCGCGCCACGTCGAGTTCCAGGTCCTCGCCGACGGCCAGGGGCGCGCCGTCCATCTCGGCGAGCGCGACTGCTCGATGCAGCGCCGCCACCAGAAAGTCGTCGAAGAAGCCCCCGCCCCCGGGATCACCGCAGCACAGCGGGCTGCCATCGGCCAGCGCTGCGTGGACGCCTGCCTCGAGATCGGCTATCGCGGCGCGGGCACGTTCGAGTTCCTGTACCAGGACGGCGAGTTCTTCTTCATCGAGATGAACACGCGGGTGCAGGTCGAGCATCCGGTGACGGAGATGATTACCGGCATCGACATCGTGCAGGAGCAGTTCCGGATCGCGGCGGGGCAGCCGCTGCGGCTGCGCCAGGAAGACATCGTGCTCCGGGGCCACGCCATCGAGTGCCGGATCAACGCCGAGGACCCGAAGACCTTCATGCCGAGTCCCGGCCCGGTGCGGCAATGGCATGCTCCGGGCGGGCCCGGCATCCGCGTCGACAGCCACGTGTACTCCGGTTACCAGGTGCCGCCCTACTACGACAGCATGATCGGCAAGCTGATCGCCCACGGGCCGACCCGCGAGTCGGCCCTGGCCCGCATGCAGACCGCGCTGGAGGAGATCGTGGTGGAGGGGATTCGCACCAACATCCCGCTGCACCAGGAGATCTTCAGCCACAGCGCCTTCAAGGCCGGCGGCACCGACATCCACTACCTCGAGAAGCGCCTGGGCCTCTAGGGCCGGGCAACCTGGCCGGTGGCACCCGTTCCGGCGCGCTCGGACTGGCTCGAGGTTTCCGCCGTGCTGGCGCGCGAAGCAGCCGAGGCGGCGGAGGCGCAGCTGCTGGCGGCAGGCGCCATCGCGGTCACCCTGCTCGACGCCGAGGACCAGCCGGTGCTGGAGCCGGCGCCGGGCGAGACGCCGCTGTGGCCGCAGCTCCGCATCACCGGCCTGTTCGCGGCGGAGACCGACGCCTTGCGCGTGCTCGCCGAGTTGTCGCGGCTGGACCCCGGAATCGAGTGGCGTCCTTCCGGCCTGCCGGACCGGGCCTGGGAACGGGAGTGGCTGCGCGACTTCCGGCCGCTGCGCTTCGGGACCCGGCTGGCCGTGGTGCCGCACGGCCACGAGGCGCCCGCAGGCGCCATCGTGGTCAGGCTGGATCCCGGCCTGGCCTTCGGCACCGGCACGCATCCCACCACCGCACTGTGCCTGGAGTGGCTGGACGCCCGGGCGCCGGCCGGGCCCGCCCCGCTGGCCGGCCGGCTGGTGATCGACTACGGCTGTGGCTCGGGCATCCTCGCCCTGGCCGCGCTGAAGCTCGGCGCCGCTGCGGCAATCGGCATCGACCTGGATCCCCAGGCGCTCCAGGCGACCGCCGCCAACGCGGCCGCCAACAAGGTCGGGGAGCGGCTCGAAACCTGCCCGCCAGAGGAGCTGGAAACCGTGCTCGCGGAGCGGAAAGCGGATATCCTGCTCGCCAATATCCTGGCCGGCCCGCTCCAGGCCCTGCTGCCCGGGTTTGCCGCCCTGCTCAGGCCAGGCGGGCAGCTGGTGCTGTCGGGCGTGCTGGCGGAACAGGCCGACGCACTGGCGGCCGGCGCCGCGCCATGGTTCGAGCTGGAGCCGCCGACGGTCCGCGCGGGCTGGGCCAGGCTGGCGGGCCGGAGGAAGGTCGAAGACTGATGTTTACGCGTTGTCCCGAATGCTTGACGGTATTCCATATCTCCGCCGCGGAACTGCGCGCGGCCGACGGCGCGGTGGTGTGCGGCGAGTGCCACGCCAGTTTCGACGCCCTCTCCTCGCTCAGCGAGACGCCGCCGACGGACGTATCCAGGCCTCCGCCCGCGGCCCCGGAGACTGAACTCGAGGCGGACGCGCTCTTCGAGGTCGACGAGATCGGCGCCCGGGACGAGGATGATTTCCTCGAGGAACTGGAGTCGCTGATCGGCCCCGAGGAGCCGGAGCTGGAAGCCGGGCCAGCGCTGGTGCCGCAGCCGCACCCGGAGCCAGCGCCCGAACCGGAGCCCGAACCCGAGCTGGAGCCCGAACCCGAGCCCGCGACCTGGTCCCCGGCGGAGCCCGAAGCCCGGCAGGAATGGGAGCCGGAAGACGAGCTCGACGAGGCCATCGAAGAAGACTGGGAAGACCACGCCGTTGGCGAGCCTGCGCCCTGGGGGGACGACGACACCGGGGACGAGCCTGCTGAGGCGTTCCTGGTCGACGACGAGCAGCCCGTGGACGCAGGCGACGAGCCCCCGGAACAGGCCGTGGACTGGGGCGAGGCGGAACACGAGCCGCTGGACGAGCCCCCGGTCAGCGCGGATTTCGGGACGCCGGACGAAACGCGGGAGGACGAGGCCGGGCTGGACGAGCGCCCGGCGCGCGAACCGTTTGTGGGCGACGAGCCGATCGACCCCGAAGACCTGCCCGAGTTCGCCGAGCTCAAGCCGCGGCGGCGGCGCTGGCCCCTGCTGCTCGTCGTGGTGCTCACGCTGCTGATACTCGGCGGCGCCTGGGCGCACTCCCAGCGCGGCAACCTCCTGCGCGACCCGGTGGGCGCCGCCATCCTGGGCCCGGTGTACGCGACGCTCGGCCTGGAGGCGACGGCGCGCTGGCAGCCGGGCGAGTTCCAGGCGCTCAAGTGGGAGGCCGGCGCCGATCCCGCCCAGCCCGAGCGGCTGGTGGTCGCGGTCGAATTCCTCAACGGGGCCGATTTCGCCCAGCCCTACCCGGTCCTGCGCGTAGTGCTGGAGGACCGCTTCGGCCGCCGCGTCGGCAGCCACGACATCGAGCCGGCGCAGTACCTGGAAGGGTATGCGAAGGGCCGACGGCTGCCGGCGGGCGCACGCGTGCGGACCACGCTCGAGGTGCCGGACCCGGGCGCGCGGGCCGAGGGCTTCAGGATCGAATTCTGCCTCGAGTCGGGCTCGCAGGGCCTGGTTTGCGGCGCTGAAGCCGCGCGCTGAGCGGCGGCGTCCGGCCCGGATGCGCATCGGTCCCTACGAGTTCGCCGCTCCCGTGGTCGCGCTGGCGCCCATGGCCGGGGTCACCGACCGCCCGTTTCGCGCGCTGTGCCGCCGCCTCGGCGCGAGTTACGCCGCGACCGAGATGGTCAGCGCCGACCAGCGCCTGTGGGACACGCCGAAAAGCCGCCATCGCCTGGACCACGCCGGCGAGGGCGACCCGGTGATGGTGCAGATCGCCGGCGGCGAGCCGGCGATGATGGCGGCCGCGGCACGGGCCAACGTGGCGCTCGGCGCGCAGGTCATCGACATCAACATGGGCTGCCCGGCGAAGAAGGTCTGCAACCGCGCCGCCGGTTCCGCGCTGCTGCGGGACGAGCGCCTGGTGGCGGAGATCCTGGCGGCGGTGGTCGCCGCGGTGGAGCCCCTCGGCGTGCCGGTGACCCTGAAGACCCGCACTGGCTGGAGCCCGGAGCAGCGCAACCTGCTCCGCGTGGCGCGTCTCGCCGAGGATGCCGGCATCGCCGCCATCGCCGTGCACGGCCGCACGCGCGCCTGCCGCTACGGCGGCCGCGCCGAGTACGACAGCATCCGGGCACTCAAGGCCGCCGTCCGGATTCCGGTGATCGCCAATGGGGACATCAGCACGCCCGCGGAAGCACGCGCCGTGCTCGCAGCCACCGGCGCCGACGGCGTGATGATCGGCCGCGCCGCCCAGGGGCGGCCGTGGGTCTTCCGCGAGATCCGCCACCTGCTGCAGACCGGGCAGCCGCTCGAGCCGCCCGGCGTCGCCGAGGTCCGTGATATCATTCTTGGCCACCTCGACGCACTGCACCGCTTTTACGGCGAGGCTCGCGGCGTCAGGACAGCACGCAAGCACCTCGGCTGGTACCTGGCCGGACGACCGGGCGGGGAATCGCTCCGGCAGCGCTTCGTTCGGGTCGATAGTGCGCGCGCGCAGTTGGAGCTGGTGGACAGGTATTTCGAAGAAGCCCTCGATGAAGGGCTCGCAGCGTGATGGGGAAAAGCGCAGTGTCCAGCAACAAGAAACCGGCGCCGCACAACGGCAGCGGACGCACCGGAAGGCATGACGGCGCCCTCGGCAACATGGCCCAGGAAGCCCTGCAGCAGTACTTCCATACGCTCAACGGTCACAAGCCGGAAGAGTTGTATGACCTGGTGATCGGCGAAGTGGAGAAACCACTGTTTCGCGCCGTGCTCGATTACACCGGCGGCAACCAGAGCCAGGCGGCAGACATTCTCGGCATCAATCGGGGCACGCTGCGCAAGAAGCTGCGGCGCCACGGCCTGCTCGGCTGAGCACCGCGGAGACCTTCGACATGCCCGGGATCAAGCGCGCACTGATCAGCGTCTCGGACAAGGCCGGCGTGGCCGACTTCGCGCGCGGACTGGCCGGGCTCGGGGTCGAGCTGGTATCGACCGGCGGCACCGCCGCCGTGCTGCGCCAGGCCGGCCTGGACGTCCGCGACGTAGCCGAGCTGACCGGCTTCCCGGAGATCATGGACGGGCGCGTCAAGACCCTGCACCCGGTGATCCATGGCGGCCTGCTCGGGCGGCGCGGCGCGGACGACGAGGTGATGGCGACCCACGGTATCGCGCCCATCGACCTGCTGGTGGTCAACCTCTACCCCTTCCGCGAAACGGTCGCCCAGCCCGACTGCACGCCCGAGGATGCCATCGAGAACATCGACATCGGCGGCCCGGCGATGCTGCGTGCCGCCGCCAAGAACCACGACGCCGTGACGGTGATCGTCGAACCGGACGACTACGACGCGGTACTGACCGCGCTGCGGGCGGCGCGCGAGGTGCCGTTCGAGATGCGGCTCAAGCTGGCCGCCAAGGCTTTCGCCCACGTGGCGACCTACGACGCCGCGGTGGCTCACTGGCTGGGCTGGCGCTCCGAGATGGACTATGCCGAAATGCCCGACGACCTGGTGCTGCCGACGCGCAAGATCATGCAGCTGCGCTACGGCGAGAATCCGCACCAGCGGGCCGCCGTGTACTCGCTCGGCCTGCCGCGGAAAGGCACCATCGGGCATGCCCAGCAGCTGCAGGGCAAAGAGCTCTCGTACAACAACCTGCTGGACGCTGACGCGGCGCTGGAATGCGTCAAGCAGTTCGCGCAACCCGCCTGCGTGATCGTCAAGCATGCCAATCCCTGCGGCGTGGCCTCGGCCGACAGCCTGCTCGAAGCCTACCGCCAGGCTTACACCACCGACCCGGTGTCGGCTTTCGGCGGCATCATCGCCGTCAACCGGCCGCTCGACGGCGGCACTGCGGAGAACATCCTGAAGCGGCAGTTCGTGGAGGTGCTGGTGGCCCCGGCGCTGGCGCCGGGCGCGGCCGAGGTGCTGGCGAGCAAGCCGAATATCCGCGTGCTGGTGACGGGGAACTGGAACGGTAACCCCATCGGCACGGTCCAGCTGCGCAGCATCGGCGGCGCGCTGCTGGTCCAGGACGTGGACGACAGCGAGCTGGACCCGGCGCAGCTGCAGGTCGGCAGCCGGCGCGCGCCCACCGAGCGCGAACTGAAGGACCTCCTGTTCGCCTGGAAGGTGGTGCGTTTCGTCAAGTCGAACGCCATCGTGTTCTGCAAGGACACGGCCACCATCGGCATCGGCGCCGGGCAGATGAGCCGCATCTACAGCACCCGGATCGCCGCCATCAAGGCCGCCGATGCCGGCCTCGCCGTCAAGGGTTCGGTGATGGCCTCGGACGCTTTCTTCCCCTTCCGCGACAACGTGGATGCCGCGGCCGAGCAGGGCATCACGGCGATCATCCAGCCGGGCGGCTCGATGCGCGATGCCGAGGTCATCAAGGCCGCCGACGAGCACGGCCTGGCCATGGTGCTCACCGGGGTCCGCCACTTCCGGCATTGAGCCCGGAAGCGCCGCCCCCGCGACAACCCGGAGGTATGCAGCGGTGAAAATCCTGGTCGTTGGCGGCGGCGGGCGCGAACATGCCCTGGCCTGGAAAGCCGCGCAGTCGCCCCGGGTCGAGCGCGTGTTCGTGGCGCCGGGCAATGCGGGGACCGCGACGGAGGCGGGTTGCGAGAACGTCGCCATCGCGGCCGACGACATCCCGGCGCTGGCCGGATTCGCCGCCGCCGAGGACGTGGGCCTCACCATCGTGGGCCCCGAGGTGCCGCTGGTGGCGGGCATCGTCGACGCTTTCCGCGCGCGCGGCCTGAAGTGCTTCGGGCCGACGGCGGCCTGCGCGCGCCTGGAGGGATCCAAGGCTTTCTCCAAGGCCTTCTGCGACCGCCACCGGATTCCGACCGCGGCCTGGGGGGAATTCAGCGATGCCGGGGCAGCCTGTGCCTATATCCGCGCGCAGGGCGCGCCGATCGTCGTGAAGGCCGACGGCCTGGCGGCGGGCAAGGGCGTGATCGTGGCCGCGACCGTGGCCGAGGCCGAGGCAGCCGCGCGCGACATGCTGTCGGGCAACCGTTTCGGTGACGCCGGCGCGAGGGTCGTGGTGGAAGAGTTCCTCGCCGGCGAAGAAGCGAGCTTCATCGTGATGGTGGATGGCGAGCACGTGCTGCCGCTGGCCTCTTCGCAGGACCACAAGGCGCGCGACGACGGCGACCGCGGCCCCAACACGGGCGGGATGGGCGCCTACTCGCCCGCCCCGGTGGTGGACGCGGAACTGCACCAGCGCATCATGCGCGAGATCATCGAGCCGGTGGTGGCGGGCATGGCGGCGGAAGGCACACCCTACACCGGCTTCCTGTATGCCGGCGTGATGGTCGCGCCGGACGGCACGCCCAAGGTGCTGGAGTTCAACTGCCGCTTCGGCGATCCCGAGACACAGCCGATCCTGTTCCGGCTCCGCTCGGACCTGGTGGAGCTGTGCCTCGCGGCGCTCGACGGCCGGCTCGAACGGGTCGAGTGCGAGTGGGACCCGCGGGCTTCGCTCGGCGTGGTGCTGGCCGCCGGCGGCTACCCGGACGCCTATCGCAAGGGCGACCCGATCGAGGGGCTGGACGCCGACCGTGGCCGTGACGACGTGAAGATCTTCCATGCGGGCACCCGCGCCGCCGACGGCCAGGTGGTCACCAGCGGCGGGCGCGTGCTCTGCGCGGTGGCGCTCGGCGACGACGTCGCTCACGCCCAGCGCAAGGCCTACGCGCTCGCGGGGCAGGTTCACTGGGACGGGGTCTACTACCGGCACGATATCGGCTGGCGCGCCGTCCGGCGTTGACGTTCGACAGTCACGGCCAGGCGCCGGAACCCTTAGAATGGCGTTCCGAGGGCGAGCAGCAGGCGATACCTTGTTCGAGCCAGTACAGTCGCGCTGGATGCCAACGTGCCGGCACCCGGTGCGCCGGCTGCTCCCCTGCCTGCTCGCCTGTCTCGTCGCCATGCCCGCCTGGGGCGCCACCATCTCGGTCAGCATCAGCGGCGTCCGGCCGGAGGTCGAAAGCAACATCCGGGCCCTGCTCGATCTCAGCCGCTATGCCGAGCGCGAGGACCTGTCCGAGCCGGGCATCCGGCGCCTGTATGCCCGGGCCGATGGCCAGGTGCGCGAGGCCATGCAGCCGTTTGGCTACTACCGCCCGCAGATCAGTTCCCGCCTGGAACCCGAGAACGGCACCTGGCGGGTCGTGTTCGAGATCGATCCGGGGGAACCGGTGCGCATCGCCGAACTGGACGTGCGGCTGGAGGGTGACGGCCGCGACGATGCCGAGCTGCTCGCCGTCATCCGGGCGAGTGCGCTGCAACCGGGCCAGGCGCTGTTCCATCCCGACTATGACCGGCTGCGCGCCAGCCTGCAGAACACGGCGCGGAGCCGGGGCTATTTCGAGGCGAAGTTCAGCGCGCGGCGGCTGGAGATCGATCCGGAAGCCAACGAGGCACGCGTCGTGCTGCACTTGCAGACCGGGCCGCGCTACCGCTTCGGCGATATTGCGATCGACCAGGACCTGATCGGGCAACAACTCCTCGACCGAGTCGTCACGTTGCGGTCCGGTGATCCCTACGACGCCGCCGAAGTGCTGCGCGCCCAGTACCGGCTGTCGGACACCTCCTATTTCGCCAGGGCCATAGCCGAGACCGGCACCCCGGACCAGGCCGACCACACCGTGCCGATCTCCATCGCCACCACGGCGGCGACAAGGCAGCGCATCCGGGTCGGCCTGGGCTTCGCCACGGACACCGGCCCGCGCGCCAGCCTCGACGTCGACTGGCGCCGGCTCAACCGCGCCGGTCATTCCGCGCGCACCGCGATCAGTGTCTCCGGCGAGCGGCTCGACCTGAGCGGCCGCTACCGTATCCCGATCGGGGACCCGCTGACGGAACGGCTGCTGCTGCGCGCCAACATCACGGAGGAGGAACTCGGCGACCTCACCAGCCGCCGGGCCGACCTTGGCGCCAGCGTGCTCACCGTGTCGGATAACGACTGGCAGCGCATGCTGTTCACCGGGCTGCTGTATGAGCGCACCGAGGTGGGCAACGAGACCCGCGAGGACACCCTGTTGATCCCGGGCGGCGCGCTGGAAAAGCTCGACGCGGACGACGTCCTGTTTCCCCGCCACGGCTACCGGCTGTGGGGCGAGCTGCGCGGCTCCCACCAGGCGCTGGGCGCAGACGAGGACTTCGCGCGCCTGCACCTCGTCGGGTCTCGCGTCATGTCGATCGGCCAGGACTGGCGTTTCTTCCTGCGCGGCGAGATCGGCGTCGGGCTGGTCGACGACCTGGAAAACCTGCCGGCGTCCCAGCGCTTTTTCGCCGGCGGCGACCAGAGCGTGCGCGGCTATGGCTTCAACAGCCTCGGCCCGCGAGACGCCGACGGCAATCTCATCGGCGGCCGGCACCTGCTGTTCGCCAGTGTCGAAGTGGAGCGGCGCATCCGGGGCCGGGTCGCACTGGCGGCTTTCGTCGATGCCGGCAATGCGCTCGAGTATTTCGGTGACGGCGTCGAGGCCAGCGTCGGCACGGGGGTAAACATCCACACGCCGGTCGGCACGCTCAGGCTCTCCGTCGCGACCTCGATCACCGAAAGCCGCGGCAACCGCTATCACCTCAGCCTCAGGCCGGACCTGTGAAGCTGCTGCAGCTCATCCTGGCCGTGCTGGTCGTGCTGGTCTCAGTTGCGGCCGTGGCGCTGACCTGGCTCGTGGGCACCGAGTCGGGGCTCCGTTTCGCGCTGGCGCGCGCGCCAGCGACACTGCCGCTCGAGTTCGACCCGGCGGCCGCCGAGGGCAGCCTGGTCGGTCCCATGCGCCTGCCGCGGGCGAGCTGGGCCGAAGGCGGGTACCGCGTGGAGCTGCGCGGGCTGGAACTGGACTGGAGTCCAACCGCCCTCCTGCGGCGCCAGCTGCAGCTGGACCTGCTTCGCGCGGAACAGGTCGTGGTCGAACTCCCGCCGGACGATGGGGCGGCGCTGGAACCCGGCCGGCCCGCGCCGGGAGCGCCGCTGCCCTGGCCGCTCACCGTCGGCGAACTGCGCGTCGGGGCCCTGGGCGTCTCTCGTGCCGGAACGGGGCTTGTCGAGGGGCTCGAGATCGGCCTGGCCGGAACACTCGACGGCGACCGGCTGGCACTGGACCGCCTGCGCCTGTCACACCCGCGCCTGGCGCTCGAGGGCAGCGCACGGCTCGCGCTGGACCCGGCTGCCCCGCTCGAGGCGGCGTTCGCCTGGCGGGCGCCCTACGAGGGGCATGACTGGTCCGGCCGGGTCTCCCTGGCGGGCCCCCTGGACGACCTGGAGCTGGACCTCTCGGTGGGGACGCCGCTCACGGCCACCGTGACCGGAAGGCTGCGCGGCCTGCCGGCGGACCCGAACTGGGAGCTGGCAGCGAACATCGAGCCGCTGCCGGGGAAGGGGCCGTGGCCGCCGGAACTCGACGGCGTGGCCGCCCGCCTCGACTTCAGCGGGCGCCTGGTGGAGCGCGGCTTCACGGGGCGAGTCGAGGATCTCGTCGCGCGGCTGGAGCGCAGCCGAATCGAAGGTGGCGGCACGGTCGGCTGGGAGGACGGCTTGGCGCTGCAACTGGCGCTGACGGCCCATGACTTCGATCCCGGACGATGGCTGTCCTCATGGCCGGGGCGCCTGGACGGGCGGCTGATGATCGACACGCCGGCCGCCGAGCCGGGCGTCTATCACCTGCAGCTGGAGTCGGTCGCGGGACAGTTGCGGGGCTACGCGCTGGAGGGCGCGGCGGAGGCCTGGCTGGACCCGGCCGGGAGTGCGCGAGGCAACGTCCGGCTCGAGCTGGACGGCAGCCGCGTATCACTCCGGGGCCGGGCCGACCGCGACGCCCTGGAACTGGATGCGGAGCTGGTCACCAGCGACCTCGGAACGCTGCTGCACGGGTCGAGCGGCAGCCTGGCGGCGCATGCCCGCATCATGGGCGCCCCGGCTGCGCCGGCGATCACTCTCCACGCCGAGGGCCGGGGCCTGGCATGGAACGGGCTTCGGGGTCGCGTGGCCGAGCTCCAGGCCGAGCTGGATCTCTCCGGCGAACAACCGTCCGCATTGCAGCTCGAGATCGCCGGTGTCGGGCAACGCGTGGGACGGCGCAGTCGCGTGCAGCTGGTCGGCACTGGCACGCCGGCGGCCCACGAACTCCGGCTCGAGTTCCACCGGCAACGGCCCGAACAGGGCCTGTCGATGGCGCTGGCGGGCAGTTTCACGGACCAGCGTTGGCTGGGCCGCCTCGAGGAGGCGCTGATCAGCGAGGCAGAGCAACCGCTGTGGGTGCTGCAGGAGCCGGCGCCGGCCGCGCTGAAAGACGGTGAGTTCTCCCTGCGCGACGCCTGCCTGGACGGGGTATTCGGCCTGTTGTGCCTGGACGGTGCCATAGCCCGCGCCGGGCCGTGGCAGGCGGAGGCGGCGCTGGCCGGCCTCGACCTGGCCGAAGTCGGCGAATGGCTCAATCTCGGGCTCCAGGCCGCGGGCACGTTGACCGGCGGCATCAGCGTCAGCGCAGACCAGGCGCGCTTTACGACGCTCAGCGGAGGCCTCGGCCTGGGCCCGGGCCAGGTTCGCGTGCGCGGCGAGACCAACGAGCCCCTGCTGGCCTGGAGCGGCGGGGCGCTGGAACTCGCCGGGGACGCAGGCCGGGCCTCAGGCGCGCTGCGGCTCCTGCTGGCCGGCGAAGACCATCTCGAGGCCGAGCTTGGCATCGGCTGGAACCACACCGATCCACCACTCGACGGCAGCCTGACAGGGCAGGTCTCGCAGCTGGGGCTGATCAGGGAACTGGTGCCCGAACTGGGCGGGCTCGGCGGCCGCATGGAGCTGGATGGACGCGTTTCCGGCACGCTCGGCGATCCCGCCGCGCGCCTGGCCTTCAGGTTGCGGGAAGGCAACGCCTACCTGCCGGGGCTCGGCATCCGACCGGAGGACATCGAGCTGGACGCCCTGCTGGAACAAGACATGCTGCGCTTCCGTCTCACCGGCCGCTCCGGCGATGGCCGCTTCGAGGGCCATGGCGAGTTCGACCTCGAAGCGGACGGCCTCGCCGGCTCGGCCTTCCTGGAAGGCGATTCAGTGCTGGTCGTCGACCTGCCCGACGTGCGGGTGGCGGCGAGTCCCGACCTCGATTTCAGGTATGCCCCCGGGCGCCTCGCCGTGACCGGCTCGGTCACGCTGCCCGCGGCCACCATCCGCGGCTTCAACGGCGGCCAGGCCATCACCCCCAGCGCAGACGCGGTGATTGTCGGCCCGGCAGCGCCCGAGGGACAGGACGAGCTCGAGGTCCGCAGCCGCATTCGGCTGGTCGTCGGCCCCGCGGTGGAAATCCAGGCCTCCGGCTTCGCCGGCCGGGTCGAAGGCGAGTTGCTGACCGTCATCGCCCCGGACGCCGACCCCTGGGGCCGCGGTGAACTCCGGGTCCAGGACGGCAGCTTTGCCGTGTTCGGGCAACGCCTGGACATCAGCTCCGGCCGGCTGATCTATGACGGCGGCCCGCTCGAGAACCCCAGCCTCGAGATCCGCGCCGAGCGGGAAATCGACTTCACCACCGCCGGCGCCCTGGTCCGCGGGACGCTCGACCAACCAGAGATCTCGCTGTACTCCGACCCGCCCATGCCGCGGGCGGAGATCCTCGCTTACCTCGCGCTCGGCAAGGGCGTGGACGAGCTGGATACCGCCGAGCAGGGGTCGGTCAACCAGGCCGCCAATGCGCTCGCGCTGTCCGGCGGCAGCCTCGTGGTGCAGGACCTCGCTCGCCGCCTGGGCTTCGAAGGGCTCTCGGTGTCGGCCCGGAGCGGGCCGGACGAGACTGCGCTGGTCGTCAGCAAGTATCTCGGCAGCGGGCTTTATGTCAGCTACGGGGTCGGGCTGTTCGACACGGTGAACACGCTGCGCCTGCGCTACCAGGTCAACCGCCGGCTGTCGCTGGAGGCCACCTCCGGCGAAGAAGAAGCGGCGGAGGCCTATTACACCTTCGAGCGGGACTAGCCGGGCCGCTTCAGAAGCTGCGCTTGCCCTCGACCAGGAACTGGACGCTGTCGATGGAGTCGTCCCCGTCCAGCGGAAAGGCCACGTCGATGTGGATCATCTTGCCGATGCTCGAGCGGGTGCTGCCCAGCCGCAGCCCGAAGCCCACGTCGCGCAGCAGGCCGAGATTCTCGCTGCCGAAGGGATCGTCGCCCCAGACGCGGCCGGCGTCGAAGAACACCGCCCCGCCGACGCGAAACAGGCGCCACAGGTAATAGTCGGTGAAATAGCGCTGCTCGATGGTGAACTGGGCCCGGCGCTCACCGCGCTGGTAACGCAGCGGGTAACCCCTCAGCCCGTCGTCGCCGCCGATTTCGATCGGGTTGTCGAGGTCGAGCTCCACGCCGACGTCGGCGTGCAGCGAGGCGAACAGCAGCCACCTTTCCGACTGCCGGAAGTACCAGCGGGCCGTGCCGCCGAAAACCGCATTGCGCAGCTCGGTGTCCTCGATCCGGCCGGTCGCCGAGGTGGCGAAGCTCCACAAGTGGGTGAGCGGATCGCCCTGGCCCCAGCTGGCCCGCGCGTGGAAACTGACGCCGCTGCGGTCGGCGCCCAGCCCGCTGCTGATGAGGCCCAGGCCGACGCGGACGTCGGCGCCGAGCCGCACGTCCTCCACCCGCTGGATCTGGTCCAGGTTCTCAGTGCGCAGGAAATCGTCCTCGATCAGCTGGTACTCGATATAGGGATAGACCAGCTTGCGGTCCTCCGGCACCAGCGCCGGATCGAGCGAATCGTTGACGTTCGCGAACTCGCGCTGGTCGTACACCGCGCCCGCGATCCAGCGCTGCACCCAGCCGTCCCGGAGCCCGGCGGAGCGCCCGATGAAGAGGTTCAGGTACTCGATGTCGTGGCGATAACGGCCGATCTCGTCCCCGAGCGCGTACACCTGGTCTTCGCGCCTTTCGTCCAGCACGCGGCCGCCGAGGGCCCGCCGCGTGTCCAGGGAATAGAAGGGACGCGCCAGGCTGAACGCGGCCAGGTGGCCGTCGCTGTTGTCCGCCACTGCGGCATCGACGGCTATCCAGCGACCGCCGAAATTGGCGTCCGAGAAACCGATCTCGGATGATCGCCGTTCCTCGTCCACGCTCCGGCTGAAGCGCAGGGTGCTGCCCGTGCCGAGGAAGTTCTGGTCCTCCAGGTCGAGCCCGACGCGATTCTCGCCGCCGCTCCGGGACACCGAGAAGCCAGGCTTGAGCGTCCAGACGTCGCGGGTGTGGACCACCAGGTCTACCGCCTCGGTGTCGCAGTAGACCACTTCGATCCGGGCCTCGTACAAGTAATTCGTACGGCGCAGGATGCGGCCCGATTCCTCCACCGCCTGGGCCTGGTAGGCGTCCCCCTCGTCGAACAGCAGCTGGTTGCGCACGACCTCCGGCCGGGTCATGACGTGGAGCCGGTTCATGAGATGGAACAGCGCCTTGTCTTCTTCCGGCGTGTCGACGGCGAAGATGTTCTGGTTGTCGATGGTGATCGCCCGGATGCGCGCGCCCGCCGCCTCGAGCTCCTCCGGCGCCAGGGCGCAGCCTTGCGCGCCGTCCGCGGCCGCCAGTGGCGCAGCGGGGAGGAGCACGCCCAGGCCTGCGGCCACGAGCCCGACCACCAGTCCCTGGGTGCGTATCCGCGGCTGCGTCATCGCGCTAGATTACCGCGGAATCCGGCGCATGCTGAGAACCAGCGCGCAAACCGGGGCGTTCCTGTGGCAAGCCGCGATTGACGCGGGGCCTGCAGGCGCGGCAGCGTGGTCCTGCAACACGGACGGACAGGATCTTCCGCATCGCCGCGACCGGCTCCAACCGAAGGCAGCAAATCCTGCGCGGGCTCAACGGTCCCGCGCTGCTGGGCCTGTACCTGCTCGTCGTGCTCCTGCCCCTGGTGCTGGCGGCGCTGACCGGCCCGGCCGGTCGCAACTTCTGGCGTGAGCTCGGCTCCGGCCTCGCCCTGGTCGGCCTGGCCATGCTGTGGTTCGAATTCGTGCTGTCCGGCCGCTTCCGCACCTTCTCCGGCAAGGTCGGCATCGACATCACCATGCGCGTCCACCAGCTGGCGGCGCTGGCCCTGCTGGGGTTCCTGGTGCTGCACCCCCTCGCCTATGCGGTGCCCCGGCTGGCCGACGACCCCGGCCGCGTGCTGCCCTTCCTGGCAAGGCTGTTCACCGCCGAGGCATATCGCTCGGGAGTGCTTGCCTGGCTCCTGCTGCTGGTGCTGGTGCCGATGGCTTTCTGGCGCGACCGCCTTCCCTGCCGCTACGAAGCCTGGCGCGCCAGTCACGGGCTCCTCGCCGCGCTGGCGGCGGGCTTCGGCCTGCATCACACCCTCAGCGTCGGGAGCCGCAGCGATCACCCGGCACTGGCCGGCCTGTGGCTCGCGCTGGCCGGCGTGGCGCTGCTGACCCTGCTGTTCGTGTACGTGGTCAAGCCGCTGCTGCAACATCGCCGGCCCTACCTGGTGACGGCGAACCGCCAGGTAGCCCCCCGGACCTGGGAACTCCGCCTGCGACCGGAGCACGACGCGGCCATGGACTTCCTCGCCGGACAATTCGCCTGGCTGAACGTCGGGCACTCGCCGTTCAGCCTGACGGAACACCCGTTCTCCATCAGTTCCGCGCCGGCCGACCTGCCGGAGGTCGGCTTCAGCATCAAGCAGAGCGGCGACTTCACGGGCCGGATCGGCGAGGTCCCCGTCGGCACCCGCGCCTGGCTGGACGGCCCCCACGGCCACTTCGTGGTGCCAGCGGACCCGCACGAGCGGCTGGTGTTCATCGCCGGAGGCGTCGGCTTCGCGCCGGTAATGAGTATTCTCCGGCAGTTGCGGGCAACCGGCTCGAAGCTGCCGCTGACCCTGCTCTACGGCAACCGGATCGAGGCCCAGGTGCTGTACCGCGGCGAGCTCGAGGCCATGGCGGCGGAGATGCCGCTGGACCTGCGGCTGGTGCTGTCCGAGCCGCCGCCGGGGTGGCGCGGGCTGGCCGGCCAGCTGTCGGGCGACTTGCTGGCCGGCTGCCTCGACCCGGAGCGTCGCTCCGGCTGGCTGTACTTTGTCTGCGGGCCGCCGCCGATGATGCGCAGCGTGGAGCACACGCTGGTCGGCTTCGGGGTGCCGAGCAGGCGCATCATCGCCGAGCATTTCAAGTACGACTGAGGGATGCCGCATGACTTACCGCACCCTGATCCGCACCGTCCGGCTGGTCCTGCTGCTGCTCGTGGTCGCCATTGTCCTGTATGCCCTCCGATAGCCTTGGGCTATCGACCTGAGAGTAACAATTCATTTCACATATCGGATGCCGGGCTCTAGGCTGGACCCCAAAGTCACCCGGAGACCCGATGATGACCAAGACATTCAGCTTCGCCGTCGTGCACTTCCTGGTTGCATTCAGCGTCGGCTTTGCGCTGACCGGCAGCGTCGCCATCGGTGGCACCATGGCGTTGATCGAGCCGGCACTGAACACCGTGGCCTATTTCTTCCACGAGAAGGCCTGGGAGCGCCTGCGCGCGCCGCGCCTCAACGCGGCTTAGCGGCAACCCTCCTTTCGTTAGATAATCGGGTCCCATGCGGCCCATCGACGACAACCTGCCTGAGGACGCCGCCCCGGAGGTGATACTGAGCCTCGGGGGCCTGCATTGCGCCTCCTGCGTCGCGCGGGCGGAGAAGGCGCTGCGCGCCGCGCCCGGCGTCGTCGAGGCCTCCGTCAACCTCGCCTCCGCGCGCGCCTTCGTCCGAATCTCGGGCGGCGACGCCGGCGCCGCCGTGCAGGCGGCAAGATCGGCCGGCTTCGAGGCCGAGCCGCTGCTCGACACGCCGGAGCATGCCGCCCGCGAGGCGGAAACCCGCGCCGCCGAGATCCAGCGGCTGCTGCGGTCCTTCCTGGTCGCCGCAATCCTGACGCTGCCGATTTTCGTACTGGAGATGGGCGCGCACCTGGTACCGGGGATGGCCGGCGCCCTGGCCGAAAGCGTCGGCACGCGGCCGCTGCACCTGCTGTACTTCGTCCTCGCCACCGCCGTCCAGTTCGGCCCCGGGCTGCGTTTCTACCGCACGGGCTGGCCGCCGCTGCGGCGCGGGTCGCCGGACATGAACTCCCTGGTGATGCTGGGCAGCTCGGCGGCCTGGGGCTATTCGGTGGTGGCCGTGTTCTTCGCCGGGGTGCTGCCCGCGGGGACCGCCAACGTCTATTTCGAGGCCTCGGCAGTGATCATTACGCTGATCCTCGCCGGCCGCTACCTCGAGGCCCGCGCGCGCGGCCGCGCCGGCGACGCCATTCGCCGCCTGGTCTCGCTGCAGCCGCGCCTGGCCCGGGTCCGGCGCAATGGCCAGGAGCTGGAGATCCCGGTCGAGCGCGTGCAACGGGGTGAACTGGTGCTGCTGCGGCCCGGCGAGCAGGTGCCGGTGGACGGCGAGGTGACCGAGGGCGAATCATGGCTGGACGAGTCGATGGTCAGCGGCGAGCCGATGCCCGTCGCCAAGTCTGCCGGCGACGAGGTCATCGGCGGCACCATCAACGGCAGCGGCGCGCTGAGCTTCCGCGCCACCCGCGTCGGGGCCGACACGGTGCTGGCGCGGATCGTGCGGATGGTGGAGCAGGCCCAGGGCGCGAAGCTGCCGATCCAGGCCCTGGCCGACCGGGTCACCCAGGTCTTCGTGCCGGTGATCATCGCCATCGCGCTGCTCACTTTCCTGGCCTGGCTCTGGCTCGGGCCGCAGCCGGCGCTGACCTTCGCCCTGGTGAATGCCGTCGCCGTGCTGATCATCGCCTGCCCCTGCGCCATGGGCCTGGCCACGCCGACCTCGATCATGGTCGGCAGCGGCAAGGCCGCGGAGCTCGGGCTGCTGTTCCGCAAGGGCGAGGCGCTGCAGCTGCTCAGCGAAGTCGACACCGTGGCCCTGGACAAGACCGGCACGCTGACGCTGGGCAAGCCGGTTCTCGAGCAGGTCGTGGCCGCGCCCGGCATGGACGCGGACGAGGCGCTGCGCCTGGCGGCCTCGGTCGAGCAGCGCTCCGAGCATCCGATCGCCGCGGCGATCGTGGCGGGCGCCCGCGGGCGCGGGCTGGAGCTCGCCACGCCGGACGGCTTCCGCAGCAAGACCGGACTGGGCGCCACCGGGACCGTCGCGGGCCGCGAGGTTGCGGTCGGCGCGGCCCGGTTCATGGCCGGGCTGGGCGTGGAACCCGAGCCCCTGGCGGAGGCGGCGGCGGCCGCGGCAGACGAGGGCGGCACGCCGCTGTACGTGGCGCTCGACGGCCGGCTGGCGGCGCTGGTGGTGGTCGCCGACCCGCTCAAGCCTGGCGCCCGGGACGCGGTCGCAGCCTTGCGCGGATTCGGGCTGCGGGTGCTGATGCTCACCGGCGACGATGGGCGCACGGCAGCCGCGGTGGCGCGGTCGGCAGGCGTGGACGACTGGCAGGCCGAGCTCATGCCGGCCGACAAGGCGGAGTCGATCGGGCGGCTGCAGGCCGAGGGGCGACGCGTCGCCTTCGTCGGCGACGGCATCAACGACGCGCCGGCGCTGGCCCGCGCCGAGGTCGGCATCGCCATCGGCACGGGTACGGACATCGCCATCGACAGCGCCCAGCTGGTGCTGATGTCGGGCGATCTCGCGCACCTGCCGACCGCGCGGGCCCTGTCGTCCGCGACCATGCGCAACATCCGCCAGAACCTGTTCTGGGCGTTTGCCTACAACGCCAGCCTGGTGCCGGTGGCCGCCGGCGTGCTCTATCCGGCGACCGGGCTCCTGCTGTCACCGATGCTGGCCGCGCTCGCCATGGCCCTGTCCAGCCTGTGCGTGGTCGGCAACGCGCTGCGGCTGCGCGGTTTCCGTCCGCCGGGGCTTACCAGTTCTTCGGTCCCGACTTCACGCTGACCGCGCCGGTTTCCCCGTCCATGAGGTGGCAATGGCGGCACTCGCCACCGTAGTCCTGCACGAAACTGTTGGTGGCCGGCTCACGGTAGTGCGACATGTGGGCGACCTCGCTGAGGAACCACATGCCGCCTTCCTCGCTGTGGCAGGCGGCGCAGTCGCCGGGCAGCGTCTCGGTCTCCTCGTCGACGTCGGGATGCCCGAGCTCCTCGAGCAGCGCGCCGACGGTCGCCACGGCCGTGCCGTCGTGGCAATCGACGCAGCCCTGGGCATAGGCCGCCTCGACGCTGATCTCGACCGCGACCGCGGGCGGCTCGGCGAAGCCGGCGGACGCGAGGCCGGCCGCCGCGACCGCGGCGCACAGCACTGGCAGCAACAAACCCTTGCTGGATGTCATGAATCCTCCCTGGCCGTAGCCGTCAGTTGCATGACACCCTGAGCCTAGCAGTCACGCCCGCGGCCTGCCGGGCGCGGCCCTCAGCCCAGCAGCCAGGCAGCGCTGATGGCCACGACGAGCAGCAGCAGGCCCGTCATCGACCAGGCGCTCAGGCGCCCCTCCACGCGTCCGAGGACAGTCGCCGCTGCCGGGACCAGCGCCGCCAGCCTGCCGGCCTGGCGGTAGACGCTGCCGTGCTGGCGGACACGGTCGAGGCCGCGATCCAGGCGCCGGCCGAGGGCCCGCAGCCCTTGTTCCAGCGCTATGCCGAGATCGCCGGGCGGCACCTCGATCCGGCTGGCGACGCGCCGCAGCGTCGGCAGCCGCAGCACCCCGAGCGCCAGCAGTAGCGCGGCCAGCAGCGGCCACGCGGCCTCGAGCGCGGCCCACGGCCCCACTGCGCCGGCGCGCGTTCCGGCCGCGGCCAGCCACCATGGCAGGACCAGGGCCGTCGCCAACAGCACGGCCCAGCCGGCCAGCAGTCGCGCCGGCGGCGAATCGCGGCCGCCGGCGGTGCGCGGCCACGCCACCCAGAGGAACCGCAGCAACAGCAGCGCCGTGAGCAGCGAGCTCAGGACGAGCAGCGGCGGCACCACGTCGTGCCAGGCGCCGGTCGCGGGCAGGCCATGCTTCAGCCCCAGCTTGGCCACCAGCCCGCCGCTCCACGGCCCGCCCGCCATCGAGACCGCGGCGAGCACGAAACCCGCCGCGAGGAGCCGCGCCGCGCCAGGGGACAGGGGCTCGTGGGCGATGCCGGCGCCGAGGAACAGGCTGCCCTTCAGCAGTCCGTGGTGCACGATGTAGACCAGCAGGGCGGCCTGTACCAGCGGCCAGCGCTCGGGCCAGGCGAGCCCGATGCCGACGCCCAGGGTCATCAGACCCATCTGGCTGACGCTGGAATACGCCAGGACGGTCTTGGGCTCGCGCTGCGGCAGTCCCGCGAGCACCCCGTAACAGGCTGTGCCCAGACCCAGCGCGGCCAGCGCCAACCCCCAGGACGGCAGCGCCAGCTCCCCGACGGGGAAGAATCGCAGCCACGCCACCAGCCCGGCCTTGATCATGGCCCCGGACAGCACGGCACTGGCCGGCGCCGGCGCGACCGGGTGGGCCAGCGGCAGCCAGAAATGCAGCCCGGCAACGCCGGCCTTGATCCCGAAGCCGGCCAGGAGGAGGCCCAGCACGAGATTATTGGCGCCCGGTGCCCCACCGGCGAAGCTGGCGCGCATCGCAGCGAAATCGATGGCGCTGCGGCTGGCCAGCAGCATCAGCCCGGTGATGACGCAGACTTCCCCCAGCACCACCATGACGATGTAGTAGCGCCCGGCATGGCGCGCGCGCGCAGTGCCGGCCTGCACCACGAGCCCGTAGGAGGCGAAGCTCATCAGGGCGAAGCCGAGATAGAAAGTAACCGCCTCCAGCGCCGCCAGCAGGAGGAAGTTGCCGCTCATCGCGACCAGGAAGCATACAAGGAAGCCGTCGCGCCGCTCGGGGCCCACGAAATGCGGCACCGCCAGGCCGGCGCACAGCCACAGGAACGCGGTAGGCGGCAGCAGCGCGCGGCCGATTTCGTCCAGCCCCAGCCGCGCCCCGAGCAACAGCCAGGGCACGTCGACCGTCCCGGCGGCAAACAGCGGCAGCAACACGGCGGGCAGCGGCGCCCAGGGCGCCAGCCGGCGCGCTGCCGGTCGGGCCGCCGGGACGGCGAGCGCGGCGGCGACCAGCAGCGGCGCCACGACGGCCGTCATGGCCCCGGCGCCGTTCATCGGGCCAGCAGGTAGGCTGCGCCCAGGGCGACTGCCAGCATCATCAGGCTGGTCGCCGGCCAGGAGCGCAGGCGGATGTCCAGCTGCTGCATCCGGCGCGCCCAAGCCGGCCCGTCCCACAACCCGAGCAAGGCCCCCATGCAGGCGTCGCGAATGCGGGCGACCTGCTGCTGACACAACGCACCCACAGCCCGGACCAGCCGCCCGGTGAGGCTCTCGACCGGCTCGAACACGTCCCCGGCGCCGAAGGGTGCCGACAGGCGCTCCCGGGTCAGACGATGCGCGACCAGGCCCAGCGTGATGGCGACGGGCGCGGACCAGGCCGAGGCAAAGCCTGGCGGCGCCAGCCACCACGCCGCGCCGACGCCGGCGACCGCCAGCGCGACCGGCGTGAACACCAGGCCGGTCGACCGTTCCGGTGAGACTGCCGGGCCCCCGACACGGCGCACTGCCAGGGTGAGCACGAACGTGGCGAGCACGGCCGCGAGCCCGGGCAGCAGGGCGATGCCCGGCGGCAAGGCGGTGCCGGCGTGAACAGCGACCTGCCCGGCCGCGAGGCCGTGGGCGAGCAGCAGCAGGGCCACCGCCAGGTCGTGCAGCCAGCCCGGCGCCAGGAACCTGAGCAGCGGCTGGGCGCCGCAGGCGGCCAGCACGGCCAGCACCAGCCAGGGCAGCGGCAGCATGCCCGCCACTCCGGCCGGCAGTGCGACCAGCAGCAACGCCGAGCTTGCGGCCACCGCATACCCCAGGGTCGCCCGCTCTTCCCGTTGCACCACGCCGGCCACCGCCGCCCAGGCCGCGCCGATGAGCCCGACCAACAGGCAGAACATGGCTACGCCGGCCCCGGCCGAGGGCATGATCTTGACGCCGCCCAGCCAGGCGGCGCCCGCCGGGACCATGGCCAGCAGCACCGCCGCCGGCGCACTACCGACCTGCAGCAGCTGGGGCAGCCACCCATGGGCAGGCGGCACGCCGCCGCGCAGCGCCAGGGCGATCACTGCCAGCAGGGCGAGCCCGGCACCGCTCGGGTGCGCGGTGCGATCGAGCAGGACCTCGAACACCAGCAGGTCGCTGACCACCAGGAACACGATGAGTACGGCGCCCGGCCGTTGCCAGCCGTCATGGCGCTCGCTGGCCACGACCCCGTACAGCCCGTAACCGAGAGCGAGCAAGCCGGCATAGACCAACGGCCCCCCCTGCCCCAGGGCGACGGTGAGCGCGCCGGACAGGGTGACGAGCAGGGCCATCACCGCCGGGCTGCGCTCGCCGCCGTGAGTCATCAACAGGCCGGCGACGAACCACCCGCCGCCGAACAGCAGCAGCCCGGCCCGGGCCGTGCCGTCCAGCACGAGCGCGGCCGAGCCCTGCACCAGCAGGTCCGGCAGCGCCATCTCCTGGGGCGCCATCAGCACCGCGACGGCCAGCGGGAGAGACGCCACCAGGGCCACCAGCCAGCCCGTCTCCAGCGCCTCCCGGCGGCGTGACAGCGCCAGCCAGAGCAGCACGGCCAGCGGCAGCAGCGGCAGGGCGAGCAGGAGGTTCATGAGCCGTACTTCCGGGCCGCGATGAACTGGACCCAGTCGAGCGGCGTGCCGGGCATGGAGGCGAACAGGCCCCAGGCCAGCGCCGCCAGCGCCGTGAACAGCGGCGGCAGCAGCAGCATCCAGGCCGTTTCCTTGCGGCCGAAGTTCCGCTCATGCGGCCATTCGTCAGGGGGCGGCTCGAACCAGGCGGCCCGCACCAGCGGCAGGAAATAGGCCGCGTTCAGCAGGCTGCTGCCGGCCAGGACGTAGACCACCCAGTCCTGGCCGACCTCGAGTGCGCCGAGCCCGAGGTACCACTTGCTGACGAAGCCGACCACCGGCGGCACGCCGATCATGCCGAAGGCCGCGACCGTGAAGGCCGCCGTGGTCCAGGGCATGCGCCGGCCGATGCCGCGCAGCTCGCTGACCTTGTGCACGCCCAGCGTTTCCGCGTAGTTGCCGGCGCAGAAGAACAGGGTGATCTTCATGAAGCCCTGGTGGACCAGGTGCGCGAGCCCGCCGATGGTGGCGATCGGGCCGGCAATGGCGACGCCCAGGGTGATGTAGGACACCTGGCTGACGGTGGAGAAAGCCAGCCGCCGCTTCAGGTCTTCCTGGAACAGCGCCCGCACCGAGCCGTAGATGATGGTGACGGCGGCCAGCACCGCCAGCGGCAGGGTCACCCCCAGTTCGGCGGCGAACTCGATGCCGAACACGTCGTAGATGATGCGCACCACCCCGAAGGCGCCGGCCTTCACGACCGCGACGGCATGCAGCAGCGCGCTCACCGGCGCCGGCGCGACCATGGCCTGCGGCAGCCAGGCGTGCAGCGGCACCAGCGCGGCCTTGACGCCCACGCCGAGGATCAGCAGCGTGAAGACCATGCGCAGCGTGGCGGGGTCGAGGTCGAGACCGCGGACGAAGCCCCGGTCGACGAACTCCAGGGTACCGGTGAGGGCATGCAGCCAGATGGTGCCGGCCAGCAGCAGCACACCGCCGAGCAACGTATAGGCCAGGTAGGTGCGGCCGGCCTTGCGCGCCACCTCGGTGCCGCGATGCACGACCAGGGGGTAGGTGGAGAGCGTCAGCGCCTCGTAGAAGACCAGGAAGGTGAGCAGGTTCCCGGCCATCGCCAGGCCAACGGTCGTGGTCACGCAGAGGCTGAAATAGCCGAAGAAGCGGCTCCGGTTGGGGGAGTCCTCGAGGTAGCCGATGGCGTAGACGGTGGTGGCGAGCCACAGCACCGCCGACAGGTTGACGAACAGCAGCGACAGCGCGTCGGCGTGCAGCACGAAATCGATGCCCGGGACCAGCGGCACGCGAAACTCGTAGTTCACGCCGTGGAACACGCCGATCATCATCAGCACCAGCAGCAGGATCTTCAGCAGGGCCCCGCCGAGGTTGAGCGTGATGCGCCAGGCGACGGCCTTCTCCGGCAGGGTGAAGATGATCAGCCCCGGGATCAGCGAGGAGGCCAGCACCAGCAGCGGCAGCCAGGCGTTGGTGGTCATGGCAGCACCCCGTCGAGCAGGGGCAGCGCCCAGGGCGCGACGAAGCCGAGCAGCACTGCGCCCAGGGCCAGCAACAGCGCTGTCCACTCCATGGCAGCCGGCACTTCATGGCGCTCGTGGTGATGCTCGGAGCGGGTGAAGGCGAAGCCCAGCACGCGGAACACGTAGGTGGCGGTGAGCAGGCCGCCGACGATGATGATCGCGGCCCAGATGCCCTTGCCCTGCGCCATGGCGGACTCGAGCAGGAGCCACTTGCCGACGAAGCCGCCGCTCGGCGGCAGGCCGGCGAGACTGATGCCCGCCAGGGCGAAGGCCGCCAGGGTCAGCGGCATGCGGTCCACCACCAGGTCGAGCTCGTCGATCTCGTCATGGCCGCCCTGGGTCATGATGGCGCCGGCGGCCAGGAACATCGCGCCCTTGGCGAAGGCGTGCGACAGCGCCAGGTAGATCGAGCCGCTCCAGGCCATCTGCGGCTCCAGGCCGGCGAGCGGGAAGGCGATGAACAGGTAACCCAGCTGGGCTACCGTCGAATAGGCGACGAGCAGCTTCAGGCGCTTCTGGCGCAGGGCCTGGATCGAGCCCCAGAAGATCGCCGCGGCACCGAGGCAGCCCAGCAGCAGGGGCAGCCCCTCGCCCTCGGGCACGAAGGTGAACCACAGCCGCAGCACCAGGTAGAACGAAGCCTTGACCACCAGCCCCGACAGCAGCGCGCTGACCGGCGCGCGGGCGCTGCCGTGTGCCGGCGGCAGCCAGACGTGGAAGGGGAACAGGCCGGTCTTGAGCAGCAGCCCCGCGATCATGGCGCCCAGCGGCACCGCCAGCTGCAGGCCCCCGTCGGCGCGCTCGGCGAGCAGCGTGAGATCCACCGTGCCGTAGGCGTGATACAGGAGCGCCACGCCGACCAGGTAGGCCAGCGAGCCCAGCAGGCTGACCAGCAGGTAGCGCATGGCGCCCCACAGCGCCGGGCCGGAACCGGTCAGCGCCACCAGCGCGACGGCCGACAGCCCCATGAGCTCGAGCGTGACGTAGAGGTTGAACACGTCGGCCGACTGGAACAGGGCGTTCAGGGCCGCCCAGAGAAACAGCCACAGCGGCCAGAAGCGCGGCGCCTTGTCCGGGTAGGGCACGAAATAGGCCCGCGCGTAGATGCTGACGGCGACGCCCACCACCGCCGACATCCCCAGCATCAGGATGCTCAGGCCGTCGGCGACCAGGTCGATCCCGAGGGGCGCGCCCCAGCCGCCCACCGCGTGCTGCTGCGGGCCCAGGGTGATGAAATCGAGCACCACGCCCACGGCCGCGCCGGCGGTGAGGAAACTGAAGCTCAGCCCGATCACCTGGGCCCGGCGCGGCTGGACGAAAGCGGCCAGAGCTCCCAGCAAGGGGATGGCAATCGCCAGGACCATCCAGGGGAGCGCCGCCAGCCACGTGCTCATGCCGGCTATCTCCCTTCCCTGTCCATGAGGTCGCGCTCGCGGTCTTCCGGCAGCGCGGCCTTGCCCGTGGCGTACGCGATCCGGAGCACCAGCGCCAGCGCCAGCGCCGTCGCGGAGATCGAGACCACGATGCCGGTGATGACCATGGCTTGCGGCACCGGGTCGACCGGACCGCCGCCCATGGCGCCGGCGCCGACCAGCAGCAGGAAGGCGCCGCTGCCCATGACATTGATGGCGAGCACCTTGCGCAGCAGGTGCGCGCGCAGCACCAGCGCCCAGACGCCTACCAGGAGCAGGCCCATACCGGCGCCGGCGTAGAGCAGCGCGCTGCTCACGGCTCGTCCTCGGGCCGGCCGCCGATGAACAGGCCCGCCAGGATCAGCGCGATGCTCACGGTCGCGGCCGTCTCGACGAGCAGGATCAGCGCGCCGGCGAGACCCCGGGGATACTCCAGCAGCTCCCGCCCGCCGGGCATCACCGCGAGGGCGACCGCCAGGAACACGCCCAGGCCCGCCACGATGCCCCAGCTCATCGGCGCAGCCGGCAGGTGCACGGCCGGCCGGCGGCCGGAGATGATGAACAGCACGCCGGCGGCCGCCAGCACGGCGCCGGCCTGGAATGCCCCGCCCGGGCGGCTGCTGCCGGCCCACAGCAGGTAGGCGCAGATGAGCGGCGCCAGGGGAATCAGCACGCTGTTCATGCCCAGCAGCACCGGGCTGGGCTCGGTCTCGCGAATGCGTGGCGCCGGGCCGAGTGACCACACGCCGACCACGGCCGCGGTGAGGACCGCCATCTCCAGCAGCGTGTCGTAGCCGCGGAAGTTCAGCAGTACCGCAGTCACAGGATTGCTGGCGCCGCTGTCCGGCAGGGCTGCGGCCACCGCGCCGCTGAGGCCGGGCGCAACCTGTCCCGCCACCAGGGCAAGCGCCACCCCGGCTGCCGCGGCCAGCAGCAGCAGCGCGAGCACCGCGCGCAGCAGCAGCCCCGGCTCGCCGGGCGGCCGGCTAGCGCTGCTCATGATCCCGCTCCTGACCCTCGAGGTCGTCCCCCGGCCGTTCCTCGGTCTTGCCCGGCAGGCGCGCCCAGGTTGCCAGCAGCAGCGCCCCGGCGATGCCGGCCCCGATCGCCGCCTCCGCGAGCGCGACGTCCGGCGCCCCCAGCCGCACCCAGCCCATGGACAACACCAGCCCGAAGGCGATGAACAACACGATGCCGCGGAACAGGTCGCGGCTGGCGAGCGCCGCCCAGGCGACCCACAGCAGCACCGTGACCAGCACGGCGTCGAACAGCAGCCCGGGGTTCACGGCGCCCTCCAGGGCTCGATGCCCCGCCGCAGGCTCGAGCGGGCGATGAGATGCGAGGCGGTCGCGCCGGCCAGCAGGACCAGCAGCCAGATCAGCAGCAACTTGCCGATCACTGCGGGCGAGTCGGCCCGCAGCGCCAGCCCGAGCACCGTCAGGCCGAGGCCGACGTTATCGCCCTTGGTCAGGGCGTGCAGGCGGCTGAAGACATCGGGAAAACGCAACAGGCCGACGGTGCCGGCGAAGAAGAAACCCGCGCCGGCGAGCAGGAAGAACGTGCTGAGCAGCTCAATGCCCGTCATGGCCCCCTCCCCGGCTCCAGACGCGCTGCACGAACGCCACCGCGGCCACCGCAGCCAGCAGCCCGAACACCAGTGCCACGTCGCGCAGCGCCGGCTGCGCCATGCCTTCTGCCAACAGCAGCAGCACCGCCACGGCGGTGGTGCCGAACAACTGCGCCGCCAGCATCCGGTCCGCCGCCGTGGGGCCGCGCATCACGCGCCACAGCCCCGCCGCCAGGTTGAGCAGCAGGAAGGCGGCAATGCCGAGCAGGAGCAGGTTCATCGCGGCGCCTCCGGCTGCGGCAAGTCATCGAAGCGCAGGCCGAACACGCCCGCGATGCGGGGCTCGAGGTCCTCCACCATGGCGTGCAGGTCCCGGCCGATGTCGAGGGTATGGATGACCAGTTCGTCGTCCACGAGGTCCGCGCTGAGAGTACCCGGCAGCATGGTCACGATATTGGCCAGCGAGACCCGGCAGACGCCGGATGGCAGCCGCAGTCGATGCCGCACCAGTCCCGGGCGCAGCGGCAGGCGCGGATCGAAGGCGCGCCGGGCGACGTCGGTGGCGCCGGCCACAGACTGCACGGCAAACCACGGCAGGAAGCGCAGCACGCCCACCAGCGACAGCCGGTAACTCGTCCAGAGTTCCAGGCTCAGCCAGCTTGCCAGCACTACGAAGGGCGCGCCGACCATCCAGCCCGAGGCATCGCCGCCGCTCAGCACCCACCACAGGAGCGTGAACAACACCAGCCGCCGCAGCCAAGCCCGCCATCCCGCGGACGGGGCGGCTTGGCTGGCAAGCGCTGGGTTCGGGTTCATCGCGGCTCCTGTGGCGGGTTGCTCCGTTCAGTCCAGCGGGCGGCGGGCGAGGAAGCCGTGCAGCCCCGCCGGCAGCTCGAAATCCTGGTAGGCCTCGAGCCGCTCGGCCTCGAGACCGGCCGCCGCGAGGTCCGCCAGCACCTCCTCGGGCGGCAGCAGGTCCAGCTCGTGGCATTCGTCGTCGCGGCGATAGAGCTCGCCGGTCCGGCGGAAACTGGTGATGCAGCGGGTGAGCCGGCGGGCGGCTTCATCCTCCTCGGCGTGCATCAGGAGCGCCCAGGCGCCGCCGTCCACCGAGGCCTGCAGGCGCCCGTCGCCCGCCACGCGGCCGGGGCCGGCGGCGTCGAACAACAGCACGCCCCCGGGGTGCAGCGCAGCGCGGATGCGCCGGTAAAGCGCCTGGCGCGCGGCGCGGGAATTGCTCTCGTCGAAGCGGTAATTGAAGACCTCGCCGACCGCTGCGACCGCGATGCATGACGGCAGCGCGGCCGTCAGCAGCGACTCGCAGCGGAACTCCGCCTCGGGCACCCGCCGCCGGGCCATCTCGATCATCACCGGCGACAGGTCGATGCCGAGCACGTCGTAGCCGCTGTTCGACAGCAGCTCGGCGAAAATACCGCTGCCGCACCCGAGGTCGACCACCAGCCCGCCGTCCACGCCCGCGGCGGCGAACTCGCGCAGGAGCTGCTCGGCCGCGCTGCGCGCCAGGTCCCCGAATCCCAGGTCATGGATCCAGGACAGGTCCTCCCGGTAGGCGTGGCTCATGGCGGTGCCCCCTCCCTGGCATCGGCCGGCCCACGGGCTTGGCGCCCCGCAGGCATTTGGGTATCCATGATGACCTGCGCGCCGGCCGCCCGCGTTGGGATTTTCCGAAACCGGCTCACGCCGCACCTGCCAGCCAGAGGGCGATGACCAGCGCCGCCATCAACACCACGGCGAGGCCGACGTTCAGTCCCATGTCGCGCGCGTAGCGCTGCAGCTGCCAGCGCCCCAGGAGCACGGCGGGGTCGGTATCGAGCCCTTCGGCCCGCGGCCAGGCCGCCTGGTGCTGGCGGAGTTCCGCGACACCGAGTCGCAGCACTGCGAGCAGCCAGCCCCGGATGCCGCCCGCCGGTGCCGCCACGGCGGGAGCCGGGTGCGCGGCTTCGTCCCCGAGCACTGCGGCCTCACGCCGGAGCAGCGGGTCCAACGCTGCGTGCAAGGGTCGGAACAGGTTGTCGCCGCGTCGCCGCGTGGCCGCCAGGTCCGGCGCCGCGGCGGCCACGGCCTGGCGCGAGGCTGCGAGCATCCGATGGAGTTCCTGGTAGCGCGCGCGCAGCCGCCCGGGCGCTTCCGTGCGGGCGGCCGCCGTCAGCGCCGCCAGCCGATGCTCGAACAACGCGGTGGCCATGGCGCCGGCCACCGCCCGGCCGGCCGCGAGCTGGGCTTCCCGCTCGTGGGGCGCCAGCGCGGCGCCGCGGGTGTCGCAGTCTGCCGCGATGGCCTGCCAGGCGGCCCGCAGCGTGCGCTGCCGCTCCTGTTCCAGGTCGAGCCAGGCCGCCTCGAGGAAGGCCTGCCCGGGGGAACCGGGCGGGCCCGCCAGCCAGCCTTGCGCCAGCCCGCGCCGGGCCAGGTCGAAACCCCGCAAGGCGCCCATGCAGCGCCGCCCGGCGCGGCGCCCGAGCCAGGCCAGGCGTTGCGCGAAGCGGGCATAGAGCCTGGCGAACCGGACCAGCCCGCTTGCCAGGCCGGGCTCGCCGGGCGCTCCGGCCAGCACGCCGAGGCCGGCGCGCTGCAGCCACCAGCCCAGCCCCAGCCAGCGCGGCGGCTGCCAGTGGAACCAGCCCAGCCGCAGGCCGAGCAGGCAGATCACCGCGCCGAGCGCGACCATCGCCAGCGCCAGCATGGTGTCGCCGGCGACCAGGAAGCCGTGGTGCACGTGCTCGTGCAGGCCCGCCACGGCCAGCCCGGCCCCGGCCAGCCCCGGCGCCAGCAGCCCGCCCAGCACCGGGGCCGGGTCCAGCCCGAGCCAGACGATCGGCAGGCACAGCAGCGCCATGGCCAGCAGCATCGGCGCCGGCGCCTCGCGCGCCCGCGCCGAAGCCTCGCCGCGCGCCCGGCCCAGGAACACCAGCCCGACCAGCTTGATGAAGGAGGCCGCGGTGCCGGCGCAGACCAGCACGTAGACGAACTCGGCCACCCGCAGCGAGCGCAGTCCGCTGGCGACCTCGGCCGCGGTGAGCGCATGGTGCACCAGGCACTTGCTGATAAAGCCGTTGAACAGCGGCACGCCCGAAATCCCGGCAGCCGCGACCAGCATCAGCACGAACGTCACGGGCATGCGACGCCACAGGCCGCCCAGGGCGTACATGTCGCCCGTGCCGGCGCGCCACGCCACCGCGCCGATGCCGAGGAACAGGCAGCTCTTGAACAGGGCATGGTTGAGCGCGTGCATCAGGCCGCCCGCGGCGCCGCTTGCGCCCTCGGCGCCGAGGAAGGCGCCGGCGCCCAGGCCCGCCAGGATGAAGCCCATCTGGCTGATGCTGTGATAGGCGAGCATCCGCTTGGCGTCCCGCTGGCCCAGCGCCATGACCACGCCCACCGCCATGGTGAGGATCCCGAGCCAGAGCACGACCAGGCCGAGCTGCGCGGTGAAAGCCGGCCCGATACCGCCGGCCTGCGGCGCAGGCCAGAAGACCAGGTAAAGCGTGCGGAAAATGCCGCAGGCGCCGGCCTTGATCATCACGCCCGAGAGCAGCGCGCTGGCCGGCGGCGGCGCGACCGGATGCGCGTTCGGCAGCCACAGGTGCAGCGGCACCATGCCCGCCTTCACGCCGAAGCCGAGCACCATCAGCGCCGCCGCCGTGGCCGCCGTGGCGCCTCCCCCGGCGAGACGGCCCGGCTGCAGTTCGCCGCCGCCGAGCGCCGCGACCAGCATGATGCCCGCGAGCAGCAGGATCCCGCCGAGCACGGTGAGCCAGAAGTACTGGGTCGCCGCGCGGCGCGCTTCCGCCGTGCCCCGGTGGACCACCAGCAGCAGCGCCACCAGGCCGAGGGTTTCGAAGCAGACATAGAGCGTCACGAGGTCGGCGGCCAGCGCCACGCCGAGCTGCGCCCCCAGGGTCACCAGGCTGGCGGCATGGAAGCGCCCGGCCCGGCCGTCGCCACGGAGGTAGGACAGCGCGAACAGCGTGGCGCAGAACCACACGAAGGCGCTGAATAGCGCGAACAGCAGCCCGAAGGCGTCGGCGGCGAAACTCAGCCGCCCCAGCAGGACCGGCACGCCGGCAGCGGGCACGTCGCCGTCCTGCAGCAGCAGCGCCACCACGCCCGCCAGGGTCGCGGCCGTCACTCCCAGCACCCAGGCGTCGCGCAGGCCGGGCCCGCGGCGTTGCAGCCAGGGCACGACGGCAGCCGCGGCCATCGGCCCGAAGACCAGCAGCAGCGGCAGCTCGCGCAGCACGATGTCGATGCCCATGCTCAGCCACCCCCGAAGAAGGCGGCCACGGCCCGTCGCGCCAGCGACAGCGGCATCCCCGGCCAGGCCGCGGCCAGGCCGAGCAGGATGCTGAGCGCGGTGGCCGCCGCGAGCGCGAGGAGCATGGCCGGCGGGCCCTCGCGCCCGCGCGGCGGCGGCGCGTCCGGCGCCGGGCTGAAGTACGCCAGCCAGACCGGCGGCAGCAGGTACATCGCCGCCAGCAGTGCGCCGCCCAGCAGCACCAGCAGGTACAGCGGATGGCCCGCCTCGGCCAGGCCGACGCCCATCACCCACTTGCCGATAAAGCCGGAGAGCGGCGGCACCCCGACGATGCCCAGCGCGGCGATGGTGAAAGCAGCCATGGTCAGCGGCATGCGCCGGCCCATCCCACGCAGGGCGGAGACATGGCGGACGCCGGCGCCGGTGGCCAGGAGCCCGGCGCAGAAGAACAGCCCGCCCTTGAGGAAGGCGTGATGCGTGATGTGCGCCATGGCGCCGGCGACGGCCTCCGGCGCCAGCAGCGCGACGGCGAGCAGCACGTAGGCCATCTGGCTGATGGTCGACCAGGCCAGCCGCCGCTTCAGCTCGTCCTCCGCCACCGCGAGGACCGCCGCCAGCAGCGCGGTGACGGCGGCCAGCCCCTGCAGCCACGGCAGCACGCCCAGCGTCGCCGCCAGCCCGGCGCCGAAGACCTCGAACACGACCCGCATGATGGCAAAGCCGCCGGCCGCCACCATCACGCCCGACAGGAGCGCGGAGAACGGCGCCGGTGCCGCCGGGTGCACGTCGGGCACCCAGCCGTGCAGCGGCATCACCGCCGCCTTCACGCCGAAGCCCGCCACCAGGCACCAGAATGCCGCCCGCAGCAGCGCGGGATCGGCGTCCGGCGCCAGCATCCCGCCCGGCGCGAACGGCCGGTCGCCGGCCAGGTAGAAGCACAGGATCACGCCCAGCAGGACCAGCGTGCCGCCGAGCAGGATGTAGACGATGTACTTGGTGCCGGCGCGCAGCGCGGCAGGCGTCTCCTCGTGCACCACCAGCGGATAGGCGAGGATCGAGAACAGCTCGTAGAAGACCAGCAGCGTGAGGAGATTCCCCGCGTAGGCCACGCCCAGCAGCCAGCCGTGGGCGGCCATGAAGAACGCGAGGTAGCGGCTTTCGTGCGGATCGCCCCGGAGGTAGCCCCACGAATAGCAGAGCGCCAGGAAAAACAGCAGCGAGACGGTCGCGCCGTACAGCGCGCCGAGGGCGTCCACCCTGAGGTACAGCGTCGCCTGCGGAGTAAAGCGCAGCACGGCCAGGCCGGGCTCTGCGCCGGCGAGCACGACGGCCACCAGCGCCAGCGCGACGGCCGTCGCCAGCCCGGCAAGCGTGAGCAGGCACACGAAGCGTCCGTTGCGGCCGAGCCGCCGGGCCGGCCAGGCCAGGACTGCGCCGAGCAGCGGCAGGGCCACGGCCAGCAGCGGCAGCAGGTCGGCGCGGCCGGTCATGGCGCGGCCCCGATGCCGGAGACGAAGCGGACGGCGGCCTCGGCCAGCGAGAACGGCATCCCGGGCACGCGCGTGCTGACGCCGAGCAGCAGCACGTAGGCGGCGCTGACCAGCGCCGGCGCGAGCAACAGCAGGGGCGCCTCCCGGACGCCCGGCTCCAGCCCGCGCGGCGGCTGGAACCAGGCCCGGTAGACCACCGGCAGCCAGTAGGCCGCATTCAGCAGCGCGCTGGCGAGCATCAGCAGCACCACCCACCAGGCGCCCGCCTGCAGCCCGCCGAGCGACAGGTACCACTTGGTGACGAAGCCGGCGAACAGCGGCACGCCGACGAAACTCAGCGCGGCGATGGTGAAGGCGGTCATGGTCCAGGGCATGACGTGGCCCAGCCCGGTGAGTTCGCGCAACTCGGTGCGGCCGGTGGTGCGCTCGACGGCGCCGGCGACGAAAAACATGGTGATCTTGGCGAAGGCCTGGTTGGCGATGTGCACGATCGCCGCCAGGGCGGCGAAGGGCGTCAGCAGCGCGGCGCCGAGCACGATGTAGGACAGCTGGCTGATGGTCGACCAGGCGAGCCGCCGCTTGAAGTTCACCTGGGCGAGCGCGGCGAAGGAGGCGGCCAGGATGGTGAAGGCGGCCAGCGCCGCCAGCCAGCTGGTGTAGCCGAGCCCGGCCAGCAGCTCGACGCCGAAGACATCGTAGATCACGCGCAGCAGGCCGAAGACGCCCGCCTTCACCACCGCCACCGCGTGCAGCAGCGCGCTCACCGGCGTGGGCGCCACCATCGCGGTGGGCAGCCAGCCGTGCAGCGGCATCAGGCAGGCCTTGACGCCGAAGCCGGCGACCAGCGCCACGAAGGCCAGCGGCAGCAGCGGCTGGCCCGCGGCGCCGGCGAGCAGCCCGCCGGTCCCGAAAGCCAGGCTGCCGGCGAGGTGCTGGACCAGCACCGTGCCGAGCAGGATCAGGGCGCCGCCGGCCAGCGTGTAGGCCAGGTACTTGCGCCCGGCCTTCAGCGCCGCCGGGGTCTCGTCGTGGATCACCAGCGGGTAGGTGCAGATAGTGAGCAGCTCGTAGAACAGCAGCAGGGTGAGCAGGTTGGCGGCGAAGGCGATGCCCACCGTAGTCGACACGCACAGCGCGAAGAAGCCGAAGAAGCGCACGCGGTCGTGCTGGTCGCGCATGTAGCCGATGGCGTAGATGGTCGTCAGCACCCACAGCGTGGACGACACCAGGGCGAAGAACATGCCCAGCCCGTCCACCCGGAAGGCGATGCCGATGCCGGGCGGAAAGTCGAAGGCGCGGTAGACGTACACCACGCCCTCGAGGCTGCCCGGCAGCAGCGTCAGGATGAGGACCAGCTTGATCAGCGCCGCGCCCAGGGTGAAGGTGGCGCGCCAGCCGTCATGACGCCCCAGCACGAACACCAGCAGGGCGCAGAGCAGCGAGATGCCCGGCGCCAGCACGACCCGGATGTCGAGGACTTCCATCGCTCAGCCTCCGCCTGCCAGGCGCGCGGCGGCCAGCGCCGCGAGCGCGACCGGACCGCTGCCGAACAGGCCGCCGAGCAGGCACAGCAGCGCCAGCGCCATGACCGGCAGCAGCATGGACAACGGCGCCTCGCGGACCGCCAGGATCTGTTCCCGCAGCGGGGCGCGGAAGTAGAAGGCGTTCAGGATGCGCAGGTAATAGACGAAGATCAGCAGGGCGCCGGCCAGCAGCGCCACGGCGAAGCCGGGCCGGCCCGCCTCGAGCGCGCCCAGCAGGAGGTACCACTTGCCCAGGAAGCCGGCGGTCGGCGGCAGGCCGACGATGGCCAGCACGCCCAGCGACAGCGCGACGCCGGTCCACGGCATGGCCCGGCCGACGCCCCGCAGGTCCCGCAGCGTGCGGAAGCCGGCCTGGTGGATGATGGCGCCGGCGGCGAGAAACAGCGTGGCCTTGATCAGCGCGTGGTAGAACACGTGCACCAGGCCGCCCGTCATCGCCAGCGGCGTCGCCAGGCCGAGGCCGAGCACGATGTAGCCGATGTTGGAAACCGTGGAGTAGGCCAGCATCAGCTTCAGGTCTTCCTGCAGCAGCGCCGCCAGCGCGCCCGCGACGATGGCGATGGCGCCCAGCCAGGCCAGGCCCTCGTGCAGCGGCGCCAGCACCAGCCAGTCGAGCCCGGCGAACAGCGGCAGCACGCGCGCCAGGCCGAGCACCCCCAGCTTCACCACCAGCGCGGAGAGCACGGCGCTGACCGGGCTGGGCGCGCTGGCGTGGGCGTCCGGCAGCCACAGGTGCAGCGGGAACAGCGCCGCCTTGACCATGAAGCCCGCCGTCAGCGCGCCGAGCGCCAGCAGCACCGGCCCGCGCGCCTCCACGTCCGCCAGCCGCAGCGCGACGTCGGCCATGTTCAGGCTGCCCGTCAGGGCATGGAGGATGCCGACGGCGAACAGCACCAGCAGCGACGACACCGCGCCTGCGACGAGGTACTTGAAGGCGGCCAGCGCTGCGATCCGGCCCCCGCCCGCCGCCACCAGCGCATAGCTGGAGACCGAGACCAGCTCCATGCAGACGAACAGGTTGAACAGGTCGGCGGCGCAGGCGAAGCCGACCAGCCCGCCGAGGTTCACCAGCAACAGGCTGTAGTACCAGGCCCGGCGCTGCGGCGGCACCGCGGCCTGCGCATAGCGGCCGCTGAACACCAGCACCGCCACGCCGACCAGCGCGATGCCCAGGCTGAAGGCGCTCAGCGCATCGAAGCGCAGCTCGATGCCCCAGGGCGGCGCCCAGCCCCCGACCGCGTAGGAGAACGGCCCATCCTGCAGCAGCCGGCGCAGCAGCAGGCCCACGATCCCGAGCAGGCCGGCGCCCACTGCCACCGCCCAGCCCCAGGCCGCATCCGGGCGGCGCCAGGCCACCGCCGGCAGCAGGGCCGCCGCGACCAGGGGCAGCGCGGCCGCCAGGGGCAGCAGGTGCTCCATCACTCCGCCCCTTTGAGCTCGTCCGCCTCGATGGTGCCGCACTGGCGCTTGATCTCGACGATCAGCGCCAGCGCCAGCGCGGTGATGCTGACCGCGACCACGATGCCGGTGAGGATCAGGGCATGGGGCAGCGGGCTGGCGAAGGGGGCGTCGATGCCGGGCCCGACCACCGGCGCGGTACCGCCGTCCACCATGCCGGAAGTCACGATGAAGGCGAACACCGAGGTTTCCATGATGTTCAGCCCGAGCAGCTTCTTCACCAGGTTCGACTTGGCCAGCACGACATAGAGGCCGATGCAGAACAGCGCGACGAAGGCGAAGTAGTCGAGATGCTGCCAGCCGCCGTCCATGTCAGTGCCCCCGCATCTGCAGGTAGAGACCGAGGATGATGGCCGCGCCGCCCAGCCCGATGCCCAGCTCCAGCAGCAGCAGCACGGCATGGCGGCCCCAGGCCGGCTCGGCCGGCAGCCCGAGCACGGCCCCGGCGCCGGCGAGGCCGATCAGCATCGCCGCCGCGAACGCGAGCGGCCCGGCCGCCTGCAGCCAGCGCGCGGCCGCCGCGGGGACGAGCGGCTGCTCCAGCCCCCGGCCCATCACCACGCTCAACAGCACCAGCAACGCCCCGAGGATGACGCCGGCCTGGAAGCCGCCGCCCGGCAGGGCTTCGCCGTGCCAGAGGACCAGCGCCGCAAAGGCCGCGATGAACGGCGCCAGCAGGCGGATGACGAAGCCCACCACCGGGCTGGGCGCCACCGCGGGAGCGGGCGACGGGGGCGGCGCGGTCTTTCCCGGCGGCGGGGCGGCGGCCGGCGCCAGCACCACCATGACGGCGGCCAGCGCAGCGAAGATCACCACCACCTCGCCGAAGGTGTCGTAGGCCCGGTAGGCCAGCAACACGGCCGTCACCAGGTTGCGGGAACCGGTGTCCTCGACGCCATGAGCCACGATGTGGGCCGCCACGTGCGTGTGCACGGGCGCCGCGGGATCGCCCGGCCGCGGCAGGCCCGCCAGGCCGGCCAGCATGACGGCCCCCACGATCGCCAGCGCCAGTGCGGTCAACAGGCGCCTCATCGCTCCCGCCTCCCCGTGCGGCCGATGGCGAGCAGGAACAGGATGGTGGTGACGCCGGCGCCCACGGCCGCCTCGGTCATCGCCACGTCGGGCGCGCCCCGGTGTAGCCACAGCAGGCACATCACCAGGCTGTAGCCCGAGAACAGGATCGCCGCCGCGAGCAGGTCGCGGGTGCGCGCCACCGCCAGCGCCATGCCGAGCAGCAGCGCCAGCATCACCAGGTCGAACAGCGCGCTCATGACGGCTCCCCTGCCCGCGGCTCGCGCGGCTCGAGCCCGGTGTGATGCGCGGCGTGCGCCAGCGCGTGGCAGGAGGTCGGGCTGGAGAGCAGCACGAGCAACAGCAGCAACAGGATCTTCAGCGCCTCCGGCTGCGGCGCGACATACAGCGCCAACGCCAGCAGGATCGAGCCGGCGCCGACGGTGTCGCACTTGGAGACGGCGTGGGCACGGGTATAAAAGTCCGGCAGGCGCAACAGCCCGAGCGTGCCGGCGAGGAAGAAGGCCGCGCCGAACAGCGCCAGCGCCACCACGATCGCGTGCCACACGGCCGTCATGACTGCCAGCTCCCGCGGATGCGGCCGGTCTCGAGGAAGCGGCTCGCGGCGATGGTGATGCCGAAGTTCAGCAGGCCGTAGACCAGCGCCACGTCGAGCAGCAGGCTGCGCTCGAAGGCCAGTCCGAGCAGCACCAGCACGACCAGCGCCTTGCTGTTCACCACGTTGGTGGCGAGGATGCGGTCGACCACCGTCGGCCCCCGCCAGGCCCGCCACAGGCAGGCGAAAGCGTTCACCAGCAGGAAAGTGGCCAGCCCCCAGAAGAACGCCGTCATGGCCCCGCCTCCTCGCCGAACACGCGCGCGATGCGCCGTTCCAGCGCGCCGTCGAGCAGCCGCTCGGCCGAGGCCTCGTCGAGGCAATGCACGAGGAACACGCCGTCCTCGAGGTCGATCGCCAGGGTGCCCGGGGTGAGCGTCAGCGAGAGCGCGAAGGTGATCCGGGCGGCGGGGCTGCGCAGCCCCGTCCGGATGCGCAGCAGGCGCGGCGCCACCCGCAGGCGGGGATCGAGTACCAGGCGCGCCACGTGCAGCGCGGCGACCACGACTTCGCCCGCCAGCCGGACCAGGTGGCCGGGCAGCCCGAGCAGCACGCCCGGCGCAATCACCGGCGGGGCGCCGGCCCAGAGAAAGCGCGCCGACCACCAGCCCAGGAGGACGGCGAGCAGCGCGCCGGCCGCGAGGTCGGCGGGGTCGAGCGAAGCGGAGACGATCAGCCAGAAAGCGAAGACTGCCAGCGCCGCCGCGGTCGCCGCGCGCAGCGTGCCGGTCCTGGCCCGTCCCTCCCGCGGGACCGGTTTCGTCGGTGGCCTCATGCCGGGATCCCCCGTGACGCCCGAGGTCGCTCCCGCGCCCGTGCCGGCCCGGGAAACCTCCGGCCCTGTACTTCCTATAGTCGAGCGTGGACCGGAGCGCCTTGACCCGGGTCAAGCGCTCCTGCCGCTCAGGGGGTGAAGTAAGTCGGCGTGGCGGGCCCGACCGGCAGGCCGAGACCGAAGACCCAGAGGAAGAAGAAAGCGGTCCAGAGCGTGATCAGGGCGACCGAATAGGGCAGCATCATGGAGATCAGCGTGCCGATGCCGGCCTTCGGCACGTAGCGCGCGGCGAATGCCATGATCAGCCCGAAGTAGCTCATCATCGGCGTGATGATGTTGGTGGTGGAGTCGCCGATGCGGTACGCGGCCTGGATGATCTCCGGGCTGTAGCCGAGCAGCATCAGCATGGGCACGAAGATCGGCGCCGTCACCGCCCACTGCGCCGAGGCCGAGCCGAGCATCAGGTTGACGAAACCGCACATCAGGACGAAGAACACGAACACCAGCGGGCCGGTCAGGCCGATGGACTTCAGCAGCTCCGCGCCGGTCACGGCGGTGACCGCGCCCAGGTTGGTCCAGGAGAAGAAGGCGACGAACTGGGCGGCGAAGAACACCAGCACCATGTAAAGGCCCAGCGTGCTCATGGCGCCGGCCATGGCGTTGATGACGTCGCGATCGCTGCGCATGGTGCCGACCACGGCGCCGTACACCGTGCCCGGCACCAGGAAGAACACGAAGATCAGCGCCACGATGCCGCGCAGGAAGGGCGAGCCCTTGATGGCGCCGGTCTCCGGATTGCGCAGCACCGCGCCCTCCGGCACCACCAGCAGGGCGATCAGCGCGATCATGCCCAGCGCCGCGAGGCCCGCGTAGCGCAGGCCGCGGCGCTCCGCGTCCGTCAGCGCTTCCATGCGTTGCGCGTCGTCGTCGCCCAGCCGGGCCTGGCTGCGGTCGTAGGGCCCGAGCGCCGGCTCGACGATCTTCAGGCTGATCCAGCTGACGACGGTCACCACCAGGAAGGTGCTGCCGATCATGAAGAACCAGTTCGCGCTGGCGTCCACCAGGTAGCCCGGCTCGATCAGGCGCGCCGCCTCCTGCGTGATGCCCGCCAGGAGCGGGTCCACGGTCCCCAGCAGCAGGTTGGCGCTGTAGCCGCCCGACACGCCGGCGAAGGCGGCGGACAGCCCGGCGAGCGGATGGCGGCCGAGCGAGTAATAGACCATCGCGGCCAGCGGCACCAGCACCACGTAGCCCATCTCCGAGGCGGTGTTGGAAATCACGCCGGCGAACACGATGGTCACGGTGACCGTGCCCGGACTGGCGCGCAACACCATGGCCCGCACCACGGCGGTGAGCAGGCCCGAACGTTCCGCGACGCCGACCCCGAGCATCGCCACCAGCACCGTGCCGAGCGGCACGAAGCTGGTGAAGTTGGTGACCAGGTTCTGGACGATGCGCCGCAGGCCGTCGGCGTTCATCAGGCTGACGACGCGGATCATGCCGTCGGCGGCGCGGCCCGCCGCGCCCTCCGGCCGCGGGTCCGGCACCGCCACGCCGAGCCAGCCCATCAGGCCGCTGAACAGCACCACGCTGGCGGCGAAAAGCGCGAACAGGGTGACCGGATGCGGCAGGGCATTCCCCAGCCATTCGACCACGCGCAGGAAGCGCGCGATGCGCCCCGGCGTCTCCTCCACCTGCTGGTCGCTGTCCGGCTGGTTCGTCACGGTCCCCGCTCCGTGGCGTTGAGAGCCCGTATTCTACGGGAACCGCGCCGCGGCGGGGCGGCCTCGCCCTTGGAAGCGCGGCATCCATCGGGCAGAGTATGGCGAAACCCATTCCATACCCACGCTGAGGAGAACGCCTGCCGTGCCGGTCATCATCGCTATCCTGCTCGCCCTCGTCGTCGGCGCCTTTTTCGTTTCGCGCCGCGCGGGGATCGGCATGCTCGGCGCTGCGGCGGCGATCGTGGCCGCCATGCTGGCGTGGGCGTGGTACACCGAGCGCGGCCCGATCACCCAGCGCGACGCCATCCCCGTGGCGCAGGTCGAGATCCTCGAGACCCGCGAGCGCGGCAGCAGCACCGACTACCTGGTGCGTAACAACAACCCCGACTGGACGCTGATCGCGCTGCACTCGGAGAAGGTCGCGCGCATGGACGACGGCACCGTCATCGACCGCCAGGAGTTCACCCACCGGGTCAACGTGCCGCCGGGCCAGGCACGCTGGGAGACGCTGCGTTTCTTCGGGCTCGAGATCGGGGTCGAGTACGACTGGCGCCTGACCGGCACCGAGGGCTCACGCGCCGTGGGCAACTCGGCCGAGTAGAATCCGCGCCATGGCCAGGATCATGGTGCTCAAGCATGTCGCCGCCGAGCCGCTCGGGCTGCTCGACCCGATGATCCGCGCCCGCGGCCACCGCATCCGCTACGTCAATTTCCACCGCCAACCCGATGCGCAGCCCGCGCTCGACCGCTACCAGGCGCTGGTGGTGCTGGGCGGGCCGATGAACGTGGGTGAGGACGACAAGCATCCCCACCTGCGCACCGAGTGCGCGCTGATCGAGGAGGCGCTGGCCCGGCAGCTCCCCATCCTCGGCATCTGCCTCGGCGCGCAGCTGCTGGCGCACGTGCTCGGCGCGCGCGTCGCCCGGGCCCGACGGCCCGAGATCGGCTGGTACCCGGTGCAGCCGCGCTTGCCAGCGGTGCAATCCGACCCGGTGCTGCACCCGTTGCAGGACGAGCACCCCGTGTTCCAGTGGCACGGCTACGGCTTCGACATCCCGGCCGGCGCGAAGCACCTGGCCGAGAGCGAGGACTGCCCGGGCCAGGCCATGAGCTACCAGGACACCGCCTGGGGCTTCCAGTTCCATCTCGAGCTGGACGAGGGCCTGATCCGGCGCTGGCTGCATTCGCCGGGCTACCTGGCCGACCTGCGCGACTCCGGCCTCGACCACACCCCCGCAAAGATCCTCGACGACACGCAGCAATTCCTCCCGCCCACCCAGCGGCTGGCGGAACGCGTGTTCGGCAACTGGCTGGACCGCCTGGCGCCCAACGGCAACAGTCGCGTGTTGCCGTCGCGCTGAATCTTGGCGGCCCGTCCTCGACATAGCCGCAACCGCGCTGCCGAGTCCGTGCCCGGCAACCCGCGCGAGTTCCTCGCCGTGTTCCGTTACAGCCGGCGCGCGCTCGAGCTGGTGTGGCGCACCAGCCGCCCGCTGACGCTGGTGCTGGCCGTGTTCACCCTGCTGGCGGGCGTGCTGCCGGCCGCCGTCGCCTGGGTCGGCGCGCTGATCATCGACGCCGTGGTCGCCGCCGCCGGCGTGTACCGGGAGACCGGCGTGGTCGAGGCGCAGCCGGTGATGCTGCTGGTGGCGGTGGAAGGCGCGCTGGTCGGCGCGCTGGCCGGCGCGCAGCGGGCGTTGTCGGCCTCGCAGTCTTTGCTGCGCGCCCAGCTCGGCCAGCGGGTCAACGAGATGATCCTGGAGAAGGCGCTGCAGCTCGACCTCGCGCAGTTCGAGGACGCCGAGTTCTACGACAAGCTCACGCGCGCGCGCCGCGAGGCCTCGAGCCGTCCCCTGTCGCTGGTGACCCGCACCTTCGGCCTGGCGCAGAACGGCATCTCGCTGGTCAGCTACGGCGTGCTGCTGGCCCAGTTCTCGGGCTGGGCCGTGCTGCTGCTGGTGCTGGCCGGCCTGCCCTCCTTCCTCGCCGAGGCCAAGTTCTCCGGCGACGCCTTCCGCCTGTTCCGCTGGCGCTCGCCCGAGACCCGGATGCAGATGTACCTGGAGACGGTGCTGGCGCGCGAGGACCATGCCAAGGAAGTGCAGCTGTTCGCCCTCGGCCCGCGGCTGCTGGACCGCTACCGCGCGATCTTTCGCAAGCTCTACCGCGAGGACCGCAATCTCACCTTGCGCCGCGACGGCTGGGGTTTCGTGTTCGGCCTGGTCGGCACGGTGACGCTCTATGGCGCCTATGCCTGGGTCGCCTTCACCACCATCGCCGGGCGCATCACGCTCGGCCAGATGACCATGTACATGATGCTGTTCCGCCAAGGCCAGGCGGCGGTCTCGGCCAGCCTCTCGGCCATCAGCGGCATGTACGAGGACAACCTCTACCTCTCGACGCTGTACGAATACCTCGAAACGCCGGTGGCGCCTCGCACGGGCGAGCTGTCGCAGGGCCCGGACCCGGCCGACGGCATTCGCTTCGAGCAGGTCTCCTTCACCTACCCGGGCGCCGAGACACCGGCGCTCCGGGACATCGACCTGCATATCAGGCCGGGCGAGTCGCTGGCCCTGGTGGGCGAGAACGGCGCCGGCAAGACCACGCTGATCAAGCTGCTGGCCGGGCTCTACACGCCGACGGCCGGCCGCATCCTGCTGGACGGGCTCGACCTGCGCGAGTGGGACCCGGAGGCGCTGCGCCGGCGCATCGGCGTTATCTTCCAGGACTTCGCCCGCTACCAGTTCACGGTGGGCGAGAACATCGGCGCCGGCGACGTGTCGCACTTCGAGGACGAGGCGCGCTGGGAACAGGCGGCCGACCAGGGCATGGCCCTGCCCTTCATCGAGACCCTGCCGGGGCGGTTCGATACCCAGCTCGGCAAGTGGTTCAAGGACGGGCGCGAGCTGTCCGGCGGGCAATGGCAGAAGATCGCCCTGGCGCGCGCCTTCATGCGCTCCGGCGCCGACATCCTGGTGCTGGACGAGCCGACGGCGGCAATGGATGCCGCGGCCGAGGCGAAGATCTTCGAGCACTTTCGCCAGCTGACCCGGGACCGCATCGCCATCCTGATCTCGCACCGCTTCTCGACCGTGCGCATGGCGGACCAGATCGTGGTGATCGACGGCGGCCGCATCGTCGAGCGCGGCAGCCATGCCGAGCTGATGGCGCTGGACGGGATCTACGCGCGGCTGTTCTCGCTGCAGGCGCGCGGCTATCGCTGAGCCGGCCCGCCCTGGCCGCTCAGCTCGGCGGTCGACACCACCCGGTCCCGGCCGGTGGCCTTGGCGTGGTACAGCGCGGCATCGGCCGTGCCGAGCAGGCCCCGGCGGCCCAGGCCCCGCTGCATCTCGGCCACGCCCGCGCTCAGCGTGACCTTCAGCCCCGGCGCCACCTCCGACCAGTCCACCCCGGCCACCTCGAGGCGGATCTTCTCGCAGGCCTCGACCGCGGCGGCCAGCTCCGTGCCGGGAAAGCACAACAGGAACTCCTCGCCGCCGTAGCGCGCCACCAGGTCGGTGCTGCGGCAGCAGGCCACCAGCCGCGCGGCCACGGCCTCCAGCACGCGATCGCCGGCGTCGTGCGAATGGTTGTCGTTGATGCGCTTGAAATCATCGAGGTCCACCAGCGCCACCGAGAAGCGGCGTCCGTAGCGGTCGAACTCCGCGATGCGCTCCTCGAGGCACTCGTCGGCGCTGCGGCGGTTGTGCAGCCCCGTCAGGGCGTCATGCGTCGCCAGCCGCTCGAGCTCGAGGCTCTTCTCCTGCAGGCTCCGCGTGCGCACTGCCACGAGTTTCTCCAGGCCTTCGCGCATGCGCGCCAGCTCGGTCAGGGTCAGCATGCCGAGGCTGAGCACCACCAGCAGCAGCGCCACGACCGGCGGCTCCATGCGGTTGAAGATGATCGCCACCAGGATGCCGCCGAGTCCGGCGCCCCACTCCACCACGAAGGCGAACACGCTGATCTCGCGCGGCAGCCGCCCGTCCCGCAGCGCCAGGAAGATCCGCATGCCAAGGTCGTTGAGGATCTCCATGGCCGCCAGCACCCCCAGCAGCAGCGCCACGTCGCGCCAGCCCAGCGACACCAACGGAATCGCCCCGCCCAGCTTCTCGTAGGCCAGGCCCGCCAGCAGCACCACCAGGCTCATCAGGCCGCTGTTGTGCAGCGAAGCCGTGAGCACCTCGGGCAGCGGGCGGCCCCGGCGCAGTCGCTGCCAGGGATACAGCAGCGACGCGAGGCCGCTGAGCCAGGCGGCGGCGACCGGGCCCAGCACCAGGATGGACGCCAGCTGGGCGACGCGATCGAAAGAGACGTAACCGAGCCGCGGATGGCTGAAGCCCATCGAAATGGTGAACAGGCCGTAGGCGAGGAAGAACACGGCCGAGCCCGCTCCGGCGCCTTCCGGGAGCCAGCCCCACTGGCTCACCGAAGCAAGCACAAAGGCAGCGGCCGCGGCGAACAGCAGCAGCGAATACAGCAGCTCCGGCCGCAGGAAGCCCCGGCGGTCAGCGGGTGCGGAGGAGGCAGCGGGGGACGTGGTCGAGCGTTCTTCCATGGGACATCGTCAGTTGCTGAACAGGGTCACCACCAGCGGCAGCGCGAAGGCGGTCAGCAGCCCCGCCAGCCCGAGCCCGAGGCCCGCAAACGCCCCGGCGCGCAGGCCGATGGTCAGCGCATGCGCCGTGCCGAAGCCGTGCGCCGCGATGCCCAGCGCAAAGCCCTGCGCGCGCTGGTCATGGATGCCGGCGAGGCGGAACAGCGGCCCGGCCGCGACCGCCCCGACCGCGCCGGTCACCAGCACGATGCCGGCAGCCAGCGAGGGCAATCCGCCGACCTGCTCGGCAATGCCCATGGCGATCGGCGTCGTCACTGACTTCGGCGCCAGCGACAGCAGGGTTTCACCGCGCGCCCCGAGCAGCCACGCCACGCCGACGGCGCTGCCCACTGCGACGGTCACGCCGGTCACGCAGGCCAGCAGCAGCGGCCACAGCAGCTCACGCACCTGGCGCAGGTTGTCGTACAGCGGGATCGCCAGCGCGACGGTGGCCGGGCCGAGCAGGAAGTGGATGAACTGCGCGCCTTCGAAGTAGGTGTCGTAGGAGGTGCCGGTCAACAGCAGCAGGCTGATCAGCACCAGCATCGCCACCAGCACCGGGTGCACCAGCGGGTTGCCCTTGAGCTTGCGGTTCAGCCACACGCCACCGAGATAGGCGACCAGCGTCAGCGTCAGCCACAGCAGCGGCGCCTCAGCGAGGTAGACCCAGATGTCGCCGAACTCAGGCATCGCCACCGGGCTCCGGTTCGAGCGGGATGCGTCGCCCCACCAGCCAGCCGACCAGCAGCATGGTTGCCAGCGTGCTGACCACGATCGCCACCAGGATCGGCAGCCAGTCGGCCGCCAGCCGCGGCCCGTGCGTCACCAGCCCGACGCCCGCCGGCACGAAGAACAGCGTGAGATAACCGAGCAGCCCGGTCCCGGCGCGGCGCAGCGACCCACCCGGCCCGCCGGCCAGCACCAGCCCGACCAGCAGGATCACCATCCCCGCCACCGGCCCGGGCACCGGCACGCCCAGCAGGCGGACCAGGGTCTCGCCCGCGAGCTGGCAGAGAAAGATGAGGGCCAGGCCTTGCAGCATAGCGGCGAAGGATACTCGGGCGGGCCGCTGCTTGGCGACCGGTGATGCCTGCCTGTTACGTATTGGCACGGTACCCCGCGAGGCTCGGTACGCTTAAACTGGCCCTGTCGCCCCGCAACGGGCTTGGCGAGATTTCGGCATGAATATCGATTTCAGTATTTCGCCGCCGGCCGTGTGGGCCTTGCTTGGGGTGCTCCTGATCCTGGCCGAGTTCGCTTTCCCGGGCGTGATCCTGGTGTTCTTCGGCATCGCTGCCTTGCTCATCGGCCTCGCGCTGTGGTTCGGCGTCGGTCTGTCGCTCAACATGCAGATCCTGCTGTTCGGCGTACTCGCGGTCGGGCTGCTGGTGCTGGCGCGCAAGCGCGTGAAGAACTGGTTCCGCGGCAAATCCGAGCATGCGAGCGATGGAATCGAAGTGCTGGTACTGGGCACCGGCGTAGTCGCGCAGGAGGACTTCGTGGATGGCGTTGGCGTGGTCACCTATCGCGGTGCACGCTGGAACGCCGAGTGCGCAGAGCCGGTCACCGCCGGGCAGAGACTTTGGATCACGGGACGGCACGGACTCGTCCTGAACGTCAGCAGCGAGCGCCCGGCCGATTAGCCGAGGCCGATTTCCCAGGGAGCATTCACGTGGACAATCTCAACATCATGACCGTGGTGTCAGTGGTCATCCTCGCCATCATCGTGGTCGCGTTGTTCAAGACCGCGCAGATCGTGCCGCAGCGCTCGGCTTATATTGTCGAGCGCCTCGGGCGCTACGCGCGCACCCTGGATGCCGGCTTCCACATCCTCATTCCCTTCATTGATCGCGTGGCCTATCGCCAGACGCTCAAGGAAGAGGCTATCGATGTGCCGCAACAGCAGTGCATCACCCGCGACAACATCAGCGTGTCGGTGGATGGCGTGCTCTACCTGCAGGTCGTGGACCCACACGCCGCCAGTTACGGCATCGCCAATTACCAGTTCGCCACGACGAGCCTCGCGCAAACGACGCTGCGCTCCGTGGTCGGCCAGATCGAACTCGACAAGACCTTCGAGGAGCGCGCCAAGATCAACGAGGAAGTCGTCAAGGCGCTGGACGAAGCGGCCAATCCATGGGGCGTCAAGGTGCTGCGCTACGAGATCGCCGATATCGTGGTGCCGACCACGATCACGGACGCGCTCGAACAGCAGATGCGCGCGGAGCGCGAGCGTCGTGCGGTCGTGGCGCGGTCGGAGGGGCAGCGCCAGGAACAGATCAACGTGTCCGAAGGCGAAAAGATCCAGATCATCAATCTCTCCGAGGCGCAGAAGCAGAAGCAGATCAACGAGGCCGAGGGCAAGGCGCGCGAGATCCAGATGCTCGCCGAAGCCACGGCGCTCGGCATCGAGCGCATCGCCACCGCAATCAACATCCCCGGCGGCCGGGAAGCGGTCAGCCTGCGGATCGCCGAGCAGTATGTGCGCGAGTTCGGCAATCTCGCCAAGACGAACAACACCCTGATTCTGCCCGCGGAGCTGAGCAACATCGGCGGCGCCGTCGCGGGACTGGCCGAGGTATTGAATTCGGCCCGCGTTGCGCAGGAAAAGGCCGGCGGGACTCCGGCCTCCGGCTAAGGCGCCGCGGGAGTCGTTCTACCTTTCGTCGACCTCAGGGTTCAATCCAGTGCCGTACCGGGCGTGAAAGGAAGCCCTCCAGCTCGATTCCGTCGCCGCCTACCAGCAGGCTTCGATCCGGCCTGAACGCCGCCTCGAAGCTCGTGATCCCGCGCTGCGCTCTGGCCCTGGCGGTGCTCTTTACTTCGATGGCGATGAGGCGACGTCCCGAGCGAACCACGAAGTCGACCTCAGCATTGCGCTCGCGCCAGTAGAACAACTCGCACTCGCCGCAGGCTGCCGCGTTCGCCAGGTGGGCGCCGATAGTCGACTCGACCAGGCGCCCCCGATACTCCGGATCCGACCAGGCTTCCGCGGGCGACACGCCGGCCAGAGCGGACATCAACGCGGTGTTCAGGACCTGGAGTTTCGGGCTCGAGCCCCGGCTGCGCGCCGTGTCGCCGGCGAACTTCTGCAGCCCGCAGACCATCCCGGCCGCCGCCAACAGTTCGAGGTAATGTGCCAGCGTCGTGGTGTTCCCGGCGTCCTGCAACTGGCCGAGCATCTTGTTGTAAGACAGGATCTGCCCGGAATAACGACACGCGAGCTCGAACAGGCGCCGCAGCAGGGCCGGCTTGTCCACCCGCGTGAGCAACAGCACGTCGCGGGAAATCGATGTTTCCACCAGGCTGTCGATGACGTAACGCCGCCAGCGTTCGGGCTCGCCGGCCAGCGGCGCGGCGCCGGGATAGCCGCCGAAGTAGCAGTATTCTTCGAGCGTGAACCCGAAAGCCTCGCGCATTTCGGTGAAAGACCAGTGCGGCAGGTGCAAGAGTTCGAACCGGCCTGCCAGGCTCTCCGACGTGCCGCGCGCGATCAACAATGGCGCTGAGCCAAGCAACACGACCCGCAGCGGGATCTTGCGGCGCGTATCCTCATCCCAGAGACGCTTGACGGTTTCCGACCAGCCCGGGATTTTCTGAATCTCATCAAGCGCCAGAACTGCGCCGCGCTGGCCCGCCTCGCGCGCCTCCAGGCGCGCGGCATCCCACTGCTGCGTAATCCACTCAGCGCCGCGCAGCATCGGCTCGTCGGCAGTGGCGTAAAGGAAGCCCGGCCGCAAGGTTGCTGCGACCTGGTGGACCAGGGTGGTCTTGCCGACCTGTCTTGGCCCGGCGACGACCTGGATGAAACGCCGCGGCTCCCGCAACCTGCGCGCGAGCTCCTTGACCTGCGCCCGCTGAAAGGAACCTGACGATTTGCTCAACATGATGAGTATTTTTACTCAATGACGTGAGCAAATCAAACCGGCATACCCAATTCGGAGAAATTCATTCCCCGCCCTGGAACTCGTGTGACAACGCCACATGACTTTGCTACTCGTCCTGTTGGCTTCGCGAATTGGTAGGCTAATCGACTATCGCGCCCAGTGAAGGATGTCTCTCTATGCCCATCCGCACCGACTCCACCGCGATCGTGTTGGCGCTCCTTATCGTCGGCGTGCTGGCCGGGTCACCGGCCCTCGCCGCGCAGGCGGGCGTCCTTGTTTTCGACCCGGACCAACCCCGTGCCGGCGAGCACGTCGAGGTGTCGTACCGTCCGGCCGCGAAGCTCGCGGGCGAAGACACGCTTCACCTTCGGGCGCGCCTGCGAACTGTGAGGGACGGGGCCTACAACACCGGCATGGGATCGATCGAGGTGGTCCGCCTGGAGGCGGGCGCCGACGGCGTGGCGCGCGGCGCGTTCCGCCTGCCTCGCGACGCGGTCTATGCAGCCTTCGCGATCGAGAATCCGGGCGCATCCCGGACGGACAGCCGCGAGGGCCGGTTCTGGGAACTGCTGCTGCACGACACCGATGGGCGCCCTCTCCTCGAAGCCCTTGAACAGCGCTTCAACGACCACATGGGCCGGGACATGAGCGAGGTCCTCGCGACCGCCCGCGCCATGATCCGCGTTTACCCGGACGCCCCGCTGTCCTGGTCCGCCCTGCGGGCTGCGGAGGGCTGGGTCGGCTCTACGGATAACGAGGAAACACGCACCGCACGCCATCTGGCGCGGGTGGTGGCGCTGGATCGCACGCTCCGCGCGGCGCCCAACCCCTCCGCTGCCGACGTCGGCAATCTTTTTTTCTCTGCGCGCGTGGTCGGCGCCGAAGAGATTGCCTCGTACTGGCGGGCGCGCCTCCTCGCCGACCATCCGACGAGCTTCTTCGCGGTGCAGGAGCGCCTCAGCGAGCTCTATCGTGACCATGGCGGTGACCCGGCGAAATTCCTCGCGGGGCTCGAGCCGGTCTGGGAGTCGGCGGCAGATCAGCGGACGCGCCGGCCTGTCGTCACCCTCGGCTTCGAGTTTGCGCGCCAGGCCGGGGATCCCGAGGCGATCCTGCGGTGGGTCGACCGTTACGTTGCCATGGAGCCCACCCATGCAGCCTGGGCCCTGGCCACCGTCGCCGGCATCGAAGCCACGCGGGACGAGGGTATGCGGCGTCTCCGCACCACCATCGAGGAAATCTCGGACGCAACGGATCGAGAGCGGGCGCTCGGCCAGACGATAGCGGAGCACGGGGCGACCGTGGCACAACAGGTCGCGGAGTTGCGCGCGGCGCTAGGTGATGCGCTCCTGTCCGCAGGTCGTGCAGGCGAAGCGATCATCGAGCTCGAGCAGGCAACGGCGACCGGCTGGAATGCCGATTGGCTGCGAAGCCTCGCGGAAGCGCGGCTTGCCGCGGGCGACACTTCGGGCGCTGTGTCGGCATTGGCGGCGGTGGCGGCCGACCCCGCCACGGACGAGTCGACCGCCGATTCACTGCGCGCCATCGCGAACGTCTCCGCGGAGACGTGGGCTGCCGATGTGGAGCGGGCGACGCGGGCAATGCTCGAGCGAACCCTCGCGGAAGCCCGCGACGAAGACGTCGGCTCGCCCTCCGCCCGGCTGCCTGGCGGCCCTGAAGTGGAGCTGACCGGACTGCTCGGCCCCGAGGCGACGGTCGTCGTCTTCTGGTCTCGCTACTGCGGCGCGTCGCTCGCGGCGATGCCGCGGATCGCGGCCATGGCGAGCCGGTTGGCCAAGGCAGGCGTACCCCTGCTGGCCGTGACCAACGACCCGCCCCGCGACGCCCAAGAATACCTGGTAGAGAACGGCTTCAATCTCGACGTCTTGTTCGACGACCAGGGCTCTTTCGGGCAGACCCTGAACAACTGGGGCACACCGCAGTACTACGTGCTCGACGGCAAGGGCCGGCTCCGCTTCGTGAGCTCGCTCGACGCGCTGCTGCGCCACGTGATGGCGCTGCGCGAGTCATCGTAGTTCACGCTGCACAGCGAAGGTCGGCCTGGCCACGATGCAGCGGCACCGACCGCGCACACCTCACGCGCCAGGCATCTGAGCCCAGCGGGAGGTGTGCGCGGTCGGTGCCGCGGTCAGGGGGGAGCAGGCCCGACCGACGCCGGGCCGCCCGCTAGCGCTTCATGGAATCGAAGAACTCGACGTTGGTCTTGGTGTCCTGCAGCTTGGACAGCAGGAACTCGACCGCGGCGAGCTCGTCCATGGGGTGCAGCAGCTTGCGGAGGATCCACATCTTCTGCAGCTCGGACTCGGCGGTGAGCAGGTCCTCGCGCCGCGTGCCGGAGCGGTTGATGTTCATGGCCGGGAAGATGCGCTTCTCGGCGATGCGCCGGTCGAGGTGGATCTCGAGGTTGCCGGTGCCCTTGAACTCCTCGTAGATGACGTCGTCCATGCGCGAGCCGGTGTCAATCAGCGCCGTGGCGAGGATGGTCAGGCTGCCGCCTTCCTCGATGTTGCGCGCCGCGCCGAAGAAGCGCTTCGGCCGGTGCAGCGCGTTGGCGTCCACGCCGCCGGTCAGCACCTTGCCCGAGGACGGCACCACGGTGTTGTAGGCGCGCGCCAGGCGGGTGATGGAGTCCAGCAGGATCACCACGTCCTTCTTGTGCTCGACCAGGCGCTTGGCCTTCTCGATCACCATCTCGGCCACCTGCACGTGGCGGGTCGCCGGCTCGTCGAAGGTCGAGGACACGACTTCGCCGCGCACGGTGCGCGACATCTCGGTGACTTCCTCCGGGCGCTCGTCGATGAGCAGCACCATGAGGTAGCAATCGGGATGGTTGGCGGCGATGCTCTGCGCGATGTGCTGCAGCAGCATGGTCTTGCCGGCCTTGGGCGGCGAGACGATCAGGCCGCGCTGGCCCTTGCCGATGGGCGCGACGAGATCGATGATCCGCGCCGTCAAATCCTCGCGGCTGCCGTTGCCCTGCTCCATGCGCAGGCGCTCGTTGGGGAACAGCGGCGTGAGATTCTCGAACAGCACCTTGTGGCGCGCGCTCTCGGGCGAGTCGTAGTTGATCTCGCCGACCTTCAACAGCGCGAAATAGCGCTCGCCTTCCTTCGGCGGGCGGATCAGGCCGGAGACGGTGTCGCCGGTGCGCAGGCTGAAGCGGCGGATCTGGCTCGGGCTGACGTAGATGTCGTCCGGCCCGGCGAGGTAGGAGCCGTCGGCGAAGCGCAGGAAGCCGAAGCCGTCCTGCAGGATCTCCAGCACGCCGTCGCCGTAGATGTCCTCGCCGTTCTTCGCATGCGCCTTGAGGATCGAGAAGATGATGTCCTGCTTGCGCGAACGGGCGAGGTTCTCCAGCCCCATCGACTCGGCGAGGGTCACCAGCTCGTGCGCCGGGCGGCGCTTGAGCTCGGTCAGGTTCATCGCGTTGCGCGTGCGCTCCAGGTCCTCCTGGGAGATGACCTCGACTTCCTCCAGGTCCGGCAGCATGTCCGGATGGTGGCGATCCCCGCCGCCGCCGCCGCCGCCCGGCTTGCGCCGGCGCGACTTCTTGCGCCCGCCCTGGGGATTGCGATTCCCCTGGGGGGGACCGTCGTTTCTGTTGCCATCAGCGGCCATAGCGTTATTCCGGCGTGGGTTGCGGTTGTCCCTGGCGCCCCGGGGCGGATCGCCCGGCAAGTCGCTCACAGATGCTGGTCCAGGAATTCGGCAAGCTGCCGCTTGCTCAGTGCGCCCACCTTCTGGGCCTCCACCGAGCCGTTCTTGAACAGCATCAGCGTCGGAATCCCGCGGATGCCGAACTTCGGCGGCGTGTGCGGGTTCTCGTCGATATTGATCTTGGCGACCCGCACGCGGCCGGCATATTCGGTCGCGACCTCTTCGAGGATGGGGGCGATCATCTTGCAGGGGCCGCACCACTCGGCCCAGAAGTCCAGCAGTACGGGAACGTCGGCCTTCAGCACGTCGTTCTCGAAACTGGCATCGCTGGTGTAAACGATTTGCTCGCTCACTGTTCTTGCCTCCGCAAGCTTGCTGTAAAAACTGTCAGGAGAAACTGTTCCACGGGGTCGGACCCCTGAACCGGGGCCTTGCGGCGCAACTACGGGATGTGACGCGCCCCGCTCGATGAGGCACAATGTCGCTGCGCTCGCGGCAAAAAGCTTATGAATTCTTCTGCGCGGGGAGCTCCGGAAGGGCTGTCCAGAGCCGACAGGCCTGTATTCTGGCCCGGATTTCACGCGAGTTGCAATACCTTTAGGCCGTTTTCCCCAGGAAGCACACCACAACAATGTCAGAAGGACTGCTTACACAGCTGCGTTTCGCAGAGCTGGATTTGCCCGACTCCGCCATGCAGGGGCTCGCTGACGCGGGCTTCGACCAGTGCACGCCCATCCAGGCCGAGACCCTGCCGATCGCCCTCGGCGGGGGCGACGTGGCCGGCCAGGCCCAGACCGGGACCGGCAAGACCGCCGCTTTCCTGGTCGCCATGTTCACCCATCTCGAGCGCAACCTGCCCAGGCCGACCCGGGGCCTCACGGACCCGCGGGCGCTGATCCTGGCGCCGACCCGCGAGCTGGCGATCCAGATCCACAAGGACGCCGAGCTGCTCGGCGCCCACACCGGACTGGTGCTGGGGCTGGCCTACGGCGGCACCGACTACGAGAAACAGCGGGCCCACATCCAGGCCGGCGTGGACGTGCTGATCGGAACGCCCGGGCGCCTCATCGACTACTTCAAGCAGCACATCTTCGGGCTGCACCACGTCCAGGTCATGATCCTGGACGAGGCCGACCGGATGTTCGACCTGGGCTTCATCAAGGACATCCGCTACGTGATGCGCCGCCTGCCGCCGCCGGGCGAGCGCCTCAACCTGGTGTTCTCCGCCACCCTGTCGCACCGGGTGCTGGAGCTGGCCTACGAGCACATGAACGACCCGACGCTGGTGCGGATCGAACCCGAGCAGGTCACGGCGGAGAAGGTGCGCCAGCGCATCTACTTCCCGGCCAACAACGAGAAGCTGGCACTGCTGATCGGGCTGATGCGCGACATGGACGCGACCCGCACCATGGTGTTCGTCAACACCAAGCGCGAGGCCGACCGGGTCCGGGACTATCTCGAGGCCAACGGGCTGCCGGCGGAAGTGATCTCCGGCGACGTGCCGCAGAAGAAGCGCCAGAAGGTGCTGGGGCGCTTCCAGTCCGGCGAGCTCGCCATCCTGGTGACGACGGACGTGGGCTCGCGCGGCCTGCACATCCCGGGGGTCTCGCACGTGGTCAACTACGACCTGCCGCAGGACCGCGAGGACTACGTGCACCGCATCGGCCGCACCGCGCGCGCCGGCGAGTCAGGCGACGCCATCAGCTTCGGCTGCGAGACCTACGTCCAGACGCTGCCCGAGATCGAGGACTACATCGGCATGAAGATCCCGGTCGAGGCCATCGACCGGGCGCGCCTGCCGGAGGTCGTCCGCCCCGCCCGCAGCAGCCGCAAGGAACGCACCGAGTGGGGCTCCCGGCCGCCCGAGGGCGGCGGCCGCGGCCGGGGCGAGCGCCAGGGGCGCGAGCGCAAGCCGCGCGACGGCGACCGCTCGCGGCGCAGCAAGCCGCAGGAGGAACGCCCGGCCGCAGCAGCGGGACCGGCACCAGCCCCGCAGCCGCCCGCCGAAAGCCAGGGGACGGCGCCCGCCGAAGGCCAGGCCGCGCCGAAGAAGCGACGCCGGCGTCGTCGCAAGAGCCGCGCCGGCGGCCAGGGTGACGCGGGCATTCCCGGCGGCTCCGGCCAGGCCGAGTAACCGGCCTTCAGTCTTTCCTGCGGGGCGCGACGGGCAGCAGCTCCGTCACGCTGTGCACGCCGTGGAACTCGCCGGCCGCCGCCGGCGGCCGCGATGAATCCGGCCGGAGGATGGCAATCACCCGCGCCAGGCCGTAGTCGTGCGCCGAGCGCAGCACCGGCAGGCTGTCGTCCACCAGCACCGTGCGCGCCGGGTCGAAGGGCTCCAGCCCGCGCAGCCGCTCCCAGAACGAACGATCCTCCTTGGGCAGCCCGAGGTCATGGCTGGAGTACATCGCGTCCAGGTACTCGTCCAGCCGGGTGCGCTGCAGCTTGATCGCCAGGGTGCGTTGATGCGCGTTGGTCACCAGCACCACCCGCTTGCGCAGCTGCCGCACCGCCAGCAGGAACTCCGGCACATCGGGCAGGAAGTCGATGTGGTCCTCGGCCTCGCGCTTCAGCGCGGCAATGTCGAGGCCGAGCTCGCGGCTCCAGTGATCGATGCAGTACCACTCGAGCCGCCCCCGGGCTGCTGCGAAGCGCGGCTCCAGCACCGCCACCGCCTCGGCGTGCGGCAGGCCGTGCAGGTCGGCGTAGCGCGCCGGGATCAGCTGCTGCCAGAAGAAGTTGTCGAAGCGCAGGTCCAGCAGCGTGCCGTCCATGTCGAGCAGGACGGTGTCGTACAGGTCCCAGTCGAAGGCATGGCGGGAGACGAGGTCCATGGAGGGGTATCATATACGCCCTCTCCCGACGGAGCCCGGCCGGTGACCGACGCCCACGCTGATTTACTGGAGGCCCTCGCTCGCATCGCGCGGCAGGCCGGCGCCGCCATCCTCGAGGTCTACCACAGCGACTTCGCCGTGGAGGCCAAGCAGGACGACTCGCCCATCACCGAGGCCGACCGCCGGGCCCACGACCTGATCCGCGCCGCCCTCGAGCAACTGCCCGGCGACCGCCCCATCCTGTCCGAGGAAGCGCGCACCCTGCCGTGGGAACAGCGGCGCCAGTGGAAGGAATACTGGCTGGTCGACCCCCTGGACGGCACCAAGGAGTTCATCCAGCGCAACGGCCAGTTCACGGTGAACATCGCCCTGGTGCGGCTGGGCCGCCCGGTGCTGGGCGTGGTGCATGTGCCGGTCCAGGGCGTGACCTACGGGGGCGTGGTCGGCGAGGAAGCCTGGAAGGAGTCGGCCGACGGCCAACGGCAGCCGATCGCCGTGCGCCCGCTGGGTGAGGGCCCGATCCGGGTGGTCGGTTCCCGCTCGCATCGCGGGCCGGACCTGGACGGGTATCTCGAGCGCCTCGGGGAGCACGAGATGGTGCCGATGGGCTCGTCGCTGAAGTTCTGCATCATCGCCGAGGGCGAGGCCGACGTGTATCCCCGCCTGGGCCCGACCTCGGAGTGGGACACGGCCGCGGCGGAGGCGGTGCTGGTGGCGGCCGGCGGCCGCGTGGTCGCCAGCAACGGCCAGCCGATGGCCTACAACAAGGGCCCCGACCTGCTGAACCCGTGGTTCATCGCCTCGGGCGACGACTCGCGCGACTGGACCGAATACCTGCCGTGAGCCGCTTTTCCATGGTGTTCGTCGCCGGCCTCCTGGGCGCGCTCACCTGGGCCTGGTACGCCAGCATGGCCGCGCGGGAGCGGGCGAACCAGGCCGCGCGCGAGGCCTGCGGGCGGCAGCAGCTGCTGATGCTCGACGGCACCGTGGCGCTGGCCCGGGCCTGGCCCCGGCGCGATCGCCACGGGCGGCTGCGGCTGGAGCGGACCTATGCTTTCGAGTACACCGACGACGGCCACCGGCGGCTGCAGGGCTTCGTCATCATGCTCGGCCGGCAGGTCTCGGCCGTGGGGCTGGCGGCCGCCGAGCACCTTGGCTAAGCTTGTCCGACGGGGGCCAGCAACGACCATGAACGACAATAAGGTCGATACCTATATCTTCGGCAACATGACGCGGCTCAAGGAGCTGCGCATCGCGCACCGCGACCTGGACGACGTGATCACGCGGCTGGCTGATGATCCGCTGGTCGACCAGTTGCAGCTCAAGCGGCTGAAGAAGCGCAAGCTCATGCTGAAGGACCTGATCACGCGGCTCGAGAGCGAGCTGATCCCCGATCTCAACGCCTGAGGAAGCGGGCCCGGCGGGTCCGGACCCCGGCCCTCAGTCGTCCCCGGCCAGCCGCTCGTGCTGGTACTTCGCCGGCAGCAGCCAGCTCGCCAGCGCCGGCAGCAGCAGGATCGCGCCGAACATGTTCACCAGGAACATGAAGGTCAGCAGGATGCCCATGTCGGCCTGGAACTGCAGCGGCGAGAACACCCAGGTGAACACGCCGATGGCCAGCGTGATCCCGGTGAAGACCACGGCGTTGCCGGTGACGCGCAGCGTCTGGGCGTAAGCCTGCTGGATACTCGCCCCCTGCCGGAGAAAGTGCTGGAAGCGGCTGAAGATGTAGATACCGTAGTCCACGCCGATGCCCACGCCCAGCGCGGCCACCGGCAGCGTGTTCACCTTCAGGCCGATCTCGAGGTAGGCCATCAACGCATAGGCCAGCAGCGAAACCAGCGCCAGCGGGATCACGATGCAGGCCACCGCCCGCAGCGAGCGGAAGCTCAGCCAGCACAGCAGGATCACCGCGCCGAAGACATAGAGCAGGATCGGGAACTGCGCCGCGGAGACCTCCTCGTTCATGGCCGCCATCACGCCGACGTTGCCGGTGGCGAGGCGGAACTCCATGTCCTCGGGCGCGAATTCCTGGCGCCAGGCCTTGACCTCCTCGATCACCCGCTCGATGGTCCCGGCCTTGTGGTCCTCGGTATAGACCATCACCGGGATCACGCTGCAGTCGGTGTTGAGCAGGCCGGTGCTGGTCTCCACGCGCGCCAGCGCCTGCACCAGCACCTGCTCGTTGCGCGACAGCGTCCGCCAGGCGGGATAACCCTCGTTCCAGCCGGCGGTCACGATCTTGGCGACCTGCGGCAGGGCGATGACCGTCTGCACGCCCTCGACGTTGCGCATGTGCCAGGCAAAGCGGTCGATGAGGTCCATCACCTCGTAGTCGATACAGCCGTTCTCACCGACCTCGACGATCACGTTGATCAGGTCGACACCGATGGAGAAGCGCGCGGTGATGTCCTTGGTATCGAGGTTGTAGCGCGAGTCGGGACGCAGCTCCGGCACGCCCTCGTGCAGGTCGCCGATCTTGACCTGCGAGCCCTTCCAGGCGCCGAAGGCGAAGAGGCCGACCGAAACCAGGATGATGACCGTCGCGGGGCCGCGGGTCGAGACCAGGGAGAGGCGATCCCAAAGGGGCCGCATCTGGGCGGCGCGCCGCCGCAGCCGCTCCTTGTAGCCCTCGTCGGGCTTGACGTAACTGATCAGGACTGGCAGCAGCACCAGGTTGGTGAGGATGATACAGGCCACGCCGAGCGAGGCCATGATCGCCATCTCCTGGATGATGCGGATCTCGATGAACAGGATGGTGATGAAGCCGATGGTGTCCGAAGCCAGGGCGACGCTGCCGGGGACCAGCAGCCGCCGGAAGGTGGCGCGCGCCGCCTCCTCGGGACCGGCGCCGTCGAATACCTCGGCGGCGTAGCCGGATATCATCTGCACGCCATGGGAGACGCCGATGGCGAATACCAGGAATGGCACCAGCAAGCCCATCGGATCGATCCCGAAACCCAGCAGCGGCAACATGCCGAGTTCCCAGATCACGGCGAAGACGCTGCATACCAGCGGGACGATGGTGAGCTTGACCGACTGGCTGTAGATATAGACCAGCAGCGCCGTCACCAGCAGCGCGATGCCGAAGAACAGCACGATGCGGTTGGCGCCTTCCTTGATGTCGCCGACCACCTTGGCGAAACCGATGATCCGGACCTGGATGTTGTCGGTCTGGATCTTGTCGCGGACCTGTTCCTCGAGCTGGCGCGCCACGTCGAAGTAGTCGAGCCTCTCCTGGGTGTCGGGATTCACCTCCAGCAGCTGGGCGCTGATGAGGGCGCCTGAGAAATCGTTCGCCACCAGCCGGCCGACGATACCGGCCTTGAGGATGTTCTCGCGGACACGCTCGAGGTCGGCCAGCGTGTACTGGAAGTCGGCGGGGATGACGTCGCCGGCCTCGATGCCCTCTTCCGTGACCTCCAGGTAACGGACGTTGGGCGTGAAAATCGAGGTGACGCGCGCCCGGTCCACGCCGGGAATGAAAAACACCGCATCGGTGGCCTGGCGCAGGGCGCGGAAGAAGTCGGGGTTGAACATGTCCCCGCTCTGGTCCACCAGCGCGATCACGATCCGGTCCGCCCCGCCGAAGTCCTCGTAGTGCTCGACGAAGGTCTCCATGTACTCGTGCTGCAGCGGCAGCTGCTTGCTGAAGCCGGCGTCGACGCGAAGACCCGTGACCGCGCTCCAGGCCAGCAGCGCGGTGATGATGGCGAAGATGGCGATCACCAGCGGCCGGTGGCTGAAGATCAGGTTCTCCAGGGCGGCGGTGATACGCGACTGCTTGGGCGCCGACATGCTTTACTCCATCCCTTCGGCGCGGCGGTCGAGGCGTTCCACGCCCGGCTCGCCGATCACGATCACGGTGCCGTCATCCAGGCCGAAGGCGGACATCAGCGCCTTCCGGTCTCCCCGCTGGTGGAGGCTGAAACTCCCGCCCTCGCGGCTGTATAACATCACGCCCGCCGTACCGACGACCAGCACACTGCCGTCGGCCAGGCGCGCGCCGCCGAACAGCGAGGTGTCCACCGGCAGGCGGACGGCGCTCCAGGTCTCGCCGCCGTCCCAGGTACGGAACATGTTGCCGCGCAGCCCGAACACCAGCAGCGACTCGTCGTCGGGCGTGACGCCGCCGAAGAAGGAGCCGTCGTAGGGCGGCGCCAGCGCCGTCCAGGTATAGCCCTGGTCGCCGGAACGGAACACCGTACCGGCTTCCGCCATGATGTACAGCCGGCCCCTGGCGTCGCTGACGATGCGATTCATGTGCAGGTCGGCCGGCAGGTCGTCCTCCCAGTCGTCCTCGCTGGCGTAATCGTCGGTTTCGCCGCCCTGCTCAACCGCCTCGTCCACGGACTCGGGCTCGGGCTCGACCAGCTCCAGCATCTCCTCCTCCCAGGTCGTGCCGCCGTCGGAGGTGCGCAGGAAGTAACCGTAGGCGCCGACCGCGAAGCCGTTGCTCTCGTCGGCGAACCAGACATCGAACAGGGGGAATTCGAGCTCGGGCGCGAAGTGCACGCGGCACCAGTTCTCGCCGCCGTCCTCGGTGCGCAGGATGACCGCGTCGTGCCCGACGGCCCAGCCCAGCTGCCGGTCATGGAACCAGACCGCGGTGAGCAGCGTGCGCGTGGGCGTGCGCTGCTGTTCCCAGGTCACGCCCTGGTCATGGCTGATCAGTACGTGGCCGCGCTCGCCGACCACCACCAGGTCATCGCCGGCCTGGCCGATGTCGAGCATCAGCGACTGGGACGCGAGCGGCATCAGGACGGACCACTCGCCCTCGGGAACCGGGTCCTCGCAAACGGCTCGGGCCGGGACGGAAAAAGCCGCCAGCAGGAGGCCGATCAGCAGGCCATGCACGAGTCTGGACAAAAGCGCTGCGCCCCCAGGTTGCAGTCTTGATGAATCCCGCCAGGGCGGCGGGCCGGGACGCGGTCGGCGCCCCGGCCCTCCCCGGCTAGCGGACGCCCGACCGGCGCAGGATCGCCGGCGCGAAGTCTTCCGGCGTGTAGTTCGGGCTGAAGTCGTAGGTCACCGGCTCCTCGTTATTGAGGCCGATGGCCAGGTAACGACCGGACTGCAGGTCCATGGTCAGCTCGAGCGTCGTCCAGAAGCTTGGCACGTCGTAGTAGTTGATCGAATGCGCTTCCTGCACGCGCCAGATCTGGTCGCGGTTGTCGTAGCAATCGACGACCATGGCCTGCCAGGAATCCTCGTCGATGTAGAAGGTGCGCCGCTTGTAGACGTGGCGCGTGCCTTCCTTGACGGTCGCATCCACCACCCACACCCGGTGCAGCTCGTAGCGCGCATGGGCCTGGTTGATGTGCAGCGGCTTGAGGATGTCGTCGTACTTCAGCTTGTTGCTGTGCAGCTTGTAGCTGTTGTACGGGATCAGCATTTCCTTGCGCCCGACCAGCTCCCAGTTATAGCGCTCCGGGCTGCCGTTGAAGATATCGAGCTGGTCCGAGGTGGCCAGGCCGTCCGAGGCCGTGCGCGGGTTGTCGTGCGCGACGTTCGGCGCCCGGCGCACGCGGCGCTGGCCCGGGTTGTACAGCCACGCCTTGCGGTTCTCCTTGGCCTGGTTCAGCGTCTCGTGTACCAGCAGCACCTCGCCGGCCAGGCGGGCCGGGGCCGTCACGGTCTGCTTGAAGTAGACGATGACGTTGTCGAGCTCCTCTTCCTTGGCGCCCTCGAGACCATAGGCGCCGAGATACTCGTCCGTGAACATCACCATGGTGTAGTTGCCGTCACGGGTCACCGGCGCCTGGCCGATGGTGCGGCGGGCACTGTCGGTGCGATAGCGCACGATGTGGTTCCAGATCGCCTCGAGCCCGTTCTGCGGAACCGGGAAGGGAATGCCCTCGGCGCCGCCGCTGAAACCGTTGCCGCCCTCGATCAGGCGCATGTTGGGCGCAATACGCTTGGTGGCATCGTAGATGCGCTCCGGCACCGCCGCGCTGCGCCGGGTCGGGTACACCTCCATGAAGTACTCCGGATAGGCCCGGAACATGGCCTTGTGGCCCTCGGTGAGGATGTCGGCGTACTCATCCATGTTGGCCGCCGTGATGCGGAACAGCGGCTTGTCGTCGGCGAAGGGATCCGGGTGATGGCCGCCGGACTGGAAGTCCGGGAACCCGGCCTCGGCCGCGCTCCGAATGCCGCCCGTCCACTCGGGAATGGTGCCGGCTTCGTTGCCGGCGCGAATCGCACCCAGCGGGGTGAGGTCGTTGCCCAGGCGCGCCACCTCGGCAGGAGAAAGGCCCTGGGCCGCCGCCGGCGCGGCAAGCCCGACCAGCGCCAGCGCTGCCAGGGCCTGCTTGATTCTGTTGCGTGTCATGTCTGACTCTCCTCGAATTCTTAGAACGAGACCTTGCCCGTGAGCGAAATGAAGTCGCGGTCGTTGGTCTGGTTGTACCTGCCGGCGCCGCCGAACTGGGCATAGCCCAGTTCCACTTCGTACTTGTTGCGGAGCGTGCCCTTCAGGGACACGGACAACGAAGTGCGGTCCTCGATGAAGTTGCCGCCGGGACCGGGCGAGACGCCGTTGACGTCGTGGCTCCAGCCTACGACTGGCGACATCGTCCAGGGGCCGATCGCGTTGTTGTAGATCAGCGCGCCGCGCAAGCGATAACCCCAGGAGGTCTTGCTCGGGAAGGCGCTGCGCGGATCCACCTCGCCGAAATGTGAACTGGCCAGGGCGGCGTTGCCCGAGATCACCGTGCCCGGACCTTCCAGCCGCAGGCCGACGCCGTTCGGGCCGCCGGTGTTGGTGTCGGGCAGGTCGGGCACGTAGTTCATGCCCACTTCCAGCACGAAGGCGCCCGTGTCCGCCCACAGGGCCGGGCCCGACAGGTAGGTGAAGGTCGTCTGGGCCTGCCAGGCGTCGAGCTCCACCACGCCGTCGATGACCTGGTTCAGCCCGTACGGACCCAGCTGGTTGAAGCAGCCGAGCGCGCCGACGGCGCCGTTCGGGTTGGTCGGGCACAGGTTCGGGTTCGGGCTCAGGCCGTCCAGCGGCGAGAGCGCCGCGAACAGCAGCTCCACATCGTCCACCTGGAACGGGGCGTCGGGCCTGTAGGACACCTCGCCCTGCCAGGCGATGCCGGTGTTGAAGAGGTAGCCGCTCCAGCTGAAGCCCCACAGGTCGAGGTCCTCAGGGTAGAGCACGGTGTAGCGCGACGTCTGCGCCAGCTCGTCGGAGGCGAAGGAGCTCGCCAGCGGCGATAGCGCCGCGGCATTGCCCAGGAACACGTTCCCGGCCACGATGGCGCGGTCGCGAACCCTGGCCTCGGTGATGTCGCCGCCCAGGTTCGCCGCCGTGGCCAGCGCCTGCGCCGTGGCGGTGTTCACCGCCGCGTCGAAGGACAGGCCGGAAGCGAGGCCGATCGCGGTCGCCTGGGCCGCCGTTGCGACCGCTGCGGCATTGCCCAGCCCGGCCTGCGTGCCGGTCAGGCCGTTCAGCAGCGGCAACCGGCTGTGGTAGCGAATGTAGTAGGCGCCGAACTCCATGCCGCCCATGAAGTTCTCGGCGAAGTAGCGGAAGGCGAGGCCGTACTGGCCCCCGTCGTCCGGCTCGCTGGTCGCGCCGCGGGGCACGAAGTTGAAATCGGGGTCGAAGCTCCCGCCCAGCGGTGAGAAGTCCGTGCCCAGGTCGCCCCACGCGCCGAAGCCGAGCATCACGTGCGTGCCGCCCTTGGTGGCGAAATCGTTGGTGGAGAAGTAGCTGCCGGCCGGGTCCGGCTCGACCTTTTCCCACTGGTACTGGTAGTACGCCTCGATGCTGGTGTTGAGCGTCGGCGAGAAGCTGAGGGACGCCATGCCCTGCGGCACCAGCGCCTCGCGCAGCTCGGCGCCCGGCACACGCAGCTGGGCGACGTTGAAGGGATTGGTGATGTTGATACCACCCTGGATGAACGTGCTTTCGCCCCAGTTGATCACCTGCTGGCCGACGCGGAACTCGGCGGGCCAGCTGCCGAGCTCGAAGGGCACGAAGACGAAGGCGTCGAGCAGCTCGATATCCTCTTCGACTTCATCCCTGGCCGCATCGGACAGTTCCGTGCGCAGCGTGTCGCCGACCTCCCAGTCGGTGAAGCCGGTGCCCCGGACGAAGAAGCCCCAGGAGTCCCGGAACCGCAGCTCCATCTCGGACGTCACCCGAAGTGCGTTCGACACCAGGCCGTTGCCGTAGTTGAGGGTGCCGTCGTCGCCGTTGGCGCTGCGGCCGCAGCCGCCGTTGGCATTGGCGACGAGCCGGCAGTCAGTGCTCTGGACACGCCACAGTGCGCCGAGCGTCACCGTGGTGTCCCAGCTGCCTGACCAGTTCTCAGTTTGGATTGGCACTGCCGATGCAGGCCCGGCGTAGCTTGCAGCAAAAGCGGCCGCGATTGCGGTCGCCAGGAGTCGTCCGTTACTCGGACGGGCCCTGGAGGGTTGCGCGCTCATTAAGGACTCCCCGGTTCTTTGTCTTGAATGTGTCTCGCACGTTGCCCGCCACCGGCCCGTGCCGGTGCGTCCCGCTACTCTTACAGAATTCGTGCGCCGAAAACAACATCTTGGATCAATTGCAGGTGCGAAAGGCCGCGCCCGCGATAAAGGCTGTTGCGCGGATACCAAGACGAGGCGAGCGCAGGATCGCGGCGGCGGGGGTCGCGCATTGCGCCGCAGCAAAAAAACGCGCGGGTGAACTCAGAGATTCATCGCCTGCAGGACGTCGTTACGCAGGCGGTCGCCGAGAAACTGGCGGGCGTCTTCCATGGCTCGCACCAGGCGCTGGTCGAACACGAGCAGGCCGGTCTCGTCGGTGCGCAACACGCCGTTCTCGCGCAGTCGGCCGATGAAACCCCGGAACAGGCTCTTGTCGAAGAACTCCGGCGCGCTGAACTGGAACAACATCGACATGCGCTGCGCCATCAGGTGGCACAGGTCCTCCAGCTGCGCCGGGCGCAGCGTGCCGGAGCCGTGCTTCGCCAGCAGGGCCGCGGTCATGTAGAACCGTTCCAGTGTCTGCACCGAGCATTGCGCCAGCAGCCACATCTGGATCGCCTCGGGCGTATGCGGCTCGGGCCGGCGGAGGCAGGGCTCGTCGCCCTCGTTGTCGCGCCGCAGCAAACCCCGTTCCGCCATCAGTTCGATCACGCGGTCCACCTCGGCATCCACCTGCTCCGGGGCCCAGCGCAGGAACAGCTCGCCGCCAAGGTAGGGGTAGACCATGCGCGCCAGGCCGCGGACGCGCCCCACCGCCTGCACCGGCTTGTCGATGAAGCAGCAGGCGACCAGCGAGGGGATCGCGAACAGGTGCGTGACGTTGTTGCGGAAGTAGGTCGCGAGCAGCGCTTCCTGCGGCGCCAGCGAGATGATGTCGCCCAGCCGGTGGGGACGGCGCTCGAGCAGGCCGAGACGCTCGCCATAGGCGATCATCTCCGCGCCGCCCTTGCTCGTGACCGTCACGGCCGGATCGTAGGGCGCCTGGCGCAGCATGTCGGCGAACAGTTCCAGCAGGCGCACCAGCGGCTGCTCCACCATGCTCTGCCGCGGCGTCGCCAGCAGGACCATGGCCAGCAGGTTCACCGGGCTCACCGCGGCCGCCGCGTTGATGCGCTCGAGAATCTCTTCGCCGAGCTGCTCCACCACCGGACCGGTCCAGCCCGGGCGCTCGTCTTCCTCGACCGGCTCCTCGCGCCAGCCGGGCCGGTGTCGCTGCAACATCTCGTCGAGGAAGAACGGCTCGCCGAAGTTCACGTGCACGCGGCCGAACTCGCGGCGCAGCTGGCGGATCGCCTTGAGCACGCCGAGCACGGTCTCCTTTTCCTTCGGCCGGCCCGACAGCTCCGAGACATAGGAGCGCCCCTCGAACAGGCGCTCGTAACCGAAATAGACCGGCACGAACACGACCGGACGCACCGGCTCGCGCAGGTAGGCGCGTACCGTCATCGCGAGCATGCCCGGCTTGGCCGGCAACAGGCGGCCGGTGCGGCTGCGGCCACCCTCGATGAAATACTCCATGGCCACGCCCTTGGCCAGGTTGAGGGCGAAGTAACGCCGGAACACGGCCGCGTACAGCGGGTCGTCACGGAAACTGCGGCGCATGAAGAACGCGCCGCCGGTGCGCAGGATCGGCCCGATCACCGGCAGGTTGAGGTTGACGCCGGCCGCGATGTGCGGCGGCACCAGGCCGTTCTGGTACACCACGTAGGACAGCAGCAGGTAGTCGATGTGGCTGCGGTGGCAGGGCACGTAGATGACCTCGTTGCCCTCCGAGACGGCCTTGAGGCGGTCGACGCCGCTGACCTCGATGCCGTCGTAGAGGCGGTTCCACAGCCAGGTCAGGACCCGCTCGCCGATGCGCACCGTGGTGTAGCTGTAGTTGGCCGCAATCTCGTTGGCGTAGCGCCGCGCCCGCTGCACCGACTTGTGCATCGGCTGCTTGTTGGCCTCGCTGTAGCGCCGGATGGCGCGCCGCACCGACTCCGAGTTCACCACCTGATTCAGCAGCGTGCGCCGGTGCGACAGGTCCGGCCCGATCGTGGCGATGCGCAGGCGACGGAAGTGCACCCGCAGCACCCGGCCGAGCTTGCGGGCGACCAGCGCCGGGTTGGGCCCCTGCTCGACCAGCTGCGACAGCATCACCGGCTCGCTGAACTGCACCAGCACGTTGCGGCCGTGGAAAATGATCATGAACAGCTTGCGCAGGCGGCCGACCAGCGCCCAGCCTTCGGAGAACAGCAGCTGGAACAGCCCCCGCTCCTTGTCCGGCGAGCGGCCCCAGAAGATCGAGACCGGCACCACCGCGACGTCCTGCACCTGGCCCGCCTGCACCGCGGCCGCCAGCCGCTCCAGCCGGCCCGGCTTGCCCTTGCGGCTGCGGCGCGGCTTGCGGCGCAGGTAGGCGACGGCACGCCATTCCCGCAGCTCGCCGAGCACCAGGCCCGCGCTCGGGCGCGGCAGCCCGTGCCGGATACACTCCTGCTCCAGCACCGCCATGTCCGCCATGCCGGGATGCTCCAGCACGTAACAGACCGGCGTCCCGGCGAGCGCCCCCACCCGCTCCAGCTGCGTCTCGAGCGTGCGCGTGCGCACCCAGAGGAACAGCAGCTTCCTCGTGAGCCAGAGCGAGAGCCGCCAGATTCCGTGCCATGGGTACATGAGGCCAGCGAGTGTACCCGCCCGGCGGGTCCGCGTCAGCGGCGACTCGCCGGCGCCCCTGCTTGGTAATCGGCGCGCGCCGCCAGTACCCTTGGCGCATGGAAATGACGGCCACCCTGCCCGCGTGGGACCGCCGCTGGGCCCTGTTCCTCGACGTCGACGGCACGCTGGTGGACATCGAGCGCCACCCGGACGAGGTGCGGGCCGAGCCGGAACTGCGACGATCCCTGGCGACCACCGCACGCGCGCTGGACGGCGCGCTGGCGCTGGTGAGCGGCCGCTCGATCGCCAGCATCGACCGGATCTTCGCGCCCCTGTGCCTGCCGGCCGCGGGCCTGCACGGCCTCGAGCGCCGGGATGCGGACGGGCGCGTCCACTATCCCGCGGGTTACGCCGACCGGATCGCGGCGGCGCGCGCCGAGCTGGTCGGCTTCGTCCAGTCCGCCCCGGGCCTGCTGCTGGAGGACAAGGGCGCCGCACTGGCCCTGCATTACCGCAACGCCCCGGCACTGGCCGCGGAGTGCGAGCGCCACATGGCGCTCGCCGAGCAGGCCGCCGGCACGGACTTTCACGTCCAGCGCGGCAAGATGGTGCTCGAGCTCAAGCCGTCGGGCCAGGACAAGGGCACCGCCATACTGGCCTTCCTCGAGGAGGCGCCCTTCGCCGGGCGCCGGCCGGTTTTCGTGGGCGACGACCTGACCGACGAGGACGGCTTTCGGGCCGTCAACGCCCGGGCCGGCCTGTCGATCCGCGTCGGGCCGCCGCGCGACGGCAGCGCCGCGCACATCGTCGCCACGGACGTGGCGGCCGTGCGCGACTGGCTCAATGCAAGCACGGAGTCCATCCATGTACCAGCGTCCTGAAAGCAGCCTCGAACTCGGCGTGATCGGCAACTGCCAGGTCAGCGCCCTGGTGGACGGGCACGGCCGCTACGTCTGGTCCTGCATGCCGCGCTTTGACGCGGAGCCGGTGTTCTGCGCCCTGATGATGGGTGACCAGGAGCAGGTCGAGCGCGGCGTGTTCGAGATCGAGCTGGAGGATTTCGCCCATGCCGAGCAGGCCTACATCAGGAACACGCCGATCCTGCAGACCTGGCTCTACGACCGCCATGGCGGCTGTGTCAAGCTGACGGACTTCGCCCCGCGCTACGAGCAGTTCGAGCGCACCTTCCATCCCTACATGTTCGTGCGTCATCTCGAGCCCGTCGCGGGCGCGCCGCGGGTCGTCGTGCGGCTGCGTCCCGCCGGCCACTACGGCGGGGAAGATGCCCGCCAGACTTTCGGCAGCAACCACATCCGTTACGTGCTGCCGGACCTGACCCTGCGCCTGACCACCGACGCCTCCCTCACCCATGTGCGCGAGGAGCGGCCGTTCCGCCTGACCCGGCCGCTGAGCTTCATCCTCGGCCCGGACGAGAGCCTGCCCGAGTCGGTCTCCCGCGGCAGCCGCCACCATTTCGAGCAGACCCGCGCCTACTGGCAGGACTGGGTGCGCGGCCTGGCAGTGCCTTTCGAGTGGCAGGAAGCGGTCATCCGGGCGGCAATCACCCTGAAGCTCTGTTCCTACGAGGATACCGGCGCAATTATTGCAGCCATCACCAGCTCCATCCCGGAGGCCCCGTCCACGGGGCGGAACTGGGACTATCGCTACTGCTGGCTGCGGGACAGCTTCTTCGTGGTGCACGCCCTGAACCGGCTTGGCGCGACCCGGACGATGGAGGCCTACCTCGGCTGGATCCTGAATGTCACGGCCGCCGGCGACGGCCGCGGACTGCAGCCGGTCTACGGCATCAGCGGCGAAACCGACCTGACGGAGACGGAAGTCCCGCACCTGCCGGGCTACCGCGGCATGGGGCCGGTGCGGGTCGGGAACCAGGCCTACGAGCAGGTGCAGAACGATGTCTACGGCTCGGTCGTGCTGTCCTCGGCGCAAGCTTTCTTCGACGAGCGTCTCAATGCCCCTGCCGGCGCGGAGCAGTTCGAGTTGCTCGAGCAGGTCGGCCGCCGCGCGATCGAGCTCTTCGACCAGCCTGACGCGGGCATCTGGGAGTACCGGGGGCGCGCGCGCGTGCACACCTTCTCCAGCATGATGTGCTGGGCCGCCTGTGACCGGCTGGCGCGCATCTCCGCCCATCTCGGCGAGGCCGAAAAGGCAGACGAATGGCGCAGCGCTGCCGACCGGATCCATGCGGTGATCTGCGAGCGCGCCTGGGACGAGGACCAGGGCTGCTTCACCGAGAGTTTCGGCGGCAAGAGCCTGGACGCGAGTATGCTGTTGATCAGCGACCTGGGTTTCCTGCAGGGCGACGACCCCCGTTTCCGCAGCACCGTGGACTGCATCGGGCGCAAGCTGCTGCGCGGCGGACACATGTTCCGCTACGGCGAGGCCGACGACTTCGGCGAACCGGAAACCGCGTTCAATATCTGCACCTTCTGGTACATCAACGCGCTGGCCGAGATCGGCCGCAAGGACGAGGCGCGGGCGCTGTTCGAGGACATGCTCAGCCGCCGGACCCGCCTCGGCCTGCTGTCCGAAGACCTCGACGTGGCCACGGACGAGCTCTGGGGCAACTATCCTCAGACCTACAGCCTCGTCGGGATCATTCTCGGCGCCATTCGCCTGAGCAAGCCGTGGGAGGATGCGTTTTGAGCCGACTGGTCGCCATCTCCAATCGTGTGGCGCCACCCTCCGGCGGCAAGACCGCCGGCGGGCTCGCCGTCGGCATCCTCGCCGCCCTGCGCCAGAGCGGCGGCATCTGGTTCGGCTGGGGCGGCAAGACCTGTCACGGCGAGCCCTCCGAGCCGCGCCTGGAGCGGCGCGGCAACATCACCTTCGCCACCGTCGACATCAGCAAGGCGGACTTCGACAGTTATTACAACGGCTACTGCAACGGCACGCTCTGGCCGCTGCTGCATTTCATGCTCGGCATCCTGCGTTACGACCAGGCCCAGCACGAGGCCTACCAGCGCGTGAACCAGCTGTTCGCCCGCAAGCTGCGGCCGATGCTCCGCCCGGACGACCACATCTGGGTCCACGACTACCACCTGATCCCGCTGGCCCAGGAACTGCGCCGCGCCGGTGTCACGCAGCCGATCGGCTTCTTCCTGCACGTGCCCTTCCCGGGCTACGACGTGCTCCGCACACTGCCCGGCTATGAGCACCTGCTGCGCGCGCTGGCGCAGTACGACGTGGTCGGCTTCCAGACCCGCCAGGACTGCGAGAATTTTCTCGGCTGCCTGCGCAGCGCCGGCCTGGGCGGCGAACGGGACGGCGACGGGCGGGTGACGGCGCTGGACCGCCGCATCCGGGTCGACGCCTTCCCCATCGGCATCGACGTCGGCGAGGCGGTGCAGCAGGCAGAGGCGGCAATCGCCTCAGCCAGCGTCCAGCGCCTGCGCCACGACCTCGTCGAGCGTGAGCTGGTGATCGGCGTGGACCGCCTCGACTACAGCAAGGGGCTGCCGGAGCGCTTCCGCGCCTTCGAGACCCTGCTGGCGCGCCATCCCGCCAGCCACCGGCAGCTCGTCTTCCTGCAGATCGCCTCGCCGACCCGCACCGGCGTGCGCGCCTACGACGAGATCCGCCACGAGCTGGAGCAGTCGGCCGGCCATATCAACGGGCGTTTTGCGGAGCCCGACTGGACCCCCATCCGCTACATCAACCGCGGCATATCGCGGAAGATGCTGATGGGCTATTTCCGGGTCGCGCGCATCGGGCTGGTGACCCCGATCCGCGACGGGATGAACCTGGTCGCCAAGGAGTTCGTTGCGGCGCAGGACCCCGCCGATCCCGGGGTCCTGGTGCTGTCCGAGCTCGCCGGGGCCGCGGCGGAGCTCGGCGAGCAGGCGCTGCTGGTCAATCCCTATGATGCCGTCGGCGTGGCCGACGCCATCCTCAAGGCCACCGAGATGCCGCTGGCGGAACGGCAGGCACGGCATGCCGCGATGCTCGAGGTGCTGCGCGCCAACGACATCCATGCCTGGCGCAAGCGCTTTGTCGATGCCCTCGGCGCCTGACCCCGGCGGCGCGGCTCAGGCGCGCCCGCGCACCAGGAGGTGCCGGTCGCTCACCGGCAGCACCTCGAGCCCGCCCAGCCCCGCGAGCTCCAGCTGCCGGCGCACTTCTCCCGGCTCGAACGCCGCCAGCAGCGAATTGTAGAAGTCCCGGCGCAGCACTTCGGGTTCTCCCCCGGCGTATTCGTCCACCAGCGCCTGCGCCGCCGCCTCGTCGGCCGGGCGCATCAGGTCCATCACCAGCACCGGCGCGCCCGGACGAGCGCGGTCGCGGACCATGCGCCACAAGGTCTCGGGCTGGTGGAGGTGGTGCAACAGGCTGTTCGACAACACCGCCTCGTAGCGCGCGCAGGGCAACACCGCGTCGGGTACCAGCCCCTCGATGAAGGACACCCGCGTGGCGAGTTCGGGGCGCGCGGCCAGCGCGGCGTGGCCGAAAGCCAGCATGGCCGCCGAGCCGTCCAGGCCGTGGATCTCGATCTCCGGATGCGCGGCGGCGATCCGCAGGGTGATGTCGCCCGGCCCGCAGCCGAGATCGAGCACCGCGGCGCCCGGTCGCAAGGTGCCCACGAACTCGGTGTAGAGCTCCGCGAAGCGCCTGTTGGGCTCCTCGAAATCAGCCTCGGCATAAGCCCGCGCCTGCCCCTCGTCATCCATCAGCTCCGGTTCAGGAATCCTCTGCATCAGCTCCCGCCTCCGCCGTCGCGCTCCACTTGCCGGTCGAGTTCGCGCTGGCGCTGCTCCAGCTGCGCCTCGACCTCCCGCGCCTTGTCCAGCGCTTCCACCTGCTCCTTGAACACGGTCTCCTCGACCGGCGGCGGCTCAGGGCGCTCGGCACATCCGGCGCCCAGCGCCAACGCGGCCGACAGGACCAGTACTTCCAGTTTCATCGCTTGCCTCGCAGCTGACTGTGGGCGTGTCGAAATGCTAGCGTAGCAGGCCTCCACCTGCAGCAGGCCGGTCCAATGAACACCTTCACCCACAACGTCGTCGTCGTCACGGGCGCGTCCGAAGGCATCGGCCGGGCGCTGTGCGAGGCACTGGCGCCGCAGCGACCGAAGCTCGTGCTCTCGGCCCGCAACGCGGAGCGGCTGGAGTCGCTCGCGGACACCTGCCGCCAGGCGGGCGCCGAGGTGCTGGTCGTGCCGGGCGACCTGACGCGACCCGGGGACTGCCACCACCTGGTCGACGCCGCCATGGAGCGCTTCGGCCGGCTCGACACCCTGGTGGCCAATGCCGGACGCACCATGTGGGCCCGGGTCGACGAGATCGAGGATCCGGCCATCGTCCGCGACGTGATGGAACTGAACTTCTTCTCGCTGGTGACGCTGACCATGGCGGCCTTGCCGCACCTCAAGGCCGCGCACGGCCGGATCGTGCCGGTGGCGAGCATCGCCGGGCTGACCGGCGTGCCGTCGCGCAGCGTCTACTGCGCCAGCAAGCATGCGGTCATCGGCTTCTTCGACTCGCTGCGCATCGAGCTGGCGGACACCGGCGTCACGATCACGACCATCTGCCCCGACTTCGTGGTCACCCAGATTCACCGCCGCGCGCTGGACGGCCACGGCCGGCCGCTGGGCGAAACGCCGATGCAGGAATCGAAGATCATGACAGCGGAGGAATGCGCCGCGCTGATGATCCCGGCCATGGCGAAGCGCCAGCGCCTGCTCATCACCTCGTGGCGCGGCAAGCTGGGGCGCTTCCTCAAGATCGTCGCGCCCGGGGCGATCGACCGGATCGCGGCCAAGGCGATCGCCGAGCGGAAGTAGGTACGCGGTCTCCTAGGGTTCCTGTAAGACCTGGCCGCGGGGCCGGCCCCTGAAGCCCGCTGAAGACCTGACCGCAGGGCCGCGCCATGCATGGCACCCTTCGCTTGGAATTCTTATGCCGCTCAGGGCGCCATGCATGTCACGCCCCCGCTGCCACCTCAAAGCCTGCACGGACCGGGCACGCGGCCAGGAATTCAGCAGATCAGGCCCTCCCGGCGTCGGCCCGGTCCGGCGTGGCCGCGACCCGAGTAACTGCACCCTGTTCCCGAGCCGAGCTGGCGCGTGCCGGAACCAGCCACCGAGCCCTGGTGCGCTGTCGGCGTCGGGTCCCTGAAGCATTGCAGCGGGGCCGGGTCCTGTAGGGTCCCCTGAGCGGCATCAGATTTCCAAGCGAAGGGGACCCTACAGGGGCCGGCTCCGCGGCCAGGTTCCAGCTGGCGTGGCGATGACTCGGGTCAGACGTGGTCGAGGAACCAGTTGAAGAACCGGTTGACCTCGAACAGGTGATCGGTGAGCCGGTGGTCGCCGTCGATCAGGTGCAGCGTGGCCCCGTGCTCGCGGGCGAAGCGAATGCTGTTGTCCGCGGGCACGATGTCGTCGCGCCAGCCGTGCACGATGTCGATGCGCCGCGCCCGCGGCTGCGGCGTCAGCGCCTCGTAGCCCGGCATGTAGAAGGCCGGCGCGATCAGGAACAGGCCGCGCACGTCCTCCAGCTCGGCCGAGGCGGCGGCGGCGACGTGGCCGCCCATGCTCGAGCCCACCAGCACCAGCGGCCGCTCGAGGGGCCGGCAGTGCGCGACCAGCCGCGCGACCCGCGCGGCCGGCTCGTCCAGGCCGCGGTAGTCGATGCTGTCGAGCTCGAAGCCGCGGTCCCGCGCCAGGTCGGCCATGGCGGCGATCTTGCTGCCCCAGGGGCCGCTCTCCTTGCCATGCGAAAAGCAGATATAGGGCTTGCGGGACACGCTGCGACGCACCAGTGAATGCACCATCGCCAGGGGGAGCCGAGTGTAACAGGCGTCGCCCGGGCGGCTAGGCGCGGGCCCGCAACCGGCCGGCCAGGTCCGCGCGGGCCTGGGCCAGCACGGAATCGCGATCTACGCTCTCGAGGATCTCCTGCACCACGGCCTTGGGCCCGCCCGCGCCCCAGGACTTGCCGCGCGCGAAATACTCCTCGGCCACGCGGCCGATCAGGTAGGTGCCGTAGTAGGCCACGGCGCCCTGGGCGCCGGCGGTGAACACCGTGGAGAGGCCCGCGGTGCCGGCCTTGAGCGCCGCCGAGATGAGGTGGGTCAGCCAGACCGTCCCCATCAGCACGGTCATCTGGGTGGCGATCACTGTGACCAGCGAGCCGGCTTCGGCGCGGCTCAGCGGCAGGCCGTACAGCCGTGACAGGTGAAACACCATGCCGGCGTCGATGGCCGCCGCCGCCAGCAGGTCGGCGGCCGGCACCGGGTTGATGGCCACCGCGACGCCCTTGGCGATGCAGTACTGCCGCACCAGGCGCCCGGCGGCTTCCCGGCGCAGCTCGACCACCCGCCGCCCCACGCGTTCGCTCACCTCGCCGGCGAACAGGCCTGCGGTCAGCGCCGACAGGGTGTCGCCCTCGCGCTCGAGAATCTGCCACAGGCGCTCGCGCAACGCCTCGACGTCGGGCGGCAGCACGGTACGCTCCTCGCGCTCGGAGCCGTCGGGGCCGAGCACGATGCGGCGGGCCGGCGCAGGGTCCGCGGCCGCCGCGACGACCTGCTCCGGCGGCAGCCGCCCGCGGGTGCGCTCCGCCAGGCGGGCGAGCAGCTGGGCGCGCTCCTCGGCGGTGTAACGGTCGGCCTTGTTGAGCACCAGCACCACCGGCCGGCCCGGCGCGAGGGCCTGCTCCAGCGCCGCCTGCTCGGACGCGTTGAGATCGCCGTCGACCACGAACAGGACCAGGTCGGCACGTTCCGCCACCTCGCGCGCCATGCGCTCGCGCGCCTCGCCGCCGACCTCGTTGATGCCGGGCGTATCCAGCAGGCAGACCTGGCCCGAGCGGGTCTCCTGCCAGCGCGCCTCGGCCGTCTCCCGCGTTTCGCCATGCAGCGCGCTGGTGGCGAAGCGCGCCTCGCCGAGCAGCGCGTTCAACAGCGACGACTTGCCGACGCTGACCTCGCCGAGCACCGCGATGTGGATCTCGCCCTGCTCCAGCTTCTGCAGCATCCGCTCGACCTCGGCGAACTCGGGCGCCAGCGCCTCGCGGACGCCGACCGGCAGGCCAGGGTCGTCGAGCAGCCGGCGCAGGCTGTCCTGCGCCAGCGCAAGGTGGCGCTCGCCCGCCGGCGCCGGCGTCGCCGGGTCGGCCTCAGTCGCGGCTTTCGCGCTGCGCTTCCAGGGCCAGCCGAGCCAGCTGCCGGGCTTTCTTGCCGATTTCTTCACCGAACTCGTCTCCCACCTTGCGGGCCGCTGCCGCCGGTCGCAGTTCACCCGTGGTCTCGAGGCTGCGGGCCAGCCCCTTGCCCATCGCATCGAACACGATCCCGTAGGCCACGGCGTGCACCAGCCCGCCGGCCACCGTGCCCGCGCCGGGGAACGCCTTCAGCACGTTGCCCGCAATCGCCAGCACCAGCGGCACCGCGCGCCCGACGTAGCCCTGGGCGATATCGAGGAAGCGCTGGATGTCGATCTCGCGCGCCGGCACGCCGTAGATCTGGCACAGGGCCTTGACCAGGGCCGTGCCGAGATAACCCTGGATGAGCACGTCGGTGCCGGGGCTGACCGCCGCCAGCGCGCCGATGACGGCCTTCTTCGTGTAGTCGGACACCACCTGCGCCGCCTGCTCGCGCCGCCGCAGGGCCGCAGCATCTTCCAGCCGGGCCGCCGCCAGGCGGAAGACCGAGGCATCGCGCAGTGCATCGAGGGCCGCGGGGGCCCGGTCGAGTTCCGCCTGCAGGGCCTCGCGCAGCAGCTCCACCCGCGGCGCCCGCGGGCGCTCCACTTCTGTCTCGCCGCCGCGGCCGTCGGGCTGCAGCACGCGCTCGGTGCCGCCGGCCACCACCGGCACCACTGCCGGGGCCGGGTCGAGCTCCCCGAGGCGCTCCGCCAGCCGCGCCACGATGCGTTGCAGGTCTTCCTCGGCATACCAGTCGGCCTTGTTGACCGCCAGCACCAGCGGCTTGCCGACCTGCGCCAGCGCCAGCACGTCCTCGTGCTGGCTGCGGCTCAGGTCGCCCTCGCAGACATAGATCACCAGGTGTGCCCGCATGGCCTCGCCCAGGGCCGCCGCCTCCAGCGCCGCCTCGTCGCCGCTGCCGGGGACGTCGGCCAGCTCCACCACGTCGCCCGAGGACAACCGCCACTGGTAATGCTTCACCGCGCGCGTGGTGCCCGCGGTGACCGCCCGCTCCGGCGTCGCGTCCGGCACCAGCGCCTGGACCAGCGAACTCTTGCCGGCGCTGGCGTCGCCGAACATCGCCACGTACAGCCGGCCGCCCTCCCGGCGCCGGCTCAGCTCGGCCAGTTCCCGCTCGATCGCCGCGACGTCCCCGCCGGCGGCGCGTTCCGCCTCGAGGCGTTCCCGCAGCGACGCCTCGTCGGGCGGCCCCGCCTGCTCGGCCGGCTGCTCCAGCCGGCGCCGCACCGGCGCCAGCAGCCACCACAACAGCCAGGCGGCCAGCGCGCCGCCGGCGGCCAGCAACGCCAGGAAGCCGTAGTACAAGGCCGCGGGCCCGTCCTGCAGGCGCTGCAGGATCGACAGCACCGTGTCCGCCACGGCCAGCAGGGCGCCGGCGAAGAGCACCAGCGCGACCAGCACCACCCCGGCCAGCAGCAGCCGAATGCGCCGGTCCCGCCTCATGCCGCCACCCGCCGCCGCGCCGCCACGAGGCAGATCGCCAGTCCGGCGCCGAACGGCACCAGCCGCTCCAGCCAGTCGCCCGGCGTGTTCGGCAGCCAATAGAACAACAGGGTGCCGCCGAAGCCGACCGCCATGGCGGCGAACACCGCGGCCGGCGGCACCGCCAGCCCGGCCAGGCGCGCCAGCAACGGCGGCCCGAAGGCTGCGCCCAGCGCCGCCCAGGCGAACAGCACCCGGGCGAAGATGCTCTGCGGCAGCTGCACCGCAATGACCACCGCCAGCACGCTGATCAGCGCCACCACCAGGCGCGACACCCACAGGCTGCCGCCGCCGCGGGGCAGGTCGTGGCTGGCGGAGGATGCCGCCACCAGCAGCTGGCTGTCGGCCGTGGACATGATGGCCGACAGTACCGCGGCGATCATCACCGCCGCCACTACCGGCGGGAACAGCCGGCCGGCCGTCTCGAACAGCACCTGCTCGTCGGGCAGCGCCGGCCCGTACAGGGCGCGCGCCGCGAAGCCGAGCGTGATCATGCCGGCATAGATGATCACCGCCCAGCTCAGCGCGATGACCCGGCCGTCGCGCAGCGCCCGTTCATTACGCAATGCCATGAAGCGGTTCACCACGTGCGGCTGGCCGGGATAACCGAGGCCGATGCCGAGCGTGCCCAGCACGAAACCGACTGCCGCGATGCCGGCCGTGGGCGGCCCGCCCGGCGCGCCCGCCGCCGCCACGGCCGCCTCCC
>NZ_JAALFH010000033.1 GCF_011058255.1 Thioalkalivibrio sp. XN8 | reverse complement strand
GCGCTGAGCGGCATCAGACTTCCAAGCGAAGGGCGCCATGCATGGCGCGGCCCCGCGGTCAGGTCTTGCAGGGGCCGGCCCCGCGGTCAGGTCTTGCAGGGGCCGGCCCCGCGGCCAGGGTCTTTCCAGGACCCGCGCGACTGCGCGGTCAGATCTCCGGGCGAGTCGGCCGTGCGCGTCACCAGCCCAGCAGCATGGCGAAGACGAGCGGCGCCACGATGCTCGCGTCCGACTCGATGATGAACTTCGGCGTGTCGGCCGAGAGCTTGCCCCAGGTGATCTTCTCGTTCGGCACCGCGCCCGAGTAGGAGCCGTAGCTGGTGGTGGAGTCGCTGATCTGGCAGAAGTAGCCCCAGCGCGGGATGTCGGTCATCTGCAGGTCCTGCTCGAGCATCGGCACCACGCAGATGGGGAAGTCGCCGGCGATGCCGCCGCCGATCTGGAAGAAGCCGATGGAGCGGCCGGCCTTGACCTGTTCCTGGTACCAGGCCGCGAGGTAGGTCATGTATTCGATGCCGCTGCGCACGGTGTGCACGTTCTTGATCTCGCCCGTGATGCAGTGGCTGGCGTAGATGTTGCCCAGCGTCGAGTCTTCCCAGCCCGGCACGATGATGGGCAGGTTCTTCTCGGCGGCGGCCAGCAGCCAGCTGTCCTTGGGGTCGATCTGGTAGTGCTGCTCGAGCTTGCCGCTCAGCAGGATCTGGTACATGAACTCGTGCGGGAAGTAGCGCGTGCCGGCGGCGTCGGCGGCCAGCCAGTGCTCGAGCACCACGTGCTCGATGCGGCGGATCGCCTCTTCTTCCGGGATGCAGGTATCGGTGACGCGGTTGAGATGCTGCGCCAGCAGCTTTTCCTCGTCGTCGGCGGTCAGGTCGCGGTAGTTCGGGATGCGGACGTAGTGGTCGTGCGCCACGAGGTTGAACACGTCCTCCTCGAGGTTGGCGCCGGTGCAGGTGATGGCCTGCACCTTGTCCTGCCGGATCATTTCCGCGAGCGACAGGCCAAGCTCGGCCGTGCTCATCGCGCCCGCGAGGGTCACCATCATGCCGCCGCCGTCGGCGAGGTGCGCGGCGTAGGCGTCGGCCGCATCCACCAGCGCGGCGCTGTTGAAGTGACGGAAGTGGTGGCGGATGAAACGGGAGACAGGCGCATTGCTCATGCCGGGCCCTCTTGCTGGGGGTGCAAAACAGGGGCGCAAGGTTAGGGCAGGCGGCACGCCGCAGCAAGCGTTCGCTCCGGCTAGAGCGAGATAGCCCAGTCGGGCAGCACCTCGAGCGCGTAGGCCTCCAGCACCTTGTCATAGCCGGTGAACACGAGCAGGCCGAGCAGCAGCAGTAACACGCCCAGCCATTGCTTCCCGCGCGCCGCGCCCGCCAGCAGACCCGGGCGCAGTCGGTTGAGCAACTGGCCGGACAGCAGGCCGGCCCCAAGCAGGGCGCCGGCGGTGCCCAGGCCGAAGGCGAACATGACGGCGAAGGCGGTGCCCATTTGCTGGCCCACCGAGGCCAGCGCGATCGCCGCGCCCAGGGTGGGGCCGACGCAGGGCAGCCAGACCAGGCCGAGCAGCGCGCCCATGCCGAACTGCCCGAGCGCTGCGCCGCCCTGGCCGGGCGCCGGGTTGAAGCGGGCGGTGAAGGCCGAGAGCTTCAGCGTGGCCCAGTCGCCCAGCGGCTTGACCAGGAGCATCAGCGCGATCAGCAGCAGCAGGGCCGCAGCCACGTAGCGGAAGCCGTCCGGGTTGAAGCCGAGGTTCAGCAGGGCCAGCGTGAGCACCGTGCCGGACACCGCAAAGGCGGTGGACAGGCCGAGCGCGAGAAACACGGGGCCGCTGCGTCCGCTGGTGGCCGCCGAGGACATCACGATCGGCACCAGCGGCCAGACGCAGGGCGACATGATGCTGAGCACACCGGCGACTACCGCCAGCGGCACCGACGCGAGCTCGAGGGACATTGCGGGCTAGGACCCGTCGGCGAGGGCCTTGGCCCGGGCGGCGATGGCCTTGTCGAGCTCGGCGGCGATCACCTCCGGCCGCGTCTCGGCAACGCTGAACCAGTACTGCCGCTCGCCCACGTAGAGGAGCAGCGTGGACTGGCGCGGCGCGCGGAAATGCCGGACCCATTCCTTGTCGTCGTCGAAGTCCACCTCGAGGATATGAAACGACTGGTCGGGATTGGCGTCGCGATACGATTGCAGGATCTGGCGCTGGCGCTTGCAGGTCGGGCACCAGGTCGCCCAGATATCGACCAGGACGACTTCGCCTCCGGCCTGCAGGGCTGCGAAGCGCTCCGGGGTGAAGCGCTCGCCGTCCAGCGCGCTGGCCGGGGTAATGAGGGCGAAACCCAGCAGCAGGGCAACAATGATCTTGTTCATGCGGTCTCTCCAGTGGTTGCAATCCGGCGTGCCGTCACCGGCTGCCGATACCCATGGAGACTCCGGGCGCGCCCGAATTATTGCATCGGCACCTGCTGCGTCAGGCAGTGGAAGGCGCCGAGGCCGACCACCAGCTCGTTGGCGCGGATCGGCACGACACGGCGGTCCGGGAAGCAGGGCTGCAGGATCCGGGCCGCCTCGGCGTCGCGCGGCTGGTCGAACACCGGCAGGAGCACGACCTGGTTGGCAATGTAGAAGTTGCCGTAGCTGGCGGGCAGCCGGTCGCCCTCGAGCTCGACCGGCTCGGGCATCGGGAGCTCGATGATCCTGAGCGGCCGACCGTCAGGCAGGCGCATGGCGCGCAGGCGCTCGAGGTTTTCGGCCAGCGGCGCATGATTGGGATCGGCGGGGTCGGGTTCGACCGCGGTGACCACGGTGTCCTCGGCCACGAAGCGCGTGATGTCGTCGACGTGTCCGTCGGTGTCGTCGCCGACGATCCCGTCACCCAGCCACAGCACCTGCCGCGCGCCGAAGAGCAGCTCGAGCCGCGCCTCGATGTCCGCGCGGTCCAGCCCGGGGTTGCGGTTGGGGTTAAGCAGGCACTGCTCCGTGGTCAGCAGCGTCCCCGCGCCGTTCACGTCGATGGAGCCGCCCTCGAGGATCATGCCGGCCTCGAAGCGGCGCAGCCCGAGTGCGGCGGCCATCTGCGCGGGCACCGCGTCGTCCAGGTCCCACGGCGGGTACTTGCCGCCCCAGGCGTTGAAACCGCAGTCGACAGCGGCGAGCTCGCCCGCGTCGTCGCGGACGAAGATGGCACCGTGGTCACGGCACCAGGCATCATTGGTCGGGATGGCGTGAAAGACCACGGCCGGCGTCTCGGCGATCGCGCCAAGCAGGCCGCGGACATGGGCCTCGTGCTCGGCGTCCAGCACGTTGATGCGCACCGTTTCGCCCGCAGCCAGCGCCGTCACGGCCTGCGCCATGGCGGCCTCGGCCTGCTGCAGCACGCCCGGCCACGTGTCAGGGTTGTGCGGCCAGGAGATCCAGGTCGCCTGGTGCGGGGCCCATTCGGCGGGCATGGCGAACCCCAGCTCGGCCGGCGCGGGACGGGGCAGGTTCATGGTCGGGCTCCTGGCGTGATGTTGGGGACTGTCCCCGGGACAGTCCCCAGGGCGCGCATCTTAGACTATCGACGGGTGGCAAGTTGAGCCTCGAGAGTTCATATTTGTCCGTCGAGCCGAAAGAACTGACGGGGGAGAGAGTCATGACGGAACGGGTAGCAGTGGTTACCGGCGGCACGCGCGGTATCGGCGGCGCCATCTCCGAAGCGCTGGCGCAGGCCGGCTACAAGGTGGCAGCGAACTACGTCGGCAGCACTGACCGGGCAAAGTCCTTCCAGGAGCGCACCGGCATCATGACCGTGCGCTTCGACGTCGGCGATTTCGAGGCCAGCCGCGAAGGCGTCAAGCGCGTCGAGCAGGAGCTCGGTCCGGTCGAGGTGCTGGTGAACAACGCCGGCATCACCCGCGACGGCACGCTGCACAAGATGAGCTTCGAGGCCTGGGACGAGGTCATCCGCACCAACCTGACCAGCTGTTTCAACATGTGCCGCCACGTCATCGAGGGCATGCGCGAGCGCAAGTTCGGCCGCATCGTGAACATCGGCTCGGTCAACGGCCAGGCCGGCCAGTACGGCCAGGTGAACTACGCGGCCGCCAAGTCCGGCATCCACGGCTTCACCAAGGCGCTGGCGCAGGAAGGCGCGAAGTTCAACGTCACGGTGAACGCCGTCGCCCCCGGCTACGTCAACACCGAAATGGTGCGCGCCGTGCCGGAGAACGTGCTGGAAAAGATCATCCAGCGCATCCCGGTGGGCCGGCTCGGCGAGACCGAGGATATCGTGCGCGCAGTACTGTTCCTGGTCGCCGACCAAGCGGACTTCATCACCGGCTCCACCGTCTCGGTCAACGGCGGCCAGCACATGTACTGAGGGACGGCGGCGCGGCCTGAGCGCCTAGCGCGTCTCGTCCATGCTGCGCTGGACATAGGCTCCGGGCGCATCCTCGACAACCGGGTAGTCCTTGTGCCTGCCCGGCTGGCGCGCGTTCACCTGCCCGCCCGCGTGCTGCTTGAGCCACTTGCCCCAGTCCACCCACCAGCTGCCCGCCTGCTCCTCGGTTGCCTCGAACCAGGCGTCGGGATTCGCCGGGGTCTCGTCGCCCGCGCGATAGCCGTACTTGACCTTGGTCGGCGGGTTGATGGCGCCGGCGATGTGGCCCGAGTTGCCGAGCACGAAACGGCTCGGTCCCGCGAACAGCTGCGTGGCCTGGTAGCAGGATTTCCACGGCGCGATGTGGTCGTCACGCGTGGCGAGCACGTAGGAAGGCGTCTGGATGCGGCTGACGTCGATGCTCTCGCCGGCCACTTCCAGGGCGTCGGGCTCGCGCAGCAGGTTCTTCAGGTACATGTTGCGCATGAACCAGGTGTGGCAGGCCGCCGGCATGTTGGTGGCGTCCTCGTTCCAGTACAGCAGGTCGAAGGGGACGCGCGGCTTGCCGAGCAGGTAATGGTTGATGATGAACGACCAGATCAGGTCGGGCGCACGCAGCATGCGGAAGCCCCAGGAGACGTTGTCGCCGGGGATGAAACCCTTGGCGCGCCCGGCGGCCTCGAGCCGGTCCACCAGTTCCTCGTTGACGAACACCTTGATGTCGCCGACGTCGGTGTAGTCCACCAGCGTGGTCATGAAGGTCGCGGAGCGGATCGGCTTCAGGCCCTTCTTCTCCAGCCAGGCCAGCAGCACCGTCAGCAGGATGCCGCCCAGGCAGTAGCCCATGGCATTGACTTCCTTCTGGCCGGTGACGTCCTTGATGACGTCCAGCGCCGCCAGCGGTCCCTCGCGCAGGTAGTCGTCAAAGGTCTTGTCGCGGGTCTCGCCGTTCGGGTTCACCCAGGAGATCAGGAACACGGTGTGTCCCTGCTCGACCGCCCAGCGCACCAGCGAATTGGACGGCTGCATGTCCAGCACGTAGTACTTGTTCAGCCACGGCGGGATGATCAGCAGCGGGCGACGCGCCACCTTGGCGGTGGTCGGGGTGTACTGGATCAGCTGCATGAGCTCGTTCTGGTAGATCACCTTGCCGGGCGTGATGGCCAGGTCCCGCCCGACCTTGAACGCGCCCATGTCCGACATGCTGATCTTCAGCCGCCCATGCTCCAGGTCGAGGTCGGACCAGAAGTTGCGCAGGCCGTCGATGAAGTTGCGGCCCTTGCTGGCCTTCGCCGCCGCCAGCACCTCGGGGTTGCTGAGCGCGAAATTGCTCGGCGCCAGGGCGTCGAGGAACTGCCCGGTGAAGAAGCGCAGCTTGCGCGCCGTATCCGCGTCGAGGCCGGGCGTTCCGTCGGCCAACGACAGGAGAGTCCGCGTGTTGGCCTGCCAAGCCTTGCGCGCGGCATTGAAGACCGGCCGGCGTTCCCAGCTCTCACCGCTGAAGCGGCGGTCGCCGCCATGCCCGTTGGGCTTCACCGGGCTGCCTGCTGCCTGGCGCAGCAGGTCGCCGCCGATGCCGAGATAGTCGCCCGTGAGCGACACCGAGTGCTTCACGACAAAGCCCGGGTGCAGCGCCAGCGCCGCCATCCATTGCGCATAGGCCCGCGTGACGTCCGCGGAAAGGCCCGCCATCACCCGGGTCATCTGGTACTGGGTCTGCAGGTTGGCAGGCGTGAAATTCTTCAGCACGGACATGGCGGCGCCCCTCAGCCCAGCCGCTCGAACACGGCGGCGATGCCCTGGCCGCCGCCGATGCACATCGTGACCAGCGCATAGCGCCCGCCGACGCGCTCCAGCTCGTACAGCGCCTTGACGGTGATCACGCAGCCGGTGGCGCCGATCGGGTGTCCCAGCGAGATACCGCTGCCGTTCGGGTTGACCTTGTCGGCCGGCAGGTCGAGGTCGCGACAGACCGCCAGCGCCTGCGCCGCAAATGCTTCGTTGACCTCGAACACGTCGATGTCGGACACCTCGAGGCCGATGCGATCGAGCAGTGCGCGCGTCGCCGGCACCGGGCCAATCCCCATGTACTTCGGCTCCACCCCGGCGAAGCCATAGCCCACCAGGCGAGCCATCGGCTTGAGCCCTTTCGCCTCGGCGGCGCCGCGCTCCATCAGCACCACGGCGGCGGCGCCGTCGTTCAGCCCGGAGGCGTTGCCGGCGGTGACGCTGCCGTCACCCTTGAAGGCCGGCCGCAGCTTCGCCAGGCCTTCCAGCGTGGTCCCGCGCCGCACGTGCTCGTCCGTGTCGAAGGCTATCTTTTCGCGCTTGACCTTCACTTCCACGGGCACGATCTGGTCCTTGAACCGGCCTTCGTCGATCGCCCGCGCCGCGCGCTCCTGGCTTTCCAGGGCCAGGGCGTCCTGGTCCTCGCGGCTGATGCCCCAGCGCTCGGCGACGTTCTCGGCCGTGATGCCCATGTGGCACGAGTCGAAGGGATCGCTCAGGGCGCCGACCATGGCGTCGATCACCTGGCCGTCCCCGAGGCGCTGGCCGAAACGCAGGCCCGGCAGCCAGTACTGGGCGCGGCTCATGCACTCGGCGCCGCCCGCGACCACCGTCGCCGCATCGCCCTGCTGGATCAGCTGGGCCGCGGAGACCACCGCCTGCAGGCCGCTGCCGCACAGCCGGTTCACCGTCAGCGCCGGCGTCTCAACCGGCAGCCCGCCGTTCACGGCGGCGACCCGGGCCATGTACATGTCACGGGGCTCGGTGTGGATCACGTTGCCGACCACGCAATGCTCGACCGTTCCCGGCTCGAGCCCGGCGCGCGCCACCGATTCACGAACACAGAGAGCGGCCAGGTCGGCCGGCGGGGTGCCGGCGAGCGCGCCTCCATAGGTGCCGATGGCGGTACGCACGGCGGATACGACGACGACTTCACGGTCTGGAGTGCTCATGGTGCTGCCTGCCCTGGTTGTTGTTGCTTGCGGCCTGTTGCCGGCCGTTCAACTTGCCACCCGCGCCGGCGGGCTGCAAGCCGACAAAAGTACGGGCGGGACGTCGCCGTCCCGCCCGTAGCATTCGTAAGGCCTCAGGCCGCCTTGCGGCCCGGCATCGTTGCCATCGTCTCGCCGAAGGCCGCCTGGGCCTGCTGCAGGCCGCGCTCGGCCCACGTGGCGAAGGTCGCCTGCGCCTCGGTGGCCGCCGCGGCGAAGCCCTGGGCCCGCTCCTGGGCGCGGGCGGCGTAGGTCTGGGCGACCTCGACCTGGCCCTGGAAGTACTCGGTCGGGCTGGTGGCGCTGGAGAGCAGCTTCAGCTCCTCGGTCACCAGCTCGATGCCGTCGCCCAGCAGCTCGGCCTGGAACTGCAGGCCCTTCTCGAAGGCGTCGAAACCGAACTCGCTGAGCTCGGACAGGGGAGCCATGGCGTCCTGCGCCCTGGCGAAGATCGTGTCGAATCCGTATTCCATGATGTGTTCCTCGGCTTGGTTCGTGGCCCGGCGCCGGGTGGCGCCACTGTCGGAGCAAGCCTAGCAGGAAAGTTTTTGCAATGCAAAAAATATTTCCGGCCCCGCCCGGGTGGAGGTATTTACCAAATAAAATCAATTATTTATTTCTTTTTTTCCGGGCCTTCGGAAGGGTCATCTTTTTGCGGCCGCGCATTGCCGGCGCCGAACAGGCCCCGCTGGAACTCCTGCCAGGCCGCCAGGTTGGTCTCCGCCAGCTGGCCCATGGTGGCCAGCGGCGTGTCCCGCACCATCTTCAGCACCTGGTCCTGGAAGCGGGACTGCTGTTCCACGAAAGTCCCCACGCTCCGCTCGAGATAGGTGGCGAGGAAGTCCTGCATGGCGCCGCCGTAGAAGCGGATCAGCTGCTCCAGCAACTCGGCCGACAGCAGCGGCCGGCCGGCCTCCTCCCGCTCGACGATGATCTGCAGCAGGATACTGCGGGTCAGGTCCTCGCCCGTCTTGGCGTCCTCCACCCGGACGCGTTCCCCGCCCACGATCAGCTGGCGCACCTCGTCCAGCGTGAGGTGGCGACTCTCGGAAGGGTCGTACAGGCGCCGGTTGGCGTACTTGCGGATGACGCGTTCGTTCACGGCAGGCTCAGTCCATGTGGTAGCCGCCGTTCACCGACAGGTCGGCGCCGGTGATATAGGCAGCATCGTCGGAAACCAGGAACAGCACGGCGCGGGCGATCTCCTCGGGCTTGCCGAAGCGCCCTGCGGGGATCGACTCCCGGATGCCCTCGCGAATCGGCTCGGGCACGTTCATGATCAGCGGTGACTCGATGTAGCCCGGCGAGACGGTGTTCACGGTGACGCCCTTGCGGGCCACCTCGCGGGCCACGGCCATGGTGAAGCCGTGGACACCGGCCTTGGCCGCCGAGTAATTGGCCTGGCCGAACTGCCCCCGCTGCCCGTTGACCGAGGAGATGTTCACCACGCGGCCGAAATTCCGGCTCGACATGCCGCCGATCACGGCCTTGGTGGCGTTGTAGACGCTGTCCAGGTTGGTGCGCACCACCGCCTTCCAGTCCTCCGGGTCGAGGTTCACCAGCCGCCCGTCGCGGGTGATGCCGGCGGCATTCACCAGCACGTCCACCGGACCGAGCGCCGCCTCGACGGCGGCGATGCCTTCCCGGGTGGCGTCGTATTCGCCCGCGTCGAAGGCCTGGAGATGGATTTCGATGCCGCGGGCCGCCGCCTCCGCCTGCCAGGCCTCCGCCTGGGCAGCGTCCGCCGGATGGCCATTGGCCGCGACCCGGTAGCCCGCCCCGGCGAGCGCCTCGCAGATCTTCCTGCCGATGCAGCCCGTGCCTCCGGTCACCAGCGCCGTCCTACCGCTCATAGAGTTCTCCAGTTGTGCAGGTGGGTCAGGGCCTTCGTGCAGCCCGCCGGCAGCATAGCGCGTTGATTTTTGCAATGCAAAAAAGAAAGGGGCGGCCCGCAGGCCGCCCCTTGCTCACCACAGGCGTGGTTGCGATCAGACGCTTAGAAGAACACCTGCGCGCCGATGCGGAAGGCATCCACCTCTTCGCCGCCGATGAACTGGTCGTCGATCGAGTATTCGGCCTTGATGTTGGCGCGATGACCGCTGATGTAGTACGCCAGGCCCAGGCCGATGGTGTCGAGGCCCTCGCCGTCGTCCGGGTCCTGCTGCTGCCAGCGGATCACCGGCTGCCACTTGCTGCCCGTGGGCAGGAAGGCCGCCGTGATGTGCGCCGTGGTGCCGCCGTTGTAGAACGCGCCACCGGGGCCGCCGACGCCTTCCCAGTCGAACCAGGCGGCGGTGACGGACAGGTGACCGGCGCCCAGGGTCTTCTCGGCGACGCCGAAGATGCTCATCGCCTGGTGGTCGTCCTGGTCGCTGCGACCCATCTGGTCGTAGCCGATACCGACGCTGAGCACGTCCAGCGCGCCCAGGCTGTTGGTATTGAAGAACCAGCCGCCCTGGGGCGAAGCGAAGTTGTACATGATCATGCCGGTCATGCGGCCGTCTTCGCCGGTGTTCGCGCCGTCGATGGCGCCGCGGAAGTAGCCGGCGCGATAGGCGATGCGGTCGTTGGCCAGCAGGCCGCGCGCCTGGATGCCGTCGTCACGCCAGAAGGCGCCGCTCGGGTTGGTCGGCAGCGGCGCCAGGGCCCGCGTCGGGTAATCGATCGCGGTCAGGCTGACGGCCGAAGCCTGGTTGTCGATGGAAAACGGCACCAGCTGGCGGCCGACCATGAGGTTGAAGGCCGGGGAAATGCGGTAGTCGATGAAGGCATCCGTCAGGACGGGGTCCTGGCGCCCGCCGCTCGCGCCGCCCGCAGCCGCGTCGTAGTTGACGAAGAAGAACACCTTCTCGGCTGCCTGGCCGAGCAGCATGACGCGGTTACGGCGGGTGAAAAAGTCGCTGCTGCGGCTGCCGTCAGCCGTGCCCTCGTCCACCGACTCGTACCAGAACTGGTGCAGGTACCCCAGCTGCACCCACGCATTCTCGTTGACCTCGAGCTTCGGGCTCCAGGCGCTGGCCGTTACCGGCACGAGCGCCATGGCGGCCGCCGCCAGCAGCCCGCTGGTTGCAAGTTTCTTCAATCGCATGGTTTTTCTCCTGATGACAGACTGTCTCGCCTGGAATAGTTGTTGTCTGGAGGCAACTCCCCGAGCCGCATGATGCTCCAACGCGGCGCAGGGTTAGTATTAGCTGAAAGTCTAAGTTTCTGCCACTTTTAAGGATAACGCGTACGGGAAAACCGAAAGACCGCAAAAAATGCTGCGTGGCAAAAATGCGACGATCGCCCGCCCGGCCGCTACCCCGCGACGGCGCGTCCGCGCCGTCCGGCGCGCGGGTCTGCAGCATCCCGGTTGCGACCAAGGTCTTATTTACGCTACTTATGGCCGTCCCAAGACTCTGACGAACCACAGCTCAAGCAGTCCGGGGGCGTCGCCGGCCGACTCCGCCCCGGCAGGGAGGATTATTCGATGACCGAAACCAAGGTCTACCCGGTACCCGAGGGCCTCGCGCAGCAGGCGCACTGCGACCGGCAGAAGTACGAGGAAATGTACGCCGCCTCGGTGGCCGACCCGGAACAGTTCTGGGCCGAGCATGGCAAGCGCATCGACTGGATCCGCCCCTACACGAAAGTGAAGGACGTGTCTTTCGACCGCCATCACCTGCACATCAAGTGGTTCTACGACGGTACCCTCAACGCCGCCGCCAACTGCCTCGACCGGCACCTGGAGCAGCGCGGCGAACAGACCGCGATCATCTGGGAAGGCGACGACCCGGCCGATTCAAAGAGCATCACCTACCGCGAGCTCTACCAGCAGGTATGCCGCTTCGCCAACGGCCTCAAGTCGCTCGGCATCGGCAAGGGCGACATGGTCACCATCTACATGCCCATGATCCCGGAAGCCGCCATCGCGATGCTCGCCTGCGCCCGCATCGGCGCCCCGCACTCGGTGGTCTTCGGCGGCTTCTCGCCCGACTCGCTGGCCGGCCGGGTCGAGGACTGCGACTCCAGGCTCATCATCACGGCTGACGAAGGCGTCCGCGGCGGCCGCAAGGTCCCGCTCAAGGCGAACGTCGACCGGGCGCTGGAGCAGCACAAGCTGGACGCGGTCGCCAATGTCGTCGTGGTCAAGCGCACCGGCGGCAAGGTCGGCTGGCAGGACGGCCGGGACGTCTGGTACGAGGAGCTGGTTGCCGACCAGCCGCCGGAATGCCCGGCAGAGGAGATGGGCGCCGAGGATACGCTGTTCATCCTCTACACCTCCGGCTCGACCGGGCAGCCCAAGGGCGTGCTCCACACCACCGGCGGATACATGGTCTACGCGTCGATGACGCACGAGTACGTCTTCGATTACCACGAGGGCGACATCTACTGGTGCACCGCCGATGTCGGCTGGGTGACCGGCCACAGCTACATCGTCTACGGCCCGCTGGCCAACGGCGCCACCACGCTGATGTTCGAGGGCGTGCCCAACTATCCCGACACGTCCCGCTTCTGGGACGTGGTGGACAAGCACCAGGTGAACATCTTCTATACGGCGCCCACGGCCATCCGCGCCCTGATGCGCGAGGGCGAAGAACCGGTGAAGAAGACGAGCCGCGCGAGCCTGCGGCTGCTGGGCTCGGTGGGCGAGCCGATCAACCCTGAGGCCTGGGAGTGGTACCACCGCGTGGTCGGCGACGGCCGCTGCCCGATCGTGGACACCTGGTGGCAGACCGAAACCGGCGGCATCCTCATCACCCCGCTCCCCGGCGCCACCGACCTCAAGCCGGGCTCCGCCACCCTGCCGTTCTTCGGCGTGCAGCCGGCGATCGTCGACAACGAGGGCAACGCCCTCGAGGGCGCGACCGAAGGCAACCTGGTGCTGCTCGACAGCTGGCCGGGTCAGATGCGCACGGTCTACGGCGATCACGAACGCTTCATCCAGACCTACTTTTCCACTTTCGAGGGCCGCTATTTCACCGGCGACGGCGCGCGCCGCGACGAGGATGGTTACTACTGGATTACCGGCCGCGTCGACGACGTGCTCAACGTCTCCGGCCACCGCATGGGCACCGCCGAGATCGAGAGCGCCCTGGTGGCGCACCCGAAGGTCGCCGAGGCCGCGGTGGTCGGCTTCCCGCACGACATCAAGGGCCAGGGGGTGTACTGCTACGTGACCCTGCAGGTCGGCGAAGACCCCAGCGACGAGTTGAGCAAGGAGCTGCGGGCGTGGGTGCGACAGGAGATCGGACCCATCGCCTCGCCCGACGTCATCCAGTTCGCGCCGGGGCTGCCGAAGACGCGCTCCGGCAAGATCATGCGCCGCATCCTGCGCAAGGTGGCCGCCCACGAGTACGGCAACCTCGGCGACACTTCGACGCTGGCGGATCCGGGCGTGGTGGACGAACTGATCGAGAACCGCAAGAAAATCGGCTGAGCGCGGCTCGCGCGGCGCCGGAAGGGACCATGGGCGAGAACGCGCGCATCATCGTGGCGGACGACCACCCGCTGTTCCGGGAGGCCCTGCAACAGGCGCTGGCCCCGGCGATGCCCGGCGTGGCTTTCCTGGAGGCCGACTCCTTCGACTCGCTGCAGGCGACCGTCGCGGCCTGCGACGACGCCGACCTGGTACTGCTCGACCTCGAGATGCCGGGCGCGCAGGGCTTCTCCGTGTTGACCTGGCTGCGGACCGAGCACCCGGCGCTGCCCGTGGTGCTGGTGTCGGCCACCAACGACGCCGCGGTGATGCGGCGCGCCGTCGACCTCGGCGCGGCAGGCTTCATTCCCAAGTCCTCGCCCGTCGATACCATCTCGGAAGCCATCGGCACGGTGCTGGAGGGCGAGATCTGGCTCCCCGAGGCCGCGCTGGCGCTCGACGAGTCGCAGTTCTCGGCCGACAACGAACTCGCCCGGCGCGTCGCCAGCCTGACACCGCAGCAGTTCCGCGTGCTCGACATGCTGGCGGACGGGCTGCTCAACAAGCAGATCGCCGCCGAGCTCGAGGTCTCCGAGGCCACCGTCAAGGCGCACGTCACGGCCATCTTCCGCAAGCTCGGCGTGCGCAGCCGCACCCAGGCGGCCGTCGCCGCGCGCCGCATCGAGTCGACCACGCGACCGCCGCCGTGAGGCGGGCCGCGCCGCTGCCCCGCGTCAGTTGAAGTCCCGCGGGACGGCGACGTCCCAGCTCTTGCAGAAGACTCGCTGGTCGCCTTCGTAGGCGTCGAGGTCGGCGGCGATGTGAAACGCATTGGCGCTGCAGGTCAGCACGGTCCGGGTCTCGGTGCGGATGCGCCACGGGCCGCGCGCCAGCCCGCGGACCAGGCGGGTTTCACCACGCGGCGAAAGGAAGTCGTCGCCATGGGAGCTGTACCACTCCAGGTTCCTGTTCACGATCTCCGTCCCCGTTTCTTCCAGCAGCACGACGCCGTGGTTGTTGATCACCTCCAGCGTCGAGGCATCGGCGGCCAGGTCACGATGCACCAGCCAGTTGTGGTGGCTGGCCTCGAGCACGCGCCGCGGGGTTCCCGGTGACGCCTGGGGCGGCCCGAAGGGCGACAGCGCAGCGTCGTCGCGGCGCGCTGCCCGCACGGGGAGCTCGATGGCGCTGGTCGCCGGGTGGATGGTGAGCTGCACCGGCCGCGGCGGCGGCCAGGCGAGCGGCCAGTAGGAACTCGACACCGACAGGCGGATGCGATGGCCAGGGGGAAAGGACTGGGCGATGTCGTTCATGCGCACCCGCACGCAATAGCGCCGGCCGGGCTCCAGGACCTCGGGATGCTCGGCCGAGTCCCGGTGGGTGAGGTTGAGCATGCCGAAGGTCACCCGCGTGGCCTTACCGTCGGGCGCGACGTCGGACAGGCGCACGGCGACCATGGCGAGCGGCTGGTCGGCCGCAACATCGAGTTCCACGGTGGCCGTGCCCAGGATCTCGACCGCCGAATCGAGGGGCTCGCTGTCGAACACGAGCGCGCCACCGTCCTCCTGGCGCTGGTCGTGCGCCAGGTCCGGGCCCGCGGCATAGGAACACCACTTGCCGGCGAACAGTCCGACGGTCAGTGGTGACTGGAGTTGCAGCGCCTCACCCTCGCCGGGCACGCCCGCGGGCATGATGCGCCCGGGAGCCAGCGCCCGTCGCCGCCGGACCACGTTGTCGGAGGGCCACGAGGGCTCGGCGACCCAGCGCCCGGGCCGTTCGTCGTAATGGGCACTGGGCGGGACGCTGTCCTGCATCCAGACCCGCAGCATCGGCTCCGCCATGACGCCCGTCTCCTCGCCCTTGAGCCAGTGGTCCCACCACCGGACGCACTCCTGCAGGAAGCCGATAGCAGGGCCCGGCTTGCCGAGATGCGGGTACTTGTGACCCCACGGGCCCACCAGCCCGCGGCGCGGCACCTCGAGGTGGGCGAGCAGCCGGAAGACCGCGTTGGAATAGCCGTCGGCCCAGCCGCTCACGGCCATGACCGGGCAGCGGACCGCGGCATAGTCCTCCGCGATGGAGCCGTGCCGCCAGTAGGCATCGCGTCGCTGGTGGCGCAGCCAGGTCTCGAGCCACAGGCCGCTGCCCTCCAGCCGTTGCAGCCACATCTCGCGCCACCGCTCTCCGACGACGGCGGGATCGGGCGGCAGCGAATTGTAGGCGAACATCACGGCAGCCCAGGAAAGGTTGTCGCCCAGCAGGCAGCCGCCCATGTGATGGATGTCGTCCACGTAGCGATCGTCGGTGGAGCAGAGGCTGATGACCGCCTTGAGTTCAGGCGGCTGCAGCGCGGCGATCTGCAGGCCGTTGAAGCCGCCCCAGGAAATTCCGATCATCCCCACGGACCCGGTGCACCAGGGCTGCGCCGCGAGCCACGCGACCACGTCGCAGCCGTCGAGCAGCTCCTGCTCCAGGTACTCGTCCGTCAGCACGCCGTCCGAGTCGCCGCTGCCCCGCAGGTCGACGCGGAGGCAGGCATAGCCGTGCCCGGCCATGTAGGGATGCATCAGCGAATCGCGATAGCGGGTGAAGTCGCGCTTGCGGTACGGAATGTATTCCAGCACGGCCGGCACGGGGTGCCGCCCGGCATCCTCGGGCAGCCACAACCGCCCGGCGAGCCGCGCGCCGTCGCGCATGGGGATCCAGACATTCTCCTCGCTGCGCACAGCGCGCGGCAGGGACCCGATCTCCTGCAACCCCCCCGTCATGCCGCCCTCTCGAACCCGAGCCCGACCGCCTGCCAGAGGCGGTCGAAGTCCCGGCGCAGGGCCCGGCGCGACTGCGCGCCCATGAAGACTGCGGCGAGCTCGTAACTGTAGGCATCGCCCTGGGGACAGTCCCCAAGGCGCATGCCCTCCCTGACATGCAACTGCACCTCGCTGCCCGGGAAGGCCGCCTCGATCTCGCGCAGCTGTGCCCGGCCGGGCACGCCCCGAACTCGCCAGTCGTCGTGTTGCCCGTATACCCGCGGCATGAACTTGGCGGCATAGCGGAAGCGGCCCTGCCGCGCCGGATAATCCGGCTTCCTGCCGAGCGCGACGTCCAGCATCACTTCCTTGTGGGGCACGCCCTCGACCTTGTCGAACAGGGGGCTGTGGGACTTGGAGATGCGCGCGTTCACCTCCAGCAACGCGATCGTGCCCCGCCCGGCGTCGAAGAAGAACTCCATGTTGAACGGCGTGTCGTCCAGCTGCGCCCGGCCGATCACCCGGCGCGCCGACGAGATCATTCGCTGCTTGACCGCGGCGGGCAGCGACGAGGGATACTCGTAACGCTCGAGGCTCGAGCGATTGCGCCCGCGGATCGAATCGACGATGCCGTAGACCTCGACGTCGCCGCCCAGCGCGAAACCTTCCAGCGTGCATTGCTGCCCGCCGGAAATGATCGCTTCGGCGATGCAGTGGGCGCCGCTCACAAGGCGGATGTCGTCCGGCAAGTCGGCGTAGCGCATGATGACGTCCATTGGCTCGGCGAAACGCCGGATCCCGCGGCGCGTTGCCTCGAGCGCTTGCTCGAGGTCCGCACGGCTCACCACCCGGAAGCCGAGAATCGAGGAATGCGCCTTGACCGGCTTGAGCCAGAAAGGAAAGGCGAGATCGATCCGGTCGGCCGCCCGCGGATCGAAAGGATCGACCAGGCGGAACTCGGGGACCTCGTCCGGCACGACCTCCGCCTGCAGCTGCCGTGCCCAGTACTTGTGCTCGCAGCGGAGCACGCTCTCCAGCGTAGGTCCACGCAGGCCGAGCTCCCGCCGCAGGATCGGCATCATCAGCACGGTGGGGAAATCCCAGTACCCGACGATAGCGTCGATCCGGCCCTCGAATTCCCTGAGAATCCGCCTTGCCTCGTCCAGCAGGCTCTCGAGGTCGAATCTCTCCGCGGCGGCTACTTCCTCGTAGCTCAGCAGGCGGTGAAAGGCATATTGCTCCGCGTGTCGGACCGCCTGCAGCAGCCTGAGATTGAAGGGCTCGAGGCCAACGACGAAAATATTCTTTCTTGCGACGGCCATCGATACGGTGCCCGGGCATCGGCCGGGGCCTGTAGCTCGTGTTCATCCTGAGCTTAGCAGTCGGGTGGAAATCCGCCTGTGTCAGCCGGCCGCCGCCAGGCGACGCCGCGCCAGCAGCAGCTGGCTCATCATGGCGCGCAGGGCCGCCGGTTTAACCGGCTTGCGCATGATGGCGAAGCCGGCCGCCCGCACCCGTTCGCGCATGTCTTCGCCGTAGTCGGCCGTGATTACGACGCTGGGAATGTTTCCCCAGCGCGCCCGGACCTCGGCAATGCTGCGCAGGCCGGTGTCGTCGCCGTCGAGGTGAAAGTCCACCAGCAACAGGTCCGGCACACGGCCGTCCTGCTCGAGCGCCGCCAGCGCGGCGCCAGTGTTGGTCGCCGTCAGCACACTGCAAGACCAACCCTCGAGCAGGTGGGTCATGCCCTCGAGGATGCTCTGCTCGTTGTCGATGCAGAGCACCACCGCTTCGTCGAGCCGGGCCGCCGGCAGGGGCTCCGCCGGCTTGCGCGCCGGCAGTACCGGCGCCGTCGAGATCGGCACGTCGACCGAGAACACCGAGCCGCGGCCCAGCTCGGAGCGCACGCGCACCTGGTGCCCCAGGGCGCGGGCCATGCGCTGCACAATGGCCAGGCCCAGCCCCATGCCCTTGGCGCCGAGCTCGTCGCGCGGCTGGAAACGGCGGAACTCCTCGAAGATATCGCTCTCGAGATGCTCGGCGGCGATGCCCGGGCCGGTATCCAGCACCTGTATGGACAGCATGTCTCCGCGCCAGCGGCAACCCAGCAGCACCTTGCCCTGGCGGGTGTAGCGCAGCGCGTTGGAAAGGAAGTTCTGCAGGATGCGGCGCAGGAACTGACGATCGGTGTGCACTATGACGCTGCTCGGAGCGGTGCGGAAAGCGATGTTGCGCTCGCGGGCGATGATGCCGAACTCGACGCTGAGCGTGGCCAGGACATCATCGACCCGGAAATGCGACAGCTGCGGCTCCAGCGCGCCGGCGTCCAGCTTGGAGATATCGAGCAGCGCCCCGAGCAGTTCCTCGGCCGCCCGCAACGAGCTGTCGATGCGCTCAACCGCGCTCATCGTCTTGCCGTCATGCTCCCCCTGGGCCAGCGCCGAGGTGAACAGCCGGGCGGCGTTCAGCGGCTGCAGAAGGTCGTGGCTGGCCGCCGCCAGGAAGCGCGTCTTCGACAGGTTCGCCGTCTCGGCATCGCCCTTGGCCTCGCGCAAGGCGCGCTCGATGCGATTGCGCAGCTCGATCTCGTTACGCAACCGCTGGTTCAGGTCGGAAAGCTCGCGGGTACGCTCTTCCACGCGCTGCTCGAGCGTCCCGTAGGCCTCGCGCAGGTCCTGTTGGGCGCGGCGACGCTCCGTGATGTCGTGGAACATCGCGTAGAAGCCCTGTATCGCGCCCACAGTGTCGAACTCCGGGATATAGGTGGCCTCTGCATAGCGCGTGCGGCCCTGCTCGTCCCGGATCGCCACTTCGAAATTCTGGCGGATGCCTGCCAGCGCGCCTTCCATGTGCGCCTCGCGCTGCAGGAAGCTCTCGCGGCCCAGCACCTCGTTCACCCGCCGCCCGCAGATGGCGTCGCGGTGCAGCCCGACGGCCTGCTCGTAGGCCTTGTTGACGAAACGATAGACCAGGTTGCGGTCGACGTAGGCGATCAGCACCGGGACGTTGTCGGTGTAGACGCGGATGTTGCGTTCGCTCTCGCGCAGCGCGCGCTCGGTGCGCTTGTGCTCGGTGATGTCGCTGAAGCTGGCCACGTAACCGCCGCCGGGCAGCGGGTTGACGCGCATCTCGAGCACCAGGCCGTCGTCGCGCACGCGCTGGTAAATGTGCGGCTTGCCCTGCTGCAGGTGCGCGAGACGCTTGGCGACGTGCTCCTCTGCGTCACCCGGCCCGCAACGGCCAAGCTCGGCGTTGTAGCGGATCAGGTCCTCCACCGGCGTGCCGATGCGCAGCAGCCGGTCCGGATAGCGGAAGAGCTCCGCGTAGCGCCGGTTCCAGACCACGAGCCGGTTGTCGGCGTCGAGCACGCTGATGCCCTCGGCCACGTTTTCCAGCGTGCTCTCGAGCAGGTCGCGGTTGAAGCGCGACACCTGTGAGGCTTCGCCGACGATGCTGGCCACGTCCTCGATCTGGAGCTCGACGCCCCGCAGCGCCGACACCAGCACCATGCGCGCGGCCGAGGCCCCCATGGCACCCGACAGCAGCCGCTCGGTGAGCTCCAGCAGTTGCACGTCGGCGCGCGCGCCATCGGCGTAATAGAGGCCGCGCGCCTTGAAGTGCCCCGCGAAAGCCGCCGCCGCCTTTTCCCGCCCGATGAAACGCTCCGCCAGGATGCGCAGGTCGCCGACGTTCGCGGCACCGCGCATGCGCTGCGTGAAGGACGGCAGCATCCCGCCCTCGAGCCGCTCGCCCTCGTCACCGACAAAAGCGGCGGCCTGGCGCCGTTCCAGCATGCGCGGCGCGCTGAGCCAGGACACAGCGATGAAGCAGGCCAGGTTGGCGCCCAGGCTCCACAGCACGCCGTGGGTCACCGGGTCGAAGCCGTCCATGCCGAACATGGCATAGGGACGTAACCAGCCGACACCCCACGGGCCGGCCTCGACCAGCGACATCGGGAGCCAGCCGGTCTGGGCGAAGGCCGGCACAAGCAGCGTCCAGGTCCACAATGCGAAGCCGACCACCATGCCCGTCATGGCGCCGGCACGCGTGGCGCGCCGCCAATACAGCCCACCGATCATGGCCGGACCGAACTGCGCCGCCAGGGCAAAGGACAACAAGCCAATGGAGGCCAGCGTCCCGTACGTGCCGATGACGCGGTAGGCCAGCCAGCCCAGCGCCAGGATGGCGACGATCAACACGCGCCGGATAAGGATCAACAGGCTCGCGAGATCTGTCCGGCTGGACACCTCTTCGCCGCGCAGCTTCACCAGGGCCGGCATCACGACCTCGTTGCACAGCATGGTGCTGCAGGCGATGGTGCCTACGATGACCATGCCGGTGGCGGCCGAGAATCCGCCCAGGAACGCGAGCAGCGCAAGGCCGTCCTGGCCTTGTGCCAGCGGCAGGCTGATGAGAAAACCGTCCGCGTTGCCGCCACCCTGCGTGACCAGGCCGGCAGCGGCGATCGGCACCACGAAGACCGTGAACACCGCGAGATAAGCAGGAAACAGCCAACGCGCCAGGCGCAGGTCGCGCGGGCTGCTGTTCTCCACCACCGCGACGTGAAACTGCCGCGGCAGGCACAGGATCGCCAGCATGGAGATGACGGTGAGTACCAGGAAGGAGTGGTCGATCGTCGCGGTCGAGTACAGGCTGGTGACTACCGCGTTCGCCTGCGAAGCCGTGATCAACGCGCCCGGGCTGTCGAACAGCCCGTACATCACCCACAAGCCGACGGCGGTGAATGCCACCAGCTTGACCGCCGACTCGAAGGCCACCGCCAGCACCATGCCGCGGTGGCTCTCCGTCGAATCCACCTGGCGCGTGCCGAAGAGGATGGTGAACACGGCCAGCAGCGCCGCCGCCACCAGGCCCGTGTCGCGACTCACTGCCGGCATCACGCCCATGCCCTCGCCGCCCATGATGAGGCTGTAGCTGCCAGCGATGGCCTTGAGTTGCAGGGCGATGTAGGGCAGCACCGTGACCAGGGCCATGATCGACGCCAGCGCAGCGATGCCCTGCACCTTGCCGTAGCGCGTGGCGATGAAATCCGCCACGGAAGTGATGCTCTGCTGCTTGCTGACCTTGACGATGCGTGCGGGGAGCCGCGTCATCATCAGGAAAACGATGATCGGCCCGAGATAGATGGAGAGGTAGTCCCAGCCCTGCGAAGCGGCGCGCCCCACGGCCCCGAAGAAGGTCCAGGAAGTGCAATACACGCCCAGCGCCAGGCTGTAGACCACCGGCGTCGGCACGTACACGCCGCGCCGGTGCAGCCGGTCGCCGCTCCAGGCGACCAGGAACAGCAGCACGACATAGGCCAGTGCGACGACCGGGGGAACCCAGGTACCGAGCATGTAACTCCTCCCCATCCGGCCGGCATTGTGCTCTGGTGTGGCGCCGGCGCGGTCGCTCGATGCTACCGCTATGGCGGCAGAGGAGGAAGTGGATGGAGCTGCTCTAGAACAGGTCGTAGCGCCAGGCGAGCAGGAACGACAGCGACCACCACATGATCTGCTGCAGCGGCAGGCCGACGCGGAAGAAGTCGGTGAAGCGGTAGCCGCCGGCCGAGAGCACCATCAGGTTGGTCTGGTAGCCGATGGGCGTCAGGTAGCTCATGTTGGCGCCAAACAGCACCGCCAGCACGAAGGGCTCCGGCGGTACCCCGAGTCGCTGCGCCACGAACATCGCCACCGGGGTGCCCAGTACGGCAGCGGCATTGTTGGTCACCACCTCGGTCAGGACCGCTATCAGGATCAGCAGCCCGGCCAGCGCTACGAACGTCGGCCAGGGCTCGGCGACCATCACGTATAGCGAGGCGACGAAGTCCATCCCGCCGGTGACGGTCAACGCCCGGCCGAGCGCGAGGCTGGCCACGATCACGATGATCAGCCGGCGGTCCAGCGCCCCCAGCGCGGCGCGCCAGTTCAGGCAGTTCGTGGTCACCATCGCCAGCACGCCGAGCAGCGCCGCCACGGTGATCGACAGTACGCCCGTCGCCGCCAGGGCGACCACGCCCACCATGATGGCGCCCGCCAGCGGCGCCTTGCTGGTGTGCGGCAGGTCCATCGAGCCGTCGACCACCAGCACATTGCCGAGCCGCTTGATGCCCTCGAGGGCCGCGGCGGCGCCTTGCACCAGCACGATGTCGCCGGCGCGCAGGAACACCTCGCCGATGTCCGTCACCTCGGCGCCGGGCGAGCGCGGCCGGTGCACCGCCACCGGCAGGAGGCCGTGGTGGGCGAAGAACGGCACCGTCTTGAGGGTCCGCCGGTGGAGCGGCGAGCCGCGCGTGACCACGATCTCCGCCAGCCGCTGGTCGCCCGCCTTCGGCGCCTCGCCGGCCGCCAGCACCTGGCTCGGCTCGAGGGCGTCGTAGAGCGCGGCGTCGAGCTGCTTCTCGAAGCGCTTCAGCCGGTCGGGCGTGTCGCGCACGTGGAGGCGGTCCCCGGCGCGGATGGTCACCGAGGGCAGGCGGGCGACGAACAGCCCGGGGCCGCGCTCGATCGCCGTGAGCTTCATCGCGCCCTCGGTGCGGCCGATGAGTCCGGCGATGGTCTGGCCGATGCTGGCGCTGTCCTCGCCGACGTGCAGCACCGCCTCGAACACGCGCGGCGACGTGTCCGGCATGGGAGCCGTCCGCTCCGGCACCAGGCGTGGCGCGACCAGCCACAGGTAGAGAATGGCCAGCCCCGCCGCCACGACCGCGATCGGCGTGAAATGGAACATGCCCATCGGCGCCAGGCCCATTTCCGCCGATACCTGCACCACCAGCAGGTTGGTCGAGGTGCCGATGGTGGTGCAGACGCCGCCCACGATGGTGGCGTAGCCGACCGGCATCAGCATGGATGAGGCCGGCGTGCCGGTGCGCAGTCCCACGCTGATGAGAATCGGCAACAGCATCGCCACCACCGGCGTATTGTTCAGGAACATGCTCAGGGTCGCGGCCAGCAGCAGCGCGGCGAGCAGGGCGAGGCTCGGGCGCTTCAGCCAGAGCTGCGCCAGGCGATCGGCCACCGGCTGCAGCGCCCCCGTCACCTCCAGGCCCCGGGTGCACATCAAAAGCGCCATGATGGTGATCAGCGCGCTGTTGCCGAAGCCCGCCAGGAAATCCGCCGCGCCGATGGTGGCGCCCGTGGACGAGACGTAGGGAAAGACCTCGAATCCGACCACCAGGAGCGCCAGCACCACCAGGGCCGAGTTCTCCATCGGGATCCGGTCGCGGCTGAACAGGAACAGCGCGACCACGGCCAGCACCATGACGGCGATGCCATGCAGGTCCGGCGGGGCGGGCATCAGGCTCGGCTCGGCCGGCGGCGGCGAAGGATGAAGGCCGCAGTCCTCAGTGAGCGACGATGTCGAGGTACTCGGCGCCCCGCATCAGCGTGCGGAAGCTGGTCTGGTTCACGTGCACCAGGTCCTCGTGGTCGCCGGCCTCGAAATACACCTCGTCCACGGCGCGCAGGCGCTTGTCCACCACGGTCGGGACGCGGTAATCGGGGCCGAGCGGCGGGATCGCGCCCTTGTCGCAGTCATAGAAGAGCTGGTCCAGCTGCTCCTCGGGAATGAAATCCAGGCCCGGCCGGCGCAGCTGCTGGCGCAGGCGCTCCAGGTCGAGCTGCTCGCTGGCGGGCACCACGGCCAGCAGCGGGCCGATGCCGTCCTTCAGCACCACCGCTTTCGCCAGTGAGCTCGGGTCGATGTGCGCCGTGCGCGCGGCGGCGAGGCTGGTGCTGGAGTGGTGGTGACGGAGGATCTGGAAATCCACCTTGGTCAGGGCGAGGGCGTAGTTGACCGTCTTGGCAAGGCTCATATCGATGCTCCGTCGGATCGATGTCGTCCGATTATAGCGGCTCCGCCCGGTCCGGCAGCCGGCCCGTTTCCACCAGCTCCGCGAACTCGTCGCCGAGGCGCCGGGCGGCGGCAATGGCGAGCCGCCACCGCCGCTGCCGCTCCGCGGTGTCGAAAGCGGCAAAATCCTTGCGATCCGGGATCTTGCCGCCCGGCAGGCCGGCCACGAAGGCCTCCGTCGGGCACAGCAGCACCGTGCGGTCCAGTGACTCGCCCCCGGCCCGGCGCCACGGCAGCAGCTTGTCGAACCAGCCCGGGACCAGGTGCGGGTAGAAATGAGGATACAGCACCAGGCCATCGTCCCCCGACAGCGGGCTGTCGAAGTGGTAGTCGACGATGCCCCCGTCCCGGTAGATGCCTGGCGCGGCCCCCGGGATGTCCGCTACGCCCTCGAGCACCAGCGGCACCGCCCCGGAAGCGAGCACGGCCGGCTGGAGGTTGTCCGGCGTGAGGGGCACCAGTGCGGCGGGGAGGATGCCGGGATCGGCGAATGGGGCCAGGCCGCGCGGGTCGTGGAACAGGACCCGCTCGAAGGTCAGGCCCAGCGTTCCCCGCGAGACGAGGTTGCCCAGCGCCGCGACCCCCAGGCCCAGCTGCTGTACCCGGGGCCTTTCCGAGGCGGCGAGATGGCGCGCCCGCACCGCCACGATGTTCAGGCGCAACAGCGGATGCGCCAGGATCTGGCGGGGCCCCTCGGGCCCGAGCACCTGCTCCAGGATGCCGCGGCTGGTGGCCGTGACCTCGGCCGCAGTCGGGTCGGCGCTGTAGCTCTGTTCCAGGTAGGCCTCCTCGAGCCGGTCCAGCGCTCCGAGCGGGTCCGGCAGCGCGTGGCAGCAGGACCGCCAGGCGCCGATGGATGACCCGATCAGGAACAGCGGCGAGCGGCGGCGGGCCGTGAAATAGGTGACCAGGGCCCGGTCCAGCCCGCCGATGGCGAACCATTTCGCGCTGCCTGAGGCCCCGGCCATGACCGAAAAACCATCGGGCTGGTACCCCTCCTCGCGCAGGCTCTGCAGCGCGGTCGGGCCGGCCAGGATGCGGAGTGCCGTTGCTGCCATGCAGCGAAGGATAAGGCCCGCACGCGTCTGGGGACAGTCCCCAGGACATGTCCTGGGGACTGTCCCCTGCTAACATGCGCCGGATGATCGAGACCGGCCCCGCCGTCAACCTCACCTTCATCGTCTACCTGCTGGTGGTCCTGGCGATCGGCATCGTCGCCTGGCGCAGCACTGCCAACCTCCGCGACTACATCCTCGGCGGCCGCCGGCTCGGCCGCTGGACCACTGCGCTGTCCGCCCAGGCCTCCGACATGAGCGGCTGGCTGCTGCTGGGGCTCCCCGGCTACGCCTACGTCGCAGGGCTCGAGTCGATGTGGCTGGTACTGGGCCTCCTGGCCGGCACCTGGCTCAACTGGCGGTTCACGGCCCGCCGCCTCCGGCAGGCGACTGAAGCCTACGGGGACGCACTCACCGTGCCGGAATACCTGCAACGGCGCTTCGCCGACCCGCACGGCCTGCTGCGGCTGCTCGGCGCCGCCGTGGTCCTGTTGTTCTTCACTTTCTACACGGCCTCCGGGCTGGTAGCCGGCGGCAAGCTGTTCGAGGCGGTGTTCGGCCTGCCTTACACCTGGGCCGTGGCTGCCGGCGCCGGCGCCGTGCTCACCTATACCTTCATCGGCGGCTTCCTGGCCGTCAGCTGGACGGACGCCCTGCAGGGCATGCTGATGCTGGTCGCGCTGGTGCTGGTGGCCTGCTTCGGCGTGGCGGCAGCGGGCGGCTTCGAGGGCCTGGCTGCCGGGCTGGCCGAGCGCAACCCGGCCCTGCTCAGCGCCTTCACGGACACCGCCGGGGCCCCGCTCACCCTCATCGCCGTGGTGTCGCTGCTCGGCTGGGGCCTGGGCTATTTCGGCCAGCCCCACATCCTCGCGCGCTTCATGGCCGTGCGCTCGGCCGACGAACTGGTGGCTTCCCGGCGCATCGCGGTCGGCTGGGTGATCATCGCCCTCGGCGCCGCCTTGGTCGTCGGGCTCACCGGCGCCGCCTGGCTGTCGCCCGCCCTGGAGGGCGCCGACACCGAGAAGGTGTTCATGGCCATGGCCGCGGCCCTGCTCCACCCGGTGGTGGCCGGCATCTGCCTGGCCGGCATCCTGGCGGCCGTCATGTCGACCGCGGACTCGCAGCTGCTGGTCGCCTCCTCCGCGGTGTCCGAGGACCTGTACCGCGACCTCCTCCGGCCGACCGCCGCGCCCGGCGAGCTGCTCTGGATCGGCCGCCTCGCCGTCATCGTGATCGCCATCGGCGCGTTCGTGCTGGCGCTGGACCCCGAGAGCAAGGTGCTGGATCTCGTCGCCTACGCCTGGGCCGGCTTCGGCGCCTCCTTCGGCCCCACGCTGCTGGCCTCGCTCTACTGGCGGCGCATGAGCCTGGCCGGCGCCTATGCCGGCATCCTGGCCGGGGGCATTACGGTGGTGACCTGGAAGTCTCTCTCCGGCGGGATTTTCGATCTCTACGAAATCGTCCCCGGCGTGCTGTTTTCCGCCATGGCGGTGGCGATCTTCGGCCGGATCGGCCCGCCCGTCCCCCTGCCGGAATCCCTGCGCTCTCGGTAAATACCTACCTGGCCGCATTCCCGGCCCACCTGTGCTATGCTGCATTGCAGCAGACCCAATAATTCAACCGAGGGGGCCGCCATGCAGCCCGACCGCCTCTTCAGCGAGGCTTACCAGGAACAGCTGGTCCTGCCCGACGGGACCCAGATGCGCCTGCGCCTGGTCGGGCCCGGCGATCGCGACGGGCTGGTCCAGGCTTTCGAACGGCTTTCCATGGAAAGCCGCATCCAGCGCTGGTTCTACCCCAAGATGCGGCTGACCGAGGCCGAGATCGACGCCATCCTGTCACCGGCCGACGAGCACCATGGGGGTATCCTCGCCGTGCAGCTCGACGCCATGGGCGAGGAAGAGGCCGGCATCGGCATGGCGCGCTTCGTGCGCAACCCCCAGGACCCGGCCGCGGCGGAGATCGCCATCACCATCGTCGATGGCTGGCAGGGCATGGGCCTCGGCCGCATCCTGCTGCACCGGCTGCTGGCCATGATGGGCGAGCGCCGCATTCCGTGGGCCGAGGGACGCCTGCAGGCGGACAACACGCGCATGCGGCGACTGCTCGAGCCGTACGTGCCGGCCGGCGGTTTCCACCGCGACGGCGACACGCTGCTGTTCCGCTTCGCCGTGCCGCAGCTGGGCGACCCGCTGATGGCGCAGCTGGCGCGCAACGCCGCGGCGGTGGCCCACCTGTTCAAGCGCATGGCTGAGGACGGCGTGCTGCTGCCGCTGGCCGAAGCCGAAAAGCGGCTGCAATCATTAGGCTCCAAGGCCCTGCTCGAAACCCTGCAGCGCCAGGACCGCAAGCGCGCACCGGCCCGGTCGCGCGGCGACTGACCAAGATCCCCCCGCACGGAAAACGGCCGGGACGGCCTTGCGCCGTCCCGGCCGCGGGGCCGCCCGGGCGGCGACCCCCGTGCGCCGGCGGGGGATAGCTAGCGCACGTCCACCTTGTGGCGGCTGACCTTGGTGGCCTTCGGAATGACCAGTTCGAGGACGCCGTCCTTCAGTTCAGCCTTGGCCTTGTCGCCCACGACATCCACCGGCAGCGGAATCGTCCGCTCCATGGCACCGCGGGACATCTCGGCCCGGAAGAAGTGCTCGGAGGATTCCTTCTCCGACACTTCGCGATTGACCGCAATGGTCAGGAAATCATCGGCCACGGTGATCTCCAGCTCGTCCTTCTTCACCCCGGGGAGTTCGGCCCTGACCAGCAGCTCGCTGTCGCGATCCACCATGTCGATCCGCGGGAACTTCATTTCGAAGTCCTCCAGTTCGGCCAGCAGCGGACGCCTCCAGCCCATGGGCTCCATCAGCGACCTGGAGAACAGGTTCTCGATGAAGTCTTCCATGCTGAGCAGCGGCTTGCTCATCCGCGCGACGCTCCTCGAGCCCTTCCCCGATACCTTCGGGGTCGTTTCACGTACCGTCGACATGTTCATCACCTCCATTTGGAGTTCGTGCCAACAGATGTCTCCCCGACCTCCAAAACCTAGTGCGCCGGCATCGTGCGGCCATGGCGGAAACTGCGGATTGACGCAAGGCTCGGCAACGACGCGCTACCCCGCCGACAGCATCAAACTAAACAGCAGCTTAGGTCTGATACGGCGCGGAGATCCTTCCCGGGCCGAGGTCACGCCTCAGCCGCGGTTGATCCGCGCCTCGCAACCCTCGGCGTGCGCCAGCACCTTCGCGTCCATCACCCGGCGCCACAGCGGCGGGACCATGGCCAGCAGGAACATGCCGTAGTAGCCGGTCGGCAGCTGCGGCGCCTCGTCGAAGTGCCGCAGGCTCTGGTAGCGCCGCGCCGGCCAGGCGTGGTGGTCGGAATGGCGCTGCAGCTGGTAGAGCAGCAGGTTGGAAACGACGTGGTTGGAGTTCCAGCTGTGGCGCGGGGCACAGCGCTCGTAGCGGCCGTCGGCGCGCCGCAGCCGCTTCAGCCCGTAGTGCTCGACATAGTTGGCGGCCGACAGCAGGCTGTAGGCGAACGCGGCCTGGACCAGGAGAAACGGCAACAGCGCCGGCCCGAGCCAGGCGAGCAGCGGCCCCCAGAACACCACGCTGAGCGCCCAGGCCTGCAGGTTGTGGTTGGCGGGATGCCAGGGGCTGCGTCCCTGCGCGGCCAGCCGCTCGCGCTCGAGTTCCCAGGCGCGGCGGAAGGCGCCGGGGATCTCGCGGGTCATGAAGCAGTAGTAGTTCTCACCGAGCCGCGACGAAGCCGGGTCCTCGGGCGTCGCGACGTCGCGGTGGTGGCCGCGCACGTGCTCGACGATGAAGTGGCCGTAGCAGGACGGGGCCAGCGCCAGCCGGCCCAGCCAGACCTCGAGAGCGCCTTTCTTGTGGCCCAGCTCATGGCCGACGTTGATCCCGGCGCCGCTGGCCCAGCCGGCAGACAGGGCGAGCCCGAGCCAGCCGAACAGGCTCAGCCCGCCCTCGACGGCCGCCCAGGCGGCGACCGCCACGGTCAGCCAGACGACGGGCACGGTGGCCCAGGTCAGCCAGCGGTACCAGCGGTCCTGCTCCAACTCGGGCACGAGCGCCTCGGGGGGGTTGCTCGCGTCTTCGCCGAGCAGGTGGTCGGCCAGCGGCACGACGCCGTAGAGCACCACGCCGGTGAGCCAGAGCCAGGCCTCGCCGCCGCCCGCGAGCCAGGCGGCCAGCCCGGCCAGCGGCAGCATGGGCATCGCCAGGGAAACCAGCCACCAGTAGCGGCGGCGGTCGGTCCAGGAACAGATTGCAGCGGAATTGGTCGCCATGGCCTCATGTTGCCGTCGTCTCCGGCGGGTGCGCATTGTTCCGCACCGGCAAGTATTTTGTTAATTTCGGCCAAGATGTCATCCGGGAGCCCCATGTTGCCTCTGGCCGCCCCGCCCTTGCCCGCCGGCCTGCGCCACCCGGCCGCGGGCGTGGTCGTGCTGACGCGCACCCTGCAGGACCTCGGCGTGGACCCGGCCCCGCTGCTGCGTGACTGCGGGCTGGCGGAGCAGGCGACCGCCGGCAGCCAGCCCATTCCCGTCGAGCGAGAGATCGCCTTCATTCGCCGGGCCGTCTCGGCCTCGGGGCGCCCCGGTCTCGGCCTGCTGGCAGGCCGCGGCCATCGCTTCCCGGTGTTCGGCTTCTGGGGCCTGGCGCTGGCCGCCAGCCCGACGCTGGCGAGCGCCATCCGCCTCGGCCTGCAGTACATCGACCTGACCCATACCTTCCTCCGCTGGCATTTCGAGCGCGCCGGAGCGGAGGCCGCCCTGGTGATGCAGCCGGCGTTCCCGCTGGGGGAGCTGGAGACTTTCCTGGTGGAACGGGATGCGGCCGCGGCCGCCACGCTGTTCGAGGACCTCACGGGCCGGCGCGAGGGCCTGGCGGGGGTCGAGTTCGCCTACCCCGCCCCGCCCTGGGCCGCCGAGTACACCAGCGTCTTCGGCTGCCAGCCCGTGTTCGGGGCGGCCCGGCACGCCCTCCGGGTGCACGCCGGTGCCCTCGACCAGCCGCTGCCCGGGGGCGATCCGGTCACGGCCGCCGCGGCCGAAGCGCAGTGCCAGCGCCTGCTGGAGGGACTGTCCCCGGCCGGCGGGCTGTCCACGCGGCTGCGCCGGCTGCTGCTGGCCCACCCGGGCCGGCTGCCGAGCCAGGACGAGTCCGCCCGGCAGCTCGGTCTGTCCCGGCGCAGCCTGCGCCGCAAGCTGGCGGAGGAAGGGACCAGCTTCCGGGCGCTGGCGGACGAGATGCGCTTCGGGCTGGTGGCGGGCTACCTGGAAAACACCGGCCTGCCGCTGGAGGAGATCGCCGCCCGCACGGGCTTCAGCGACGCCGCCAACCTGTCGCACGCGTTCCGGCGCTGGACGGGAGAAACGCCCGGCGGCTGGCGGCGGCGCCATGGCGCACTGGCTCCGGGTACAGGGGCGCCGACGAATACGCACCCGAAATGAGACCCAACTGCGCTAACATTGCCCCCTTTCGTGTCCGACCCCGACGCCCGGGAGCGCCGTCGCCTTGAGCATCATGGATCGCCTGCTGACCGCGGGCTTCCGGCACAACAGCCGGAGGCTGACGCGCTTTGCGCGGCCACAGCCCAGCGAGTCGCTGCCGCCGCCGGACACCTCGCGCAAGTACATGCTGTACCTGCATGTGCCCTTCTGCACCGTGCTCTGCCCTTTCTGCTCTTTTCACCGGGTCTGCTTCGAAGAGCAGAAGACGCTGCGCTATTTCCGCACCCTGCGCCAGGAGATCCGCATGGCGCACGAGGCGGGCTACCGCTTCAAGGACGTCTACGTCGGCGGCGGCACCCCGACGGTGATGCCCGCCGAGCTGGCCGAGACCCTGGAGCTGCTGCGCCGGCTCAGCCCGATCGAGAGCATTTCCATCGAGACCAACCCGGACGACCTCCGCCCCGAGGTCATGTCCCGGATGCGGGATGCCGGCGTGACCCGGGTCTCGGTCGGCATCCAGAGCCTCGACGACGAGCTGCTGAAGCAGATGGACCGGTACGAGAAGTACGGCTCGGCGGCCGAGGTGATGAAGCGCCTGGAGCAGGCCGACGGCTTCTTCGAGACGCTCAACGCCGACATGATCTTCAACCTGCCCTACCAGGACGAGGCCTCGCTGCTCCGGGACATCGACCGCCTGACGCGGGAGCTCGGGGTCAGCCAGGCCACCTTCTACCCGCTGATGAGCGCCGAGAGCACCATCCGCAAGATGCGCAAGACCATGGGCGAAGTGGACTTCGACCGCGAGGGCCACATGTACCGGCTGATCCTCGACGCGCTGCCGGACGCTTACCAGCCCTCCTCGGCCTGGTGCTTCAACCGCAAGCGCGGCACGGTGGACGAGTACATCATCGAGAACGAGGAGTACCTGGGCCTCGGCAGCGGCGCCATGAGCTATCTCGAGGGCATCCTCTACTCCAGCACCTTCTCGCTGAACCATTACAACCGCCAGGTCGAGAGCGGCCGCTTCGGCATCAGCCGCCGCCAGCCGCTGACCAGCCGGGACCGGCTCCGCTACTTCATGCTCATGAACCTCTTCGGCCTGACGCTGGACAAGGCCGTGGCGGAGAAGCGCTACCCCGGCTTTTTCTGGAAGCTGGCGCCGGAGATTCTCGGCCTGAAGCTGATGGGCGCGGTACGGGACGAGGGCGACCGACTGGTCCTGACACCTTACGGCATGCGCGTCTGGATCCTGATCATGCGCGAGTTCTTCATGGCCGTGTCGGATTTCCGCGACCTGATGCGCCACACCATCCGGGAAGAGCTGGATGCCCCGGGCCCCCTGGAGACCCGCCTCCCGACGCCGGAACTGCGCCCCCCGGGTACGCATTGACCCTGATTGCGGCGTCCCCCGCACCGCGCAAAATTGACCCCGCCTGAGGTAAACGTCTGCAAATCCGACATTTGCGGACGCTGCCGCTTGAAGGCTCGGCCGAATTTGGGGCGGCCGAACATCAACAGGATGCGTCCCGCGAGGACGCCCCGCGGTCAGCCGACCGCGCCATCGGGGTTTGAACAATGGCCAGACAACTTTCCCTTCCTGCCCTGCTGTGCGGCCTGGTGCTCGCGGCCGTGCTGTCTTTCGGCGCCGCAACGGCCGACGCCCAGGAGCGCGAAATCCGCTGCGGGATGTGCCATAAGGACGTGCAGTTCGACTCGACCGCGCACGCGGACGTCGCCTGCAAGGACTGCCATACCAACGTCACCAGCCCGCGGCACAAGGCCGAGGACCTGGCCGACCTGAGCGGCGACGCCATGTGCGCCCAGTGTCACACCATGGCGCCGCGGGCCGTCGGCCGCAGCGTGCACGCCGACCAGGTGGGCTGCATGGACTGCCACGGCGACGCCCACAGCATGCTCAAGAATGACGACCTGACCTCGCCGATGTCGCCCGTCGGGCAGGTGCAGGTCTGCGGCGACTGCCACCGGGGACAGGAAGGCGGCGGCGACCTGATCAACGCCTTCGTCGAGAGCGTGCACGGCCGCGGCCTGCTGCGCTCCGGCCTGACGGCCTCGCCGACCTGCAGCACCTGCCACGGCGGGCACATGGTGTTCCCGGTCGAGCACGAGCGGTCCCCGACCTCATTCAAGAACTCGCCCGAGATGTGCGGCGACTGCCACCAGTATATCTACGACGAATGGCTGAACGTCAGCGCCCACGGCGCCGCCTGGCAGGCCGGTGACACCAGCACCGCCACCTGCATCGACTGCCATGAGTCGCATTCCATCAAGGACCCGACGGTCGGGCTCGACCGCCTGCACATGGCCGACGAGTGCGGCGACTGCCACGGCGACCTTTACAACACCTATCGCGGCGGTTTCCACGGCAAGGCCACCGACCTCGGCCTGGTCACCTCCGCAACCTGCTCGGACTGCCATACCCCGCACAGCACGCTGGGCCAGGATGATCCGCGCTCGAGCATTCATCCGGACAACCTGCAGGCGATGTGCGGCGAATGCCACGGCGACGTCACCATGGCCTTCGCTTCCTTCAATCCGCATATCAATCCGAACAGCCCGGACGACAACTTCTACGTCTTCATCATCGCCATGGCGATGCATGCGCTGGTGATCGGCGTGTTCGGCTTCTTCGGCATCCACGCCATCCTGTGGCTGCAGCGCGGGATCGTCGGCCACATGCGGGGCGAGTTCCTCGGCCACCACAGCCCGAGCAACACCTACGTACGCCGCTTCAAGAAGCGCGACATCAGCATGCACAAGCTGATCATCGTGACCTTCCTGCTACTGGCGGCCACCGGCCTGCCGCTGAAGTTCGCGCACGCGCCGTGGGCCCACACGCTGATGGCCTGGTTTGGCGGCGTCGAGAACACGATGTTCCTGCACCGCGTGGCGGCGATCGGCACCTTCGGCTACTTCGTCTGGCACCTGGTCGTCCTCATCCGCCGCTTGGCGGCCGGGGAGAAGGGCCTGTTCTGGGGGCCGAACTCCATGACCCCGCAGCTCAAGGACGGCAAGGACATCGTCGCCATGTTCAAGTACTTCCTCTACATGGGTCCGAGACCTGCGGGCGACCGCTGGACCTACTGGGAGAAGTTCGACTACCTGGCGGTGTTCTGGGGCATGATGATCATCGGCGGCTCCGGCCTGATGCTCTGGTTCCCGAACTTCTTCACCGAGATCCTGCCGCTGCCGGGCTGGGCGCTGAACGCCGCGTACGTGGTGCACAGCGAGGAAGCCCTGCTGGCCACCGGCTTCATCTTCCTGTTCCACTTCTTCCACACGCACCTGCGCCCGGAGAGCTTCCCGCTCGACCCGGTGGTCTTCACCGGCAGCCAGCCGATCGAGCGCTTCAAGGACGAGCGGCCGCTGGAGTACCAGCGGATGGTGGAAGAAGGCACGCTGGAAGACCACATCGTGCCGGCCCCGACCAAGGAGCAGATGCGCAGCATCCACTTCTGGGGCTTCGTGGCCGTGGCCATCGGCCTGGCGCTGGCGGTGGGCATCTTCACGGCCCTGCTGATCTATTGATGACAAGAAACGCCCGGGCGACCAGGACGGTTGCCCGGGCCTGTACCCAGGGACGGACGCGGGGCCCTGCCGAGTAGTCGGCGGGGCCCCGCTCGTCTCCAAGAGGAAAAAAACATGGCTCGACACTTCTTCGCCGCCCTGACCCGGAACCCCATCAGCCTGGCCGGCACGGCACTCGCCGTCGCCTCGTTGACGCTGATCGTGGCGCTGTTCATCGTGCATGCCGTCGGTTTCTCGGGCGGGCCGTACCTCGGCATCGTGACCTTCCTGATCTTGCCGATGTTTTTCGTGCTGGGCCTGCTGCTGATCCCGGTCGGCATTTACCGCCAGCGCAAGCGCGCCGCAAAATTGGCGGCGGAGGGCAAGGCGCCGCCGCTGTTCCCGGTCATCGACCTCAACCAGGAGACCACCCGCAAGGCGGTGGTGGTCTTCCTGGTCCTTACGCTGGTCAACATCGTGGTTATCGCGGGCGCCACCTACAAGGGCGTCGAGGTGATGGATTCGAACGCTTTCTGCGGCCTGGCCTGCCACTCGGTGATGCAGCCGGAGTGGACTGCGCACCAGCGCTCGCCCCACTCCCGCGTGCGCTGCGTCGACTGCCACATCGGCCCGGGCGCCGACTGGTTCGTGAAGTCGAAGCTGGACGGCGCGTGGCAGATGGTCGCCGTGGCGCTGGATATCTACCCGCGCCCGATCGAGACGCCGCTGCACGATTTGCGCCCGGCGCGCGACACCTGCGAGCAGTGCCACTGGCCCTATGTATTCGTCGGCGACAAGCTGAAGATCGAGACAGTCTACGACGAGGACGAGGTCAACACCGAGCTGAAGAGCGCCATCCTGCTCAGGGTCGGCGGCCTGGCGGGCCGCGAGTCCTCCGGTATTCACTGGCACGTGGATCCCAACATCCAGATCCGCTATCGCTCCGACGAGAGCCGGATGGAGGTTTACGACATCGAGCTGACGCTGGCCGACGGGACCACCAAGGTCTACCTGGCCGACAATATGCCCGAGGATCCGGGCGAGTGGCGCACCATGGACTGCGTCGACTGCCATAACCGGCCAACCCACATTTACCGCACGCCGGCCGAGGAGCTCGACATGATGCTGTCGAGCGACAAGGTCGACCGGACGCTGCCGTTCATCAAGCGCGAGGGCGTGCGCCTGATCGAGGAAGCCGACTACCAGACCCACGACGACGCGCGGGTCGGGCTGGCCGCATCGCTGGAGACCTTCTACCGCGAGAACTACCCGGAGCTGGCGGTGGAGAAAGCCGCCGCCATCACCGAGGCCGGTGACGCCCTGGGCGACATCTTCAGCTGGAACGTGTTCCCCCACATGCGGGTGCGCTGGGACACCTATCCGGACCACAGCGGCCACCCGCCGATCCGCAGCCGCGAAGATGCGCCGGGCTGCTTCCGCTGCCACAACCGCGAGCACAAGACAGCCGAGGGCGAGGGCATCTCGCGCAACTGCTCGCTCTGCCACACCGTGCTGGCGACGCGGGAAGAAAACCCCGAGATCCTGCAGAAGCTCAACCCGTAGCAGGCTGCCGGGGAAAAGTTCCCAAGGACTTGCCACAATTGCCCGCCGCCGGAGCGCTGAGTAAAGTGCAGCGCTCCGGCGGAGTGGACCACGCATGTACAAGAATATCCTGCCCCTGTTCCTCGCAGCGCTGGCGCTGCTCCTTTGCGCGTCGGCGGCGCGTGCTGAAGTCGAGTGGCTGAGCACGGGCCCCGACGGCGAAACGAAGATCGTCGTCTGGTACTTCTACTCCGACACCTGCCCGCACTGCATCGAAGCCAAGCCCTTCGTCGCCAGCCTCGACGCGCGGGACTGGATCGACCTGCGCGCCTTCGAGATCACCAAGACCCGCGACCACGGCATCCTGTATCGCGACACTGCGCGCGCCATCGGCGAACAGGCCCGCAGCGTGCCCGCCTTCCTCTTCTGCGGCACCATGCATACCGGCTTCGACAACGCCGAGACGACCGGCGCCGTGCTGCTGGCGCGCCTGGAGCACTGCCGCGCCAACCCGGAGGACGCCATCGCCATGTTCACGGGCGCCGGCGACGCCGGGCCGAAGGCCGGCGAAGTAATGGGCGTGCGGGTGCCGCTGCTCGGCATGATCGACCCCTCGGCATGGGGCCTGCCCATCCTCACGGTGGTGATCGCCGGGCTGGACGCCTTCAACCCCTGCGCCTTCTTCGTGCTGCTGTTCCTGCTCAGCCTGATGGTGCACGCGCGCAGCCGCGCCCGCATGCTGCTGGTGGGCGGGACCTTCGTCCTGATCTCGGGGCTGATCTATTTCGTGTTCATGGCCGCGTGGCTCAACGTGTTCCTGCTGCTCGGCGAGCTGCGGGTAGTGACCATCATCGCCGGCGTGATCGCGGTGGGGCTCGCCGCCATCAACATCAAGGACTATTTCTGGTTCCAGTCGGGCGGGCCCTCGCTGTCCATCCCGGAGTCGAAAAAACCGGGCATGTACCAGCGCATGCGCAACCTGGTCGGCGCCAAGAGCACCCTGGCGATGCTGGCCGGCACCGCCGTGCTGGCGATCGTGGTCAATTCCTACGAGCTGCTGTGCACCGCCGGGCTGCCGATGGTCTACACGCGCATCCTGACGCTGCGCGAGGCCGATACCTTCGTCTATTACATGTACCTGGTGCTGTACAACATCATCTACGTCATCCCGCTGCTCATCATCGTGCTGCTGTTCGTGATGAAGTTCGGCTCACGCAAGCTGGGCGAGGCGGAAGGCCGGCTGTTGAAGCTGATGTCCGGCATGATGATGCTCGGACTGGGCGCGCTGATGCTGGTCGCCCCGACGGCGCTGAACAACGCCGGCATCGCGATCCTGCTGCTGCTCGGCGCCGTGGCGCTGACCTGGGTGATCCATCTCATCAGCCGCCGGGCCGGCCTGATATGATCGGGACATGAGCCCGTCCCGCACCGCGCGCCGCCTCGCGCCCGCCGTCATCCTCGCGCTGCTGGCAGGCTGCGCTACCCAGTCCTGGTGGGTCCGGGATCTCTCGGCCTGGGAGGGCGCGCCGGTCGAGGAATTGCTCGACGCCTGGGGCACGCCGCTCCGGACGCTGCCCGCCGAGCCGGGCCGCGTCGTGCTGGTGTACGAGCGCACACGCGAACTGGACCACCGGATCGAGCGGCTGGCCGAGCCCGGCGCCCGCCTCGATCCGGCGCGCAGGCCGGCCGGCTTCGTGCCGGCAGGCCGCAGCGACTGCCTGCTGTTCTTCGAAGTAGAGGCGGACCGGGTGGTGGCGACCCGGCACGAGGGGGCAGCCTGCGACATCGTGCCAAGAGAGCCCGAGCGCCGGCGCAGCGACCCCGCCTCCGGCCGGCGCTGACTGCTCGCGGCTACCGCGGCGCCGGGCCGGCCCGGAAGGGATAGGCGGCAAAAATCTCGCTCACCGTCGCGTCCAGCGTGCCCGCCGGGTCTTCCCGGGTAGCGCTGTTGACGCGCTGCACCGCCCTGCCTTCCCAGACGAGCTGCCGGCGCTCGGCATCGACCAGGTCGATGAAGATCGTGCCCTGCTCGTAGCGATCGACGTAGGTGTCGTAGTTGTACGCCGGCCACGGATAATAGTAGTAGCGCCAGCCCCACGGGGCCGGCCAACCCGGGCTCGGCACCGACACGATTTCCTCGACGGTCTCGGTGGCGACGGCGAAGTTCACCAGCAGGTCGGGGTCGGCCTCCACCTGCCGGTAGCCGCGGGCTTCCAGTTCGCGGCTCACCGCGGCCATCAGCCGCCGGTCGGCGATGCTGTCGTAGCTGCGGGCCACGCCGCGTTCCTCGCGGTCCATGAAGGCAAAGGTCCGGTACTGGCTGAAATCCACGCTGCGGTCGTAGTCGGTCGTGACCCTCGGCGCCATGGCGGCGCAGCCGGCCAGGAACGCCAGCATGGCGGCCAGCGCCACAGCCCGCGCGGTTTTCTTGCTCATCGCTGCCTCCATGGGTCCGACCCTCGTCCGCATCCGGGTCACAGGTCTTCGTAGTTCTCGAGGTCCGCCAGTTCCCGGCTCAGGCGCCGGCTTTCCGCCAGGGCCTCAAGCGTGCGCCGGGCGGCGGTGCCGGGCCCGCTGCGCTGGGCTTCGCGCCGGCCGAGGTCCGGCAGGAGTTCGACCGGCTCGCCCTCGCCCGTGAATTCGAAATCCGCATCCGCGGGGAAATCCTTGCGTGCGTATCCACTCATTTTTGGCCCTACTCCGCCTTTCGGGTTGTCATTGCCTTGTTCGTGCCCGCCCTGCCAACGGTTCCACCGGCGGCCCCTATGCCCTTAGATGGCGCCTCGCGGCGAAAATTCAATCGCTCGCGCCAGGCGCGTCTTTGCCCTATATTCCGGGGCTTGCAGCGCGCCCGGCGGGAGTCGCAGGATGATGCTCAGGGCCCGGCAGAAACTGGGCAAATACCGGATCGAGAAACGGCTGGCCGACGGCCCGCTGGCGGCCGTGTACCAGGCCTACGACACCATCCACGGCCTGCGGGTCGCCCTGAAGATCCCGCACCGCCGCATGATGGACGACTATTTTCTCGCGGACTTCCGCAAGGAGGTCCGGCTGCTGGCGAAGCTCGACCATCCCAACATCCTGCCAATCCAGAACGCCTGCTTCATCGACGGCTACTTCGTGATCTCGATGCCGCTTGGCCTGGAGACCCTCGGCACCCGCCTGCAGAAACGCATCTCGACGGCCAGGGCGCTGGATTTCACCCGCCAGATCCTGGCCGGGGTCGCCCACGCCCACGAGCACCGAATCATCCACTGCGACATCAAGCCCGACAATTTCATCATCTTTCCCGACAACCAGCTGCGGCTCGCCGACTTCGGCTTTTCCAAGCTCGCCCGCGGCCGGGTCCTGGAAGCTTCCGGCTCGGGCACGGTGGGCTACGTCGCGCCGGAGCAGGCCATGGGGCGCCCGGTGCTCGCCTCGGACGTGTTCTCGGTCGGCCTGGTGCTGTATCGCATGTTCGCCGGCACCCTGCCCCGCTGGCCCTATGACTGGCCCCCGCCCGGGGCCGCCCGCCTGCGCCAGAAACTCCACCCCGACATGGTCGCGCTGATCCGGCGCGCCATCGAGGTCAAGCCGTCCCGGCGGTTCCGGGACGGCATGCGGCTGCTGGCGGCCTTCGAACGGATCCGCCAACCCGCGGCGCGGCGGTGACGGCAGCCATCGCGGAAACCTCCTTCCGCCTCGCCGAGGCGGAAGACACCGTGGAGCAGCTGTTGCGGGCCGCCGACGGCGCCGCCGTCGCCTGGGCGCGGCCCTGCGCCGGCAAGGAGCGCGGCGAGGACGCGTTGCTCGTGTTGTCGCTCGACGCACAGCATGCCGTGCTGGCCGTCGCGGACGGCATGGGCGGGCTGCCCGGCGGCGGGGCCGCCGCGGCCGGAGCGATCGACACCCTCGCCGCCGTGGTGGAACGGGAGTACGCCGCCGGCCAGGCACTGCAGGCCGCGATCCTCGACGGCATCGCCCAGGCCAACGCGGCGGTCCTGGCGCAGGCCAACGGCAGCGCCACCACCCTGGTCGTGGCCGAGCTGTGCGCGGGGCGGATCCGCGCCTACAACGTCGGCGACTCGGAAGTGATCGTCCTGGGACAGCGCGGGCGGCTCAAGCTGCGGACCCTGTCGCATTCCCCGGTCGGCTTCGCCGTGCAGGCCGGACTGGTGAACCAGGAGGAAGCGTTGCACCACGAGGACCGCCACCTGGTGTCGAACTTCCTCGGCAGCCATGACATGCGCATCGAAGTCAGCTCCGCCGTGCGCCTCGCGCCGCAGGACACGGTGCTGGCCTGCAGCGACGGCCTGGTCGACAACTTGCGCCTGGAGGAGATCACCGCCCTCCTGCGCTGCGGCCCGCTGGACCGGCAGGTGCGCAGGCTGGCACAGTCGGCCGTGGCGCGCATGGAGGGCGCGCCCGAGGAGGCGCCCGGCGCGCACCCGAGCAAACCCGATGATCTCACGCTGGTGGCCTTCAGGCGCCGCCCCGGCAAGGCGGTGGAAGGGCGCCTGCCGCCGCCCCGCCAGCTGACGCTGGAACCGGAGAACACATGAGCAGACTCGTCCTCGTCCTCGCCGCCCTGCTGTTGCTGGCCCTGGCCCTCCCGCTGCCCGCCCGGGAGCCCCTGCTGCTGATCCACGGCGGCGCGGGCACGCTGCGGGCGGCCGACATGACCGCCGCGGCGCGAGCCGAGTACGAGGCGGCGCTGGACGAGGCCCTGGTGGCCGGCTGGCAGGTCCTGGCGGCAGGCGGCAGCGCGCTCGACGCCGTCACTGCGGCCATCGTGCCGCTGGAAGACTCGCCGCTGTTCAACGCCGGCCGCGGCGCCGTGTTCACCGCCGAGGGGCGCAACGAACTCGACGCCTCGATCATGGATGGCGCAAGCCGTGCGGCCGGGGCGGTCGGCGGGGTGCGCTGGGTACGCAACCCGGTGCTGCTGGCGCGGCGCGTGATGGAGGACTCCCCGCACGTGTTCCTGGCCGGCGACGGCGCCGTCGAGTTCGCCATCGACCAGGGGCTGGAGCTGAAGCCCGCCAGCTGGTTCCGGACCGAGCAACGCTGGGAACAGCTGCAGCGCTCGCTGCTCACGGGCGCACTGCCGACGGCGGCCGACCAGGGCCGCTTCGGGACCGTAGGCGCGGTGGCGCTGGACGCCGCCGGTGGGCTGGCGGCCGCGACCTCGACCGGCGGCACCACGGCGAAGCGCTGGGGCCGGCTGGGTGACGTCCCGGTAATCGGCGCCGGCACCTGGGCCGACGAGGGCTGCGCAGTCTCCGCCACCGGCGACGGCGAGTACTTCATCCGCGCGGCGGCCGCCCACGCCATCTGTACCCGCATCGCCCTGGCCGGCCAGTCCCCCGACGAGGCGGCGGCCGGCGTGCTGGCGGAAATCCGGGCGCTGGGCGGGCTCGGCGGCGTGATCGTGCTCGACCGCGCCGGGCGCGCCAGCCTGTCGTTCAGCACCGAGGGCATGTACCGCGGCCGGGCCGATGCCGCCGGCCGCGAAGTGGCGATCTTCGGCGGCGAAGGGCCCTAGAGCGCGTTGCTCACCAGCCAGGTGACATAGGCGAGATAGCCCGCCAGCAGCACGGCGCCCTCCGGCCGGCCGATGCACCTGCGCACCAGGATCAGCGGCAGCAGGACCACGGTGAAGGCCATCATTACGCCCATATCGATCATGGTGATGCCGCCGCGTTCCAGCGGCTGGATGGTCGCGGTGATGCCGAGGATGGCGAGGATGTTGAAGAAGTTCGATCCGACGACATTGCCGACGGCAATGTCAGCGTCACCGCGGCGCGCGGCGACGATGCTGGTGGCGAGTTCCGGCAGGCTGGTGCCGACGGCCACGACGGTGAGGCCGATCACGGCCGAAGGCACCCCGAGAATCTCGGCGAGATCCACCCCGCCGCGCACGAAGGCGGCGCCGCCCCCCACCAGGGCGATGAGCCCCGCCAGGATCAGCAGCACGTCGACGCTGGCGCCCACCCGCGGCCGGACGATCCCCTCGAACTCCCGCTTCACCTCGTCTTCTTCCTGCTCCGGGCGCCCGACCCGGACGTTCCAGAACAGGAAGGCCGCAAGCCCCGCAAGCAGGATCACGCCGCCCAGGCGCGTCAGCCCGCCGTCGTAGAGAAAGGCCGTCAGCAGGCCCGAGACGACGATCAGCCACGGCAGGTCGATGCGGATCAGGCGCATGCGCACCACGGTCGGCGTCAACAGGGCGCAGATTCCGAGAATCAGGCCGATATTGGCGATGTTGGACCCGACCACGTTGCCGACGGCGATGTCGTCCACCCCGGCCAGCGCCGCCTGCAGGCTCACTGCCAGCTCGGGCGCGCTGGTGGCGAAAGCCACGATGGTCATGCCGACCATGAAGGGACTCATGCCGAAACGCAGCGCCAGGTTGCTCGCGCCGCGCACCAGCCACTCCCCGCCGCCGTAAAGCAGCAGGAAGCCGAGCAGCAGGAAGCCGATACTCACGAACATCTAGGATCCGGGGGCGGCGAAGTAGCGGGCCAGGTAGTCCTCGAACGGTTCGGGCGGGGCATCCTCGAGCTCGCGCTGCGCCTCGTGGGACTGTGCCGCCTCCGCCTCGAACTCGGCCAGCCGCCCCGCTGACATCGGCGGCAGGGCGGCGAAGTAGTCGGCGTGCTGGCGGGACATGCGCATGGCAAAGCCGAAGAAGGACTCGCCCTCCTCCCGCATCTCCGCCAGGATCCTGGCCGAGGGCGTCAGGCCCGGATCTTTCACCTTGTCCGCCTGCAGCTCGAGGGCGGCGCTGTAGGAGCGGGCCGGGTCGCCGCGGTCCAGCAGTTCGCAGACCGGGGCCAGCTGCCGGCACAGCTCCCGGCCCCACGCCGCCAGCGGCCGGTGCTGCCCGGCGATATCCAGCACCAGGGCCGGGTCCCGGCCGCTCACCGCCACCCGGGCGTGGTTGGCGTCGAGTTGCGCCACCTCCTCCGCGCCGAGCGGCGGGCTGTCGTGCAGCATGCAGAACACCAGCAGGGCCTCGAGAAAGCGCAGCTCGTTCTGGCTGACGCCGGCGGGATCATAGGGACTGACGTCCAGCGCCCGCACCTCCGCGTACGCCACGCCGGCACGGCGCAGCGCCAGGGTCGGCCGCTCACCGGGGCGAATCGGCTGCTTGGGCCGGATGTAGCCGTAGTACTCGTTCTCGATCTGCAGCGCGCTGGTCGACAGCTGGCGCCACTGGCCGCCCGGCGCCACGCCGATTTTCTCGTAGGGCGGCCAGGGCGAGCGGATCGCGTGCTCCAGGCCATCGATGTATTCCTCCAGGGAGTTCATCGACAACTGGATGCCGGCCTGGTTGGTGTTGCGATAGCCGAGGTCGCTCATGCGCAGCGAGGTGGCGTACGGCCCGTACCAGGTGGCGCGGTCGAAGGACGGCAGGCCGGGGTCGCGCCCGCCGAGAAAGGACTTGCACACGGCCGGCGAGGCGCCGAACAGGTACATGACGATCCAGCCGTAGCGGCGGAAGTTGCGCAGCAGGCCGAAGTACATCTCGTCGCGGAAGTTGCGGTCGGCGCTGTCGCGCCCCTCGCTCTCGCCCAGGGCGGACCAGAACGCCTCCGGCAACGAGTAATTGAAGTGCACGCCGGCAATGGTCTGCATCACGCGGCCATAGCGGTAACCGAGGCCGAGCCGGTAAATGTGTTTCATCCGCCCGACATTGGAGCTGCCGTACTCGGCCACGGGCACGCTTTCGTCCCCCCCGACCGCGCAGGGCATGCTGGTGGGCCAGAGCGCCTCGTTATCGGGCAGGCGCGGGTACACGAACTGGTGGATGTCACAGAGGAACTGCAGGGTCGCCCAGTTGGTGTCCAGCGGCGGCGTGACGAACTCGAGCAGCGCTTCCGAATAGTCGGTGGTGATCCACGGATGCGCCACGGCGGCGCCGAGCGCGGCGGGATGGGGCGTCCGGGCGATGCGCCCCTCGGGCGTAACCCGCAGGGACTCCTTTTCCACGCCGCGACCGCCGCCGCGCAGGCAGTCGGCGTCGAGGCGGGCGAGGCGCGACAGCCGGCGCTCAGCGAGGTCGAACATGCGTCTCAATCTCCCGGCAGCCGGGCCGCGGGTCCGTGGGACTGGCGATTATACGCATCGTCAGGCGCTTTCGAGGCAAAGCGTGACCCGCGTCATGGGCCGGACGCCCGGCGCCTGATATCCATCCGCTATGACGCCCGAAATCCTGATCATGGAGCCGGATGCCGAGCTGTGCGGCCGCCTGGCCGACTATTGCAGTCGGCGCGGGTACCGCACGGCGGCAGCCGCGGATTTCGCGTCGTTGGCCGAGCAGTGGCACCCGGAACTGCGCTTCGTCACCTTGTCCCTGTCCGGCAACCGGGGCGACGGCGTCGACAGCGTGCGGTTCCTGAGCGAGCGCGCCTGCCAGGCGGGGCTGATCATGACCGGGCTGGCCCCGGTGCGGGTGCTGAACTCGGCGTCCAGGCTGGCCCGCGCCCGCGGCCTGCGGCTGGTGGGGCAACTGCAACATCCCTTCAGCGAGGCCGATTTCGGCGCCCTGCTGATGCTGCCGGTCACGGACGAGGACGAAGGCACCAGGGCACTGCGGCTGCAGCTGAGCCATGAGATGATTTCCGACCGCCTGGACCGCGGCCGGATCCAGCCCTGGTTCCAGCCCAAGATCGACCTCGAAACGCTGCGGCCCGTCGGCATGGAAGCGCTGGCCAGGCTCGATGATCCCGAGCGCGGCACCCTGCCGCCGGCGACATTCATCCGGGTGGCGGAGGAATCGGGCCTCATCTTCGCCCTGACCGAGGCGCTGGTCTGTCATGCGTTCTCCGCGGCCGCCCGGTGGCGCGCCAACGGCGCGCCGCTGCAGCTCGCCGTCAATATTTCGCCCTCGCTGCTGAGCGACGAGCGGCTGCCGCAGACGCTCGTCCACTGGGCCGATACCTTCCGCCTGAAGCCGTCCCAGATCACCCTCGAGGTCACCGAGAACTGGGACGGCAACAGCAGCGTGGACACCCTCGAGACCCTGACCCGGCTGCGCCTGCAAGGCTTCGAGCTGTCCATCGACGACTTCGGCACCGGGCGCTCCAACATGGCGCAGCTCAACGAGCTGCCCTACAGCGAGCTGAAGCTGGATCGCTGCTTCGTGCGCAACGCCCTGGTGGACGACGAGGCCGCCGCCATCCTGCAGTCGAACATCCGCCTCGGCCACGAGCTGCAGATGCGCGTGGTCGCCGAGGGCATCGACAACCTGCGGGTGTGGAACCTGGTCTCCGACCTCGGCTGCGACGAGGGCCAGGGCTACTTCGTCGCCCGCGCCATGGAGGGCGACAAGGTGCTCGACTGGGTCCGCCGCTGGAACACGACCCGCGGCACGGGCTGACCGCCTGCTCAGGACTGGTCCTTCGCCAGCTCCTCCTCCACCACTTCCATGGTGTGCGCGGCGTACATCAGCGACGGGCCGCCGCCCATCATCACCGCCACCGACAGCACTTCCATGATCTCCTCGCGGGTGGCGCCGAGCCGCATGGCCGCGGGCACGTGGAAGGCGATGCAGGGATCACAGCGCGAGGCGACCGACAGGGCCACGGCGACCAGCTCCTTGGTCTTGTGGTCCAGCGCGCCCGCGGCCATGGCCTGCTCATGCATCAGGTTGAAGCCCTTGAAGGTGTCCGGCTGGCCCTTGCGGAAGCCGGCGTTGGCCTTGTTGATGCGCTTGCGCATCGAGGCATAGGTGTCATCGGTCATAATAGGGGTCCTGGTGAAGACTATGGGCGCATCTTAAAGGTTGCGCCGGGAGCAAGCATTGACATGGGTCGGCTGATCGAAGGCAAGTGGCGGGACGAGTGGTACGACACCGAGTCCACGGGCGGCAAGTTCGTGCGCTCGGAGGCAGTGTTCCGCAACTGGGTCACGGCGGACGGGCGCGCCGGCCCGAGCGGCGGCGACGGGTTCAAGGCCGAGCCCGGCCGCTATCACCTCTATGTCTCGCTGGCCTGCCCCTGGGCCCACCGGACGCTGATCTTCCGGGCGCTCAAGAACCTGCAGGACGCAATCAGCGTTTCGGTCGTGCATCCCGACATGCTGGAGCACGGCTGGGAGTTCCGCGCCTGCGAGGCCGGTGACTTCACCGTCGGCGACCCCCTGTTCGGCAGCGACTACCTGCACCAGGTCTACACCCGCGCCAAGCCCGACTACACGGGGCGCGTGACGGTACCGGTGCTGTGGGACCGCGAGCGCAACACCATCGTCAGCAACGAGTCGGCGGACATCATCCGCATGCTGAACAGCGCCTTCGACGCCTGGACCTCGGCGGCGGCCGACTACTACCCGGCCGGGCTCCGCAAGGAGATCGACGCGGTCAACGAGCACGTCTACGCCAACGTCAACAACGGGGTGTACCGCTGCGGCTTCGCCACCACCCAGGCCGCCTACGAGGAAGCCTTCGGCGCGCTGTTCGAGGCTCTCGACTGGCTCGACGGGCTGCTGGCCGAGCGACGCTTCCTTGCCGGCGACCGCCTGACCGAGGCGGACTGGCGCCTGTTCACGACCCTGGTCCGCTTCGACCCGGTCTACGTCGGCCACTTCAAGGCCAACCTGCGGCGCATCCGCGACTATCCCCGGCTGTCGCACTACACCCGCCAGTTGTACCAGGTGCCGGGTGTGGCGCCGACGGTTCATCTCGGTCACATCAAGCGGCACTACTATTACAGCCATCGCATGATCAACCCGACCGGCGTCGTGCCGCTCGGCCCGGAACTCGATCTCGACGCGCCGCACGACCGCGGGCCGGCGGCGCCCTGAACGCCCAAGCAGGCACTGGAGCAAAGTTGATGAGTATCAAGTCATGGTGGTCCCGAGTACGCAGCCCGGCGGCGCCGCGGCGCGGTGTCGCCCGGGCCGTGGGCGCGGCCCTGGGGATCCTGCTGGTGTTCCTGCTGATTCTCAGCTGGTACTGGTCGCGCGAGCCCGACACTTTCTGGGTGAACTGGGAACAGGGCGGCCAGCCGGCGATGACGGGCTACGCCACCACGCACACGCTGCTGCGGGTCTCCAGCACGCTGCTCGAGAAACCGGGCGGCTACCTGACCAATGACGTCACCCTGCCCGGCCTGTGGCTGGACAACATCCCCAACTGGGAGTTTGGCGTGCTGGTGCAGGTCCGCGACCTGGCACGGGTCATGCGCAACGATTTCACGCGCTCCCAGACACAATCGGTGGAAGACCCGGCCCTGGCCGAAGTGGAGCCCAACTTCAACTTCGACAACGACAGCTGGATCCTGCCCTCGACCGAGTCGCGCTACCGCGAAGCGATCAGTTACCTCGAGGATTTCGAGGCGCGACTGACCGGCGCCGGAGAGCCGGCGGCGAATTTCTATGCCCGCGCCGACAACCTGCGCGAGTGGCTGGCGGTGGTCGAGAAGCGGCTCGGCAACCTGTCGCAGCGGCTGTCCGCCAGCGTCGGCCAGGTGCGTGTCAACACCGACCTGGCGCTCGACCCGTCCGCGGACGCGGCCCGGCCCCAGGGCGACAACGTGGTGGTGAAGACGCCCTGGCTGGAGATCGACGACGTGTTCTTCGAGGCACGCGGCACGGCCTGGGCGCTGCTGCATTTCCTGCGCGCGGTGGAGTACGACTTCCGGCACGTGCTGGAGGACAAGAACGCGACCGTCAGCCTGCGCCAGGTGATTCGCGAGCTCGAGGCCAGCCTGGCGCCGATGCGCAGCCCGATCGTGCTGAACGGCGGCGGTTTCGGGATGTTCGCCAACCACTCGCTGGTGATGGCGTCGTACCTGTCGCGCGCCACGCAGGCGATCACCAACCTGCGGGAGCTGCTCGCCGGCGGCTGAGGCTCAGTCCCCGGCCAGGTAGGCCCGGATGAATTCGTACTCGGCGGCGAGGGTCGCCTCGGTGTCGCGGGACACCAGCGCCTCGAGCTTGCCGCCGACCAGCGGCACGGAAGCTTTCACCGTAATCGCTACCTCGTTCACGCAGCCCTTGCCGGCGGCCGCGAGCTTCATGGTCCCGGTCATCACGGCCGGCACGCCGCGCGCCTCGATGGTGAGCTCGTTGCGGTAGGCGTTCTTGCCGGCCGGCTGCCAGTGCTCCGACTGGAGCAGCGTGTTCCACTCGCCGAGCAGCCCGCGCAACACCCGCGGCACCTCGATCGGGACCTCCCGGCTGATCTCGATACGGAAGTCCTCGCCCTGCTGCTCGGCCGAGACGACTTCCACCGCGCGGTGACCAATGCCCTCGAACTTGGCCTGGTAGAACCCGGGGTCGCTGAAGGCGGCCCAGACCGTGGCCAGCGGGTGGTCGTACTGGTGGCGGGCGCGGACGGTGACGCTCATGGGAGCCGCTCCGTGGTGATGAGGGTGGCCAGATTAGCGGCTCGAGCCGCCACCCTCAACGGGCGCGAGCAGGTTGCGTTCCCCCTCCACCTGCTCGACCGCCAGCCGCACCTGGGCCGTGAACTCCAGGAAAGCCTCCAGCAATTGCGGGTCGAGCGCGTCGAGGAACGCCAGCGAAGACAGCAGGCGCAGGTCGCCGGAGCCGGCCTGGAACTGGCCGACATTGAGCACCTGGTTGAGTTCCAGCGCGAAGTCCTCGAGCGCCGCCGCGTCGGCGCCGGGCGCTGCGGGCCAGCTGCGCCAGACCATGACCCGGTCCAGCCCGGCCGGATCCAGCAAGGGCTCGAGCTGCAGGCGCTCCGGACCGCGTTCTGCCGTTACCAGCGTCTCGTCGGTGACATGCACCTGCCAGCCCCGGCCGAGCAGGTAGCCGGCCAGCAGGTTCGCGGCTTGCGCTTCCTGCGGCGCCGGCATGACGAGGCCCTGGGGCGCGCGCGGCGCGGCGCAGGCGGCCAGGCCGCAGCACGCGAGAAGCAACAGGACACGGAACGCCGGCATGGTCTTACTTTATCGGCCCGGCCGCCGGCTGCCTATACTTGGAGCCCGTTCAATGCATCGCGAGGAGAATCCCATGTCTGTATGTCTCGTCACCGGCGCCAACCGCGGCATCGGCCTGGCCCTGTGCCGGCAGCTGGTGGAGCGCGGGGACCAGGTCATCGCCGCCTGCCGTCATGACTCGGACGAGCTCGAGGCACTGGGCGCGCGCGTCGTCACCGGCGTCGACGTGGGCGACCCCGCCTCGATCCGGCGCCTGGCGGAGGAGCTCGAGGGCCAGCCGCTCGACTGGATCATCAATAACGCCGGCGTGCTCCGGCGTGACACGCTCGGTGGCCTGCAGGACGAGGCGCTCGACGACGTCTACCTGCAGTTCCGCGTCAACTCGGTCGGCCCCCTGCTCGTGACCCAGGCGCTGCTGGGCAACCTGCAGTCGGGCTCGCGAGTCGGCATTGTCACCAGCCGGATGGGCTCGATGGGCGACAACGACTCCGGCGGCTACTACGGCTATCGCATGAGCAAGGCGGCCGTGAATGCCGCCGGCCGTTCGCTGGCCATGGACCTCAAGGAGCGCGGCATCGCCGTAGCGCTGCTGCATCCCGGCTACGTCCGCACCGGGATGACCGATGGCGGCGGCGATGTCGAGCCGATGGATGCCGCGGCCGGGCTGATCGCGCGCATGGACGAGCTGAACCTGGAGAACACGGGCAGCTTCTGGCACGCCAAGGGGCAGGAACTGCCCTGGTGACCGCCGCCGCGCGCCCAGGCCCGGACTCGGCATGGTGACGGGACCCGTCGTCCTGGTGGCCCACCGCGGCCATGCCGCCGAGTGGCCGGAGAACACCCTGCCGGCACTGGATTCCGCGGCGTCCGCCGGCGCCCCATGGGTCGAGATCGACGTGCAGCTGACCGCCGACGGGGTCCCGGTGCTGCTGCACGATGCCGACCTGGAGCGGGTCGCCGGCCGGGCCGACGGCATTTTCGAGCTCGAGGCCGCGGCGCTCGGCGGGATCGCCGTGGGCGAGCCGGCGCGCCTCGGGGACCGGTTTCCCGCGGCGCGCATTCCGACCCTCGCCGCCTTCGCCGCCTGGCTGCGCGAGCGGCCGGCGCTGCGCGCCTTTGTCGAGCTCAAGCACGAGAGCCTTGCCCACTTCGGGCGCGAGCCGGTGCTGGCGGCCTGCCGCAAGGCCCTCGCGGGAGCGCCCGGGCAATGGGCCCTGATCTCCTACGATTACGGTGTCCTGGAGCTGGCGGCCCGCACTGGCAACGAGCCGCTCGGCTGGGTAGTGCGAGGCTTCGACGAGGCGATCGCCGCCCAGGCGCGCGGCCTGCCCGCGCGCTGGCTGTTCTGCAACCACGAGCGGCTGCCGCCGGGGCCGTTACCCCGGGGGCCTTGGGACTGGGTGCTGTACGAGGTGGCCGATGAAATCACCGCGCGCCGGCTGATCGGGCGCGGCGCGCGCTGGCTCGAGACCATGCGCTATACGGCGCTGGCCGCCGCGCTGGCGCGCGAAGCCGTATAATCCGCCGCCCATCATGGCCACCCGACGCAATCCCGACGGCAGCGAGACTGTCACCGACGGCGGCGAGCGAGCGCGGAGCCGCAAGCTGCGGCCGCTGCGGGCGCTCGCCCCGTTCCTGCGGCCCTATCGCGGGATGCTGCTGGCCGCGCTGTTCGCGCTGCTGCTGGCCGCGGGCGCCACGCTCAGCCTCCCGGTGGCGGTGCGCTTCATGATCGACCAGGGCTTCTCGGCCGAGAACGCCGCCCAGGTGGACCAGTATTTCCTGGCGCTGTTCGCCATCGCCGCGCTGCTGGCGACCGCGACTTCGCTGCGCTACTACTTCGTCAGCTGGCTCGGCGAGCGCGTCGTCGCAGACGTGCGCGAGGCGGTGTTCAGCCACATCCTGCGCCTGAGCCAGTCCTTCTACGAGACCACGCGCGCCGGCGAAGTGCTCTCGCGCCTCACCACCGACACCACCATCCTGCAGACCGTGGTCGGCTCCAGCGCCTCCATCGCCCTGCGCAACGTGCTGCTGCTGGCCGGCGGCCTGGTGATGCTGGCCGTCACCAGCCCCAAGCTCACCGGCCTGATCGTGGTGCTGGTCCCCGTCATGCTGCTGCCGATGATCCTGTTCGGCCGCAAGGTCCGCGTCCTGTCGCGGCGCAACCAGGACCGCGTCGCCGACACCAGCGCGCTGGCGGAGGAGATCCTGACCGCCATGCGTATCGTGCAGGCCTACGTGCGCGAGACCTGGGAGGCGGCCCGTTTCCGCAGCGCCGTCGAGGAATCCTTCGTCGCCGCCCTGGCGCGCACCCGCGCGCGGGCATTGCTGACGGCGGTGGTGATCCTGTTCGTATTCGGCGCCATCGTGCTGGTGCTGTGGTTCGGCGCCAAGGCCGTGCTCGCCGGCAACATGACCGCCGGCCAGCTCGGCCAGTTCGTGCTCTACGCCGTGCTGGTGGCCGGCTCCTTCGCGGCGCTGGCCGAGGTCTGGGGCGAAGTGCAGCGCGCCGCCGGCGCCATGGAGCGCATCATGGAGCTGCTCCAGACCACGCCCGAGATCCGCGATCCCGTGGCGCCGCTGCCGCCGGCCCGGCCCGCCCGCGGCGAAGTGCGCGTCGAGGGGCTCAGCTTCTGCTATCCGGCGCGTCCCGACCGCAGGGCGCTGGACGACGTATCGTTCGCCGTGCCGGCCGGCCGCACCGTGGCGCTGGTCGGCCCCTCCGGGGCCGGCAAGACCACCGTCTTCCAGCTGCTGCTGCGCTTCTACGATCCGCAGTCCGGCCGGATCACCCTGGACGGCGTCGATATCGCCAGTCTCAGCCTGGCCGAGCTGCGCGGCGCCATGGCCATGGTGCCGCAGGAGACGGTGATCTTCTCCACCGACGCCCGCGAGAACATCCGCTACGGCCGCCCCGAGGCCGGCGACGCCGAGGTGGAGGCCGCGGCCCGCGCGGCGCTGGCGCACGAGTTCATCGCGGACCTGCCCCAGGGTTACGACACCTACCTCGGCGAACGCGGGGTGCGGCTGTCCGGCGGCCAGCGCCAGCGCATCGCCATCGCCCGGGCGATCCTCAAGAACCCGCCCCTGCTGCTGTTGGACGAAGCCACCAGCGCCCTGGATGCGGAGAGCGAGCGCCAGGTCCAGGCCGCGCTCGACCGGCTGATGGAGCATCGCACCACCATCGTCATCGCCCACCGCCTCGCCACCGTGCTGAAGGCCGACCGGATCGTGGTGCTCGAGCAGGGCAAGCTGGTCGCGACCGGCACGCACCAGGAACTCGTGCAGCAGGGCGGGCTCTATGCGCGGCTGGCGCGACTCCAGTTCGCCGAGGGCACGGACGCCGCCTGAACACCTGGCCGCGGCCCGGGGCATTGCAGGGTCCCCTGAGCGGCATCTGCCTTTTTCAAGTGAAGGGGACCCTGCAATGGCGCGGGCCGCGGTCAGGGAATCAGCGGCGGTGCGGCCGCCGCAGCAGGGCGAGGCCCGCCAGCGCGAGGAGCAGCCCGCCGGGACCGAGCGCCTCCAGCGGGGCGCCTGCCCGCAGGTAGGCGAACACGAAGGCGCCCGCCACGAGGCCGAGCAGCGCGGCGCCGACCGGGAACGTCGCCCGCCGCAACAGCAGCAGCGCCCCGGCCAGCTCGGCTGCCGAGATCGCCCACACCGCCCACGCCGGCCAGCCGAGGACGGCGAAATGCAACACATGGAACTCGAACCTGGCCAGGCGGAGCACAGCGCGCGCGGCAAAGATCGAGGCTGCCAGGATGATCGTGAGCTGCAGCAGCGGCAGGCGTTTCATGCCCGCCCCCCGTTCTCGAACCAGTCCAGCATCAACTCGTCGATCCAGCTGTCGCCAAAGGCGGAGGGCAGGAAACCGCAGTGGCCGCCCCGCGCCGTGGCCAGCACGCGCAAGGGCTCGGGGCGGGCAAGGCGCGGCAGGTCCCGGGCCGGAATGACGGGGTCGTCCCCCGAGGCGACCAGCAGTGTCGGCGCGGTGACCGTGGCAAGGGCCTCGCCGACGATGGCGTAGCCGCTGAGGTAGGTGGCCAGGTCGGGAAACTCGCTGTAGTCCTGCACGAAGAAGTCGGTCATGTCGCGCAGGCCGCGAAAGCGCCGCAGGTTGCCGAAGTGGAAGCGCCCGGGGAACAGCCGGGCCTTGAGCTGCAGCGAACGCCGCCACTTCATCATGAAATAGCGTTCATACACACGCGGGCCGCGCTCCATGGCGTCGAGCGTGCTGACGGGATCCAGCACCGGGCAGACCGCCATCACCCGCGCCAGCGGGATGCCGTTGGCGTCGGCGCGCGCCGCCACCCGCAGCGCGAAGTTGCCGCCCAGCGAGAAGCCGCCGAGGCACATGGCCGTCTCCGGGAACAGCTCGGCGAGCCGCGCCACTGCGGCCACCACCTCGCGGATGCGATTGGAGTGGAACAGTTCCTCGTTGAGGTGATGGCTCGGACCGTGGTCCCGGAGATGCAGGCGGATGACCGTCCAGCCGGCAGCGTACAGTCGCATGGATGACGACAGCAGGTAGGACGAGTCGCCCGTGCCTTCCCAGCCGTGGATCAGGACCGCCAGGCCACGGGGCGCGCCGGCAGCGGGGGCATGCCAGGCGTGCAGCCGGACGCCCTCGCCGCAGTCCAGCAACAGGGTCCGGCTGGCGGCGAGCAGCGGCGCGGCACGGCGGCGCAGCAGCACGCGCCGCAACGGTGAGCTCACCAGGATGGACTGGACGTGCGGGTTGGCGATCAGCCCGGTCGGTGAGAAGGCGGGCTCGCGGTCAGTCGGCACCCTGCTCCTCGATCCGGATCGACGAGGAGCCGGGCAACAGCTCGACGAAATCCCGCCCCACCAGCTGGGACGGGGTGAGATGGCCGACGGCCCGGCGCATCTCCAGGACCCGCTCCGCGATGCCGAGCGCGGCATGGATGGTGACCTCGTAGCCGTTGGCCACCCGCACGCGCCCGGTCACCGTCTGCCCCCGGCCGTCGCTGGCCTCGCCCCAGACGAAGGTGGGCGTGCGGGCGCGCTCCTCGGCGCCCGGCCCATGGACACTCTTGTCGACCTTGCCCTTGAGCCAGGACTGCACCGGGCCCAGGCCCAGCAGCAGCCGGAACCAGTTCAGCCGGCGCAGCCGCTTCACCAGCTTCGGCGACGCCGGCAGGTAGACCTCGATGTCGGGAATGCCGGTGGAATACCAGGCGGTGGCCACGTCGCCCCAGGGGATGGTCATGGCGAGCTTCTCGCCGTCCCCGAAATCGACCCGCCGCGTGCGCCAGGCCAGCGGCACCGGCACCAGCCGGCCCTCGCGCCGGATGCGGCCCCCCTTGGCGAGGCCCTCCACCGAGGTGCGCGCCGTGCCCGGGCTCATCCCGCCCCGCGAGTCGAAGCCGAGCGCGAGCCGGCGCGCCTCCGGCAGCGCCTCCTTCAGCGCGGCGGCCAGGCAGTCCGTGGGCACGACGTCGAAGCCGACGCCGGGGCACAGCAGCACGCCGGCCATCCTGGCGCGCTCGTCGAGCTGGTGCGCCAGCTCGAACACCTGGATCTCGCCGGTGATGTCGAGGTAGTGCGTGCCGTTGCGAATGCAGGCCTCCATCATCGGGCGCGCGGTGGCGGAAAACGGGCCCGCGCAGTGGATCACCAGCGCGATCCCGGCCAGCCCCGCGTCCACCGCCGCCGGCGCGTCCAGGCTGAAACAGCGGTGGTCCAGCCCGAGCTCGCGCGCCAGCGGCGCGATCTTCGCCTCGCTGCGCCCGGCCAGCACCGGGGCATGGCCGCGGCGCACGGCTTCGCGCGCCATGAGCTCGCCGGTGTACCCGTTGGCGCCATAGATCATCCAGGGCTTGTTCATGACGTCTTCCCCTGTCCGGGCTGGGCCTCGAGAAACTTCTTCGCCCCGGTCTTCACCGCGGTGAAGAACAGGTCGGGGGCGAAACGCTTGAGCAGCAGGAGCCGGCGCGCCTCGGCGTGGGGCACCAGCATGAATTCCTTCTTCTTGACGCCGCGGCGGATGAAGCGCGCCACGTCCTCGGCAGTCAGCGGGGACTTCTCCATGAGCTTCAGCGCGAACTGGCGCGCGCCCTCGCTGCCGCTGAACTCGTCCAGCAGGTTGGTGCGGAAGAAGGACGGACAGGCCACGGTCACCCCGATCCGGTGCGGCGAAAGCTCGACCCGCATGGACTCCGAGAGCGAGATCACGGCGGCCTTCGAGGCGTTGTAGGCCGCCATGCCCGGCGCCGAGACGAAGCCGGCGGCCGAGGCGATGTTCACCACGTGGCCGGCACGGGCGCGGAGCATGGCCGGCAGGAAAGCCCGGGTAGTGGTCACCACGCCGAAGAAATTGACCTCCATGATGCGGCGCCAGTCCTCCTCCGGCGTGTCCGCGACGATGCCGGCGCCGGCAATGCCCGCGTTATTCACCAGCACGTCGAGGCCGTGCCAGCCCCGCCCGATCGCCGTGGCGGCCTGGCTCACCGAATCCGGTTCGGTGACGTCGCAGGCCAGCGCGAGGGACTTCCCGCCGGCGGCCTCCACCTCCGTCGCCACCCGCTCGGCGGCGTCGCGGTTGCGATCCAGGACCGCAACCCGCCAGCCGGCTCGCGCATATTCCAGTGCCAGGGCGCGTCCCAGGCCGCTGCCGCCCCCCGTAATGACGATTCGTTCTCGTTTCATGTGCGTCCGGCCCGTGTCGCTGCCCGCCAAATGGCACATAATGCACCAGAGCGCGAGCCTTGTTGAATCCGCGCGGAGCTCCAAGCCTCTCTATGGCGATAATTCACCTGATTCGTCACGGCCAGGCCTCCTTCGGCAAGAGGGAATACGACGTGCTTTCCGAGCTGGGCCGGCGCCAGGCCGGCGTGGTCGGCGAGCACCTCAACCGCAGCCGGTTGCGGCTCGACGCGGTGCTGAGCGGGAGCCTGCAACGCCAGCGCGACACCAGCGCGGCGATTCTCGCCGCCCTCGGCAAGCGCGCGCCGCGCAGCGACGAGCACGTGGCCTTCAACGAGTACGACCACGTGGCCGTGATCCAGGCCTACCTGCCGCTGTTCATGGAGCGGGTCGGCGAGCCGCGGGGCCTGACCCGCGCCGACGTGGTGACCGACCCCAAGCTGTTCGAGTTCGCCTTCCGCTTCATGCTGAAGGCGTGGATGGACAACCAGCCGCACGAGCACGAGAGCCTGGAGGACTGGCGCGACTTCTGCCACCGCGTCAGCCAGGGCCTGAACGACGTCATCACGGCCCACGGACCCAAGGCGCAGGTCGCCATCGTCACCTCCGGCGGCGCCATCTCGGCCATGCTCCGCGCCGTGCTCGGCCTCTCCAACAAGCGGACGCTGACGATGAACTGGAGCATTTACAATGCCTCCATCACGCAGCTCTACTACGGGCGCTCCCAGCGCCACGACGAAGCGCTGCTGCTCGGCTTCAACAACGTGTCGCATCTCGAGCTCGCGGGCGGCCGCGAACTGGTCACTTTCAGGTAACCGCCATGGACTTCAGCATCTCGCCGGAACTCTCCGCCCGCCTCGCCGAGGTGCGCGCCTTCGTCATCGAACGCATCCAGCCGCTCGAGCGCCTGCTGCTGGCGAGCGACTGGGAGGGCCTGTACCGGGCGGTGGCGGACTGCCGGGAGGAGGTCAAGGCCCGCGGCTGGTGGGCCCCCAACCTGCCCCCGGCGGAGGGCGGCAGCGGCGAGGGCCTGGTGACGCTCGGCCTGCTGTCCGAGATGCTCGGCCGCAGTCCGCTGGGGCACCTCGTCTTCGGTTGCCAGGCGCCGGACGCCGGCAACGCGGAGCTGCTGGCGGCGCACGGCACGCCGGCGCAGCGGGAACGTTTCCTCGAGCCGCTGGCCGCGGGCGAGATTCGGAGCTGCTTCCTGATGACCGAACCGGAGTTCGCCGGTTCGAACCCGACCGAGATGGGCACCACCGCGACGCCCGAGGGCGACGAGTTCGTCATCAACGGCCACAAGTGGTTCGCCACCGCCGCCGACGGCGCCCGCTTCGGCATCTGCATGGCAGTGACCGACGCCGGCGCCGACAAGTACCAGCGCGCCAGCATGATCCTGGTGGAGATGGACCGCCCGGGCGTGGAACTGGTGCGGAACATCCCGGTCATGGGGCATCCCGGCAGCGGCTTTTTCAGCCACGGCGAGGTCCGGCTGGAGAACGTGCGGGTGCCGGTCGAGAACCTGCTGGGCCAGGCCGGCGCGGGCTTCGCCATGGCGCAGGAGCGTCTCGGGCCGGGACGCATTCATCACTGCATGCGCTGGCTGGGCATCTGCCGGCGGGCGCTGGACGAGCTCATCGCCCATTCCCTGCGCCGCGAGATCAAGCCCGGCCTGCCGCTGGCGAAGATGGGCACGGTGCAGGACTGGATCGCCGAATCGGCGGCCGAGATCGAGGCGGCGCGCGCGCTGGTGCTGGCGACCGCCTGGACCATCGAGCAGGAAGGTTTCCGCGCCGCCCGCGAGCGTGTCTCCATGATCAAGTACTACACGGCGAACGTGATGCAGCGGGTGGTCGACCGCGCGCTGCAGGCACATGGCGGCCTCGGCGTGACCGACGATCGCATTCTCGCCTTTTTCTATCGCGAGGAACGCGCCGCGCGCATCTATGACGGCCCGGACGAGGTGCATCGGATGGCGGTGGCCCGGCGGCTGCTGAAGGCCGCGGCCGAACGATGAGCGACGCGCAGCTGCCCGAGGAGGCCCGGCCGCCGCGGGCCGGCGAAGAGCTCGACGCCGGCGCGGTGGCGGCCTTCCTGGCCGGCGCCCTGCCGGGCTTCAGCGGTCCGGTAGAGATCAGCCAGTTTCCTGGCGGCGCCTCCAACCTGACCTACCTGCTCAGGACGGGCGGCCGCGAGTGGGTGCTGCGCCGCCCGCCGTTCGGCACCAAGGCGCGCAGCGCGCATGACATGGGCCGGGAGTACCGCATCCTGTCGCGGATCCAGGCGGTCTTCCCCTATGCCCCGCGCACGCTGCTGTTCTGCGCCGACCGCGACGTGATCGGGGACGAGTTCTACCTGATGGAGCGCCTGCAGGGCCGCATCCTGCGGCGCGAGCTGCCGGACGACATGCTGCTCGCGCCCGACGACGCCGCGGCGCTGTGCCGCAACCTGGTCGATGTGCAGGCGGAGCTGCACGCCGTCGACTACGAGGCGGCGGGGCTCGGCGAGATGGGGCATCCGGAGGGCTACGTGGCGCGCCAGGTGAGCGGCTGGTCGCAGCGCTACCGCGCGGCCCGGACCGACGACGTGCCGGACAACGAGGCGCTGATGCAGTGGCTCGAGGCGCACCAGCCGAAGGACTCCGGCCGCGCCGCCCTGATCCACAACGACTACAAGTTCGACAACGTGGTGCTGCAGCCGACCAAGGTGGGCTGGCGCATCCGGGGCGTGCTCGACTGGGAGATGGCCACCCTGGGCGATCCCTTCATGGACCTGGGCGCCTCGCTGGCCTACTGGGTGCAGGCCGACGATCCCGCTCCGCTGCAGCAGATCCGGATGCTGCCCACCCACCTGCCGGGCATGCTCAGCCGGGCGCAGGTGGTCGAGTATTATTGCGAGCGCGCGGGCCTCGCCCCCGCCCGCTTCGATTTCTACTATGTCTACGGCCTGTTCCGTCTGGCGGTGATCGTGCAGCAGATCTACTACCGCTTCGTGCTGGGCCAGACGAAGAACCCGCGTTTCGCGCCCTTCGGCCAGTTCTGCACGGTGCTGTCGCGCACCGCGGAGGCGGTGGCCGGGGGCAAGACGGCTTTTTGAAGGAGACCCTGATGAGCGATTCCCTGTTCAACCTCGACGGCCGCGTGGCCCTGGTCACCGGCGCCTCGCGGGGCATCGGCGAGGCCACCGCCCGCCTGCTGGCGCGCCACGGCGCGCACGTCATCGTGAGCTCGCGCAAGCACGAGAGCGTCGAGGCGGTGGCGGAATCGATCCGGGCCGAGGGCGGCCAGGCCGAGGCGCTGGCCTGCCACGTGGGCGAGATCGATTCGATCGAGGCTGCCTTCGCCCAGATCGAGGGCGCGCACGGCCGGCTCGACGTCCTGGTGAACAACGCGGCCACCAATCCCCACTTCGGCCATATCACGGAGACCCCGGTCTCGATGATCGAAAAGACCGTGGCGGTCAACGTGCGCGGCTATTTCGTGATGTCGCAGAAGGCCGCCCTGCTGATGAAGCAGGGGGGTGGCGGCGCCATCGTCAACACCTCCTCGATCAACGGCGAGCGGCCGGGACCCGGCCAGGGCATCTACTCGGTCACCAAGGCCGCGGTGATCTCGATGACGCAGGCCTTCGCCAAGGAGTGCGCGCCCTGGCAAGTGCGGGTCAACGCGGTGCTGCCGGGCCTCACCGACACCAAGTTCGCCTCGGCGCTGATCGGCAACGAGCGCATCCTCAACATGATCCTGCCGCTGATCCCCATGAACCGCGTGGCCGAACCGGAGGAGATCGCGCCGGCCATCCTGTTCCTGGCCTCGGACGCCTCCTCCTACATCACCGGCGCCTGCCTGCCGGTGGACGGCGGCTTCCTGGCCTGAGGCCGCGGGCAGCATCTGGAGCGCTTCTAATTGGCCCTGTCCCTCGCCCTGGCCCTGGTGTGGCTCGCCAACCTGCCGTTCGGCTACTGGCGAGCCGGCGAGGCCAAGGGCTCCTGGCGCTGGGTCGTAGCTATTCACGCACCCATCCCGCTGGTGTGGCTGATCCGCGACGTGCTCGGGCTCGACTGGCGGCTGGCGACGCTGCCGCTGTTCGTCGGGGCCTATTTTCTCGGCCAGTGGCTGGGCGGCCGGGCGCGGCGGTGGCGGTCGGCGACTGGAGGAAGCTGAGCGTTGATCTATGCTTTGGGCAGGCAGCGGAGAAGCGAGGTGCATGTCATGACCGAAGCATCGAAACGCGAACAGGTCCTCGAGCGGCTGCGCCGTGAGCGCGACGAACTGCGCGTGCAGATGGAGCTGGGCAAGGCCGAGTTCCGGGACGAGTGGTCCGAACTCGAGAAGAAATGGGAGCGCCTCGAGAGCCGCCTCTCCGGGGCAGCGAAGGAAGCGAAGGAATCCTCGGAAGATGTCGGCGCCGCCTTCGGCGTGCTCACCGACGAGCTCGCCCAGGCCTATCGCAACATCCGCTCCCGGCTGCGCTGATCAGTCCCCGGCGGCCTCCAGCCGCTGGTACTCCACGATCTCCAGCCGGCCCCGCAGGTCGCCGCCCTCGTATTGCTCGAGGGCGACGAGCGCGGTGTCCATCTCCGGCGCGATCCAGAGCCGGAAAAGCCGGTCGCGGCGCTCGCTGTAGTACTCCAGCCGCACGGTTTCGAGGCGGCCCAGGGGCGTATCGATCGGCTCCTGCGCCGCGACGGTGACGTCGACCGCATCCACGCGGCCGCGATCATCGACCACCCGGTACACCTCGCCCAGCTCGCCGCGCGCAAGGTCATGGGCCAGCGCCACCCGCAGACTGAGCAGGTCGTAGATCCCGGGCTCCCAGTCGACCGTGGACTCCCTGCCGCGGTACTTGATCTGGACCGTGCCGGCGACCGGGTCGAAGCGCATGTCGCTGTGCCGGTCGCCGAACTCGTCGCGCTTGCGGTAAGAAATGGGCATTACGCGCCCGTCGGCCACCGTGAACAGGCTGGTTTCGGTCAGCTCCCGGTTAATGAATCCCAGCAGCCCGCGTGGCTCGGCCCAGGAGCGGTACTGGTAGAAACCGTTGTCCCTGGCTTCGAGGCGCAGGCCGACCCGCACCGGGATCCCCCGCACCGAGGCATGGTAGAGCGCCTGGTGCGGGGGGACCGCGAGACCCGGATCGCTCGCCGCCGCCGGTCCCGCCAGCAGGACCGGCAGGAGCAGGACGAGAACCCGGGACAGCTGGTTCAGGATGCCGATGTCAGCCTCCCTGCGCCTCGTCGCGCAGCGCCCGGCGAAGAATCTTGCCGACATTCGTCTTGGGCAGTTCGGCGCGAAACTCCACGTGCCGCGGCACCTTGTACGCCGTCAGGCTCTCGCGGCACCAGGAAATGACGCCGTTCGCATCCAGCGTGGCGCCCTCGCGCTTCACCACGAAGATCTTTACCGCCTCCGTGGATTTCGGGTCGGCCACGCCGATGCAGGCCGCCTCGATGACGTCCGGGTGCAGGGTGACCACGTTCTCCACCTCGTTGGGGAATACGTTGAAGCCCGACACCAGGATCATGTCCTTCTTGCGGTCGACGATGCGGAAGAAGCCCTGCTCATCCATGGTGGCGATGTCGCCGGTGCGCAGGAAGCCGTCGGGATACATCACCTGCTCGGTGGCCTCCGGCCGCTGCCAGTAGCCCTTCATCACCTGCGGACCGCGCACGCACAGCTCGCCGGGCTCGCCGGGCGCGAGGTCGCGGCCGTCCTCGTCGCGGATCACCACCTCGGTCGAGGGCAGCGGCAGGCCGATGGTGCCGGTAAAGACCGCATCCACCGTGGTCGGCTGCATGCTCACCACCGGCGAGGTCTCGGTCAGGCCGTAGCCTTCCTGCACGTACTTGCCGGTGACGTCGTGCCACTGCTGGGCCGTCGCCGCCTGCAGCGCCATGCCGCCGGCACCCGCCCACTTGAGGTGGCTGAAATCGAGCTTGGCGAAACCCGGGTCCTGCAGCAGCGCATTGTAGAGCGTGTTGACGCCGGTGATGATCGAGAACTTCAGCTTCGACAGTTCCTTGACGAAGGCCGGGACATCGCGCGGATTGGTGATCAGCACGTTGAGGCCGCCGACCGACATGAACAGCAGGCAGTTACACACCAGGCTGAACACGTGGTAGAGCGGCAGCGCAGTGATCACCACCTCGCGTCCTTCGTCGATCAGGTCGCCGATCCAGGCGTGCATCTGGCGCAGGTTGGCCACCATGTTCCGGTGGGTGAGCATGGCGCCCTTCGACACGCCGGTAGTGCCGCCCGTGTACTGCAGAAAAGCCAGGTCGTCCTGGCTGACCGCTACCGGCTCGAAGCCCTGCGCCCGGCCGCGCGCCAGCGCATCGGCCAGGGCCACATGGCCCGGCAGCTGGTACTCCGGCACCAGCTTCTTCACCCGGCGCACGACGAAATTCACGATGTGCCGCTTGGGAAAGGCGAGCAGGTCGCCGAGCCCCGTGACCGCCACGTGCTTCACGCCGGTCTCCGCCACCACTTTCTCGAGAGTCGCGGCGAAGTTCTCCAGGATGAGGATCGCCTCCGCGCCCGAATCGACCAGCTGGTGTTTCAGCTCGCGCGGCGTGTACAGCGGGTTGACGTTCACCACCGTCATGCCGGCGCGCAGGATGCCGAACAGCGCCACCGGGTACTGCAGCACGTTGGGCAGCATGATGGCGACGCGCGCACCGGGCTGCAGCCCGGCGCTGGCCAGCCACCCCGCGAACGCGGCCGACATGCGATCCAGTTCGCCATAGCTGATGGCGTGGTCCATGCACGAAAAGGCCGGGCGATCGGCGAAACGCCGCGCGCTCTCCTCGAAAATGCTGACCAGCGTGGCGCCGTCGCCGAGATCGATCTCGGCCGGCGTGCCGGGCAGGTAACTGTTGAGCCAGGGCTTCTCCACGATCCTTTCTCCGGTGAACAGGCCGACCGAGGATTAAATCAGCAGTCCTGCGCCGCAGCTATACGCAGTGCAGCAAATCGACTCAGCCATCGTTCGCCGCCAGTGCCTCGAACTCGGCGGCCAGCTCCTCCAGCCGGCCCACGGCGCGGGCGCGCTGGCCGCTCTCCAGCTCCGCCAGGAAGCGGGCGAGAAAGTCCGTGGTCCGGACGCTGTTGCGTTCGACCAGCGCCGCGTAGGTCGGCGTCCACCGGTCCTCCGGCCGGACGATCAGTCGCTGCGCGGCGATTTCCAGGGCCTCCTCGTCCCGCCGGTTGCCCAGCGCGCGTTCCATGGCGTCGATCCAGCCCAGGCGGCTCTCCAGCCAGGCTTCGCGGGAGGGCTCGAGCTGGCGCGACCAGGCCCGGACCTCGGCTCGCTGGGCCGCCGACAAGGAACCGGTCCAGCGCTTCAGGAAACGCTCCATAGAGCGGGCGCGCCGCGCCGCGTGGCCCTCCGGCGCGCGCTCGGCGCTTTCCTCGAGCTCCTCCGCATGCTCCTCCCGCAGTCGCGCCAGGAACTCTTCCACCTGCGGGTCCTCCATGCCGGCCCCGAGCTCCAGCAGCGGCGGCAACGCCCGGTCCGCGAGCTCGCGCCAGAACTCGCCCAGCTCTTCGCCCCGGGCCCTGAGTTCCGCCGGGCCGAGCTCGCCCGGGACCGCCAGCTCCCCCGCCAGCGAGCGGAGCCAGGCCGAGTAACGGGGCAGGTGTTCGCGCCGGTGCCAGTCGTGCAGCGCGTCCAGCTCGGCTTCGAGCACCGCCTGCTGGGCCGGCTGCAGCTCCACGTACCCGTTGAGCCAGCGCCCCGCGAAACGGTCGGCCCGCTCGTAGACATACGAGGTGCTGCAGCCCGCGAGCGCAAGCAGCGCGACGCCCGCCAGCAGGCAGCGGCCAATCCGGTGACATGGCGACAACTCTTTCGTCTCGTGCATCACTCCAACCTGTCTCGCAAGCTGCCATGAGGTTCGTTAACCTTCCCTGAACGGGATGCAGGGGCCAGCCTACACGGGGCCGGAGACGAGCGCATGAAAGCCATGGTCCTCGACGCGCCGGGACGGCCGCTGGTCGAGCGGCGCCGGCGTCGCCGCCGGCTCCAGGCCGGCGAGGTCAGGGTGCAGGTCGCCGCCTGCGGCGTGTGCCGCACCGACCTGCACCTGGTCGACGGCGAGCTGCCGGACCCTTGCCTGCCCGTCGTCCCCGGCCACGAGATCGTCGGCACCGTGATCGAGGCGGCAGCGGACGTACCGCTGGAGCCCGGCCTTCGGGTCGGCATCCCCTGGCTGGGCTGGAGCTGCGGCGACTGCGACTACTGCCGCGCAGGCCAGGAGAACCTATGCCCCGAGGCGCGCTTCACCGGCTACCAGCTCGACGGCGGCTATGCCGAAGAGGCGATCGCGGACGCGCGCTTCGTGTTCCCCCTGCCGGCGGCCTACGACGACCTGCACGCGGCGCCGCTGCTGTGCGCCGGCCTGATCGGCTACCGCACCCTGGCCAAGGCCGGCGCGGCGCGGCGCCTCGGCATCTACGGGTTCGGCGCCGCGGCCCACATCGTCGCGCAGGTCGCGCGCTGGCAGGGCCGCGAGATCTGCGCCTTCACCCGGCCCGGCGACACCGCGGCGATGGACTTCGCCCGGACCCAGGGCGCCTGCTGGGCGGGCGGCTCGGACGAGCCGGCGCCGGAGCCGCTGGACGCCGCCCTGCTGTTCGCCCCGGTCGGCGAACTGGTGCCGGCCGCGCTGGCTGCCGTACGCCCGGGCGGCACGGTCGTGTGCGGCGGCATCCACATGAGCGACATCCCGGCCTTCCCCTACGAGCTGCTCTGGGGCGAACGCGTGCTGTGCTCCGTGGCGAACCTGACCCGCGCCGACGCGGTCGACTTCCTCGCCCTGGCCGACACGATTCCCATCCAGACCGAGGTCGTGCCCTACCCGCTGGCGCGCGCCAACGAGGCGCTGGACGACCTGCGCGCCGGGCGGCTCCAGGGCGCTGCGGTGCTGGTCCCCTCGCACGGCTGACCGTCCGCGCGGTGACGGCCCCTGAAGACCCGTCCGCCGGCTGGCCATGACAGGGTCCTGCTCGCTTGGAAATCTGATGCCGCTCACAGGACCCTGTCATACCCAGCCGCTGCGCAGGTAACAGGGTCGGCACCGGGCTCGGGGCTGACCTGCGCCCGCGGGTTTGACGGGCCTCCGGGGCAGCGGCCGGGGTATTGCGGGCTCCCCTGAGCGGCATCAGATTTCCAAGCGAAGGGGACCCTGCAATGCCCCGAGCCGCGGTCAGGGACGGGGTCATGGCCGGCCGGCGGACGTGGGTCACTCCTCGCGCAGGTCCTCGGCCACCGGCCGGCGGCTGGTGCGCCAGGCGGGGTAGACGCCCGCGAGCAGCGCCGCGATGAGCGCGAGCAGCAGTCCCTGCAGCAGCTCGCCGGCGCCGACCTCGAAAGTCATGGTCCAGCCGAAGGCGCGGCGGTTGATGACGAAGACCAGCAATCCCGCCAGCACGATGCCCAGCGGCACGGCGAACAGGCCCGCGGCCAGGCCGAGCAGCCCGGTCTGGGCCACCACCAGGGCCCGGAGCTGGCGCGGCAGCCAGCCCACGGCGCGCAGCACCGCGGTTTCGCGCACTCGCTCGAGTTGCAGGGCCTGCAGCGCGGAGAGAATGCCGAGGAAGGCGACCAGGCCGACCAGCACCTGGAGCACGCGCGTGATGGTGAAGGTGCGGTCGAAGACCGCCAGCGAGGCGGCGCGCAGCTCGGCGTTGTTCGACAGCCAGATGGCGCTGCCCTCGGGCAGCACTCTCTCGATGGCGCGCCGCGCGGTCGCATCGTCGGTGCCGGGCGCGAAGGTCACGCCCACCCCCTCGCTGCAGGCGTCGCCCCACAACTCGCGGTAGCGGTCCCGGTGGAGCGCAATCACGCCGCGATCGGAGGTGTAGTCGCGGAACACGCCCGCCACCGGGAAGTCGACGATGCCCCGGGGCGTGGGCAGGCTGATGATCTCGCCGACGCGGGTGCCGCGGCGATTGGCCCAGGGCTCGGAGACGAGCACGGCCTCGCCGGCGTCGAAACGTGCCCGCGCAGTGGCGGGATCGCCTTGGAGGATGGCCGAGCCCAGGCCCCGCCTGCCGGGATCCACGGCCCACAGGCGCCACTCCTCGCCGCCGGCCTGCACCCGAATGCGCTGCGAGTAGGTGACCTCGTCGATGGCGGGCAGGCGGTACAGGTCGGCGGCGAGCGGGTCGAGCCCGGCGGCGCCCTCGCACCAGGCTTCGTCCACCGCGAGATAGAAATCAGCCACCAGGGTCTGGCGCAGCCACTCGTCCACGCTGAGGCGGAAACTGCTGACCATCAGGCCGACGCCGATCACCGTGGCCACCGCTACGGCCAGGGCGGCCACGGCGACGCCGGTGCGGCTGAGCGAAGCGGTGGTGCCGCGGATGGCCATGCGCGCCGGCACCGGCAGCCGGGCCGGCAGCACACGGTCCAGCAGGGCCATGAGACCGGCAGTCCCCGGCGGCGTGGCGAGCGCGGCGGCGAGGAAGACGCCGAACAGGCCCGCGAAGGAGATCACCAGCGAGTTGCCGCCGGCGGCCAGCAGGGCGACCGCCAGGACCAGCGCCAGGCCGGCGCCCGCCGCCAGCCATGGCAGGCGCCGGCGGGTACGCCGCTCCATCGAGGCGCGCGACAGCACCGCCCGCGGCGGGATGCTCGCCGCTTCCAGGGCCGGGCCCAGGGCCGCCGCAATGGTGGCGCCCACCCCGAGCGCCGCCGCCTTGGCGAAGGGCCAGCCGGCCAGTGCCAGCGCATCCACGCGCAGCCGGAAATAGAGATCGTCGATGGTCTGCACCACGAGCCCGGTCAGGCCGGAGCCCAGCGCGGCGCCCAGCAGCAGGCCGAGCAGCGTGCCCGGGACGCCGACCACCAGGGCTTCGCCGAGGATGCTGCGAACCATCCCGGCGCGATCGACGCCGACACTGCGGAGGATGCCGATGGTCCGGGTCCGGCGTACCACCAGGAAGTTCATGGTGCTGTAGATCAGGAAGGCGCCGACCAGGAGCGCCAGCAGCGAGAGTGCGGTCAGGTTGAGCCGGAAGGCGCTGGTCATGCCGAAGGTGGCGCGCGAACGGGCCGAGGCCTCGACCAGTTCGACTTCCGGCGGCAGGCTTGCGGCCAGCTCCGCCGCCAGGGCGTCGTCGACGATCAGGTCGATGCGACTGAGTTCGCCCACCATGCCGAGCAGCTCCTGCGCAGTGGCAATGTCGGCGAAGACATAGCCCGAGGCGGCGGCCGCCTGCGCCTCGTCCGGGACCACGATCCCGGCCACCTCGAGCTGGATCGGGCCGGCGGCGGTGACAGCCTCGATGCGGTCGCCCCGGGCGATGCCCAGCTCGGCCGCGAGCGGGGCCGGCAGCGCCACCGCGCCGGGGCGGGCCAACAGGGACAGCAGGTCCACGTCTCCGCTCCACGCCGTCAGCTCGTCGCGAAAGGGGGCCTCGACGAAGGGATCCAGGCCGAGCAGCAGGGCTCGGCGCCCACCGGGCAGCGTCAACGCACCTTCGACGGCGGGGGCCGCCGCGCCGCCGCCAGGCCGGGCATGCATCGTCCGGCGCAGCTCCGGGTACAGCATCTCCTCCAGCCCGCCCGTCCGCGGCAGGACCTGGTGCGTCGCCCGGCCCATCACCATCTCGGTCGAGGCGTCGAAGGCGCGCCGGGCACTGGCGCCGGCCAGATCCACGCCGAGCACCACGGCCACGCCCAGCGCCACGCCGATCACCGCCAGCACGTACTGCCAGGGATGGCGGATGAAAAAGCGCCGTCCGGAGCGGGCCAGCAGGCGGCTCACGGCGTCGAGATCTCCAGCCGCCCCTCGTGGATCGAGAACACGCGGTCGGCCACGCCCACCACTTCCGGGCTGTGGGTCGCCATCACCAGCGTGGTGCCCTCGCGGCGACAGAGGTCGTCCAGCAGGCGGAGCACCTGCTGGGCGGTCTCGAGGTCCAGGTTGCCCGTTGGCTCGTCGGCAATCACCAGGCCCGGGCGGTGAATCAGGGCGCGCGCCAGCGCCACTCGCTGCTGCTCGCCGCCGGACAGCTCCTCGGGGAAGGAGCCGCCGCGCCCCGCGAGCCCCACCGCCGCCAGCCAGTCCTCGGCGCGCTGCCGCGCCTCGGCCCGGTCCACCCCCAGCAGGTCCAGCGGCAGGAGGAGGTTCTCCAGCGCGGTCAGGGTCGGCACCAGGTTGAAGAACTGGAACACGAAGCCGATCTCGCGGCGGCGCAACCGCGCCAGGCCGTCCTCGGACAGCCCGGACAGGGGCTGCCCGGCGATGGTGATCTCGCCGCGGGTCGGGCGGTCCAGCCCGCCGATGATGTTCAGGAGCGTGCTCTTGCCGGAGCCCGAGCGCCCGACGAGCACGATCAGCTCGCCGCGGGCGATCTCCGCCGTGACTTCGCGCAGGACGGGATGGGGCTGGCCGTGCTCGTCGTAGTCCTTGCTGACGGACTGGAGGCGGACGTGGACAGTGGTCTGGTGCGGCGGCATCTGGGCTTCCTCGCGGCGTACGCCACGTCTTCGCGCGTCGCGACCGTCCGGTTGCGACTCCTGCGACGGCGCGGACCGGCCGCGCGGAAGCTCAGGATATCAGGCGGGCGCGGACCTCAGTCCTCGCGCTCGAGGTCGCGGAACTTGCGCCGGAGCTCGTAGCCTGAGTCGGTGACAATCTGCTCGAGCACGCGGACGCGCTCCTCGAGCCGCTCGATGCGGTCGTCGGTCTCGGCCGGCGGCCTCTCTTTCTTGTTCTTCATGTAGTCGGAGAACATCTTCGACACGATGCCGAGGAAGACAATGATGGCGACCAGTTCGAATGGATGCACCTGATGATCTCCTTCTGCTGATTGTCAGGCCGGAGCCGCGCGGAAACAGAGGATATCAGGCGGCGAACGCCTCAGCTGCCTCGCTCCAGGTCGCGGAACTGGCGGCGCAGCTCGTAGCCGGAGTCGGTGACGATCTGTTCGAGCACGCGAACGCGCTCCTCGAGTCGTTCGATGCGGGGGTCGCTCGCGGGCGCGACCTGCTTCTTATGCTTGAGCCACTTGGAGAACATCTCCGAGGCGATGCCCAGGAAGACGATGATGATGACCATTTCAAAGACGTTCACCAGAAACTCTCCTGCTGGTTGTTGTTGCTGTTGTTGTCTTTCCCGCCGCCCGGGCGGCCCACGCCGCGCGGGCTGATCAATCGCCGCGCTCGAGATCCTGGAACTCGCGGTCGAGACCGAAATTGCGCGAGGTGACGTAGCGCTCCATGCGCTGCAGCCGGGCCTCGTTGCTGCGGAAGCGATGGCGCACGTCCGACAAGGTCGCGGCCGGCGAAACGCGCACGCCGCGCCAGAACTCCTGGTCCTCCGCGTCCCGGTAAAGCTTGCCCGGCTTGGTCGGCAACAGCCACCACAGGGCGACGTAAACCAGGATCAGTGTCGGGAAGAACAGCATCCCGATGATGGTCAGCACCCGCGTCAGCGTCAGGTCGAAGCCGAAGTAATCGGCGATGCCGGCGCACACGCCGCCGAGCCGCCCGGCCTCGGGATCGCGATAGAAACGGGCGGGATTGGGCTCGCGCTTCACGCTTCCATCCTCCCCGAACGGCTGCCCCACAAGTCACGCTCGTCGCGGCTGCCGTAATAGCGCAACGGCTTGTCGGGCAGCAGCAGGCCGGCGGCCACGTACACCAGCAGCGTGGGCAGGGTGAACAGCAGCAGCGAGACCAGGGTGATGATCCGCAGCGGCCCGAGCCGGAAGCCGAACTGGTCGGACAGGCCGGCGCAGACGCCCATCACCATGCCGCGCTCGCTGTCGCGGTAGAGGCGCACGCTGCGCAGGGATCGCAGGCCGCGGTTCATGTCCGTCTCCTCCAGTCGGGCACCTGGTCGTCGAGGATGGTCTCCAGCGCATTGATCCGGCTTTCCATCTTCTGCGCGTCCTGCCACAGCTCCTCGAGCATGCGCTGCTCGTCGCCCGACAGGGTCCGCGAGGACTTCCATTTGGTGACGTAGTGCAGGATCACCACCAGCGGCAGCACGACGGCCGCCAGGATGATCATGAATGCGCCAATGAACTCTTCCATCGTGCCGGCTCCTCAAGCCCTCGTTCAGGCCTTGTCCTGGGTCTCGCCGCCAACGCGCTGCTTCAGCGCGGCCAGCTCGGCCTCGATCGACTCCTCGGACTCGAGGCTCGCAAACTCGCGGCCCAGGTCCTTGCGCTGGCCCAGGTCGTAGGCTTCGACCCGGCCCTCGACGTCCTCGAGCTTACGCTCGAACTTTTCGAACTTCACCAGCGCGTCGTCGATCCTCGACTCGTGGATCTGGCGCCGCATCTCCAGCTGGTGGCCGGCGGTGTGGTGGCGCACGACCATCGCCTTCTGGCGCGCCTTGGCGTCGGCGAGCTTCTCCTGCAGCCGGGCCATGTCGTCGTTCAGCCGGGCCAGCGCCTCTTCGACCTGGACGCCCTGCTCTTCCAGCGTGGCCACGCGCTGCTCGGCGTGCGACTTCTCGGTCAGGGCGGCGCGGGCCAGGTCGTCCCGGCCCTTGCGCACCGCAAGCTCAGCCTTGCGGCCCCAGTCCTCGGCCTCGCGCTGCGCCTCGGCCAGGCGGCGGGAGAGCTGCTTGCGGTCGGCGATGGCGCGAGCCGCGGCAGAGCGCACCTCGACCAGGGTGTCTTCCATCTCCTGGATAATCAGCCGGACCATCTTCTCCGGGTCCTCGGCCTTCTCCAGCAGGGCGTTGATGTTCGAATTCACGATGTCAGAAAAGCGGGAAAAGATGCCCATGGCGGTTCCTCCGTTGTCCTGACCAGGTAGTTGCAGGAACCGTGCCAGCTCTAGGCGGCTCACAACTGACTGTTTTAAATGCAAATTTTTCGGGGCGCTGAGGAAAATCGGCGTAGCCTGCCAATTAAATTTGGTGATTAGCGCCCAAACTCGGCATTATTCGCCCATGGATCACGATACCGGTTCACCGATGCTGGGCAGTTCGCCGGCCTTCGGCGCCATGCTCGAGCAGGTCTCGCGCCTGGCGCCGCTCGACCGGCCGGCCCTGATCCTCGGCGAGCGCGGCACCGGCAAGGAACTGGTGGCCGCCCGGCTGCATTACCTGTCGCCGCGCTGGGAGCAGCCGCTGGTGAAGCTCAACTGTGCCGCGCTCACGGAGAGCCTGCTGGAGTCGGAACTGTTCGGCCACGAGGCCGGCGCCTTCACCGGCGCCACCCGGCGGCATACGGGCCGCTTCGAGCGCGCCGACGGCGGCAGCCTGTTCCTGGACGAGCTGGGCACCCTGCCGGCGCGGATGCAGGAGAAGATCCTGCGGGTCATCGAGTACGGCGAGTTCGAGCGGGTCGGCGGCAGCGAGACGCTCCAGGTCGATGTGCGCATTCTCGGCGCGACCAACGAAGACCTGCCGGCAGCCGCGCGAGAGGGCCGCTTTCGAGCCGACCTGCTCGACCGGCTGGCCTTCGACGTCGTCCATGTGCCGCCCCTGCGCGCGCGGCCGGAAGACGTGCTGGAACTGGCGGAGCATTTCGCCGTGGCTTTCACCGCCGAGCTGCGCCGTCCGTTCTTTCCCGGGCTCTCGGAACGGGCCGTCGAGGCGCTGCTGGCCTGGCCCTGGCCTGGCAACGTGCGCGAACTCAAGAACGCCGTCGAGCGCTCGATCTATCGCGCCAGTGACCCGGCGCAGCCGCTCGAGGAAATTCATTTCGATCCCTTCGCCACGCCTCATGCGCCTGCGCCCGACGCGGCGGCGCCCGACGAGGCCGCGGGCGAGCTCCCGCCCGGGTCCGCCCTGCCGCTCGATTTCCGCGCCGAGGTCGACCGCTTCGAGCAGCGCCTGGTGCTGCGCGCGCTGAACGCGGCGGACGGCAACCGCCGCGTCGCCGCCGAATCACTCGGGCTGACTTACGACCAGTTGCGCGGCCTGCTCCGCAAGCATGGCGTGGGCGGCCCGGGCAGGCCGGGCAGGCCGCCCGCCTGAGCGCAACGGCGCGCTCGTGACAGCCATCCGGCGCGACGGTATCGTTGGCCGCGACCCGCTGCTTGAACCCGACCTCGGCGAGGCTGCTATGACTACCCTGGGCACTCCCCTCAGCGATACCGCCACCCGGCTGCTGCTGCTCGGCTCCGGCGAGCTCGGCAAGGAAGTGGCGCTCGAGGCCCAGCGGCTGGGGGTCGAGGTGATCGCGGTGGACCGCTACGCCAACGCCCCTGCCATGCAGGTCGCCCACCGCAGCCACGTCATCGACATGCTGGACCGTGCCGCCTTGCGGGCGGTCGTGGAGCAGGAGCGGCCGGCGCTGATCGTGCCGGAGATCGAGGCCATCGCCACGCCCGAGCTGCAGGCCCTGGAGGCGGAAGGCTGGAACGTCATCCCGACCGCCGTGGCGGCGCGCCTGACCATGGACCGCGAGGGCATCCGGCGGCTGGCGGCGGAGGAACTCGGCCTGCCGACCTCGCCCTTCCGTTTCGCCGACACCGAGGAGGCGTATCGCGCCGCGGTCGCCGAGATCGGCCTGCCCTGCGTGGTGAAGCCGGTCATGAGCTCCTCCGGCAAGGGCCAGTCCACGGTCCGCAGCGAGGCCGACATCGAGCGCGCCTGGACCTACTCGCAGCAGGGCGGCCGCACCGGCGCCGGCCGCGTCATCATCGAGGGCTTCGTCGAGTTCGACTACGAGATCACGCTGCTCACGGTGCGCCACCGCGACGGCACCAGTTTCTGCGCGCCGATCGGCCACCTGCAGGTCGACGGCGATTATCGCGAGTCCTGGCAGCCGCAGCCGATGACGGCGCTGGCCCTGGAGCGGGCGCAGCAGGTCGCGGCAGCGATCACCGGCCGCCTCGGCGGCCATGGCCTGTTCGGCGTGGAGCTGTTCGTGCGCGGCGACGAGGTGCTGTTCAGCGAGGTCTCGCCCCGGCCGCACGACACGGGGCTGGTGACCCTGGTGTCGCAGGACCTGTCGGAGTTCGCGCTGCACCTGCGCGCGATCCTGGACTTGCCGGTCCCGGCGATCCGCCAGTGGGGGCCGTCGGCCTCCTGCGCCATCCTCGGCGAGGGCGACTCCAGCCACATCCGCTACGCCGGCGTGTCGGATGCCCTGGTGGAACCGGACACGGACCTGCGGCTGTTCGGCAAGCCGGAACTCCACGGCCGGCGCCGGCTCGGCGTGGCCCTGGCCCGCGGGGAGAGCCTGGAGGAGGCGCGGGCCAGGGCGCGACGCGTTGCCGAAGCGGTGCGGATCAGCCTCTAGGGCGCCTTGATACGGATATCGCCGCTGCCGGTGTTGATGCGGGCTTCACCCTCGCCGGCGCCGACCGTGGCCCGGAAGCTGCGCCGGCCGGATTCCACCTCGCCCATCACCGGCACGTCGACCTTGATGCTGCCGCTGCCGGTGCCGAGGCTGAGCCGGAGCGACAGCGGCTCGGTGCTCTGCAGGTCGACATCGCCGCTGCCGGTGCGAATGGTCACGTCACGCAGCGCACCGAGGTCGCCGTCGGCCTCGACGTCGCCCGAACCGGTGGCGATGTCCAGCTGGGCGCGCGCGCCGAGATTGCGGATCTCGACGTCGCCGGAGCCCGTGCGCGCCCGCAGCGAGCCGATGACGTCGCCGAGCTCGAGGTTGCCCGAGCCGGTCTCGACCTGCATGTCGCCGTCCGCGCCCCGCAGCATGATGTCCCCGGACCCGGTGCGCGCGCGGCTGGTGCCGAGGACGTTCTCGATCCGCAGGTCGCCGGAGCCGGAGCGCGCGTCGAGCTGGCCGCGCTGGCTGCTGATGTCCATGTCGCCCGCCCGGGTCACCGCCACCAGCGCCCCCTGCCCGTCCATCGCACGGATGCGCCCGTAGTTGAGGCTCAGGTTGAGGTCGGCATCGACCCCGGCCGCACTGATCTCGCCGACACCCTGGCGCAGCTCGAGCAGGGCACCGGCCGGCAGCTGCAGCTCGAGGTCGACGCGCAGGCGCTGGCCGTCGTTGCTGCGGACGCGGATCCGGTCGCCCTCGTACTCGAGCCGCACGTCGAGCCGCCGGAACTGGTCGTCGTCGTAGCGCACCTCATCGAGGCGACCCGGCAGCCGGACCGTCACGCTGAGAGTGTCCCCGTCGCGCTCCTGGTCAATGCGGACGGCATCGCCGAGGTCCGCGTCAGCCGACCTGATGGTGGCGCGCAGCAGCCCGGTGTCGCCCGGGACGATGCGCACCGAGCCAGCAAGATTGGTGACGCGCAGCGTGGGCGCATCAAGCTCCAGTTCGACCACGCGCTCGGCGGCCATTGCCGGCCAGGCGACGAGTGCGGCCAGCGCCAGGACGGCCGGCCATGACTTGTGGCTGATCATCTGCATTTCACTGTCCCTCCATCTCGATCGTCAGCCGCGACACGACGCGCGTCACGCCCGGCACTTCCGCCGCTACCCGCAGCGCGTGCTCGAGCAGCGCCGGCTCGCCGAGGCGGCCATGCAGGGTCACGACATCGCCGCTCGACGACACCGTGATGTCCTCCCCGGCGAGGGCCGTGTCGGCCTCAAAGCGGTTGCGGACCTCGCGCGCCAGGGCGCCGTCGGCCGCGGCCGACGCCGCCGCCGGGGCGGAATCGCCCACCTTGGCCCACTCCACGTCGCTCTTCCCCCGGTGGACGCCTTCCCCATCCACCACCACCACGCACCCGCCGGCGGCGAGGGCGACGGCGCACAGCGCCAGGGCGGGGACCAGGGGCTGCTTGAACTTGGTCAACATGACTCTCGAACCTCCGTGAACTAAGACAGGGCTGCGCGCCAGGCGCAGGATCAGGAATCGTCGCGCCAGCGCCGCAGCCAGACGGCGCCGGCCAGGAAAACCGCGGCCACCACCAGACCGCCCCACAGCTCTGGGGCAGCCAGCAAACGCCCCGGCGTCATGAGGTCGGACAGCGCGGGGAAAACTGCCGAAAAGCCCTCGTCCTCCGCCACGATGGCGGCGCTGCCCTCGCCGCTGAAGGCGAGTTCCATGCCGCCGGACAGGCGCTGCCCCAGGAGGAACGCGAAGTACTTGGTGTCGAACAGGACTTTCTCCGCGACGATGGCCAGCAGCGGCGGCAACACCGCCCAGGCCAGCACCGCGCGCCGGGCAAAGGCGGAGACCAGCAGCAGCCAGGCGTGCACGGGCGCGAGCCAGAGCCCGAACGCGATCAGCCCGTAGGCCATCACGATCGCCGCCTGCAGCAGGGCCAGCGGTCCCTGCAACAGGAACTGGCCCGTGCCGGCGACGGCGCCCGCGAGGCCCGCGATGAGCCAGACCAGCACTGCAGTGGCGAGGAACATGGCCAGCGCCTGCAGCGGCATCACCAGGAAGCCGGTCAGGTACTTGGAACCCACCGTCTTGAGATCGCTGACCGGCAGCGATTTCCAGAACAGGATGCTGCGGTCCTTGCGCTCCGCGTAGAGCGCGTCCAGCAGGTAGAAGGCGATGATCACGCTGATCACCCCGGAGAACAGCGTGGCGATCGACAGGAACATGACCGTCAGCACCGCACGGATCTGCATCGGGTCGGCCGCCTCGGCCATCAGGTCGGAGTCGAACTGGATCTCGTCGATCCCCACCCGCGCGATGCCGAACACGGCGAACAGCGCGGCAACCACGAACAGCGCGCCCAGCACCGCCGGCACCATCCAGCTGGCGGGATGCTCGACCAGTTCCCGGCGCAACAGGGTCATCATCTGGTTCACGACGCAGTCCTCCTGACCTTGGCGACGAACAGGTCCGCTACGCCCGGCACCTTCAGTTCGCCCAGCGGCGCCAGTTCCTCGCGGCTGCGGTTCTCGAAGATGAAGCCGTGCCGGCCCAGGCCCTGGCGCTCCGACAGCGGCCCGAGGCGACGGGCGGCCTCGGCCTGGTCCGGCCGCGTGACCAGCTCCAGGTACTTCTCGCCCAGCGACTCCATCGGCTCGTCGAGCACCAGCTTGCCGTGGCTGATGAACATCAGGTCGGTGAGGATGTGCTCCACCTCCTCCACCTGGTGGGTGGTCAGGAGGATGGTGCGCTCGCCGTCGAAATAGTCGTTCAGCAGCGTGGCGTAGAAGTCCTTGCGATAGAGGATGTCGAGCCCGAGCGTCGGCTCGTCCAGCACCAGCAGCCGGGCGTCGATGGCCATGATCAGCGCCAGGTGCAGCTGGACGATCATGCCCTTGGACAGGGCGCTGACCTTGCTGTCGCGCTTGATCTCGGTCTGGGCGAGGAAAGCCTCGGCCCGCTCGCGGTTGAACCGCGGGTGCAGCCCCGCCACGAAGTCCAGCGCCTGGCGCACCCTCAGCCAGCGCGGCAGCACCGCCACGTCGGCGATGAAGCACACCTGCTGCATCAGCTCGGCGCGCTGGCGGCGCGGGTCCAGGCCCAGCACTTCCAGCTCGCCGTCGAAATGGCCCAGGCCCAGGACGGCCTTCAACGCCGTGGTCTTGCCGGCGCCGTTGGGCCCGACCAGGCCGACGATGCGGCCGCTCTGGATCTCGAAGTCGACATTGTCCAGGGCCACGGTGCTGCCGTAGCGGCGCGACAGGCCCCGGGCGCGAATCACGGTGCTCACTGCGGCTTCTCCTCGTCATCGAGCTGCCGGCGGGCCGATGCCAGCAGCTCGTCCAGGTCCAGCTTCAGGCGCCGGATGGTGCGCACCACCTCCGGCCACTGCTCGTCCAGGAACGCCTGGCGCTCGTCCTTGACCAGCGCCTTGCGGGCGCCGTCCCGCACGTACATGCCCCGGCCCCGGCGCTTCTCCACCAGGCCTTCGTCGACCAGTTCCTGGTAGCCCTTCAGGACCGTCAGGGGATTGAGCCGGTACTCGGCCGCCACGGTGCGGACCGAGGGCAGTGCGTCGCCGTCGCCGAGCACGCCCTCGAGGATCATTTTCACCACGCGGTCGCGGAGCTGGCGGTAGATAGGCTGGCTATCGTTCCACTCGCCTTCCATGGGTGACTCCTTGTGCCTCAGGCGGCGATGGACGCGAGCGTCAGGCAGGCAATCGCGAAAATCGTCAGCATGCGCATGGTCTGTTCGCGGGTCATCTGCGTCTTGATGTGCGTCTTCATGGCAGTTCTCGCTGGCGGCTGTCCGCCTGTGTCTGAGCCGGTGTTGTAGTGAACTATAACACTAGTTCGAAGGAATGCAACCCCCCCTGCGCAACCCGGCCCACCGGCAGGCGGCCGCTGCTAAAATGCGGAGGTCGCCCCGCCGCTCCACGGCCGGGCCCCACCCCGTCCCGCCAGCAACAAGAACAGGGAGTCCTCCATGACCCAGCCCGCCCGAGTCGCCATCACCGGCGCCGCCGGCCAGATCGGCTACCAGCTCGCCTTCCGCATCGCTTCCGGCCAGATGCTCGGCCCCGACACGCCGGTCATCCTGCAGCTGCTGGAGATTCCCCCGGCGCTGGGCGCGCTCAAGGGCGTGGAGATGGAGCTGCTGGATTGCGCCTTCCCGACGCTGGCCGGCGTGGTCGCCACCGACGACCCGGCCGAGGCTTTCGGCGACGCGAACTATGCCCTGCTGGTCGGCGCCAAGCCGCGCGGCCCCGGCATGGAGCGCAAGGACCTGCTGCTGGAGAACGCGAAGATCTTCTCCGCCCAGGGCAAGGCGCTGAACGACAACGCCCATCGCAAGGTGAAGGTGCTGGTGGTCGGCAACCCGGCCAACACCAACGCGCTGATCGCCTACTCGAACGCGCCGGACCTGGATCATGCGCGCTTCACCGCCATGACGCGGCTGGACCACAACCGCGCCTTGGCGCAGCTGTCGCTCAAGACCGGCACGCCGGTGAAGGACATTCGCCAGATGACCATCTGGGGCAACCACTCGGCCACGCAGTACCCCGACATCAGCCACTGCCTGGTGGCCGGCAAGGCGGCGCCGACGCTGGTGGACGAGGCCTGGGCGAAGGACGACTTCATTCCCACCGTGCAGCAGCGCGGCGCGGCCATCATCAAGGCCCGCGGCCTGTCCTCGGCCGCCTCCGCCGCCTCCTCGGCCATCGACCACATCCGCGACTGGGCGCTGGGCAGCCCGGCCGAGGACTGGGTCAGCATGGCCGTGCCCTCGGACGGCAGCTACGGCGTGGCCGAAGGGATCGTGTATTCCTTCCCGGTGCGGTGCCAGGACGGCCGCTGGGAGATCGTGCAGGGGCTGGAGACCAGCGACTTCAGCCGCGAGCGCATGCAGGCCACCGAGGCCGAGCTGCTCGAGGAGCGCGACGGGGTGAAGGACCTGCTCTGAGGCCTCCGGGGGGCGCCGCCGGGTCGCGGCGCCCTCTATTCCCGCCACCCCCGCGCGGCGCAATCTGCTCTGGCCGGACGCGCGAAATCTTTGCGGCACCCCCGGCACGGGGGTTATATTCAAACGCTTGTATGGCTTCTTTTTCCGGGAGCCGTCAGCCCGCAAGCTCGAGGGGGTACATCGTGGCGACTCTGTTCTGGTTCCTCGTTTTCTTCGGCGGCGCGATCGCGCTGGCCTACCGCCGGGTCAGCCTGGGCGTGTTCACCGCCGCCGCCGGCGCCGCGCTGGTCGCCTACACCCTCTTCGGCAGCGGCGGGTTCCTGTGGAACCTCGTCCTCTGGGTGCTGTTCGCCGGGCTGGTGGCGCTGAATATCGAGGACTTCCGGCGCGAGCGGCTGACCCGCCCGATGCTGAAGATGTATCGCAAGATGCTGCCCTCGATGTCGCGCACGGAGCGCGAGGCGCTGGAAGCCGGCACGGTGTGGTGGGAAGGCGAGCTGTTCGCCGGCGTGCCGCGCTGGAACAAGCTGCTGGGTGCTCCCGCCCCGCAGCTGTCCGAAGAAGAGCAGGCCTTCCTCGACGGGCCCTGCGAAGAACTGTGCCGCATGAATGACGAATGGCAGGTCACCCACTCGCTGCAGGATCTCTCGCCCGAGACCTGGAAGTACCTGCGCGAGAACGGCTTTTTCGCCATGATCATCCCGAAGAGCTACGGCGGGCTCGAGTTCTCCGCCTTCGCTCACAGCCAGGTACTGACCAAGGTCGCCAGCTGCAGCGCCACGCTGGCCTCGACGGTCGCCGTGCCCAACTCCCTCGGCCCCGCCGAGCTGCTGCACAAGTACGGCACCGAGGAGCAGAAGAACCGCTGGCTGCCCGGCCTCGCCGACGGCAGCGAGATTCCCTGCTTCGGCCTGACCAGCCCGCGCGCCGGCTCCGACGCCGCGTCCATCCCCGACACGGGCGTGGTCTGCAGGCAGGAAGTCGACGGCGAAGAAGTCGTCGGGATCCGCATGAATTTTTCCAAGCGCTACATCACTCTCGCGCCCGTGGCGACCGTGGTCGGCGTGGCCTTCCGCCTGTTCGACCCCGAGGGGCTGCTGGGCGAGGAGAAGGATGTCGGCATCACGCTGGCGCTGGTGCCCGCCGGGACGCCCGGCATGGAGATCGGGCGCCGCCACCTGCCGCTGTCGGTGCCGTTCATGAACGGCCCGATCGAGGGCAAGGACGTGTTCGTGCCGCTGGACGCCATCATCGGCGGGCCGAAGATGGCCGGCCAGGGCTGGCGCATGCTCATGGAGTGTCTCTCCGTCGGCCGCTGCATCTCGCTGCCGTCCAACGCCAACGGCGGCGCCAAGGCGGCGGTGTTCGCCACTGGCGCCTACAGCCGCATCCGCAAGCAGTTCGGCATGTCCATCGGCCGCTTCGAGGGCGTGCAGGAAGCGCTGGCGCGCATGGCGGGCTTCACCTACATCGTGGACGCCGCCCGCAGCGTCACCATCGCCGCAGTGGACGCGGGCGAGAAGCCGGCCGTGCCGGCCGCCATCCTGAAGTACCACTGCACCGAGTTCGGCCGCGACGTCACCGACGACGCCATGGACATCCACGGCGGCAAGGCCATCTGCATGGGGCCGAAGAATTACCTCGGCACCGGCTACAACTCGGTGCCGGTGATGATCACGGTCGAAGGCGCGAATATCCTCACGCGCAGCCTGATGATCTTCGGCCAGGGCGCGATCCGCTGCCATCCCTTCGTGCTGAAGGAGCTGCATGCGGCGCAGGACCCGGACCAGGAAGCCGGGCTGGAAGCGTTCGACCGGGCGCTGTTCGGCCACATCGGCTACGCCTTTTCCAATGCTGCCCGCGCCTTCGTGCTCGGCCTGTCCGGCGCCCGCGGCGCCGAGAGCCCGACGCGCGGGCCGACGCGGCGCTACTACCAGCACATCAGCCGCTTCAGTGCGGCCTTCGCGCTGGTCTCCGACACCGCCATGCTGACGCTCGGCGGCGCGCTGAAGAAGAAGGAGATGCTGTCGGCCCGCCTGGGCGACATCCTCTCCAACCTGTACCTCGCGTCCATGGTGCTGAAGCACTGGGAGAACCAGGGCCGGCGCGAAGCCGACCTGCCGCTGGTGGAGTGGAGCTGCCGCTTCCTGCTGTACCGCGCCCAGGAGCAGCTGCACGGCTTCCTGCGCAACTTCCCGGTGCGCTGGGTAGCGCACGCGCTGCGCCTGGTGGTGTTCCCCCGCGGCCGCAGCTTCAGCTCGCCCCGCGACAGCCTGGCACGGCGGATCGTCGAGGGCGTGATCAGCCCGGGCGAGATGCGCGACGGCCTGTGCGAGGGCGTTTACCGCACCGTCGAGCCCGGCAACCACCTCGGCCTGCTGCAGGAGGCGATGGAGCTCTCCATCGAGATCGCGCCGCTGGAGAAGAAGCTGCGCAAGGGCGCCAAGGAAGGCAAGATCCTCGCGCTCGCCCTGGCCGACCAGCTGGAGGAAGCAGTGGCCACCGGCATCCTGACGGCCGAGGAGGCCGAGAAGCTGCGCGCGGCCGACGAGAAGATCATGGCGATCATCCACGTCGACGATTTCGCGCCGGAGGAGCTGGCGCCGCTGGTGCAGCAACCGGCGGAGAAGGCGGCGCGCAAGCCGCGCGCAAGCAAGTCGGCACAGCAGGCGGCCGCGCCAAGCGAGGCCTGACGGCAGCGGGGCGGGACCAGGACCGTGTCCGGCGAGCGCATCACCTACGAGGTCACGCTCGAGCCGGACCCGGCCATCCTGCGCGAATTCGAGACCTGGCTGGAGTATCACGTCGACGACGTGATCGCCCTGCCGGGCTTCACCGGCGCCACCATCCACAAGGGCGAGAACCCGGAGACGGGCGCCGCCCTGCGCATCGTCCGCTACGAACTCGAGAACCAGGCGGCGCTGGAGCGCTACCTGCGCGAGGACGCACCGCGGATGCGGGCCGAGGGCACCAGCCGCTTCGGCGACCGCTTTCGCGCCAGCCGGCGGATCGTGCACGAGGGGCGCGACGCGGCGCTGACCGATGCCCGCCCCTGCCCGAACTGCGACCAGCTGCTATGGGGCCAGTACTGCGCCAACTGCGGCCAGCGCGCCCGCACGCGCATGATCACCCTGTGGGAGCTGCTGAAAGATGCCGGCGACCTGATCGCCTCGCTCGACTCGCGGCTCTGGCGGACCCTCGGCCTGCTGCTGTTCCGGCCGGGCCGGCTCACCGTCGACTACCTGGAAGGCAAGCGGGCCCGCTACGTGCCGCCCTTCCGGCTGTTCATCGCCGCCAGCATCGTGTTCTTCTTCGTCGCCTCGCTGCTGGCGGACTTCAGCATCGGCGACGCCGTCGTGATCGACGGGGATACCCCGCAGCAGGAGACTGCCGAGCCGGGTCCGCCGGATGTCGACGTGACGGTGGCGGGCGCCCAGTTCGACGAGATGTGCAATGTCAACTACGAGGGCGTCCCGCCCTGGTTCGAGGAGCTGGTGCCGCCCGAGCGCGCACGCGAGATCTGCGAGCGCATCACCCTCGACCGTGGCCGCAGCTTCATGCGCGCCGTGCTGAGCAATATCCCGGCCATGATGTTCCTGTTCCTGCCGGTGATGGCGCTGGTGATGAAGCTGGCCTATCCCCTGTCGGGCCGCTACTACGCGGAACACCTGCTGTTCCTGGTCCACTACCACTCGTTCTTCTATCTGTTCAGCCTGCTGCTGATCCTGCTCGAGCAGGGCGGCGCCCGGCTGGCGCCCGGCGTCCTGCCGACCGGCCTGATCAACACCGCGGCCTTCATCTACCTCATGGTCTACCTGTTCCGGGCACTGCGCCGGGTTTACGGCCAGGGTTTCTGGCTGACCCTGTTCAAGTACGTGCTGATGGGCCTCAGCTACCTCCTGGCCCTGGTGACCACCTTCGTCGGCCTTCTGCTCTACACTGCGGTGACCCTGTAGCGGATTGCCCCGGCACGGCGACCCGGTGCATCATCCGGGACCCCGCGGCGTGAGCGTCCGCCAAGACAACAGAACATGTACGCAAGTTTTTTCGGGCTCAACGAGAAACCCTTCGCGATCACGCCGGATCCGCGGTACCTCTACCTCGGCCCGCGTCACGCGGAGGCGCTCGCGCACCTGTTGTACGGCGTCACCGAGAGCGGCGGCTTCATCCAGCTCACCGGCGAGGTCGGCACCGGCAAGACCACCGTGGTGCGCAGCCTGCTCGAGCAGCTGCCGCCCAACACCGAGGTCGCGCTGGTCCTCAACCCCCGGCTCTCGCCCACCGAGTTCCTGCTCACCATCTGCGACGAGCTGCAGGTGGAGGTCGAGGAACGCGCCAGCCCCAAGGCCATCATCGACGCGCTCAACCTGCGGCTGCTGAAGGCGCACGCCGCCGGCCGGCGCGTGGTCCTCATCGTGGACGAGGCGCAGAACCTCTCGACCGAGGTGCTGGAACAGATCCGGCTGCTGACCAATCTCGAGACGGCCAAGCAGAAATTGCTGCAGATCATCCTGGTCGGGCAGCCCGAACTGCGCGACCTGCTCGCGCGCAGCGACCTGCGCCAGCTGGCGCAGCGCATCACCGGCCGCTACCACCTCGAGCCGCTGGAACCGGAGGAACTGCGCGCCTATGTCCGGCACCGGCTCGAGATCGCCGGCGGACGCGGAGAGATTTTCACGATGGCGGCAATCCGCGAGCTGCACCGCAGCTCGGACGGCATCCCGCGGCTCGCCAACGTTATCGCCGACCGCGCCCTGCTGGGCGCCTGGTCGAAAGAAACCCGCAGCGTCGACGGCCGGCTCACGCGCCAGGCCGCCCGCGAGGTGTTCGGCGACCGGGTGAGGAAACAGGTGCGTCGCGCGCCGGGCACCGCCGCCGTGCTGCTGGGCCTGGCCGCCGTGGTGATCGTGGCGCTGGCGGTGGTGATCTACCTGCTGCTGCAGCGCGGCGCGGACGGCGGCGCCAACCTGCCCGGGGCGCAGCCGGCGAGTCGTGCGCCAGTGGCCAGCCCCGTCATCCGGCCGGAGCCGCCTGCCGCGGCCGCGGCGGGCGTCATCGACGCGTCGCCGGACGCTCCGGCAACGATCGAGCCTGAGCCGCCGGAACCGGTCGCGGCGCCGGTGGCGGAACCGCTGGCCGCGCGGCTGGCCGCCGGCCTGCTGCCGACGGGCACGGACACCGCGTTCGCGACCCTGTTCGAGCGCTGGGGCCTGGCTTACCGCCCGGAAGACGGGCCGGCCTGTGAGCAGGCGGCCGCCGAGGGCCTGCGCTGCCTGTTGCGGCGGGGCACCTGGGGCGAGCTGGCGGTGCTCAACCGGCCGGTGATCATGGTGCTGGCCGATGCCGACGGCCGGGAGCACCAGCTGGTGCTGAACCGGATCCTGGACGGCGCCGCCGAGCTCAGCGCCGGGGGCGAGTCCGTGACGGTGCCCCTGGGCGAGCTGCTCACGCTGTGGTTCGGCGAGTACCTGCTGCTGTGGCGGCCGGAAGCGGGCGAGGGCCGGACCCTGACGCGTAACCAGTCCGGCACCGACGTCCTCTGGCTGCGCCGGGCGCTGGGCGAGCTGCGCGGGAACCCGATCCTGCCGCCGGACTCCGCGACCTACGACCCGGCCATGGCCGCCGCCGTGCGCGAGTTCCAGCGCTCCGCCCGCCTCGAGGTGGACGGCATCGCCGGCGCCATGACGATGATCGCGCTGCACAACGCGCTCGATCTTCCCGGCCGGCCGCGACTGGTCGAGATCGACTGATGTCCCTGATCCTCGACGCCCTGCGCAAGTCCGAGCACCAGCGGCAACGCGAGGCCGGACCCGCGCTGGCCGTCGTCCCCGAGAGCCCGCCCGTGCAGCGCAGGCCGCGCTGGATGCCGGCGCTGGTCGCCCTGCTGGCGCTGAACGTGGTGGTGCTGGCCCTGGTCCTGTTGCGCGACTCCGGACCCGCGCCGACCGAGCCGGCCCGGCCGGCGCCCGCTGCGGCCACCCCGGCCCGACCCGCGCCCGCGGCGGCAGACCGGGAGACCGAGCGCCGCCCGGTGGCACTGCCCGCGCGACCGCCGACCAGCGAGGTCCGGCCACTGACGACCGAACTGCCGACCGCGCCGGTTCGCTCCGCCACCGGTTCCGGCACAGGAGGCGCTGCCGCGTCCGCCCCGCAGCAGGCCGGTGCACCAGCCGCGGCCGCGCCGCCGGCGGACGCCGGCGCGCGGGCCGAGGCCGACGCCCAGTTGCCGCGTTTCGCGGACCTCGTGGTCCGCGGCGAGCTCAACGTGCCGCACATGCATCTCGACATTCATGTCTACAGCGGCGACCCCGCGCAGCGCTTCGTCTTCATCAACATGAAACGCTACAACGAGGGCGAAGCGACGGCGGAGGGGCCCCGGGTCGAGCGGATCGTGCCGGGCGGCGTGGTGATGGATCACCGTGGGCAGCGTTTTCTCCTGACACGGAACTAGCGCCCGTTGGCCACCGCTGTCACCGCCATCGCGTACCTCGACGGCCAGCGCCTCGCACGCGGCCTGCTGGCGGGCATCGCGCGGGTTGCCGCGGACGCCGAGCATCTCAACCGGATCAACGTCTTCCCCGTGCCCGACGGCGACACGGGCACCAACCTGGCAGTGATGCTCGGCGCGGTGCGCGCCGCGCTGCTGCGCCAGCAGGAGCGCCATGCGGGCCGGCTGCTCGAGATCGTGGCGGACGCCGCCCTGGATGGGGCTCGCGGCAATTCAGGAGCGATCCTGGCCCAGTTCTTTCACGGCCTCTGCGACGCCACCCAGGACCGGCAGCTGCTCACCACCCCCCTTTTCGTGACGGCCGTGGAACGCGGCGCGGACTACGCGCGGGAAGCCTTGAGCGAGCCCCGGGAAGGCACCATCCTGACCGTGGTACGCGACTTCGCCACCGAGCTGGGCGAGCAGATCGCCAGCGGCGGGCAGGACTTCGCGGCGCTCCTCGAGGCCGGGCTGGCCCGGGCCCAGCGCTCCCTGGCCGCCACCACCAACCAGCTCGAGGCGCTGCGCAAGGCCGGCGTGGTCGATGCCGGCGCACAGGGTTTCGTCGATCTCCTCCAGGGGATCACCGACTTCGTCCGGCATGGCTCCCTGCGCCGCCGCAGCGAGGACGTCTCCCTCGAACCCGGCGCGGCCGGCCGGGCGCCCGAGGCAAGCTTCTTCGACGCCGGGGATGCCGGCGGCCATCGCTGGTGCACCGAGTGCCTGGTCACCGGCGACCTCGACCGACGCCGGCTGCGGGAGGCGCTCGCCGGCCTCGGCAGCAGCCTCGTCATCGCCGGCGGCACGCGCCGCGCCCGGATCCATATCCATGTCGACGACCCGGCAGAGGTATTCCGCGCAGCTGCCCGCTTCGGCGAGGTGAGTGGCAGAAAGGCCGACGATATGCAGGCCCAGCAGGAGGCTGCCCGCAGCGGCGCCGGCACGGTGGCGGTCGTCACCGACAGCGCCGCGGACCTGCCGGAGGAACTGCTGACTTCCCTGGACATCCATACCGTGCCGGTGCGGATCCATTTCGGGGGGCGCAGCTACCTCGACAAGGTCAGCCTGGACACCAGCGAGTTCTACCGCATGATGGCCGAGAGCGAGGTCCATCCGACCACCTCGCAGCCGCCGCCCGGCGACTTCCGCCGCCTCTACCAGATTCTCGCCAGCCATCACGCCGGCATCGTCTCCATCCATGTCACCGGCTGGGGCAGCGGCACCTTCCAGGCCGCGCAATCAGCCGCCGACCGGGCCGGCACCAAAGCGCCGGTGCTGGCCGTGGACTCGCGCAGCGCATCGATCGGCCAGGGCCTGGTGGCCCTGCGCGCCGCGGAGCTGGCGGCCGAGGGGCATAGCGCGGACGAGATCGTGCTGGCACTGGACCGGATCGTGGCCGGCACCCGCACCTGGGCGCTGCTGGGCAGCATCGAGCACGCGGTGCGCGGCGGCCGTGTGCCGCCGTCGAAGCGCATGCTGGCACGGCTGCTCCGGCTCGAGCCCATCCTCGCGACCTTCCCCGACGGGCGCATCGGCACGGCGGGGGCGCTGTTCGGGCACCACAACCGCATCAACCGCTTCGCCCGCTGGATCGCCCGGCGCGCCGGACCGGCCCAGGGTCAGCGCCTGGCCGTCGGGCATGCCGACGCGCCGGCCGCCGCCGGCGAGCTGCTGGCCGCGCTGGAGGACAGGATGCCCGGCCTCGAGCAGGCGTTCGTGACCGAGATCGGCACCGCGCTGGGTGTGCATGGCGGGCCGGGGACGCTGGTCGTGGCGCTGCAGCGGCTGGACACCTGACCACTCAACCCCTGAAACCTGACCGCGGCGCCGGCCCCTGGAAGACCTGACCGCGAGGCCGCGCCATGCATGGCACCCTTCGCTTGGAAGTCTGATGCCGCTCAGCGCGCCATGCATGTCACGCCCCCGCTGCCACCTCAGGGACGGCACGGACAGGGTTCACGGCCACGAAGGCGGCGCGCCAGGCTCACATGGCATCGAGCAGCGCCAGCGCTGGGCCTTGTGACGTCGCAGCGGGGTCGGGTCCTGTAGGGTCCGCTGAGCGGCATCAGATTTCCAAGCGAAGGGGACCCTACAGGAGCCGGCGCCGCGGCCAGGTCTTCGGGCGGTCAGGCCGGCTCCACCAGCGACGGGTCCTCGTTGAAGGGACTGTTGACGCGCCGGCTCACCGGCCAGGCCTCGAGAATCCCGTCGGGCGCCGGCGCCAGCAGCGCCTCGAGGCGCTCCGGCTTTGCCGCCGGGTCCAGCCAGGCCTCGCGGCCGGCCTGGTCCAGGATCACCGGCATGCGGTCGTGCAGCGGCCGCATCAGCTCGTTGGCCGCCGTGGTGATGATGGCGCAGCTGGCCAGCGGCTCACCGCCCTCCGGCGGATCCCACAGCTCCCACAGCCCGGCCAGCGCCATGGGCTCGCCGCTGGCGTCGCGGATGTACCACGGCTGCTTGCCGTCCGCCGTCTTCTGCCACTCGAAAAATCCGTCGGCCGGCACCAGGCAGCGGCGCTTGCGGAAAGCATTGCGGAAGGCCGGCTTGCCGGCCGCGGTCTCGCCGCGGGCATTGATCATGCGGTTGCCGATCGAGGGGTCCTTGGCCCAGAACGGCACCAGGCCCCAGCGGGCCAGCGCCAGCTCGCGGGCTGGCTCGGCGCCGGATTCCGCCACCGGGTAAGGCGAGCGGCGCACGATCGGCACCTCCTGGGTGGGAGCGATGTTGTAGCGCGGGTCCAGGTCGTGGGCGTGCAGCTCGCTCACCCCGAACAGCCGCGCCACGGCCTCGATCGGGGTGTAGAGGGCGTAGCGGCCGCACATGTCACTCGCGGATGCCGATGCCCCGGTTGAGCAGGTACATCGACGCGGCGTAGAGCACCGCAATGGCCGCCAGGATGATGGTGTACGCAGTGCCGATCGGGATGTCCGAGGTGCCGAGCACGCCGTAGCGGAAGGCGTTGACCATGTAGAGGATCGGATTGGCCTGCGACACCTTCTGCCAGAACTCGGGCAGCAGCGAGATGGAGTAGAACACGCCCCCGAGGTAAGTCAGCGGCGTCAGTATGAAGGTGGGAACGATGCTGATGTCGTCGAACTTCTTGGCAAAGACCGCGTTGATGAAGCCGCCGAGCGAGAACACGATGGCCGTGAGCACGACCGTCGTCAGCACGATCCAGGGATGCTGCACCTCGAGGCGCGTGAAAAACAGCGCCACGACCGTGACCACCGCGCCGACGAACAGCCCGCGCACCACGCCGCCCGCCACGTGACCCCACAGGATCAGGTAGTTCGGCATCGGCGAGACCAGCATCTCCTCGACGTGGCGGCCGAACTTGGCGCCGAAGAAGCTGCTGACCACGTTGCCGTAGGAGTTGGTGATGACCGACAGCATGATCAGCCCCGGCGCCATGAACTCCATGTAGTTGAAACCGTCCATCTCGCCGATGCGCCGGCCGATCAGGCTGCCGAAGATGATGAAGTACAGCGTCATGGTGATCGCGGGGGGCACGATGGTCTGCACCCAGATCCGCACGATCCGGTTGTATTCCTTGACCACCAGCGTGGCGAAGGCGTTCCACTGGGCGTGCAGGTCCATGCGCGCTCCTCAGGCCGCCCGGCCGTCGCCGCCCTGGTCGACCAGGCGGATGAAGAGTTCTTCCAGGCGGTTGGCCTTGTTCCGCATGGAGGTCACCTTGATGCCGGCGGCGGACAGGGACTGGAACAGCTCGTTGATGCCGTGCTGGCTCTCCACGTCCACCTCCAGCGTCAGCGGATCGACCAGCCGGCTGGTGTAGCCATCGAGCGCCGGCGGCGCGGCATGCTCGCGGTCCATGGTGAGCACGAAGGTCTCCATGTGCAGCTTGCGCAGCACGCGGCTCATGCGGTCATGCTCGATGATGCGGCCGTGGTCGATGATGGCTACGTTGCGGCACAGGTTCTCCGCTTCCTCGAGGTAATGGGTGGTGAGAATGATGGTCGTGCCGGCCTCGTTGACCTGGCGCAGGAAGGCCCACATCGAGCGGCGAATCTCGATGTCCACGCCGGCGGTCGGCTCGTCCAGGATCAGCAGCTTCGGCTCGTGCACCAGCGCCCGGGCGATCATCAGGCGCCGCTTCATGCCGCCGGACAGCGAGCGGGCGATGTCGTGGCGGCGGTCCCAGAGCTGCAGCTCGCGCAGGTACTTCTCGGCCCGCGCCAGCGCCTGGCGCCGGCCCAAACCGTAATAACCGCCCTGGGTGGCCACGATACTTTCGACTTTCTCGAACTGGTTGAGATTCAGCTCCTGCGGCACCAGGCCGATGCAGGCCTTGGCGGCGGAGAAGTCACGGTCGATGTCGTGGCCGAAAATGCGTGCCGTGCCGCCGGTCTTGGTGACCAGTGAGGTGACGATGCCGATGGTGGTGCTCTTGCCGGCGCCGTTCGGGCCGAGCAGGGCGAAGAAATCGCCCTCGTCCACCGCGAGGTCGATGCCGTCCAGCGCCCGTACCCCGTTGGGGTAGGTCTTGCTCAGGTTTTCGAGTTCGAGGGCCTTCATGCGACTGCCTGGAAGCCGGACGCTACCGCGCGGCAGGCGCGGCCGGGTGCCCGGCAAAGTCCCTCATTCTAACAAGTCCGGCCGCCCGGGCGGCCCCGCCCGTTCAGCGCCGGAACGCGTGGCGCCCCGCGGTAACCGTCTTGATGCCGAGCGAGCGGCGGATGGACCACTGGTGGCCCCAGGCCGCCAGCAGCGCCAGCTGGCGCCGGTCCCGGCGGGCTGCCGCGTCGGCCAGCCGGAGCCATAGCGCCTCGCGCAGCACCCGGCGGGCCCGCAGCCGCTGCGCCGCACAGGCCGCCACGGGCGCCAGCAACCCGATCTCCACCGTCGCCAGCCGGCTCTGCGTGGCCGGCGGCAGCCCGATCCAGGCGGACACCGCCCGCGGCAACAGCCGGAGGTGGGTACGCAGGGTGCTGAGGGCCAGCAGCGTGAAGCGCTCTGCAGGTGCACGGGCCGCGGTATAGCCGGGCTCGAGGTCCCGCACGCAGGGCGACAGCAGCGTAGTCCACGCGCCTTCCTCCTCGAAGCCCAGCCCGAACAGGGCGAACGGCAGGCGCGCAAGAGCTTGTGCCCCGCCCCCTCCCAGCGCGGTAAGCCGCTCCTGAACGATCGGCGCCAGGCCGACCTCGAGTCCGTTCACGGCCAGTCCGAGGAAGTCCTGGTTGAGCTCGGTGAAATCGCGTCGCAGTGTCCGGTTAGTCATTGTTCAGCCCCTCCCAGCTGACAGCCTAGGCCTCCGGCGATCCGGAGTGATCCCGGAATTTGCCGTCTGACCGACCAGATTCATGAGAACTAATACCATATTTGGGTTTTAAAGCCCAAATATGGTATTTCTAATGCCGGGCTTGAATGAGCCAGAGTGCGTTCCACAGACGGGAGGCGCCATGAACAAGATCAACGCGACACCAGACCAGGACCAGGCTCGACTCGAACTGGCGATTCGCATGCTGGGTCACGAGGCCCGCACTCACCTCATTACGGCCTGCACCGGCTTCAGCCAGGACCGCATTCGCAAGTTGTGGGGCAAGCGCTTCCGCGATTCGAACCCGCGTACGCCCGGGGCTCGGCGCCATCGGGGCAAGTCGCCCTCGAGCATCGAGTTCTTCGTGCGCAATCCCTGGATCCAGGCCGACGCGTCGCTGCTGGCCCACCTGTTCGCCAACTGGGGCCTGCTGCAGATCCTGCCCGACCTGAGCACGCCGGCTGTCCGCGTGGAAGATCCGGTCACCCGGGGCCAGCGCTTCTGCGACGCCTTCGAGGAATTCCAGGCGATCAGTCCCTCGAGCCCGCTCAGCTTCGAGCATGCCTGGAACATGCTGGACGCCCTGACCGCCCGGCGAGAACTGCTGCTGCTCGACTGCGGCGACTGCCACGCCCTCTACGTCCAGGACGCCCTCGCGCTGGACGGCCGGCGCTGCCCCACCTGCCGCGTGATTCCGGCTTGCCGGCGCGGGTAGCCCGGCCCTGCCCGGCCCCTGCCGGGGGCGCGTAGAATAGTGGCTCCACCCCGTCCCGGAGCTGACATGGGCTATCACACCGCCGACCTCTGCGACGACCACGAGGCCGACCTGCACGTGCTCGAGCCGCTGTTCACGGCCTACGGGCGCGCGACGGTCTTCGACGGGCCGATCGCTACCGTGAAGTGCTACGAGGACAACTCCAAGGTCCGTGAAGCCCTGTCTGAGCCGGGCGAGGGCCGCGTGCTGGTGGTGGACGGTGGCGGCTCGAAACGCCGCGCCCTGCTCGGCGACATGCTCGGCGAGCTGGCGGTGAAGAACGGCTGGAAAGGCCTGGTCATCAACGGCTGCATCCGTGACTCCGCCGCGATCGACGAGCTGGAGCTGGGCGTACGCGCGCTCGGCACGATTCCGCTCAAGACCCACAAGCGCGGCGACGGCCAGCGCGAGGTGTCGCTGAGTTTCGCCGGCGTGACCTTCCGCCCGGGCGAGCACCTCTATGCCGACGCCGACGGTGTCGTGGTCGCCGCGCGGACGCTGGACCTGGCGGGGGAATGAGCGCCGCGCGCAGCAACTTCCTCGCCGCCGCGCCCCTCGACCGCATCGGCCACCTGCGGCGCGACGAGGCGTGGCTGGCGGCCGCCCGGGAGCGCGGCGACTGGGTCGCGCTCTGGCGGCGGAAGGTGCTGGTCAGCGCGGAAGCTGCGCCGCGGCCGCTGTTTCTCGCGGCCGATGCAATGCCGGAGGCGGGGCAGGACTGGGTGCTGCTCGGCGAGCGCGCCGGCGTGCCGTGCTTCGCCTTCGCCGTGGGCGGGGAGGAACCCCCGGTGGCGCTGGGCCGCTTCGAGGACATCCGCGGGCTCGGCGAATTGCTCGAGCCCGGCGACGCCGCGTTGCTCGCCTATGCGCGGGCCATGCTTGCCTGGCACGAGCACCAGGGCCACTGCAGCCGCTGCGGCGCGCCGACCCGCAGCATCGAGGCGGGCCATGCGCGGCAGTGCACGTCCTGCGAGGCCAAGCACTTCCCGCGCGTGGACCCCGCCATCATCGTGCTGGTAGCCGACGGCGACCAGTGCCTGCTCGGGCGGCAGCCGTCCTGGCCGCCCGGCCGTTACTCGACCATCGCCGGTTTCGTCGAGCCCGGCGAAAGCCTGGAGGATGCCGTGGCGCGCGAGGTCGCCGAGGAGGCCGGCGTGCGCGTGGACCAGGTCGAGTATCACAGTTCCCAGCCCTGGCCCTTCCCCTCTTCTTTGATGCTCGGCTTCACGGCCCGGGCAGCCGGCGGGCGGATCGCCCTGCGCGACAGCGAGCTCGAAGACGCCCGCTGGCTGAGCCGCGACGACATCGCGGCCGGCGAAGTGATACTGCCACCGCGGGTCTCGATCGCCTGGCGGCTGGTCCAGCACTGGTTCGACGCCGCGCCGGGCCGCTGCCTGGAACGCGAGGCCGAGGCCGGCTCGTGGCTCGCCCGGCCCGAGCCCTGAGGCGCATTGCAGCCATGTGCCTCCTCGTCTTCGCCTGGCAGACCGCCGCCGCCCGCCCGCTGGTGCTGGCGGGCAACCGCGACGAGTTTCACGACCGCCCCGCCGCGCCGGCCGACTGGTGGCCCGGACCCATCGTCGGCGGCCGCGACCTGCGCGCCGGCGGCACCTGGCTGGCGGCCGCGCGCGACGGCCGCTTTGCCGTGGTGACGAACTACCGCGAGCCGATGGCGGAAGGCCGCGGCCCGAGGTCGCGCGGCGAACTGGTGAGTGCTTATCTCGCAGGCGACACCGGCCCGCAGGAGTGGGCCCGCCGGGTCGCGGCCCGGGGCGACGACTATGCCGGCTTCAACCTGCTGCTCGGCGCACCCGACCGGCTGGTCTACCTGTCCAACCGCGGCCGTGGCCCGGAGGTGCTGGAGCCGGGCATCTACGGCCTGTCCAACCATCTCCTCGACACGCCCTGGCCCAAGCTGGAACGCACCCGCGCCCGCTTTGCCGAGCTGCTCGGCGCCGGCGCCGACACCGGCGCGCTGCTCGGCATGCTGGCCGACCGCACGCCGGCCGCCGCGGACGAGCTGCCGGACACCGGGCTGCCCCCCGAGTGGGAGCGGCTGTTGTCCTCGCCCTTCATCGTCGACCCGCGCTACGGCACACGCTGCTCCACGGTGCTACGGCTGGCGAAAGGTGTCGGCATGGAGCTGGCCGAGCGCAGCTTCGACCCGGCCGGCGCGGCGGTCGACGAGCGCCGCTTCGAATTCGCCCTGGAGTCCTGAGATGAAACCGCGGGAAGCCCCTTATGGCAGCTGGTCCTCGCCGCTGTCCGCCGCCGATGTCGCCACCGCCGGGATCAGGCTCGAGCAGCCCTGGCGCAAGGGCGACCAGGTCTGCTGGGTGGAGCGCCGGCCGGCCGAGGGCGGCCGGACGGTGCTGATGCAGGACCTGCAGGGACGGCGCAGCGAGCTGACGCCGACGCCCTTCAGCGTCCGCAGCCGCGCGCACGAGTATGGCGGCGGGGCATATTGCGTCCTCGGCGCCGAGGCCTGGTTCGTCAACGACGCCGACCAGGCGATCTGGCACCGCGATCCCTGGGGCGAAATCCGCCGGCTGACGCCGGCCGACCGGCGCCGCTACGCCGACCTGAAACGGGATGCCCGCCGGAACCGGCTGCTCGCGGTGTGCGAAGACCACGGCGCGCCGGGCGAGCCGCGCGCCGGCATCGTCGCCATCGGCGATGACGGCACCATCACCACGCTGCTGGAGGGCCACGATTTCTATGCCTCGCCGCGGCTGGATTCCGACGGCGAACGCCTCGCCTGGCTCACCTGGGACCATCCGCGCCTGCCCTGGGACGGCACCACCCTGTGGCAGGCGCCGCTCGACGCCGGCGGCCGTCCCGGCGATCCCGTCAAGGTGGCCGGCGGCGAGGGCGTCGCCGTGTTCCAGCCCGAGTGGCTGCGCGACGGGCGGCTCGGCTACGTCGCGGATCCCGACGGCTGGTGGAACCACTACGCCTGGGGGCCTGGCGGCGTCCAGCGCTTCACCGAGATGGACTCCGAGGGCGGCCTGCCGCAATGGGTCTTCGGCCAGTCCACCTGGGGCGAGGTCTCGGGCGGGCTGATGGGCGCGATGACGCGCGACGGCAGCTGGGAGCTCTGGTATTTCGGGCCGGGCCTGCCCTCGCGCCAGCGCTGGCAGCTCGAGGCGGTAAACCACTTCGCCACCGACGGCCGGGAGGCCGTGGCGCTGGCCGGGGCACCCGACCGCGCCATGGGCGTGTACGTGCTCGACGCACCGAACATGCGCGAGCGCCTGGTGGCGGACAACGGTCCGCTGCCCCTGCCGCCGGAGTGGATCTCCCGCCCGCAGGCGCTGAGCTTCCCCACCGGCGACGGCGAAACCGCGCACGGCTTCTACTACCCGCCCTGCAACCCGCTGCAGGTCGCCCCGGCCGGCACCACGCCGCCGGTGATCGTCAAGTGTCACGGCGGCCCGACCGGCGCAACCTCACCGGCCTTCGACGCCAAGGTCCAGTTCTGGACCACGCGCGGCTTCGCCGTGCTGGACGTGAACTACCGCGGCAGCACCGGCTTCGGCCGTGCCTACCGGGAAAGCCTCTACGGCCGCTGGGGCGAGGCCGACGTCGAGGACTGCGTCGCCGGCGTGCGCTTCCTCGCCCGGCAGGGCCTGGCCGACCCAGGGGCCGCCTTCATCAGCGGCGGCAGCGCCGGCGGCTACAGCGTGCTGTGCGCGCTGGCCTTCACCGACGCCTTCCGCGCCGGCGCCAGCTACTACGGCATCGGCGACCTGGCCGCGCTGTTCGGCCACACCCACAAGTTCGAGTCCCGGTACGACCGCTGGCTCATCGGCGACCCGGAGGAACCGGCCACGCGGCGGCTGTTCGACGAACGCTCGCCGCTAAGGCACGCCGACCGCATCCGCTGCCCCGTGATCTTTTTCCAGGGCGGCGAGGACAAGGTCGTGCCGCCGGAGCAGAGCCGCAGCATGCACGCCGCGCTGCGCGCGCGCGGCATCCCGACCGCCTACCTCGAGTTCCCCGACGAAGGCCACGGCTTCCGCCGCGCCGAGAACATCCAGGCCGCGCTGGAGGCCGAGCTGGCGTTCTTCTGCCGGGTGCTCGGCGTCACGGCCGCCGGGGACGTGCCGGCGCTCGACCTCGGCAGCGGCGCCAAGTTGCACTGACCACGAGTTCGGCCCCTGGCGCCCGCTGAAGACCTGACCGCGGGGCCGGCCCCTGTAAGACCTGACCGCGAGGCCGCGCCATGCATGGCACCCCTCGCTTGGATATCTGATGCCGCTCAGGGCGCCATGCATGTCACGACCCCGCTGCCACCTCAGAGACGGCACGGACAGGCTTCACGGCCACGGCGGCGACGGGCCAGGCTCACATAGCATCCAGCAGCGCCAGCGCTGCGCGGGTCCGGCAGCCGCGCTTGGCACCGAGCCGAGCCGGCGAGTGCCGGCGCCGGGCACCGAGTCCTGGTGCGCTATCAGCGCTGGTCCCTGTGACGTCGCAGCGGGGTCGGGTCCTGTAGGGTCCCCTGAGCGGCATCAGATTTCCAAGCGAAGGGGACCCTACAGGGGCTGGCCCCGCGGCCAGGTCTCCGAGGGAATGGCGCGGCCTCGCGGTCAGGTCTTACAGGGGCCGGCCGCGCGGCCAGGTCTTCCAGGAGCCCGGTGCGGACCCGTGGTCAGGCGGCGAAGCGCTGGCGCAGCCAGTTCCGGATGTCCTCGACCTCCTCCGGGCATACCGCGTGCGGCATCACGTAGGTCTTGTACTCGACCTGGTAGCCGGACTGCGCCAGGAGCTCGGCGCTCTCCTGGCCGAGGAAGGACGGCACCACCGGATCCATCGAGCCGTGGGCCATGAACAGCGGTGTGCTGCGGTTCGCGGCGTGGAACTCGCCGGCGGCCGACTTGAGCGGCAGGTAGGTGGACAGGCCGATGATGCCGGCGAGTTGCTGCGGGTAGCGCAACCCGGCATGCAGGGCGATGGCGCCGCCCTGGGAAAACCCTGCCAGCACGACCCGCTCGGGCGGAATGCCGCGCTCGCCTTCGCGCGCGATCAGCGCGCCGACCGCCTCGGCGCTCTCGCGGATACCGCTGGCGTCCTCGCGCGCGCCGCGCTCGATGGCGTAGATGTCGTACCAGGCCCGCATCTCCATGCCGCCGTTGATGGTGACGGGGCGGACCGGGGCATGCGGGAAGACATAGCGGGTGGCGGGCCCGCCGGCGAGGCGCAGCGCCGGCACGATGGGGTCGAAGTCGTAGCCGTCGGCGCCGAGTCCGTGCAGCCAGATGACGCTGGTGGTGGGCTCAGGCCCGGTTTCGCGCTCGACGGTCTGCAGCTTGAGGCTCATGGCTGGCGGGGCTCCGTGACTGGTCCGGGCGGAAAGGCGGCAGTTTAACCCCGGCGGGGCCGGCGCGGGGCCGTTGGGGGTTGACATCGCATGCGCATTAATTTCTAATCATGCGCATATTTACCCGCCCGATCACTCATCCAGCCCATGCCTGCCGTCAACACCCAGCAACACGAGCGCCGGGAGCTCATCCTCGACCTCCTGCGCCAGCAGCGCGTCACCCGCCAGTCGGAACTGGTGGCCCTGCTGGCCGCGCGCGGCTTTCCGGCCACCCAGTCGAGCGTCAGCCGTGACCTGCGCGACCTGGGGGTGGCGAAAGTCGGCGAGCGCTACCTGGCGCCACAGAACATCGGCGGCCCGGCCACGGACTTCGGTGCGCTGGCGGGCTTCGTCACCGGCTGGTCGGCGGCCGGCCCGCATCTCACCGTGATCCGCACTTCCATCGGCGCGGCGCAAAGCGTCGCGGTGGCCGTCGACCGCGCGGGCTGGGGCGAGGTGGTGGGCACGATCTCCGGAGACGATACAATCTTCGTCGCCACCGCTTCCGCTCGCGGCCAGCAGGTCCTGCTCGCCCGTCTCACCCAGATCTTCCCAAGGTAAGCACAACATGACTGCCTCTCCCCCCGCGGGCGGAAGCCCGATCCTGCTGGCCTTCTCCGGGGGCCTCGACACTTCCTTCTGCGTCGCCTGGCTCAAGGAGACGCTGGGCCGCCCGGTGGTCACCGTGACCGTGGACACCGGCGGCGGGGTCGATACGGCGGCCCTGGAGCAGCGTGCCCTGGCGCTGGGCGCGGAACGCCACATCACCGTCGATGCCAAGCGCGCCTTCTTCGATTCGGTGCTGAAATTCCTGGTGTTCGGCAACACGCGCAAGGGCCAGCTCTATCCGCTGTGCGTGGGTGCGGAGCGCGGCCTGCAGGCGCGCATGGTGGCGGAGCAGGCGGCAACGCTGGGCAGCGACACGGTGGCCCATGGCAGCACCGCCGCCGGCAACGACCAGGTCCGCTTCGAGGTCGCGCTGCGCACGCTGCGGCCGGGCCTGGAGGTGCTGGCCCCGGTGCGCGACCACGACTGGCAGCGCGCGGCGCAGGTGGCCTGGCTCGAAGAGCGCGGCCTCCCCGTCCCGCCCGGCGGCGGCGCCTACTCCATCAACAGGGGGCTGTGGGGCACCACCATCGGCGGCAAGGAAACCCTTGACTCGCAGGAGTCCATCCCCGAGTCGGCCTGGGTGGTGACGGCCGGCGCCTTCGATGCGCCGCGCGAGCCGGCCCGCCATACCCTCATGTTCGAACGGGGCGTGCCGGTGGCGCTGGACGGGAAGCGCCTGGAGCCCGTGGACCTGATCGAGCAACTGGAGGCGCTGGCCGGCCCCTACGGTATCGGCCGCGGCATCCACCTGGGCGAGACCATCCTGGGTTCCAAGGGCCGCGTTGCCTTCGAAGCGCCCGCGGCCGAGACCCTCCTTTGCGCCCACCGCGAGCTGGAGAAGCTCACGCTGACCGGCACGCAGCTGAAAGTGAAGGAGCCGCTGGGCCTGGTTTACGGCGACCTGGTGCATGAGGGCCAGCATCTCGAGCCCGCGGCACGCGACATCGAGGCGCTGCTGTCCTCTTCGCAGGCGCGCGTCACCGGCGAGGTGAAGCTGCTGTTCCGTCCCGGCTCGCTGTTCGTCGAGGGCGTCAGCTCGCCGCATTCGCTGCTGGCGGCCACCAAGGGCAAGTACGGCGAGGCGGCCGGCGAATGGAGCGCGGCCGACGCGCTGGGCCTGGCGCGCATGAAAGCGCTGGCGGGCATGCTGCACACGCGGGCGGGGGGCTGAGCGATGCGCCCACTGGTCGTCGACAAGATCGCCTCGGTGGCGCAGAGCTGCCGGCTCGGCCGCGAGGTGCGCATCGCCAGCGAAATTCCCTGCGAAGAAGGCGTGGTCATCGCCGTCGAGGTGCTGTCCAACAAGTCCACCTACAACACCATCGAGCTGACTTCGGGACGCATGGCGCAGGTCAAGCGCGGCGATATCGTGGTGGGGGCGCTGGGGCACCGCCACGCGCTGTTCGGTTACTCGGGCCACATCCCGGAAAAACTCGCGCCGGGGGATACCATCAACCTGCTCAACCTGGGCGGGGTCATGGGCATCTGCGACTCCGTCAACCGCGACCGCGGCCAGCCCTTCGAGTGCCGCGTGCTCGGCACGGTGCTGCACTTCCCTTATCTCGGCGAGCGCATCGGCACCCCGGCGCGGGTCGGCAGCATCAAGCTGCCGGAGAACCCGGTCGTGGACATGCGCGGTATCCCGGTCGTGGCACTGGCCGGAACCTGCATGGACGCCGGCAAAACCGCCGCGGCGGCGGCCATCATCAGCCGTTTCTCGCATTACGGCTACCGCGTGGCGGCCTTCAAGGCGACCGGCGTGTCGCTGCGCCGTGACATCCTGGCGATGGAAGACGCCGGCGCCCGTGCCACTGCCATCTTCACCGACTTCGGCATCGTCACCACCGCCCCGGGCAACGGCCCGCGCCTCACCCGCACCATGCTCAACCGCATGGCCGAGACGCGGCCGGACGTGATCGTGTTCGAGCTCGGCGACGGCATCCTCGGCGCCTACGGCGTCGAGGCCATTCTCAAGGACCCCGAGGTGCGCCAGGCGGTATCCGCCGTGATTCTGTGCGCCAACGACCCGGTCGGCGCCTTCGGCGGTGTGCAGCTGCTGCGCGAGCGCTTCGACATCGAGCCGGCCATGGTCACCGGCCGGTCGACCGACAACGAGGTGGGCGTGAAGATCATCCGCGAGCAGATGGGCGTCGCCGCCTTCAATGCGCTGACCCAGGAAGCCGAGCTCGGCGAGCACCTGCGCGGCGTGCTGTTCGGTCCGGAGGCCGGGGCATGAGCAAGCGCCATCCCGTCGCCGTGCTCGGCGGCACCGGCTACGTGGCGGGCGAGTTCCTGCGGCTCCTGGCGGGCCATCCCGGGCTCGAGCTGGTCGCGGCCTCCTCCGAGAGCCGGGCCGGCGCCCCGATCGCGGCGACCTTCCCCAACCTCGCGGGCGCCTTCCCGGCCGCGACGTTCTGCGACGAGGCGGCGCTCGAGCAGGCGGTCGGTGACGGCCGGGTGCGCGCCCTGTTCTGCGCCGCGCCCCACGGCGCGGCGGCCGGACGGATCGATACGCTGCTCCGGGTTGCCGCCGCGGCGGGCGCCGAACTCAGCGTAGTGGACGCGTCGGCCGATTTCCGGTTCCGCGACCCGGCAGCTTACGCGCGCGTCTACGGCCATCCGCATGCCTGCCCGGAGCGGCTGGCGGAGTTCGCTGCCGCGGTGCCGGAGCATGTCGCCGGCCTGCCGGCGAAGCACATCGGCCACCCCGGCTGCTTCGTCACCTCGGTGCTGCTGGGGATCGTGCCGCTGCTGCGCGCCGGCCTGGCCGAGCCGGAGTTTTTCGTCTCGGCCGTGACCGGCAGCACCGGCGCCGGCCGCAAGCTGGGCGAGGGCACGCACCACCCGGTGCGGCACTCGAACATGTTCGCCTACCAGCCGCTGACTCATCGCCACCGGCCGGAGATCGAGCAACTCGCGGCCGAGGCCGCGGCGCCCTGCCAGGTGCATTTCGTGCCGCACTCGGGACCGTGGGCGCGCGGCATCCATGCCACGGTCCACGGCCGCCTGGCCGGGCCCGCGACCGCGGCCGCCCTGCGGGAGGCCCTCGCGGCAGCCTACGCCGGCTCGCCCTTTGTCGAAGTGATCGACACGCCGCCGCGCATCAAGGACGTGGCCGGCTCCAACCGCGCGCGGCTGTCGGTCGCGGCCGAAGGCGAGGCTTTCGTGGTGATGTCGGCCATCGACAACCTGGTCAAGGGCGCCGCCGGCGGCGCCATGCAGTGGCTCAACCGGCTGCTGGACCTGCCCGAGGACGCCGGCCTCCGCCTGCCTGGGCCGGCCTGGATATGAACGCCATGAGCACCACGCAAGCCGACGAGCTCGCCTGGACCCTGCCCGTTTACGCCCAGCTGGCGCTGGAACCGGTGGGTGGCGCAGGCGCCTGGCTGGAGCTGGCCGACGGCCGGCGCATTCTCGACCTGTACGGCGGCCATGCCGTCGCGGCGCTGGGCTACGGCCATCCGCGTCTCGTGGCGGCGCTGCAGGACCAGGTCAAGCGCCTGACCTTCCAGAGCAACCTGCTGCCGCTCGCGCTGCGCGCCCGCGCCAGCGAGGCCCTGGCCCGCTTCGCCCCGCCCGGACTGGACCGGGTGTTCCTGGTCAACAGCGGCGCCGAGGCCAACGAGAATGCGTTGAAGCTGGCCTTCCGCGCACCGGGGCGCAACCGTGTCGTCGCCGTGGAGGGCGCCTTCCACGGTCGCACCGCCGCCGCCGCCGCGGTCACCTGGGGCAGCGAGAAGTGGTACGGCTTCCCGCAGAAGCCCTTCGAGGTGAGCTTCGTCTCGCCGCGCGACGTCGGCGCGCTCCGGCACAAGGTCGGCGAGGACACCGCCGCCGTCATCCTCGAGCCGGTGCAGGGCGTTGCCGGCGCCGTCGACCTGCCGGCGGAGTTCCTGGCCGCGGCGCGGGAAGTGACCCGCGCGGCCGGGGCGCTGCTGATCTTCGACGAGGTCCAGTGCGGCATGGGCCGCACCGGCCGGCCCTTCGCGGCCGACTACTACGGGATCACGCCGGACATCCTCACCACGGCCAAGGGCCTGGCCGGCGGCTTCCCCGCCGGCGCCGTCATCACCACGGCGGAGATCGCCGCCGGCCTGAAGATCGGCGAGCTGGGCACGACCTTCGGCGGCGGCCCCATGGCCTGCGCCGCCATCGAGACGGTGATCGGCGTGATTCACGACGAGCAGCTGCTGGACAACATCCGCACCGTCTCGCAGCAGGTCCGCGAGACCTGCCGCGTCGGGCCGGTGCAGTCCATCCAGGGCGCCGGCTTCCTGCTCGGCCTGGTCTGCAGCCGGCCGGCGAAAGAGATCCAGGCCGAGCTGCTCGAACATGGCATCCTCGCCGGGACCAGCGCCGACCCGGCGGTGCTGCGCCTGCTGCCGCCCCTCACCCTCGAACCCGAACACGTCGCCATGCTGGCGGCGGCCCTAACGGAGATCGCGCCATGAAACGCTTTATCGACCTAGCCGAGCACAGCCCCGAGGAAGTCGCCGCGCTGCTCGAGCTCGCCGCCCGCCTCGAGCGCCATCCGGAGCCCACCGCACTGCGCGGCAAGGTGATGGGCATGCTGTTCTTCAACCCCTCCCTGCGCACCGTGGCCTCCTTCCAGGCCGCCATGACCCGCCTCGGCGGCGGCTCCTTCGTGATCACGCCGGGCCAGGGCACCTGGAAGCTGGAGACCCGCGACGGCATCGTCATGGACGGCGAGGCGGCCGAGCACATCCGCGAGGCGGTGCCGGTGCTGGCGAGCTACGCCGACGTGCTCGGCATCCGCGCTTTCGCCGGCGGCATCGACCTGCAGGCCGACATCGAGGAGCGCAAGTTCATGGAAATGGCGGGCTACTGCCCCGCCCCGCTGGTGAACATGGAGTCGGCGGTGAACCATCCCTGCCAGGCGCTGGCGGACTGGAAGACCATGGACGACATCGGCGTGCCGAAAGCCGGCGGCCGTTTCGTGCTCTCCTGGGCCAACCATCCCAACCCGCTGCCGCTGGCCGTGCCCTCGGCAGCAGTGCACATGGCGGCGATGCGCGGCATGGACGTGACGGTGCTGCGGCCGGAGGGCTACGAGCTGCCCGAGGCCATCATGGGGCGTGCCCGCGCCGCGGCCGCGGCCTCCGGCGGCTCGCTGCGCGAGACCGACGATCGCGCCGAGGCCATGGAGGGCGCCCACGTGGTCTATGCCAAGAGCTGGCAGTCCACGCGTTATTATGGGCGTCCCGCCGACGACCGCGCGCAGCGCGCCGCGCTGGAGCACTGGATGGTGGACGAATCCTGGTTTGCCAAGGCCAGGCAGGACGCCGTGTTCATGCACTGCCTGCCGGTGCGGCGCAACGTGGTGGTGGCGGACGAAATCCTCGACGGCCCGCGCAGCCGGGTGCTGCCGCAGGCGCGTAACAGGATGACGGTACAGATGGCGATCCTGCACCGGCTGCTGGCGGGCGGGACGGAGTGAACCCGATGATGCACACGCGCGGCGAGCGGTCTATCGCAGTCACGGCCCTGAAGGCGGCGGTCCCCTACATCCGCATGTTCAAGCGCAAGGTCTTCATCGTGAAGGCCGGCGGCGCCGTGTTCGGCGACGAGGAGAGCACCCGCGAGCTGATCGAGCAGATCGGTATCCTGCACGAGGTCGGCATCAAGGTGGTGCTGGTGCACGGCGGCGGGCCGCAGTCGACCGCGCTGGCCAACGCGCTCGACGTGCCGGCCCAGTTCGTCGAGGGCCGGCGGATCACGGACGAGGGCTCGCTGCGGGTGGCGACCATGGTGCTCAACGGCATCATCAACACGCGCGTGCTGGCCATCTGCCGGGACATCGACCTACCGGCGATCGGCATGAGCGGAGTCGACGCCGGCCTGATCCACGCTCACCGGCGCCCGCCCGTGAAGCTCGAGGGCGCCGCAGGCGGCACGGTGGACTACGGCTTCGTCGGCGACATCGACAGCGTCGACAGCGGGGTGCTGCAGCGCCAGCTCGATGCCGGCTTCCTGCCGATCATCAGCCCGTTGTCCGCCGACGAGGACGGCGTCCTGCTGAACATCAACGCGGACACCGTGGCCGCGGCCATTGCCGTGGCGCTGCAGGCGGAGAAGCTGATCCTGGTGACCGGCGCCCCCGGCATTCTCGACGACGTCAATGACCCGGGTTCGCTGCTGTCTTATCTTGATCTCGCCGACCTGGAGCGCATGCGCGCCGAGGGCCGGCTCGATGCGGGCATGAAGCCCAAGGCCGACGCCATCCGCTCGGCCGTGAAGGGCGGGGTGCCGCGGGTGCACGTGATCTCCTACCAGGTGCCTGACAGCCTCTTGCTGGAGGTGTTCACCAACGAGGGCACCGGCACGCTGGTGGTCGAGGACACCGGCACGCTGACGCCGGCCGAGCAGGCCGCAGCGGAGGACGAGGACTGATGAGCCGCATGTGGGACAAGGGCGATCCCCTGGACAACCAGGTGCTCGCCTACACCGCCGGGGAAGACCACGAACTGGACAACCGCCTGGTGCCTTACGACGTGCGCGCCACCATCGCGCATGTGCGCATGCTGAACGCGCGCGGGCTGCTGGCGGACGAGCATGCCGCCGCCATTGCCGAGGGCCTGGAGGAGATCGGCGCGGCGCACGCCCGCGGCGAGTGGCGCATCGGGCTGGAAGAGGAGGACGTGCACAACGCCCTCGAGCACCGGCTGTCGCTGCAGGCGCCGGAAGCGGCCGCCCGGATGCATCTCGGCCGCTCCCGCAACGACCAGGTGCTGGCCGCGCTGCGGCTGTACCTGAAGGAGACGGCCCGCGAGCTGCATGACGGTGCGCTGAAAGTGGCCGCCGAGCTCGACGCCCTGGCCGAGCGCGAGGCCGAGACGCCCCTGCCCGGCTATACCCACCTGCAGCCGGCGATGCCGAGCTCGGTGCGGCTGTGGGCGGAGGGCTTCGCGGCCGAGCTACGGGACGACGCCGTCGGACTGCTGGCCGCGGCGCGGCGCGCGGATCGCAACCCCCTTGGCTCCGCCGCCGGCTACGGCGCGCCGGGCCTGCCGCTCGACCGCGAGCATACCCGCGAGGCGCTGGGCTTCGAGTCGGTGCACGAGCCGGTGACGGCGGTGCAGCTGTCGCGCGGCAAGGCCGAGGCCCAGCTGGTGTTCGAGATCCACCTGCTGATGCAGGACCTCGGCCGGCTGGCCTCCGACCTGATCCTGTTCTGCAGCCAGGAATTCAGCTACGTCGCGCTGCCCAACTCGATGACCACCGGCTCGTCGATCATGCCGCAGAAACGCAACCCCGACGTGTTCGAGCTGGTGCGAGCGCGGGCGGCCACGACGCTGGGCTGCCTGAACGAGGCGCTGGCCGTGCCGGTCAAGCTGACCTCGGGCTACCACCGCGACCTGCAGCTGTTGAAAGCGCCCCTGTTCCGCGCCATCGACCTGGCCGAGGCGACGCTCGGCATCATGGCCCACGCCCTGCCGGAAGTGGACTTCATCGCGGAAAACATCCGCATGGAGCAGCAGCTCTACGCCACGCAGGACGCCTACCAGCTGGTGACCGACGAAGGGCTGTCCTTCCGCGAGGCCTACCGGCGCGTCGGCGAGAAACTGAAGCAGCTGGGGCACTGGCACGGGAAAAAGGACCGGGAATGAGCATCTGGCACCGGAAGCCGACGGTGGAGGCGCTCAACGCGATGTCGCGAGGCACGCTGATGGAGCAGGTCGACATCCGCTTCACCGAGGTCGGCGACGACTACCTGGCCGGCACCATGCCGGTGGACGGCCGTACCCACCAGCCCTTCGGCCTGCTGCACGGCGGCGCGACGGCCGCCCTGGCCGAGACGCTCGGCAGCTCGGCCGCCAACTGCTGCCTGGACATGTCCACGCACTATGCGGTGGGCCTGGAAATCAACACCAACCACCTGCGCTCCGTGCGCAGCGGGCTGGTGACAGGCACGGCGCGTCCCATTCATATCGGCCGCCGGACCCAGGTGTGGGAAATCCGCACGACAGACGAGTCCGGGCGGCTCACCGCCATTTCGCGGCTGACCATGGCGGTCATGCCGCGCGAGGAGGGCTGAGCATGGCACTGCGACCGACCGCTGCCCGCCCCTGGCTGCCGCTGGCCGTGCTGCTCTTGCTTGGCGGTTGCGGCATGTACGGCGACCTGTATCTCGAGGAGCCCGAGCCGGCGCCCCGGCCCGAAGTCGAGGAGCTCGAACCGATCGCCGGGGACGAGGCAGCGACAGAGCCGGCCGCGCCCGAGGAAGAGGACAACCCGGCGCAGCCGAAACAACCGCCGCCCGACGGCGGGCAGGCCGCGGGGCGCCGGTGAATCCCGCCTTCGCCTATCGCGAGGGCCGGCTGCACGCCGAGGACGTGCCGGTGGAGGATCTCGCCGCCCGCTTCGGCACGCCATGTTACGTCTATTCGCGCGGCGCCCTGGAGGCGCGCTACCTGGCATTCGTCGACGCCTTCGCGGGGCATCCGGTGCGCGTGTGCTACGCGGTCAAGGCCAACGGCAACCTGGCGGTGCTGGATGTGCTGGCGGGCCACGGCGCGGGCTTCGACATCGTCTCCGGCGGGGAGCTGGCGCGCGTGCTGGCCGCAGGCGGCGACCCGCAGCGGGTGGTGTTCTCCGGCGCCTGCAAGCTGGAGGACGAGATCCGCGCGGCGCTGGCGCAGGACATCGCCTGCTTCAACGTCGAGTCGGAGCCGGAGCTGTACCGGCTGTCGGAGCTGGCGGTCGAGGCCGGGCGCGAGGCCCGCATCGCCATCCGCGTGAACCCCGATGTCGAGGCCGGCGGCCATCGCCACATATCCACCGGCCGGCGCGAGCACAAGTTCGGGATCGCGCTGGAGGATGCCGGGTCCCTGGTGGTGCGGGCTATGACCCTGCCGGGCCTGAAACTGGAAGGCGTCGCCTGCCACATCGGCTCGCAGATGATGGCGCTGGAGCCGCTGGCGGCCGCGCTCGCCCAGGTGGCCGATTTCGCCCGCGCGGTGCAGGCCGACGGCGTGGCCCTGCGCCACGTCGACGCCGGCGGCGGGCTGGGCATCGATCATCACGGCCAGGTCGCGCCGACGCCGGCGCAGTACGCCGAGGTGGTGCTGGGCGCGCTGGCGGGACTCGGCCTGGACATCGTGCTCGAGCCGGGCCGCGCCATCGCCGGGCCGGCGGGGCTGCTGCTGACCCGGGTCGCTTACGTGAAGCAGGGCCACGGACGCAAGTTCGCCCTGGTCGACGCGGCCATGAACGACCTGCTGCGGCCGGCGCTGTACGAAGCCTGGCACGACATCCTGCCGGCGCGGGCCGGCGCGGCGCCCGACGCCGAGCCGATCGACGTGGTCGGTCCCGTGTGCGAGACCGGCGATTTTCTCGGGCGCGACCGCGAGCTCGCGGTGGTGCCCGGCGACCTGCTGGCGGTCGCCGACGGCGGCGCCTACGGTTTCGTCATGAGCTCGAACTACAACGCCCGCCCGCGCGCCTGCGAGGTGATGGTGGCGGGGGCCGAGGCGAGGGTGGTGCGCCGGCGCGAGACCACCGAGGAGCTGTGGCGCGGCGAGGCGCGCTTCAAGGAGGCGCTGCCGTGAGCAAGCCGCAGCTGGTGCTGGTCGATGGCTCGTCGTACCTCTACCGCGCCTTCCACGCCCTGCCGCCGCTGACCAACAGCCGCGACGAGCCCGTCGGCGCGGTGCTCGGGGTGGTGAACATGCTGCTGAAGCTGCGCGACGAGCAGCAGGCGGAACACTTCGCGGTAGTGTTCGACGCCAAGGGCAAGACCTTCCGCGACGAGCTGTTCGCCGAGTACAAGGCCAACCGGCCGCCGATGCCGGACGAGCTCTCGGCCCAGGTCGGGCCGCTGCTCGAGATCGTGCAGGCCCTGGGCCTGCCGATCCTGCAAGTCCCCGGGGTCGAGGCCGACGACGTCATCGGCACGCTGGCGCGCCAGGCGCACGAGGCGGGCATGGCGACGCTGGTCTCGACCGGCGACAAGGACATGGCGCAGCTGGTCAACGGCGACGTCACGCTGGTGAACACCATGACCGGCAAAGTACTGGACCGCGCCGGCGTGGAGGAGAAGTTCGGCGTGCCGCCGGAGCGCATCATCGACTGGCTGGCGCTGGTCGGCGACAGCTCGGACAACATCCCCGGGGTGCCGAAGTGCGGCCCCAAGACCGCAACCAAGTGGCTGCAGGAGTTCGGCAACCTCGACACGCTCAAGGCGCGCGCGGACGAGGTGGGCGGCAAGATCGGCGAGAGCCTGCGCGCCCACCTGGACCAGCTCGAGCTCTCCCGCGAGCTCGCCACCATCCGCTGCGACGTCGAGCTGGAGCAGGGCCCGGCCGACCTGGCGCCGGCGCCGCCCGACGTCCAGCGCCTGCGCGAGCTGTACACGCGGCTGGAATTCAACACCCTGCTGCGCAAGCTGCCGGACGAGGACGGCAACCCGGCCGGGGCCGCCACGGCCGACAGCCCGCCGGCCCCCCCCGCCGAGTACGAGACCGTCTTCACCGCGGCGCAGCTGGACGACTGGCTGGCGCAACTCGGCGCAGCCGACGAGTTCGCCTTCGACACCGAGACCGACAGCCTGGACTACATGAAGGCGCGCATCGTCGGCGTGTCCTTCGCGGTCGAACCCGGGCGCGCCGCCTACGTGCCGCTGGCACACCACGACCCGGACGCGCCGCAGCAGCTGGGGCTCGAGGACACGCTGGCCAAGCTCAAGCCGCTGCTGGAGGACCCGGCGCGCGGCAAGATCGGCCATCACCTCAAGTACGACTGGCACGTGCTGGCCAACCACGGCATCGCGCTGGCCGGCGTGCGCTACGACACCATGCTCGAGTCCTACGTGCTGGACTCGACCGCCACGCGCCACGACATGGACTCGGTGGCGCTGAAATACCTCGGCCACCAGACCATCCGCTACGAGGACGTGGCCGGCAAGGGCGCGAAGCAGATCACCTTCGACCAGGTGCCGGTGGCGACGGCCGCGCCCTACGCCGCCGAGGACGCCGAGGTGACGCTGCGGCTGCACCGGGCGCTGTGGCCGCAGCTTAAGGACACCCCCGGCCTGCAGCAGGTCTACGAGGAAATCGAGCGCCCGCTGGTGCCGATTCTCTATGCCATGGAGCGCCACGGCGTGCTGCTCGACACCGCGCTGCTGCGCCGGCAGAGCCGCGAGCTCGAGCAGGGCATGGCGGCGGCCGAGGCGGCCGCTTTCGCGGCGGCCGGCGGCAAGTTCAACCTCGGCTCCAGCAAGCAGCTGCAGGAGATCCTGTTCGAGCGCCTCGGCCTGAAGCCCCTGCGCAAGACGCCCGGCGGCCAGCCCTCCACCGCCGAGGACGTGCTGGAGGAACTCAGCGCCGAGCACGAGTTGCCGGGGCGGATCCTGGAGTACCGCGGCCTGGCGAAGCTGAAGTCCACCTACACCGACAAGCTGCCGGAGCTGTGCGACGCGGCCAGCCGCGTGCACACCTCCTATCACCAGGCGGTGGCGGCGACCGGACGCTTGTCCTCCTCCGACCCGAACCTGCAGAACATCCCGGTGCGCACGGCCGAGGGCCGGCGCATCCGCCAGGCCTTCGTCGCGCCCGAGGGCTACCGGCTGGTGGCGGCCGACTACTCGCAGATCGAGCTGCGGATCATGGCGCACCTGTCCGGGGACGAGGGGTTGCAGGCCGCGTTCCGCGAGGACCAGGACATCCACCGCGCCACGGCCGCGGAGGTGTTCGAGACGCCGCTCGAGCAGGTCACGGCCGAGCAGCGCCGCTCGGCGAAGGCCATCAACTTCGGCCTGATCTACGGCATGTCCGCCTTCGGCCTGGCCCGCCAGCTCGGCATCGAGCGGGCGGCGGCGCAGGAGTACGTGGAGCTGTATTTCGAGCGCTACCCGGGCGTGAAGCGCTACATGGACGAGACCCGCGAGAAAGCGCGCACCGACGGCTACGTCACCACCGTGCTGGGGCGCCGGCTGCACCTGCCGGAGATCCGCTCGCGCAACAGCCAGCGGCGCCAGTACGCCGAGCGCAGCGCCATCAATGCGCCGATGCAGGGCACGGCCGCCGACATCATCAAGCTGGCGATGATCCGGGTGGCCGACTGGCTGGCGGTCGGCAAGGTCGACGCGCGCCTGATCATGCAGGTGCACGACGAGCTGGTGTTCGAGGTGGCGGAGGCCGACGTCGAGGCGCTGATCGAGGCGCTCGATCACCTGATGGGCGAGGCGATCGAGCTTTCGGTGCCGCTGAAGGTCGATGCCGCCGCCGGCCTGAACTGGGACGAAGCCCACTGATGGGGCCTGTCCCCAGGACCGGTCCCAGGGACCGGTCCTGGGGACAGGCCCCGCCTAGCGCAGCACGCTCAGGTAGTGGGGGTCTGCCGGGACGCCCGGGAGCCGGCTGAGCAGGTAGCGGTGGGCGCCGTTGCTGCTGTGGAAGACGAACAGTATTTCCTGCGCGTAGGACCGCCCTCCCACCGAGAGCGGCGGAATCCAGTACTGCTCGATGCGGTTGAGGAAGCCGTCCTCATAGATCCCGAGCCGCCGGTGGCACGGGGGCGCCCACACCGAGAATTCGCAGTCCGGCCGAACTTCCACGTCGACCACCATGATCTCGCCGAGTTCGCCGGAGTGGCTGAGGGCTTCGAAACGGCCCCATCCCTCGAAGGAATCGTTGAACACGCCGGCGAAGGTCATGTCCCGCGCGGGGTCCGACGAGGCTCGGAACACGACTCGGCACGGCGTATACAGCACCTGGCCGTCCTCTGAGGGCCACACGTCCTCGCAAATGGGGTAGTCGCCGTGGTAAGGCGAGTCGTCGACGAGCTCCGCCGTGCCGGATCGTACGTCCCATTTTTCGAGGTCATTGGGATATGAGTGCGTGGCGACGTAAATGAAGTCTCCCGACGGGTGGAGGCGAGCTCGTCCTGGCGTTACGGAACTGGAGCCCAGCTGCTCGGTACCGTTGGCGATGTCGATCGAGACGAAGCTCCTCGGGTAACTCACCGGAATCAGTTCCACCGGAATCACATGCGCGCGGCCGCGGCCGTCGAGCACCAGGTCGAAAACCTGGGCCGACAGCGCCAGTTCCACTGGCGGCGGCGGCAGGGCGTCCCCGAGTGTCTCGAGCTCGACGTGACTGACCAGGCCGTCATGCCCGACCGCCGCCGTGCGCCCGTCGGGGGCGACCGAAACGGCGACCGGAGTGCGGCTCAACGGCACGGAGTGAGTGACGCCGGTGGCCGGGTAAAGCACATGCAGCGCGTTCTCGGGCTGCATGGACACCATGACGATCGCCTCCAGCGCGGCGCTGTATTCCGCATCCACGACATCGTGGCCGAGTTCGACCCGGTCGAGCACCGGCAGGACCCCCAGTGTCGGGTCGGGGTCCGGATCCGGCTCCGGCGGCGCGGCGGCCCGGACAATGTAGCTGGTGTTGAGGTACCGCGGCATGTTGTAAAGCGGGCGGCTGCAGGCTGCGTCGTGACACAACCTGATCCCCACGAGGCCCTTGTGCTCCCAGGGATCCAGGTCCGCCGGGTCGGTGAAGCGAATTTCCACCGTGGCATAGCTCGCGTTCCACGCGATGAACTCCATTTCAGCCACGCCTTCGCCGCTGAAGGACAACTCGGCGAACACCTGGTCGGCAGGCACTCCGTCGAACAAGACCTGGGCCGAGTAGCTCGGCGGAGGCTCGCCCTGGATCGCGGTGAGCATGATCTGGGACGAGACAAAGTAGGCGGTGGCGGGCTCGTCGCCGCCGGACCCGGAACCGCCGCCGCAGGCGCCGAGCGACAGCGCGACGCTGGCGAGAATGATCCTGGTTTTCCTGGGCATAACAGCCGGCTTCCTGGCCGTGGCGACTCGCCACATGTGGTTCCATCCGGCCACAAACGCCGGCCTGGACCGGGATCATCACCGGGCCAATCCACCGGCGTATATAGGTTTTTTTACCGATTCCGGCGGCCCGGCAAGCCGGGCCGGAACTTTTGCCGCACCGCGGGAGTCAGTATCCGTGAGCGCCAACGTGACGCTCGCCCGCCACCCTCCCTGGGCGGGCCAGCAGTCCGGTTCCCCCAAACCGGACCAAGTATTGCCCCGGGGCGCTTTTGCCCCCCGGGGCTTTTTTTATCCGCCGCCCGGCCCCGGCGCGGGCGCCACGCCGAGATAGCCGTCGAGCACCTCGCGCGCCGCTTCGACCCCGGTACCCTTCAGCGCGGAGAACAGCTGCGCCGTCGCGAGGCCGCCAACCTCCTTCCGCACCCCGAGCAGCGCCGCTGCGGCGGCCCCGCGGGAGAGCTTGTCGGCCTTGGTCAGCAGCAGATGCACCGGGCAGCCGGCCGTCTCGGCCCAGCCGAGCATGGCGCGGTCGAACTCGGTCAGCGGCCGGCGCGCGTCCATGACGATGAACAGGCCGGCCAGCGAGCGGCGGTGATGGAAGTAGTCATCCATCAGCTTCCCCCAGTGGCGCCGCACGGCCTCCGGCACTTTCGCGTAGCCGTAGCCCGGCAGGTCCGTGACCCGCAGGTCGGGGCCCAGGCCGAAAAAATTCACCAGCTGGGTGCGGCCGGGCGTCTTGCTGGTCCGGGCCAGGCCGCGCCGGCCGAGGATGGCGTTGATGGCGCTGGACTTGCCGGCATTGGAGCGGCCCGCGAAGGCGACCTCCCGGCCCTCGTCCGGCAGGAACTGGGAGCGCTTGTTGGCGCTGGTGAGGAACTCCGCGTCGGGATAGGCGCTCATGGCAGTGGACTGTCACTCCGGGAGGTAGTGTAGAATTTCGGGTTCTACCCGCCGGACGATGCGCTGGCAAGTCGGCAGGACAATCACCGGAGATATAGAGCCATGAGGATGCTTCTCGCCGTTGCCGCGATGGCCGCGGCCCTGGGGATGAACGACACTGTGCTGGCCGAGGGTTCCGTCGAAGCGGGCCAACAGAAAGCGGCTGTCTGCCTGGCCTGCCACGGGCCCGAAGGTAACAGCATGAACCCCGAATGGCCCAGCCTGGCCGGTCAGCACGCCGAGTTCATCGTCGCCCAGCTCGAGGCTTTCCAGTCCGGCGAGCGGCAGAACCCGCTGATGTCCCCGATGGCGATCGGTCTGACCGAGCAGGACATGCTCGATCTCGGCGCCTACTACGAGGCCCAGCAGCCCGCCGCGCTGGAAGCCGACCCGGGGCTGGTGGACGCCGGCCGCCAGCTCTACCTCGGCGGCGACCAGGAGCGCGGCATCACCGCCTGCACCGCCTGCCACGGCCCGACCGGCCAGGGCAACCCGCTGGCCGGTTACCCGATGATCGCGGGCCAGCATGCCGCCTATTCGGCCCTCGCCCTGCGCGCCTACGCCTCCGGCGAGCGCGCCAACGCCATGATGCAGGACATCGCCTCCAGGATGTCCGAGGAAGACATCGAGGCCGTGACCTCCTACATCCAGGGCCTGCGCTGAGACGGAACTCCTGGCCGGCCCGGCTGCCTTAACAAGACCAAGCATTCCCGAGGAGACCGGACATGATCCGCACCGCCCTTGCCCTGCTCACCCTGGCCCTGTTCGCGGCCGCCCTCCCGGCCCAGGCCCAGGACTCCGCCCCCCGGTTCGTGGAGGGCCAGCATTACCGGGTGCTGAAGCCGGCGCAGCCCACCAACGTGCCGCCAGGCAAGGTCGAGGTCGTGGACATGTTCTGGTACGGCTGCGGCGGCTGCTACATGCTGTCGCCGTACCTGGAGGCCTGGGCGAAGAACAAGCCCGAGGCGGCCGAGTACGTGCGCATGCCCGCGCCGCTGAATCCCGCCTGGCAGCCCCATGCGCGCCTGTATTTCGCCACCAAGGCGCTCGGGATCGAGGAGCAGACGCACGCTGCCATCTTCAACGAGTACCACGTCGAGCGTAACCCGCTGAACACCATCGACTCGATGGTCGCGTTCCTGGGTCGCTACGACGTGCCCGAGGACCAGGCCCGGGAAGCGCTGACCAGCTTCAGCGTGGACGCCGAGGTGCGCGCCGCCCAGGTCCGCGCCGGGCGCTACCGGCTCACCTTCGTGCCGGCGGTCGTGATCAACGGCAAGTATGTGGTCAGCGCCGACCAGCCCGGCGGGCCGGCCACGGTCCCCGAGGTGATCAACTACCTCGTGGAGCGCGAAGCCGCGCGCTGACGAGGCACCGGCGCCCCGCGGCCCGTCCTAGAGCGACCGCAGGGCCGTGGTCACTTCCTGCCTGGCCGCGCGCCACGCGGGGAACAGCCCGCCGAGAAAGCCGATCACCAGCGACCAGGCGATGCCCTGGGCCAGCAGCTCGCCCGTGACCTTGAAGTCGAAGGCGACCTGGCTGAAGTTGGCGCCCAGCGTCGACACGGTGTAGCCGTTGAACAGCGCCCAGGCCAGGCCGCCGCCGATGGCGCCGCCGATCACGGCGAGCAGCAGGGCCTCGATCATCACGGAAGTGACGATGGCCGTGCCGCCGAAGCCGAGCGCCCGCAGCGTGGCGATCTCGCGCGCGCGGGTGGAAATGGCGGCGTACATGGTGTTGAGCGCGCCGAACAGGGCGCCGATCGCCATGATGTAGCCCACGGTGTAGCCCAGCACGTTGATGAGCGTGCTCATCTGCCGCGACTGGGCACTGAAATAGGCCCGCAGGGTCTGCGCCTCGACGTTCAGCCGCGGATCATCGGCCAGCGCGGCCTGGAAGGCCTCCATCGACTCGGCACTCTCGAGCTGCACGGTCACGGACTGGAAGCCGCCGCGACGGTACGCCGACATCACGGTTTCGGCATCGCCCCACAGCTCCGACTCGTGCGCGCCGCCGCCGGCCGAGAAAATCCCCACGATGGTCCAGTCGGCGTCGCGGAAAGCGACCCGCGCCCCCACCTCCAGGCCCTCGAACTGGCTGGCCGCGCCGCGCCCGACGATCAGCTCGCGCGGTCCGGGCTCGAAATTCCGGCCCTCGATGATCCGGACCTCCGGCCTGAGGCCGAAGGCCCCGGGCTGGACGCCGCGGATCGGCGCGTTCGCCAGCGTGCCGGTACCCGCCTTGGGCAGGTCGGCGATGACCAGGATCTCGGCCGAGGCCACGGGCTCGCCGTCGGCGCCACGGGCCACCCCGGGCGCCCGCTTGATCAGGTCGACCGTTTCACGGCTGAGGCCGCTGGTCAGCTCCGAGGTCGCGCCGCTGCGCAGCACGATGGCCTGGTCTTCCTTCCCGGCTGCGCCCAGCGTGGCGCTGAAACCTTCGCCCATGGCGAGGATCGCGGTGAGGACGCCGACCACGCCGGCGATGCCGACGACGATGACCAGCGAGGTGCTCCAGCGCTGGGGCACGCTTCGCAGGTTCATCAGCGACACGGCCCAGATCTGCCTGAGAGTGTTCATGTGCTCCGCCTCCCCCTACTGGTGGCCGCCAAGGGCGTCGACCACGCGCAGCCGCATGGCGCGCACCGCGGGCGGCAGCCCGATTGCCAGGCTCAGCGCGACCATCAGCAGCAGCCCGGTGGCCACGACCGACAGGCTGATGCCCTGGATGCCGAACCCCGCCAGCGCGGCGCTCAGCCCGCCCAGCGCGGCCGCCGCCAGCCCCAGGCCCAGCATGCCGCCGAGCACGATCAGCACCAGCGCCTCGCCGACGACCAGGCCGAGCACCGCCCGGTCGCTGAAGCCCAGCGTCTTGAGGATGGCGAGTTCCGGAATTCGCTCCCGTACCGCCTGGGCCATGGTGTTGCCGGTCAGCACCAGGATGGTGAAGAACACGGCGCCGAGGATGGCCGTGACGATCAGGCCGACGTCGCCGAACTGGCGCGCAAAACCCTGCGCGAAGGCCTTCTCGGTCTGGGTCTTGGTCTCGTTGCTGGAGTTGGCGAACAGCGCGTCGACGGCCTGGGAGACTTCCTCGGCGCGGTCGGGATCCTCCACCTGGAGGATGAACCAGCCGACTGTGCCGCGGGCAAACTGGCGCGCCTCGTCGAAATACTCCCACTGGAACAGCAGGGCGCCTTCGTCCTGCTCGGACTCCGGGCTGGTGTAGATGCCGGCAATCTCGAAGTTCCACTCGTTGCCGCCGCCGCGCTGGGGCCAGATGTCCGCCACCAGCGTGACGCGATCGCCCACCTGCCAGCCGTAGCGCTCTGCCAGCGACTGGCCGACGACAGCGCCGTCGCGCGTGCTGCGCCAGCGCTCGCGCGCCTCCTCGCTCAGCTCGATCTCGGGCGCGACGCGCAGGTAGCGCTCGGGATCGACCGGGAACACGGCGAACTGGGCCGGCCGGTCCTGGTAGGAACCGCCGAACCAGCTGGCGAAAGCAACCTCTTTCACCCCCGGCACCGACTCGATCTGCGGCAGGTAGCTGATCGGCAGCATCTCGATGATGGAGTAACGGGAGTTGGTGATGAGACGGTCCGCGCGGGCCTGGTCGGCGCCGGCCTGGAAGGCCTCGTTGACCGCCTGCAGCAGGCCGAACAGCAGGAACGCCACGATCACCGACAGCAGCGTCAGGATGGTCCGGAACTTCTTGCGGAACAGCCCGGACCAGACGAGGTGCAGGTACTTCATGCCGCCTCGTCCTCCGGCAGCAGCGTGCCCTTGTCGAGCCGCACCAGCCGGCGCGCATGCTCGGCGGCTTTGGGGTCGTGGGTGACCATCACGATGGTCTTGCCGTGCTCGCGATTGAGCATCTGCAACAGCTCGAGGATCTCGTCCGCAGTCTCGCGGTCCAGGTCGCCGGTCGGCTCGTCGCACACCAGCAGCGAGGGATCGGAGACGATGGCCCGGGCGATCGCGACCCGCTGTTCCTGGCCGCCGGACAGCTCGCGCGGCTTGTGGTTGGCGCGGTCCGCCAGCCCGACGAGCTGCAGCGCCACGGCGGCGTTTTTCCGGCGCTGTGCCGCCGACAGTTTCGTCAGCAGCAGCGGCAGCTCAACGTTGCGCTGTGCCGTGAGCACCGGCAGCAGGTTGTAGAACTGGAACACGAAGCCGACGTGGGCCGCGCGCCAGCGCGCCAGCGCCCCCGAACTCATGCGCTCCAGCGACTGGCCGTCGACCTTGATGGTGCCGCTGGTCGGCGAGTCGAGCCCGCCGATCAGGTTCAGGAGGGTGGTCTTGCCCGAGCCCGAAGGACCCATCAGGGCCACGAAGTCGCCCTGCTCGATGTCCAGGTCCACGGCATGCAGGGCTTCCACCTTCTGCTTGCCGCGCGTGTAGACCTTGCTCAGGCCGCGAATCTCGATCATTGCGCTCATGTTTGCACCTGCCTGCCTACTCGATCCTGACCCGGTCGCCGTCCGCCAGCCCCGCAGGCGGATCCAGCACCACGCGTTCGCCGCTGCGCAGTCCTGTCAGCACGGGCCGGGACCCGCCCTGCTCGGCGCCGAGTTCCACCGCGCGGCGCGCCACCTGCTCGCCCTGCAGCACGAAGACGTGCGCCGCCCCGTTCTCCTCCCGCACCGCCGCGGCGGGCACCAGCAGCCGCGGCGCGGGCGCGCCTTCCGGCTCTTCCGCGGGCGACAGGAACGCGACGCGCACGCCCATGTCCGGCACGATCCGCGGGTCCCGCTCCAGCAGGGCCACCCGGACCCGGACCGTCGCGCGGCTGCGATCCGCCGTCGGGATGATGGCGATCACCTCGGCGGGAATACGCCAGTCCGGGTAGGCGTTGAGGATGGCCTCCACGCGCTGGCCGGGATGCACCCGCTGGATGAAGGATTCGTTCACGTCCACCTGGACCTCCAGCGAGTCCATGTCGACGATGGTGCCGATGCCGGTGCGGGTGAAGCCGCCGCCCGCGGACACGGGGGAGATCATCTCGCCCGGCTGCGCCGCCTTGACCGTCACGATCCCGGCGAAAGGCGCGCGGATCACGGTGTTGTCGAGGCGTACCCGGGCCAGCTCGAGGGAGCGCTGCGACACCTCGACGCTCGTGCTCGCGCTGGCCAGCCGCGCCGCCAGGGCCTCGACCTCGGTAGCCGCCGCATCCACCGCCGCCTGGGAGGCCAGCCCGCGCACCACCAGCTCCTCCTGCCGGGCGAGTTCGCGCCGGGCCTGGGCCAGCTGGGCACGAATCTCCACCAGCTGCGAGCGGGCGGACTCGAGCTGGGCCTGGGCCAGCGCCACCTGGGCGCGCCACTCGGTGTCGTCGATGGTCGCCAGGACCTGGCCCTCCTCGACTTCCATCCCCTCCTCGATCAACACGGTCTCGACCTGGCCGGTGACCTGGGCGGACACGGTGGCGATGCGCCGCGCCGTCACGTAGCCGGTCGCATCCAGCACGGAGCGGGCCGCATTCCCGGCCGGCGCCTGGACCGTGCCGACCCGCACCGGCACCGCCTCGTCGGCGGCAACCACCCAGAAATAGCCGGCCACGGCAGCGAGCACCACGACCAGCCCGGCCGCGATCCACAGCGCCGGGCGCGCACCGCGGGGCGCCGGGGCCTCGCGCTCGATTTTCAACTGCTGCAACAGCTCGGCCTTGTCCATGGCGGCCGATTCTAGCAGGGGTAGCGCGGCGTCTTGATGACCGCGCGTCGCCCGTGGGCGGCGCCGGAGCCGTTCACAGCAGCGGCCCCAGCAGCCGCAGCACGCCTTCGGCCACGCGACCGCCCAGCGGCCGCCCCTCCCAGGCGCTGGGTTGCAGCAGCACCGAGTCGTGCAGGTAGCGCGCCTGCAGGTCGCGGACGCGGCCGACACAACCACGGTCGTAGATGAAAAGCGAGATCTCGAAATTCAGCCACAGGCTGCGCATGTCGATGTTCACCGAGCCGAGCACGGCGATGCGGCCGTCCACGGTAATCGCCTTGGTGTGCAGCAGGTCCGGCTCGTAGCGCGCGATCCGGACTCCCGCCGCCAGCAGCTCGGAGAAACAGGCCTCCCCGGCGAAGCGCGCCAGGATCGAGTCGAGCCGGTCCGGCACGTTCAGCGTCACTGTCACCCCGCGGCGGGCGGCCGAGATCAGGGCGGTCAGGATCGACTCGTCCGGCACGAAATAAGGCGTCGTCAGCACCAGCTCGTGTTCGGCCGAATACAGCAGCGACAGCAGCAGCTGGTGAATCGAGGCCCGGTTCAGGCCCGGGCCGGAGGGCACCACCTGCACGACCGTGTCGCCCTCCTCGTGCACGGCCTTCAGGTCGGCCGTCTCGAGGATCTCCATGCCCTCGTCGGTTTCCAGCTCCCAGTCCTCGAGGAAGGTGCCGTTCAGCACCTCCACCGCGGGGCCGCGCAGCCGCACCATGGCGTCCACCCAGCGCCCCACCCCGGCGTTGCTCTTGAAGTGCGCCGGGTCCACCAGGTTCATGCTCCCCGTGTAGCCGATCTCGCCGTCGATCACCACGATCTTGCGGTGGTTGCGCAGGTCCATGCGCACGAACAGCATGCGCAGCAGGCCCACCGGGAGCTGGCGGACGACCTGCACGCCCGCCGCCCGCAGCTTGCCGGCCGCACGGCTGCGCAGGAAGCGGCCGGCGCCGACATCGTCCACCAGCACCCGGCAGATCACGCCGCGCTCGGCGGCGCGCACCAGCGCGGCCTCGACCTCGGCGGCGCGCCCGGCGGACTCCCAGATATAGAACTCGAGGTGGCAGGTGCTGCGGGCCGCATCGATGTCCGCCACCAGCGCCTCGACGAAATCGTCCCAGCCTTCCAGCAGCTCGAGCGCATGCCCCTGCAGCGCGACGAAGCCGGTGATCGACTCGCCGTGGCTGGCCAGCGCCCGGGCGCGCGGGTGCAGCCGGCTCCAGTCGATCTCGGCGCGCGTCCTGAGGCGCCCCTGCCACCCGCGGTAGAGATCGTGGATTTCCGTCCAGCGCCGCGCGCGCTTGTTGCCCAGGCGGTTCTCGCCGATGAACAGGTACAGCGCGGGGCCGACCACCGGCAGCACGAACAGCACCACCAGCCACGCCAGGGTGCTGCCGACCGGCAGCTTGCGCGCCAGGATCCGCACCGCTAGGCCGGCCACCAGCAGCATGTGGCCGCCGAGCAGCAGGGCGGACAGCAGGCCGCCTTCGACGTCTGGCATGCATCCTCCCGGGCCTCACGCGTGCCGGCAGTATAAGTCAGGCTCGCCGCCGGCCCGGAACCCGCCAACGGCGATCGGGTCGTACAATGCCGTGCCGCTCCACGGGAAAAGCCAGGACGATGCGACTGCCCGGACCGCTGCTGACCCTGCTCTTCGCCCTCGCCCCGGTGCCCGCGGCGGCGGACACGCCGCTGCGGACGGATCACCTGGACTCGCGCCTGGTGGCGGCCGAGACCGCCGTGGTGCCCGGCAGCACCCTGCGGCTCGGGCTGTGGCTGCGGCACGATCCCGAATGGCACACCTACTGGCGCAACCCCGGCGACTCCGGGCTGCCGACGCGCATCATGCTGGAGCTGCCGCCGGGTTTCGCTGCCGGCGAGATCCAGTGGCCCGTCCCCGAGCGGCTGCCGGTCCCGCCGCTGGTGAACTTCGGCTACAGCGATACGCTGGTGCTGCCGCTGGACGTCACGGTACCGGCGGGTTTCGCCGGCTCCGAGCTGGTGATCGAGGCCCGCGCCGACTGGCTGATCTGCCGGGTCGAGTGCCTGCCCGGCGAGGGCCGCTATACGCTGCGCCTGCCGGTGGCAGCGAGCGCGGCCACGGACCCGCGCTGGGCCGACGTTTTCGCCGCGGCCGAGCGCCGCCAGCCCGTCCCGGCCCCCGCGGCCGCCAGCGTCAGCTACACCGCCGAGACCGTCGAGCTGCGGCTCCCGCGGGGACTGTCCCCAGGACCGGGACCCGGATGGACCTACTTCCCGGTGACGGCGCAGGTCACCTCGAACGCGGTGGCGCCGCGCTGGCTCGACACGGCCGGCGGGACCGCGCTGGTCCTGCCGAAGAGCGACTATTTCGTCAGCCCCCCGGAGCGCTTCGAGTTCCTGCTGGCGCAGGGTGACACCGGCCTGCTGTTCACCGCGCTGCCGGGCGAGCCGGACGCCGCCGCGGCCGGCGCTACCGGCCCCGGTCCGGCCGGCGGCGCCCCGGGCCTGCTGGCCGCGCTCGGGCTCGCCCTGCTCGGCGGTCTGCTCCTGAACCTCATGCCCTGCGTGTTCCCCGTGCTCTTCCTGAAGGCGGCGGGCGCCATGGAAGCCGGCGGCGACCGCGCCCTGCTGCGCCGCCACGGGCTGCTCTACACCGCCGGCGTGGTTGCCAGCTTCGTCGTGGTCGCCGGGGTGCTGCTGGCGCTGCGGGCCTCCGGCGAGGCGCTCGGCTGGGGCTTCCAGCTGCAGGCCCCGCCATTCGTCGCGGCGCTGGTGCTGCTGTTTTTCGTCATGGCGATGAATTTCGCCGGCCTGTTCGAGTTCAGCGGCCGCCTCGCCGGCGCCGGCCAGCGGCTGGCGCAGGGCCGCGGCGATCGCGCCGCCTTCTTCACCGGCATGCTCGCCTGCCTGGTCGCGAGCCCCTGTACCGCGCCGTTCATGGGCGTGGCCTTGGGCGTGGCGCTGACCCTGCCGGTCCCGGGCGCGCTGGCGATCTTCGCCGCCCTGGGCCTGGGCCTGGCGCTGCCGATCCTGTTACTGGGCTGGGTGCCCGGGCTGGCGCGGCGGCTGCCGCGGCCCGGTCCCTGGATGGACACCTTCCGCCGGCTGCTGGCTTTCCCGCTGCTGCTGACCGTGGTTTGGCTGCTGTGGGTCTACGGCGAGCAGACCGGCGTGCTGGCCATGAGCTGGCTGCTGGCCGCGCTGGTCGGCGTGGCTTTCGGCCTGTGGCTGCTGCGTTTCGGCGGCGCCTGGCGGGTGCCCGCCCGGGGCGTGCTCGCCGCCTGCCTGGTCCTGCCGCTGCTGCAGGCACCGGCGCCGGGCACGCCCGGCCCGGCCACGGCGGAGGCCGGCG
>NZ_JAALFH010000032.1 GCF_011058255.1 Thioalkalivibrio sp. XN8 | reverse complement strand
GACCAGCTGAAGGTCGCGCAGGACATGGTGCGCGAGGATCCGAAGCTGGTGGCGCAGGTCGTGAAACAGTGGGTGGCATCCGATGGAAACCAGTAAGGCAGCCAGCATGAACGGCACGGACCGCGCGGCCGTGCTGCTGATGACGCTCGGCGAGGACAACGCCGCCGGGGTCCTGAAGCACATGGGCCCCAAGGAGGTCCAGCGCATCGGCTCCGCGATGGCGTCGCTGCAGAGTGTCTCGAAGCAGGACATGAACCGCGTGCTGCAGGATTTCGTGCAGACCATCGAGCAGCAGACTGCGCTCGGCGTCGGCAGCGACGACTACGTGCGCAAGGTGCTGACCCAGGCGCTCGGCGCGGAGAAGGCGGGCGGCGTCATCGACCGCATCCTGACCGGGCACCAGTCGAAGGGTCTCGAGGCGCTGAAATGGATGGACGGGCGCGCGGTCGCCGACCTGATCCGCAACGAGCACCCGCAGATCATCGCCATCGTGCTGTCCTTCCTCGACCCCGACCAGGCCGCCGAGGTGCTGCGGCTGCTGCCAGAGGCGGTGCAGCCCGAGATCGTGATGCGCGTCGCCACGCTGGACACCGTGCAGCCCGACGCCCTGGATGAACTCGACCAGATCCTGGAGAAGCAGTTCTCGCTCAAGACCCCGGCGCAGCCGGCGGCCATGGGCGGCGTGAAGAGCGCCGCCAACATCATGAACTGCCTCGACCCCGGCCTCGAGTCACGCATCATCGAGCAGGTCCGCAAGGCTGACGCCAAGCTCGGCGGCAATATCCAGGAACTGATGTTCACCTTCGACAACTTCCTGGACCTGGACGACCGCTCGATCCAGACGCTGCTGCGCGAGATCCCGGGCGACGGCCTGGTGATCGCCCTGAAGGGCGCCGACGAGGCGGTGCGCGAGAAGATCTTCCGCAACATGTCCAAGCGCGCCGCGGAAATCCTGCGCGAAGACCTGGAGTCCAAGGGCCCGGTGCGCCTGAGCGAAGTCGAGATGGCGCAGAAGGAGATTCTCAACACCGTCCGCCGGATGGCGGAGAGCGGCGAGATCGCCATGGGCGGCCGCGGCGGAGAGGAATATGTCTGAGGACCGGACCGGCGCGACTGCGTCCCGGCCCGTGGGCGTCATGTCCGGGGCCGAAGCGCAGCCGTGGTCGCTGCCGTCGGTCGGCCATGCCGGCGACGGCCGGGGCGGCCCGATGACCGCCGGCCGGCTCGAGTCCATCGAGGAAGAGGCGCGCCGGAGCGGCCACGAGGCCGGCTATGCCGCCGGGCTCGCCGCCGGCCAGGCGGAGATCGAGCGGCGTGCGGCGCGGCTCGACGAGATCCTGGCCAGCCTGGCCAAGCCCGTCGGCCACCTCGACGGCGAGATCGAGCAGGAACTGGTCGAGATGGTGATGGCGATCGCCCGGCGGCTGATCCGGCGCGAGCTGAAGGCCAGCCCGGGCGAGATCATCGGCGTGGTGCGCGAGAGCATCGCCGCCCTGCCCATCGGCGAGCGCCAGATCACGGTGCAGCTGCAACCCGACGACGCCAGCCTGGTCCGCGAAGCCTTCGGCGGGCGGGACACCGGGCCGGCCTGCCGGATCCTGGAGGACCCGTCGATGGAGCGCGGCGGCGCGCGCATCTCGACCGACATCTCGGTCATCGACGCGACGCTCGAGACCCGCGTCAATCGCGTCTTCGACCGCCTGCTGGGCGGCGAGCGCCAGTCGGATGAAGGAGAGCCCGAGTGAGCCAGCCGCTGCCGCTGCCCACCCCCGAGGCGCGCCGCACCGCGCTGTCCGGCCACCTGGCCCGGCGGCGCCGGCGGGTGGACCGCGCCAGCCCGATCATCGCCGAGGGCCGCCTGGTGCGCATGGTCGGCCTGACCCTGGAAGCCGTCGGCTGCGAGGCGCCGGTCGGCGGCCGCTGCCTGATCGTCGGCAGCGGCGGCGCGCAGACCGAGGCGGAAGTCGTCGGCTTCGCCGGCGAGCGCGTGTTCCTGATGCCGGTGGGCGACATCCATGGCCTCACGCCGGGCGCGCGGGTGCGGCCCCTGAGCGGTTCCCGCAACACGCCCGTGGGCGAGGCCCTGCTCGGGCGGGTCGTGGACGGCTCCGGGCGGCCCCTGGACGGGCGCGGCCCGCTGGAATGCGACGCCCGGATGCCGCTCCGCGGCCAGGCCATCAACCCCTTGTCGCGCGCGCCGCTGGAGGCGCCGCTGGACGTCGGCGTGCGGGCCATCAACGGCCTGCTGACCGTGGCGCGCGGCCAGCGCATGGGCCTGTTCGCGGGCAGCGGCGTCGGCAAGAGCGTGCTGCTCGGCATGATGACCCGCTATACCGCCGCGGACATCACGGTGGTCGGCCTGGTCGGTGAGCGCGGCCGCGAAGTGAACGACTTCGTGCAGAAGACCCTCGGCCCCGAGGGCATGAAGCGCGCCGTGGTGGTGGCCACCCCGGCCGACGACCCGCCGCTGATGCGGCTGCATGGCGCGATGCTCGCCACGACCATCGCCGAGTACTTCCGCGACCGCGGCCTGAACGTGCTGCTGCTGATGGACTCGCTGACCCGCTTCGCGCAGGCGCAGCGGGAGATCGGCCTGGCCATCGGCGAGCCGCCGGCGACCAAGGGCTACACCCCGTCGGTCTTCGCCCGCCTGCCGCAGCTGGTGGAACGGGCCGGCAACGGCCAGCCCGGCGGCGGCTCGATCACCGCCTTCTACACCGTGCTCGCCGAGGGCGACGACACCAACGACCCGATCGCCGACGCGGCGCGCGCGGTGCTGGACGGCCACGTCGTGCTGTCGCGGCGGGTCGCCGAGAGCGGCCGCTACCCGGCCATCGACATCGAGGCGTCGATCAGCCGCGCCATGAACGACATCTGCGCGCCGGCGCATCGCGAGGCCGCGCAGCGCTTCCGCCGCCTCTACGCCACCTGGTCGCAGAACCGCGACCTGCTGAGCGTCGGGGCGTACAAGCCCGGCTCGGACCCGGCGCTGGACGAGGCCGTGGCCTACCAGCCCGAGCTCGAGGGCTGGCTGCGGCAGGACATGCACGAGCCGGTACCGCTGAATCCGAGCCTCGACTCGCTGGCCGCGGTCGTGGCACCGAGGAACGAGGAGGCCTAGGGCGATGACGGAACCGCTGCGCAGCCGCCGGCTGATGCCGATCGCCCGCATCGCCGACCACCAGGAACAGGCGGCGGCGCGGGAGTTCGGCCGGCTGCAGACCAGCCTGGCGGCGCAGGAAAAACGGCTGGAGGAAATGCACGCCTGGTGGCGCGAGTACGCCGACGGGCTGGAGCGTCAGTCCGGCCAGGGCTCCGCCCTGATGCGGGAGGGACGGCTGTTCCTGGCCCAGCTGAACGAGGCGATCGAGCGCCAGAAAGGGGTAGTCGAGGCCGCCCGGCGGGATCTCGAGGCCGCCCGCGCGCGCTGGCTGGCGTCGCGCATGGACCACGAGGCGCTGGAGAAGGTGCTCGCCCGCGCCCGGGACGAGGAAGACCGCGTGGCCCGGCGCAGCGAGCAGCGGGAACAGGACGAATGCGCGGCGCGGATCCGCCGCCCGGAGACGCCGTGAACAATTGGCCGGCCGCGGCTGGCACGGTTTCTGCAGCACTCGTGCAGAGCCATTTGCAGCGCCGCCACGTGGGCCTGGCGCCAGGAGAGTGATGCCATGATGTTGCAACTGCCGGTCAACCTGTCCGAGGTCGCCGATCCCGCCCGCGTCGGCGGGCCCGGGAAACCGGTTTCAACAGGGGAATTCCCCGTGGAATGGGGCGATCTGCTCGGGCTGCTGCTGGCCGCCGAGCCAGGCGAGACCATGCCGGCGCTGGCGCCCGTGCCCGCCGAGGGCGCGCCGGCGCCCCTGCCGGGGACGCCGGAGGCGCTGGCCCGCACCCTGTTCGCGGCATTGCAGGCCGGCAAGATCTTGCCGCCCGGCGGCGAGGCGCTGCCGCTGCCGTCGCAGTTGACGGCGCAGCTGCCCGGCCAGTCCGGCGTGTTGCCGGGCGGCCCGGCGCCGGCCGGCGCGGCGGACCCGGCCGACGCGACCACCGATGCCATGACGCGCATGCTGGACCTGCTGCGGACGCTCCAGGGCGCGGTCGATCCGTCCGCCGGCGGGGACGACATGCCCTTGCTCCAGCGGGCCGAGCTGAAGATGCTCGAATCGACCGAGGCCGGGCGCCTGCTCCAGGCCGCGACACCGGCCGCGGCGACGGCCACGGCGAGCGCAGCGGCCGGCGGCCTGGGCGCAGCCTCCACCCCGACCGCTGCCGCGCCGACTGCCACGCCGCCGTCGCTGCCGATCAACACCGCGCCGGGCCAGCCGGAATGGGGCGAGGCCGTAGGCCAGCGGGTCCTCTGGATGGTGGCGAACAAGAGCCAGGTGGCCGAACTGCGCCTCAACCCGCCCGAGCTCGGGCCGCTCGAGGTCAAGGTGCGGAGCGATGACGACGGGCTCCGGCTGACCTTCGCCGCCGGCAACGGCGCCGTGCGCGAAGCGCTGGAAGCGGCGGCGCCCCGCCTGCGCGAGATGTTCCAGGCCGAGGGTCTGCGGCTGGAGAACCTGGACATCGGTCAGCGCCAGGCCGACGGCGAGCGCGCCGGCGAGCCGGGCACGGCCGGCGGGAGCGACGAGTCCCTCGCCGACGAGGCCGAGGCCGAAGCTGCCGCTCCGGCCGCCCGGGTGACCTCGGTCGGCCTGGTGGACCTGTTCGTCTAGCGCGCCGGCGACGCGCCTTCGGCGCGAACTTCCCCGCGGCCCCGTCAAGAAGCTGACGCGGACCCGAAGTACTCCTCCAAGTTATTGATTCAAAAGGGCTGTGCCGGATGGCACGGCTCTTGCTTTTGCTATTCCGACAGTTTTCTTCTCCACGGAGTGCTTCTCATGATCAATCCGGAAGCCGAGGGCTTGGAACAGCGCGCGGAGGCTGCCGCGGGCGGCGGGCGCAAGCGCGGCAAGGGCCGCCTCGTGATCATCGTCGTGCTGCTGGCGGCGCTCGCCGCGGGCGGCTATTTCGCCCGGCAGGTCTTCTTCGCCGACGATCCGGCCGCAGACGCCACGGCGGCCGAGGAGCAGGCCGGCAGCCGCAGCAATGCCCAGTACCTCGCGCTCGACCCGCCGCTGGTGGTCAATTTCGCCGCCGGCGGCAAGCTCCGCTACCTGCAGGTTTCGGTCGAGGTGATGTCCCGGGACGGCGCCGCGATCGAGACCGTCCAGCGGCACACCCCCGCCGTCCGCAACGCCCTGATCGCCCTGTTCAGCGAGCGGGACTACGAGGCCCTGCTGACGCGGGACGGCAAGGAGGCGCTGCGCCAGGAGGCCCTCGAGGTGATCCGCCAGGAGCTGACCCTGCTCACCGGCGAGCCCCAGGCCGAGGACGTCTACTTCTCCAGCTTCGTGATGCAGTGACATGAGCAAGGAAGAACTGCTTTCCCAGGACGAGATCGACGCGCTGCTGCACGGCGTCGACAACGGCGAGGTGGCGACTGAGGACCAGCTGTCCGCGCACGACGGCGTGGCCCGCCCGATCGATCTCGCCAGCCAGGAGCGCATCCTGCGCGGGCGCATGCCGGCCCTGGAGATGATCAACGAGCGGCTCGCGCGCCACCTGCGCAACACCATGGCGGAGCTGCTGCGGCGGCACCTGGACATCACCGTCGGCGAGCTGCGCCTGGAAAAATTCAACGAGTACCGCCACGCCCTGCCGGTCCCCACCAGCCTGAACATGATTCGCGCCCGGCCCTTGCGCGGCACCGCGCTGCTGGTGCTGGAGGGCGGGCTGGTGTTCATGCTGGTCGATCACTTTTTCGGCGGCGGCGGCCGCTTCAAGACCCGGGTCGAGGCGCGCGAGTTCACGGCCACCGAGATGCGCGTCATGCGCATGGTGCTGGATCGCGTCTTCGCCGGCCTGACGGACGCCTGGGCCCCGGTGAAGCCGCTGGAGTTCGAGTATCTCAAGACCGAGGCCAATCCCCAGTTCGCGGACATCGTCCGGCCCGACGAGGTGATGGTGATCTGCAGTTTCAAGATGGAGCTGGAGGGCGGCGGCGGCGAGCTGCAGGTGGCCTTCCCCTACACGATGCTGGAGCCGATCCGGGAGCTGCTCGAAGCGCGGTCCCCGGGCGAGCGCAGCGAAAGCGACGCGCGGTGGCGCAAGGCGCTGCACGACGAGGTCCGCCTCGCGCCGGTCGAGGTCAGCTGCAAGCTGGTCGAGCTCGACCTGAGCGTCAAGCAGCTGCTGCGGCTGAAGCCCGGCGACGTGCTGCCCATGGACATGCCCGAGCGCGTCACCCTTTACGCCGAGGGCATCCCGGCGTTTCACGGCCGGTTCGGCGCCTCGCAGGGCCGGCACGCAGTACAGGTAATCGAGCCCGTCCGGCGGGAGGCCGTCGAGGCGGAAATCAAGCAGGAAGTGAGCCAGGAGCGCGGAAGATGAGCGAGCAACAGATCCCAGCAGGCGGCCAGGGCGGCGGCGCGGCACAGGCCGCGACGGCCGGCCAGGCGGTGCCGCCGAAACCCCTGAAAGACGAAGGCCAGGCGGCCGGCGAGGACGTCAACCTCGAAGTCGTCCTAGATATCCCGGTCACGTTGTCGATGGAGATCGGCCGCGCCAGGCTGCCGATTCGCAACCTGCTGCAGCTGAACCAGGGCTCGGTGGTCGAGCTCGAGCGCATGGTCGGCGAGCCGATGGACGTGATGGTCAACGGCACCCTGATCGCGCACGGCGAGGTGGTGGTCGTCAACGAGAAGTACGGCATCCGCCTGACCGACGTCATCAGCCCCGCCGAGCGCGTCCGCAAGCTGCGTTGATCGAGCCATGGCACGCACCCTGAGCCTGCTCGCCCTGCTGCTGCTGCCGCTGGCGGCCTTCGGCGCCGACCCGCAGGCGGCGCCGGGCTTCGACGGCGCCGGCCAGGTCGGCAGGATGATCGCCGGCCTGCTGTTCATGATCGTCGTGATCGTCGGCCTGGCCGCATTGCTGCGCCGGGTCAACGGCCTGCAGCGCAGCCTGCCGGGCGCCATCCGGGTCGTCTCGGTAACCTCCGTGGGCGCCCGCGAGCGGCTGATGCTGGTCGAGGTCGGCGGGCGGCAGCTGCTGCTCGGCGCCGCGCCCGGCCGGATCCAGACGCTGCTGGTGCTGGACGAGCCGGTCGCTGCGCCGCAGCCCGGCGCTGCCGGCCAGGCGGGCGGCTTCGCCCAGCGGCTGCGCGAAGCACTGCACGCCCCCGGGCAGGAGCGGCGCCCGTGACCCGTCGCGGCGTCGTGACCGGCCTGCTGTTGCTGCTGGCGCTCTGCTGGCCCGCGGCGGCCGGTGCCCAGGCGGGCGGCGGCGAGCTCGAGCTCCTCTCGGTGACCACCGCGGAGGACGGCACCCAGCAGTACTCGGTGACGCTGCAGGTGCTGCTGCTGATGACGCTGCTGAGCCTGCTGCCGGCGGCGCTCATCATGATGACTTCCTTCACGCGCATCGTGGTCGTGCTGGCCATCCTGCGCCAGGGCCTCGGCACCCAGCAGACCCCGAACAACCAGATCCTGATCGGCCTCGCCCTGTTCCTGAGCCTCTTCGTGATGGCGCCCGTGCTGGAGCGCATCTACGAGGACGCAGCGAAGCCCTACCTGGAAGAAACGCTGAACGCGCCCGCGGCCCTGCAGGCGGCGGGCGGCCCGATCCGCGAGTTCATGATCGCGCAGGTACGCCAGCCCGACCTGCAGCTGTTCGCCGAGCTCGGCGGCTACGAGGGTTTCGAGACGCCCGCGGACGTGCCGTTCTCGGTGCTGGTGCCGGCCTTCGTGACCAGCGAGCTGAAGACGGCCTTCCAGATCGGCTTCCTGCTGCTGGTGCCCTTCCTGATCATCGACCTGGTGGTCGCCAGCGTCCTGATGTCCATGGGCATGGTGATGCTCTCCCCGCTGATCATCTCGCTGCCGTTCAAGATCATGCTGTTCGTGCTGGTCGACGGCTGGTCGCTGGTGATGAGCACCCTCGCCGCAAGCTTCCTGGTGAACTGAGCCATGACCCCTGAAACCGTGATGGAGATCGGGCGCAACGCACTGGCGGTCACGGTCATGCTGGCCGCGCCGATGCTCATCATCGCCCTGGTGCTCGGCCTGGTGATCGGCATGATCCAGGCCGCCACGCAGATCCAGGAGATGACGCTCTCCTTCATTCCCAAGCTGCTCGGCCTGGTGGCCGTGCTGGCGGTCGGCGGGCACTGGATGCTCGGCCTGATCGTCGACTACACGCGCGATCTCATCCAGGCCATCCCGGGCCTGCTGCTCGGCTGAGGCGTCGCCCGCATGGAGTTCACCCAGCTGCAACTCGACACGTGGATCGCCAGCCTGGTGCTGGCGTTCGCGCGTATCGTCGCGCTGCTGGTCGCCGCCCCGCTGTTCGGCACGCGCTCTATCCCGATGCGGCTGCGCGCCGGCTTCGCCCTGGTGCTGGCGCTGATGCTGCTGCCGATCCTGCCCCCGGCGCCGCCGCTCGAGCTGTTCAGTTTCCCGATGTTCCTGGCCGTGGGCCGCGAGATCCTGGTGGGCGTGACCGCCGGTTTCGTGCTGCAGATGGTGTTTGCCGCGCTGGCGATGGCCGGCGAGGTGATCGCGCTCGGCATGGGCCTGGGCTTCGCCTCGCTGGTGGACCCGGACAAGGGCGTGCAGGTGCCGGTCGTCGGCCAGCTGCTGGTGATCCTGGCCACGCTGCTGTTCCTGGCGCTGGACGGCCACCTGGCGCTGATCCGCTTCCTGGTGCTGAGCTTCCAGGGCCTGCCGGTCGGCGGCGGGATCGATTTCGGCGACTACGCCGCCATCGCCAACTGGGGCACCGTGATGTTCGGCCACGCGATCATGATCGCGCTGCCGGCCGTGGGCGCCCTGCTGCTCGCCAACCTCGCCATGGGCGTGGTCACGCGGGCCGCGCCGCAGCTCAACATCTTCGCGGTCGGCTTTCCGATGACCCTGATGCTCGGCTTCATCATGCTGTACGCCACGGTCAGCACGGTGGGCAGCCGCTTTACCGACCTGCTGGCCGAGGGCTTCGTCATGATCGGCTGGCTGCTGGGAGGCTGAGGCGATGGCCGAGCATGACACCAGCCAGGAACGCACCGAGCAACCAACTCCAAAGCGACTCCAGGACGCGAAGAAAAAGGGCCAGGCAGCCCGGTCCCGCGAACTGAACACCACGGCGGTGCTGCTGAGCGGCGCCGGCGCGATGATCGTGTTCGGCGGCGCCATGGGCGAGAAGATCGCCGGCCTGATGATCAACGGCCTCACCCTGCCGCGCGAACTGGCTTACGACCCGCGCCTCGTGCCCACCGTCTTCGGCGAGTCCGCCATGGCCGGCCTGCTCATGCTGCTGCCGCTGTTCGCCGCGGTGCTGGTCGCCACGCTGGCCGGTCCCGCCGCGCTCGGCGGGCTGGTGTTCAGCGCCGAGTCGATCAAGCCGAAGCTCGAGAAGCTCAGCCCCATCGCCGGGCTGAAACGGATTTTTTCGCTCAACGGGCTGATGGAGTTCGCCAAGACGCTGGTCAAGTTCGTCTTCGTCACCGGCGCCGGCCTGCTGGTGCTCTACCACCTCACCCCGGAGCTGCTGATGGCGGGCGAGAGCAGCGTGGAGACTGCGGTGCCCGGACTTGCCGCGACTTCCCTCTGGGTGCTGCTGGTGCTCTCCGCCGTGATGCTGCTGGTGGCCGCGGTCGACGTGCCCTTCCAGCTCTGGAACCACAACAAGCAGTTGCGCATGACCCGCCAGGAAGTGCGCGACGAGTTGAAGGAGACCGAGGGGCGGCCCGAGGTGAAGGGCCGGATCCGCCGGATCCAGGCGGAGATGTCGCAGCGCCGGATGATGATGGCCGTGCCGGAGGCCGACGTGGTGGTCACCAACCCGACCCACTACTCCGTGGCCCTGAAGTACGACCCGGCGGGGATGGCCGCGCCGCGCGTCGTGGCCAAGGGCGCGGACGAGATCGCGCTGAAGATCCGCGAAGTCGCCGCCGCCAGCGGCGTGCCGCGGCTGGAGGCCCCGCCGCTGGCGCGGGCCCTGTACTTCACGACCCGGCTGGACCAGGAAATCCCGGCCGAGCTGTTCCTGGCGGTCGCGCGCGTGCTGGCCTGGGTCTACCAGCTCAGGACCGCCGGCGCCGCGGCGCCCCCGCCGCCCGATGGGCTCGATGTTCCTGACCACCTGACCCGCCGCCAGCCCGGCCGGAGAATCTGACGATGGGAAGACTCACTGACAATCTCGGCCTCCTCGCCCGCACCGGACTGGGCACGCCGCTGCTCCTGATCGCCCTGCTGGTGATGATCGTCCTGCCGTTGCCGCCGATGGCGCTGGACGTGTTCTTCACTTTCAACATCGCGCTCGCGCTGGTGGTCATCCTGATGACCGTCTATGCGCCGCGGCCGCTCGAGTTCTCGGTCTTCCCGACGGTGCTGCTGGTCGCCACCCTGCTGCGGCTGGCCCTGAACGTCGCCTCCACGCGGGTCGTGCTGATGAACGGCCAGACCGGCACCGACGCGGCCGGCAAGGTGATCGAGGCTTTCGGCGAGTTCGTCGTCGGCGGCAACTACGCGGTCGGCCTGGTGGTGTTCGCCATCCTGGTCATCATCAACTTCGTGGTGGTGACCAAGGGCGCCGGGCGCGTGTCCGAGGTCAGCGCCCGCTTCACCCTGGACGCCCTGCCCGGCAAGCAGATGGCCATCGACGCGGACCTGAACTCGGGCCTGATCACACAGGACGAGGCCCGCTTGCGGCGCGCCGAGACGGCTGCCGAGGCCGACTTCTACGGCTCCATGGACGGCGCCAGCAAGTTCGTGCGGGGCGATGCCGTGGCCGGCATCCTGATCCTGTTCATCAACATCATCGGCGGCCTGATCATCGGCACCACGACGCACGGCATGCCGCTGGCCGACGCCGCGCGCACTTACATCCTGCTGACCATCGGCGACGGCCTGGTGGCGCAGATTCCCTCGCTGCTGCTGTCCTCGGCGACGGCCATCATCGTCACCCGTGTCTCCGCGGCCGGCGACATGGGCAGCGACGTGGTGCGCCAGTTGTTCGGCAGCGCGCGCGCCATCGCCATCGCGGCGGTCATCATCGGCATGCTGGGCCTGGTGCCGGGGATGCCGAACCTGGTGTTCCTGGGACTCGCGGCCGCGCTCGGCGCGGGCGCCTGGGCGCTGCACCGGCGCTCGCGGCAGGCGGCGGTCGAAGTGCTGCCCGAGGAGCCGGTCGAGCCGGCCGGGCCGCGCGAGCTGGCCTGGGACGACGTCAGCCAGGTCGACCCCGTCGGCATGGAGGTCGGTTACCGGCTCATCCCGCTGGTCGACCGCGGCCAGGGCGGCGTGCTGCTGGAGCGGATGAAAGGCGTCCGGCGCAAGCTCTCGGAGGAGCTCGGCTTCCTGATTCCGCCGGTGCACGTGCGCGACAACCTCGACCTCGGCCCGAACGCCTACCGGATCACGCTCAACGGCGTGCCGGCGGCCCGGGGCGAGATCCACCCGGACCGCCACCTGGCCATCAACCCGGGACGGGTCTACGGCACCCTCGAGGGCACCGAGACCACCGACCCCGCGTTCGGCCTGCCGGCGGTGTGGATTGCGGCCGAGCAGCGCGACCAGGCCCAGACCCTGGGCTACACGGTGGTCGATCCGGCCACGGTCGTCGCCACCCACCTCAGCCAGGTGCTGCGCGAGCATGCGCACGAGCTGATCGGCCACGACGACGCGCAGCAGCTGCTGGACCGCCTGGCCAAGAGCCATCCCAAGCTGGTCGAGAACCTGGTGCCCAAGGTGCTGAGCCTCGGGGTGGTGCTGCGGGTGATGCAGAACCTCCTGGCCGAGCAGATTCCGATCCGCGACATGCGCACGATCGCCGAAACTTTGGCGGAGAACGGGGCCCGGAGTCAGGATCCCGTCGCCCTCACCGCCGCCGTGCGGGCCGCCCTGGCCCGGTTCATCGTGCAGGGAATCACTGATTCTCAAGAAGATTTGCCGCTGATCGCGCTGGATCCCGGGTTGGAACAAGTTTTGCAACGGAGTCTCCAGGCAACGGGTTCGGCGGGTCTCGGCATCGAGCCCCGGCTCGCGGAAAGGCTCCAGCGGGGAGCGAGCGAGGCGGCGCAGCGCCAGGAGATCGCGGGTGAACCCGCCGTGCTGGTCACTTCGGCCGAATTGCGGCCCTGGCTGGCGCGGTGGCTGAGACCGGTGGTCCGGGGGCTGCACGTGCTGGCCTACACCGAGATCCCGGACAGCCGGCCGGTGAAGGTGGTCGCGACGCTGGGCGCGGCCGAGGGGCAGGCAGCCACCGCGGCATGAGCGGGACGGACAGGGACAGAGGACAGACATGAAGATCAAGCGTTTCTTCGCGCCAGACATGCGCCAGGCGATCCGGATGGTGCGGGACGACCAGGGCCCCGATGCGGTGATCCTTTCCACCCGCACCACCGGCGGCGGGGTCGAGATCGTCGCGGCCGTCGACTATGACGCCGAGCTGGTCCACAGCATGATCGGCGACGGTCGCGAGGAGGGCGGCGCAGCGCCGGCCGGCCCG
>NZ_JAALFH010000031.1 GCF_011058255.1 Thioalkalivibrio sp. XN8 | reverse complement strand
CCAGGTGGATATTGCCCGCCTCGAAGTCGAAGCTCTCGAAGCTGCCGTGGCAGCTGAAGCAGCCCGGACCCGTGACCGGCATGGCGTTCGCGGCCTCGAGGGCGGACACGCCCGCGGCCGGCACGACATCGTCGCGGTGGCAGACGCTGCAGTTCGTCATGTAGGTCGGGTACGTCACGTCGTACACCGTGTCACGCCGCGACACGAACTCGCCGTCCGGGAAGTTGTGCGA
>NZ_JAALFH010000030.1 GCF_011058255.1 Thioalkalivibrio sp. XN8 | reverse complement strand
CTGTAGGGTCCGCTGAGCGGCATTAGATTTCCAAGCGAAGGGGACCCTACAGGGGCCGGCCCCGCGGTCAGGTCTTAGGGGCATGGCACGACCCCACTGCCCCCTCAGGGACGGCAAGGACAGGGTTCACGGCCACGGCGGCAGCGGCCCAGGCTCGCCCGGTCCCGGCTCGGTCGGGGCGCAACGCGGCCCGAGCAGCCGCGGTCGGCCAC
>NZ_JAALFH010000029.1 GCF_011058255.1 Thioalkalivibrio sp. XN8 | reverse complement strand
ATGCTGCATGCGGTGCACTCGGCCGGCGCGACGACCGCCCCGATCGTGATCTACCGCGGTCGCGGCATCTACGGCTGGGCCGGCGACGTGTCGCAGCTGCCCAACTGGCCGGGTTCCGGTCGTCTGCCGGTGTTCGGCTCCGATGACGGCACGGGCAGCCCCGTGGTCACGAACCACGTGTTTGCCAGCCCGACCTATCCGCGGGCGCTGAACG
>NZ_JAALFH010000028.1 GCF_011058255.1 Thioalkalivibrio sp. XN8 | reverse complement strand
GCCGGGGACTGCCGCGGGGTCGCGCTGCGCTGTCCGCGCCGTCCCCCTGAAACAGTGCAGCGGGGTCGGGTCCTGTAGGGTCCGCTGAGCGGCATCAGATTTCCAAGCGAAGGGGACCCTACAGGGGCCGGCCCCGCGGTCAGGTCTTAGGGGCATGGCACGACCCCACTGCCCCCTCAGGGACGGCACGGACAGGGTTCACGGCCACGGCGGCAGCGGCCCAGGCTCGCCCGGTCCCGGCTCGGTCGGGGCGCAACGCGGCC
>NZ_JAALFH010000027.1 GCF_011058255.1 Thioalkalivibrio sp. XN8 | reverse complement strand
GCAAGCGGTCAATCACTGCGGACACCGCACTGCGACTTGGCAGGTACTTTGGCATGGAAGCGCAGTTCTGGCTGAACCTGCAGACGCGTTACGACCTGTGTCGCGCAGAGGAGGAACTTGACGAGCGGCTTGACAAGGAGGTCACGCCGCATGCCGCGTAACTGGTCCGTTCTAACTCGAGCTTGCAGCCGACACCCGCAAACGGGCGCGGCTGAATCTAAACGTTATGTTGCCAATCAATCAGACGACCATGACTAAGCGTGAACTATTAAAGTCTTCTGCCGCCGGCGTGTTCGCGTGGGCGGCTTGAATACAAAGAACAATTGCGGGAACTGAAAATGTGAATTCACAAGTTCACAAGGGTCTCTTCGGTTCGTGCTGCAAAGACCTAAAAGACGCAATGACATCTCCACCAACCTCGTTCTTCTTTGTGGAGAAGAAAAATCTGCTCTATCTAACGGTCGGTTATGCTCAAACAGACAAAGGGCCTGGTTGGTTCGACCAAGCGGTTATCTTCTGCCCATTCTGCGGGAAGCAGTTGCAAACGAAAGAAGAAATCGCGAAGAAGGCAAATGGGTAAGCAACATAACAACCGCTTCGAGTTCGCGCCCCTTCGGGGCGCCGGACCTCGCTGTCGCTCGGCCGCTCAAGCGGAACGTTAGCCGTCGGATTCAGTAGGGTGGTCAAGAAAGCGAATCTCGAAGGCTATAAGCGCGAAGGCAAGCGCTTTATCCCGCCCATGAAGCAATTGCCGATGATGCGGGAGCAGAGTTACGTTAACGACATGCTGCCGGAGCTCATTTGGCTCGGTCTAATACACGACCGGAGCGGTTACCGATTCGGGTCCCGACTTCTAGAGACGATAGTCGAGGTCTCGACGGCGTGGCCAAAGAGCGACAAGCCCGTCAATTATGCGCTTCAGGCTGCGTATGCGAATCTCACAGACAAGCAGAAGGTGGACCTCCTGGCTGCGCTCTCAAGCGCGGGGTTCATTGACGACATCAGGTTCGCCCTAGCGCCGTTGGTGCTGCTGTACGATAACTTCGCGCTTTCTTTCGTGGGGCCACCCTCTGCCGCAATCCCCCATGAGGCCTTAGTCCAGCGTATTGCAGAGTCCGTGAAGAAGCATCTTGATAAGTACGAGACACCAGGGATCGCATTGCACGGAGCAATGCTGCTCACACGACTGGTTGCCGGGACAATCAAGTTCTCCACTCAAATCGAGGTTCCGGACTTCAATTCGGTATTTGAACGACCAGACTCCGACGAAGCGAGGAGAGCTGCATCATTCATGCGCGCAAATGCAATGGCAGAGTTCGGAATGCTAGAGCTGCCTCCTACGTGGGCTAAGCACTTTTGGAACCGCGGTGCCGAGTTAACTCCGTGTCAGCGACCTGAGTACGCGCGCGATGGGTGGTGATGAGCCGGACAGGTTTGATGCTTTCATTCTCGGCTACTGCGATGCAGTAAAGGCTGGCCTGCGGGAACGGTGGAACAAATACAGGCCGGAGATCTACAACAACGAGACATCTGAAGCGATTGGTGGCTTGGCCGCCCGACAGGCTACTCTCGCTATCGAGATTGCTACTAATCCTGGAATCTGGAACGGGCACATTGCGCCGCTTATCCTCCGATGCATGACGGACACGCACATCACGCTCGCCTGGATACTTGGCGCGCCACTGGAGCGAAGTAGGGAGTACATCCGGTTCGGTTTGGGACAAGAGAAACTCTTTCTCGAGTATCTTGAGAATGAAGCCGACGAAGCTCCAGCCGATGAGCCGGATGAGCGCATTGAGAAAATGATCGAAGTAAGAAAGAGCTGGCTCGACTCACAGTTAATGGAGTGGGCTATTGAGGTCAACGTAGGTTCCTGGTCGGGCAAGTCAACTCGAGAAATGGCAGCCGAGGCTGGATGCGAAGGGTTGTATAAGTTCGCATACGTCCCATTTAGCGGCCCCACTCACAGCATGTGGCAGCACGTAGGGGTCTATAACGTCATTCATTGCGAGAACCCGCTTCACAAGAACCACCGTATCCCAGTAGTTCCGGATCTAAGGACCGATCCAGACTTCTTGTACCGATCAGCAAAGTATGTCAGCCGAACCTATGACCTCCTAAGTGAGAAACTCAAGCTCCAGTGCGAGTTGCCATTGCCTGTTGCATTTTTCGTCGACAATCACCCATTCGGTCCTGCCAATGACGAAACCGACGACTAACAACGCGTTGCACTCGGACGGGCCTCGCGTTGCTCGGCCCGCCGGTGAACGTGGGCGTTAGATCGCCCAGACATAAGTATGGCCACTACGCCATACTCCTGATAGTCTAATTCGATGACAACCAAGTTCGAATGGGACTTCGATAAGGAAGCGGAGAACCAGCAGAAGCATGGTGTCAGCTTTAGCCTTGCCCAGGAGGCGTTCCTGGATCCGAAGCGAGTGATCGCGCAGAACCTCGTGCATAGCGAATCGGAGGAACGCTTCTACTGTTTTGGATCAGTGGGCGGAGGAGTTCTTACCGTGCGGTTCACTTACCGGAAGTACGTGATTCGCATCATCGGCGCCGGATACTGGCGCAAGGGCAAGCGGATCTATGAGCAAGAGAATCAAGTACACGGATGAGCCGATTCAGGCGAGGGTAGTTCGGGATTTCCTTCCGTCGCCCGAAGAGCTCGTTGTGGGCGAGGAGGGAGTAAAGGTAACCATTTCGCTGAGCCGTCGAAGCGTCGATTTTTTCAAGGCGGTGGCGGAGCGCAATCACACTTCCTATCAGAGGATGATTCGTCGGCTGCTGGATGAATATACGGACCAGTACCAGGACGATCTAACTAAGCGTTCCAGCGGACGCTCGAAGACTCGCGCCGCTGAACGCGAACGGTAGGCCATATGGACACTGCCGACCTCGTCACGCTGAGCGACCTTGAGCAGGCTCGAGAAGTTGTCGCGCAGCGGCGTCAAAGGTCGGTGCTGACAGCCGCACTGGGCGGGCTGCTTTTCAGCGCCGTAGTTGCCGCAGCTTCCTTGTGGCTGAACCCGACTGAAATTTGGCCAGCGATCGTTATAGCGACGGCAACCTACCTCTTATTCGGCTTGCCGTTGCTAATCCACTGGGTCCGCCACTGGCGCAGGATTGCGCGGCGCCTTTCCGAGGTTGAGGCGCAAGTCCGAGCCGGTGAAGCCGTGTACGGCGCCTTGGTGCAGTTCAGATAGCTTGTGGCCTAAATCGAGTTAGACGGCGTTGAAAGGGCTCTGGGTCGTAACCATCGAAGCACTCCCCTCGGCGAGGTCTGATGCCTTTGCGCAGTACGGCGGTGCCTTTGTACTCGTTTATGTAACCGAAACCTCGAAGGAGGCGGCATTGGCGGCGGCACAACGTGAGATTTCAGACGCCGGCTGGAATTGCAAAGCTGTGGAAAGCAATACGTACACAACTCGCGATGACTTCACAGGCGACGTTGCCGGCCTCGAGCGCTTCGACCAAGCTCTGATCGACGGTGCAGTTGTGGTATTCCATACGTATCCTGTAGAACCGGACAAAGACGATGGCGTGCACTAACGCGCCGCCGCCTAACACGTCACCGGAGCGGACGTGTGAAGGATAAAGCGCCAAGCTCAAACGTCGGCGTTCGCGCCGCTCAGCGCGGACATTAGGCGGGCTCGATGGCGAACCGCCCTATCTCGCTGTTCTGGATCGCAGCCGTTGGCTTGGCCTCCGCACTGGCATACCTGCTTCTATTGAGGGGCGCGATCGAGCTACTGCACCCGAAATTCGGCGCGGTCACACGGCTCGCCTACGCCCTGGGATTCGGCGATGGGTGGGTGTTTCATCTCGGGACCCCAGGCTACGACTTGCTCACCGGTATCGGGTGGGGCACCGCTTTGATCGTAGCGCCCGCCGTTGGGATCGCGATTGCCCTGCTCGTTGCACGGCGTGGCTTGACGCGGCGTTAGGCCTCGCTGTGACACAGTCCACGGTACTCGCTCTCCTGCCACACAGCATTCGGGCCCAATCAATCTCCTATCGCGAAGTCGTGCTCCCGCTAGACGCGGCGCTCGCGGCAATCAACATCATCGAGGCCCGCGGCCTGCACATCCTTGGCTGGGAGGGTTGGGTCAAATACCCTGACGGAAGGCATGGACACGGTGGTCCAATGGGGTCAGCTTCCTTGGAAAATCTATCTGCGGCAGATGCAGCGGAACTGTGTCGCAGGACGATCGCGGAAGAAGCCGCCAGATGGCGTGAAGAGAACCCGCAGCGGGCAGAGCAAATGTACTTCTGCATTACGACTCGAACGGGGGAGGCATGAGGAAATCGACCGTCGCGATCTGGGCGCTGAAAATTCGTTGCAGGCGCAATCGCGCGCGGACTGAACTCAAACCTCAGACGGCGGCAGGCGGGGCTCGAAGGGGCCCAGGGGCCCAGGGGCTCAGTGCCAGGCCCGTTCGGCGTCATGAGCAACGAAGCTATGCCGCAGATATTCATTGATCTCAACGCAAGGATGACAGACAACGGCTTCCTGCTTACCGAAGGCTCGTTGGCCGACCTGGCCAAGCTTGGTCTTACCCCGGAAACGGCCGTCGGAAAGAGATTCACCTTCATGGGCGGAAATGAGCACTGATCCGAGCGATCCGGGTTCGCCCAACCGTGCATGTGCACGAATGCGCCGCAGGGCGGCAGTCCTGCTGAGCGCTGCCATGGCCGCCTCGCTGGTCTATGCGTTCATTCGCCTGCGTTTTGATACCAACCAATGGCCGATCATCGTCGGGTTCATTGCCGCCGTTGTCTTCGCGGCCGGTCTTGGCTTTCGCTACGGTGCCTGGTATTGCGAAGTCGAGGGGGAGCGCCCGACTTTCGAGCTGGTGCTCTGTCCAGTCATTGTGTTTGTTCTGGCCAGCCTTGGCGGCTCTGCCGTGGCCTGTGTCCTGCTGCTCATTGAGGCCCAAAACCTACCCGCATCGCTACAACAACTCCTACTTGTCCTTCTCTTCATGCCACCGCTCGCCTTGTACGGTTTCGCTATCGTTGTCGCTGCAGCATGGCCTGCGATCCTGGTGACCCATGCTATTGCCGGATGGATGCTTGCCCGGTACAGCAGGTCCGCGTCGAGAAGTACCATAGGCTTCTTGAACTGAGCCAGGCGCCATGAGACGACTGATCATCGCTTTGATCCTTGGCCTTTGCGTCCCCGTCTCCCTTGCGGGCACACCGGAGTACAAACCCTTTGCCGAGGCGAGGGTCACTGCAGAGCAATGGCACTCATACCGAGAATCGGTGCACACGGCTCACGGTGACACGCTGAGAGTCTTCCCCGAGGAGTATCTGGAGATCCTGCACAGCCAGGACCTGGTCCTGCATTTTGCCTTCACCTTGCCGGGCCATCCCGCCCATCCGGCATGGATCACGCGCCGGGCGACGGGCGGGGTCGTGGACCAGGTCGGCTACTTTGCCGGCGATGTGGCGCCCTTCGCCGAGTTGTTCCGTGCGTACCTGGACCTGACGGAGCGGAACATTGAGGCGGCGTCGGATGAGGATCCGCGCCCTCGCCCCGAGAGCTCCGGAGGGAAGCCGGATGACGCCTGATCAGTCACGCAAGCGACCTGCGTCCCGGTGGCCGAGGCCGGTTCGTTGGGCGTTCACGGTCTGCTTCGGGATCCTCGCCTTCGCCCTGGCTTTTCGCTCCTTCATATGGGCGAGCTGGGTGCCGGCCCCGGATGAGCCCTATAGCTTCGCGGACGTGATCGAGATCTACCTGTTCTTTACCCTGCTCCTCGCCTCTCTCGGGTCATTCCTGCTGGCCGTCGTCATGGCGCTCGTAAAGCGCTGGCGCGATCCGCGCACAGTCATGGCCTTATGCCTGATCGGTGTGCTCGCGCCTTTGGCGCACTGGGTCTTGTTTCCCTTGGTACCGACCTTCAGGTTCTGGTAGCGACGACCATGCTCGCGATGTGCGCTCGCCGTTGCCATCTTGCCTGCCTGATCCTCGCCACCTTTGCCGCGGCGAAGGCGCACGCCCTGGAGTACACGGCTGTGGACGTGGAGGAAATAGAGGCTGCCATCCGCGAGTTCTACCCGGACCCCATCACCCATATCGGACCAGCGTCCTCCCGCTGCACCTATACGGCGGAGGACCCGTGCGAAGCCGATGCGAGGGTGTTTGTTGATACCCCGGACGGGCTGGAGGCGGTCACAGTGTCCAAGGTCGGTGGACACTGGATCATCGGCAAGTGGTCGAAGGAAATCATCGAGTTCCGCAACTGCAACAAGACGAAGCCGAGAAGCGAGTGTCGCGGGCCGTCCGGGCGCGTGGGCGGACGGCGTGACTAGCGCGCTCCGGTGCTGGTGGTAGAAGGCATTATGGAGGGGCAGGCCAATGACTGACCGGACTACGCCCGACGTACCGAACTCGAATTCAGCTCTGCGGAACCTGCCGTTAGACCGGCTCGCGAGACGCCTCCCGAGGGCGTTGCGGCCGGCACTTTACATGGCCGCTGCCGTCAGCCTGGGGGCGATCATCCTGCCGCCCGTGGTCGCGGCGGTCGTGGCCTTGCGGCCAGACATCGACCTGTCGACAGCGCTGGCGCTTGGGTACCGCCATATCTGGCGGTTGGCGCTGGTCGGAGGGTGTCCGGTGATCCTGTCGACGCTGGTCTACGGTCTACTGCGCGCGCTCGCCGATCATTGGCCGATTGCTCTGGCGGTTCCCGTCGTGGGCATCCCCTCTGCTCTGACTTTGCTCGTCGCGATGGGCGTTATCCTGGAGTGCGAGTCTGGCCGGGCGAGCGGCGCCGTGCTATTGCAGCCCGGATTCCTGGGCTTTGGCATGACGTTTTTGTGCATCGCCGTCGGCCTCGCATGTTTGATCGCGTGGTCAGACTTGTCGGGGAAGAGGAGATAGGATGGTCGCCGCGCGGGAGACTACTTCAAGGCAGTGCCCTCGCTGGAGGAACTGGAGCGGCTCGCTCCGCATGACTTCTGGATTGTGCAGCTCGACGGCCCTGGAGAATTTTCCAACACTGTGCGACTGAAGTTCAGGAACGGCCGGCTGGTAGAGATTTACCGACACAGGCAGTATTTCGAGTTGCCGTGACAGGCACAGAGGAGAGTCATGTATTGTTTCAACCATCATGACCGGCCCGCGATCGGCACCTGCAAGGAGTGCTGCAAGGGGCTTTGCACGGAGTGCGCAGCAGACCTGGGTCACGGCCTGGCTTGCAAAGGCCAGCACGAGAGCATGGTTGAAACCCTCAACACGATCATCACTCGGAACGCCAGCGCTTACTCGGCAGCGGAAAAGGGCGGCAGCTTCATTTTACCTGCGTTCCTGGGTTTCATCGGCGTCATACTGATCGGCCAAACCCTGTATGCAGGTCGCGGCCTGACAAGTTTCGGTGTCCTCCTGGGCGGAGGCTTCATCGCTTTCGGTGTCGTCTTCCTTCTCTTCAATCGCCGGGTCTTCGGCCCACGCAAGCGCTGACCGGGAGGCTCTCAGTGGAACTGCATTCGGCATGAAGGCAAAAGTCATTGTTCTCCTGTTGCTTTCACACGGAGTCGTAGCCGCGCTCGGATTCGCCGCCGGAATCTACATGCTGCCGATCCTGGTGGCCCCAGATGCGCCCACCATGGCCGAGATTTCAGCAGAGACCGGTGCCGCCTCGTTCACCGGGGAGTTTCGGCGAGACCTCGAGGACAGCGACGCGCTCCACTGGGGCGAGGGCACGGTTGCAGTCAGCGAGGGAACGATTTCGCTGGTCGGCCGGCTGTCGCCCGGGCCAGACTACAAGCTCTACCTTTCGCCCGAGTTCGTCGAAACCGAGGCCGACTTTAATCGGCTCAAGACGCGCATGGCGCTCGTGGGCGACGTGAAGACCTTCAACAACTTCCTTGTGCACGTGCCGCCCCATGTGGATCCGGCGCAGTACACGACAGTGATCGTCTGGTGCGAGGCGTTTGGCGAGTTCATTACGGCGGCCCAGTACCAGTCGCCTGGCCGTTGATCCACGGGCACGCTGGTAGCCGGTCCTGAAGCGGAGCTAGGAAGATGGAGACATTCGGACTCGCCGGGCCACTGGTAGTGATCGCGATCGTCGGTTTCATCTGGCTGCTGCCGATCATCATCATCATCGGCTCCGACCGCGCCACGGGCGGCGAGAAGGCCGCGTGGGTGCTGGCGGTGATCTTCGTGTCCTGGTTCGCATGGGTCTTCTACATGCTGCTGGCGCCGATCAAGAACCGCGACTGACGACAACGCACCATCAATCCAGCGGGCCGCGCAAGCCGCGTCCGCCTTCCATGCGGTAGCTGTGACGTTTGGTTCAATCAGGGCTTTGGTACCATCGCATCCAGGCAATCTGGGAGATTTCATGCGTTATTCAACCGCGTTTAGTCCCTCCACGTTGAGTTAGGCTGCTGATGAAAGCGGTGATGATTTACAGCTTCAAGGCGCGCTTCGCCGGGAATGCCGAGATCGAGTGGAGGCATCCCGAACTCGGGGCAGCGCACAAGTGCATGCTGTTTCTCGCGCAGGACGCAGAGGCAGACGACTTCCAGGCTGCGATCGCAGAATGCCAGCGTTACGGCTTCGACCAGATCGAGAACCTCCGTGTTGGTCGCTTGAGGGTTGAGGTGCTCAATACCGACCTTTACCGTGGCTTCGCTGGCTTCTACGAAGAAGCTTTGCGGTCGGGCAGCGTGGTGGTGTACTACCCAAACGATGCTGCGGTCACCGCGACGCAGCCTAACTAATCATTCAAGCCGACGTGCCTCCTGCACGCGGCTGAGCTCAGTCGTTAGCTAGCAGCATCTGCCCGCCAGCTCGCCTTGACGTGGTGCACGTACGTGCATACACTCGGCCGCAATGGACTACGAGTGGGATCCGGCCAAGGGAAGGCGGAACGCCGCGAAGCACGGCGTCGATTTCGCTGACGCCGTAATCGCCTTGTCCGACGATTCTGCGGTCACGATTCCTGATCCCGACGCTGAGGACGAAGACCGCTTCGTGTCGCTGGGCATGGATCCAATTGGCCGAGTTCTGGTGACGGTGTTCACCCATCGCGGCGAAAGGATTCGGATCATCTCGTCGCGCAAGGCATCCAGAGGCGAGCGCCGACAGTACGAGGAACACCGATGAGGAAAGAGTACGACTTTGGTAAGGGCAAGCGTGGTCCGGTGGTCAGCACACCGCCAGGCAAGACCCGAATCACTATCCGGCTTGACCAGGATGTCATCGACTGGTTTAAACGCCAGGTTGATGAGGCTGGAGGCGGCAATTACCAGACGCTGATCAATCGCGCACTGCGGGAGTACATGGGACAGACTCGCGAGCCATTGGAAGAAACTTTGCGCCGGGTTGTCCGTGAAGAGCTGAAGCATGCCAGCTAATGTTGGATGAACCTGACGATGCCGGCTGTCATGGCCCCTGCATACGCACGGTCCGCGCCAGCCGCCATCGCAGGTTATCCAGGGCGTTATGTGTTTGGGAGGTGTTGTGCTTAAGAGATTCCTTCACGGGCTCGCTTTCGGGGCCGGTTTTGGACTTGCTATGGGAGCCATCATCTTCATTGCACCGTACCTTCAGGTACGCACCCAGAATTCCAATCCCGCCGTTGAAACCACCTCCGTTAGTCCCAGTACCACACAGTCCAGCACTCGAGCGGAGGAATTCCCTCCATTTCACGAGGGCACGATTCAGGAGAGAGTCGAAATCGCTACGGCAATCACGCTGGCTCAGTATGAGAGAGCTCCCAATGGTGAAATGCAGGCAATCATTACAGAAGTACTCAAGGCGCCGACGAACTTTCAGTACTCCGTTGGCGATGAGCACGTTTCCGGGCGCTATCTGCCCGAGGTAGGACAATCCAGAGGGGACAAGCTCATAGTCTTTTTCGTGGGAAGCCCGCCTAGATTCGCGCAGTCCTACTCCGTTTACGGAGATCGAATACCCGGCGCCGGCGATATGAAACTTCAGGGCTTCTTGGAGCTAGTCCGTGCATCGGGCACATAACCATTCGCTGCAGCCGACGGCCTCGCCTTTGGCTCGGCTTCCCTCGCTGCCGCTCGGCGCGGCTGAACGGCAGAGTTAGAACTCCAGAGCCCACATTGCTATCGCTTGACGTTACTAACGCCCAGCGCTAGTATTCGCCCTTGTGATCAAGTCCTTTAAGTGTCGGGAAACAGAGCGAATCTTTGGTGGCCGGTTCTCTCGACGGCTGCCTAGAGATGTTCAACGCTTGGCTGCCAGGAAGCTCGAAATCCT
>NZ_JAALFH010000026.1 GCF_011058255.1 Thioalkalivibrio sp. XN8 | reverse complement strand
CGGGCGCGGGCGTCCCGCGCGGCCGCCGCCAGCGCCTCGGCCTGGAGCGCGTCCCGGCGCGTGGTGTCGAAGGCTGCCGGCGAGGCTTCTGTCACGCCCAGGCCGAGCGCCTGCTCGGTCAGCTCCCCGAGCCGCGCGATCTCCGTGAGCTTCAGCGTCACCTGGCGGCTGACCACGAAGCCGAGGCGTTCCTGCTTGCGGGTCTCGGGGTTCCACTGCGTGTCCGGCCGGACGTTGAGCGCCGCCGTGGCGATGTGATCGTCGGCGAGGCCGAAGCCCTGGGCCAGCTCGATCAGCCGCGCCACCCCCGCCGCCACCTCGTCCCGGGCCGCCGCCACGGTCGGCTGGTGGGCCGTGATGCCGAAGCGGAGAATGGCGATGTCGGGCGCAACTTCGGCCTGGCCGTGGCCGGTCGCGGACACCACCGGATCGTCGTCGGCTGCGGCGGGCGCCGCTATTGCCAGCAGGCAGGCAAGTAACAACAAGGTCGTGAGACGCAGCATATCGAGCTCCTTGGTCATCGTTTCATTGGCTTTTTCGATGTTCCCTGATTACCATACCGCCGCGATTCGCCGCTACCGCGGTTACCTGGAGGATGCTTGTCGATGCGACTGCGCGCCGTAACGATCGGACTGGCCCTGGGGGCCCTGCTGGCCGCCGGCTCCACGCTGGCCGCGGAGCGACCGCCAGCCGTCGAGACCTGCCTCGGTTGCCATGGCATCCCGGGCTACAAGAACGCCTATCCCACGTACCACGTGCCGAAGCTGGGCGGCCAGCACGCGCAGTACATCGTCGACGCGTTGCGGGCTTACGCCAACGGCGAGCGGCCGCACTCCACCATGCACGCCAACGCCGTGACGCTGACCGAGGAACAGATCCAGGCCATCGCCGAGTGGTTCGAGGCGCAGGGGGAGTGAGCATGCTGCACAAGACTTCGACCATCGTCCTGCTGTGCGCCGGGCTGCTCGCCGCCGGCCCCGCGGCCGCCTCGGGCAACCCGGAACTGGGCAAGGCCAAGTCGGCGACCTGCGTCGCCTGCCACGGCGCGGACGGCAAGGGCATCGCGCCGACTTTCCCGGTGATCGCCGGCCAGCACGCGGACTACCTGATTCTGACGCTGAAGCAGTACCGCAGCGGCGAGCGCAACAACGCCCAGATGGCGCCGATGGCGGCCAACCTGTCCGACGACGACATCGCGGACCTGGCGGCCTACTACTCGCAGCTGCCGGGGCTGAAGACGCCCAAGCCCTGATCCCGCGGGCCGGCCGGCCCGGCCGCTTTCCGCCCGCCCGCCGGCGGCCATGGCGCCTTTGCTCGCGACGGCGAGAGGCGAGACAATCATGATTCCGCCGGGGGGCCAGTCGCAGGGAGGGGAGCAAGTGCACCAGCCGAACATGATCGATTTCGCTGCCGGCATCACGGCCATCGACACGGAATACGTCCGCCCCGGCCTCGACGCCAGCCACCTGGTGGTGCAGGGCGACCGCGCGGCTTTCGTCGACACCGGCACCACCCATTCGGTGCCGTTGCTGCTGGCAGCGCTGGCTGCCAAGGGGCTCGCGCCCGAGCAGGTCGACTGGGTGTGGGTGACGCATGTGCACCTCGATCATGCCGGCGGGGCGGGCGAACTGATGGCGGCGCTGCCGAACGCCGCGGCGGTGCTGCATCCCCGCGGCGCCCGGCACATGGCGGACCCCGCGAAGCTGATCGCCGGTTCCATCGCGGTTTACGGCGAGGAGGCTTTCCGCCGGCTCTACGGGGACATCCGGCCCATCCCGGAGGAGCGGATTCGCGTCGTCGAGGACGGCGAGCGCTTGATGCTGGGTGATCGCGAGCTGGAGTTCATCCACACCGAAGGCCACGCCCGCCACCACTACTGCATCGTCGACCGGGCGTCCGCCGGCGTCTTCACCGGCGACTGCTTCGGCATCTCCTACCGCGAGCTGGACAGCGACGCCGGCCCGTTCATCTTCCCCACCACCACCCCGGTGCAGTTCGACCCGGAAGCGGCGCACAACACGATCCACCGGATCCTGTCCTACAAGCCGGAGCGGGTCTTTCTCACGCACTTCAGCTGCGTCGAGAGCCCGGCGGCGCTGGCGCCCCAGCTGCATCGCGATTTGAACGCCTACGTGGACCTCGCCCGGGACCGCGCCAACGACCCCGACCCGGAAGCGTCCATCCATGCCGCGCTGCGCGACTGGACCTTCGAGCGCCTCGACGAGCACGGCGTCGATCCCGACCCAGAGTTCCGCGAGGAGGTGCTGCGGATGGACCTGGCGCTGAACGCCCAGGGGCTGGCCCACTGGCTCAAGCACGGAGGTGGCGTGTGAGCACGTTCAAGGCCTTCCGCATTCACCAGGCCGGCAAGGGCGTGGAGGCGCGCCTCGAGCAGCTGTCGCTCGACGACCTCGGCCCGGGCGAGGTGGTCATCCGCGGACACTGGTCCAGCATCAACTACAAGGACGCCCTGGCGGCCACCGGCAAGGGCCGGATCCTCAAGCGCTTCCCGCTGGTCGGCGGTATCGACGTGGCCGGCGAGGTGGTGAGCTCCGAGGACGACCGCTACCGGCCCGGCGACCCGGTGCTGGTCACCGGCTGCGGGCTGGGCGAGGAGCACGACGGCGGCTATGCCGAGTACGCGCGGGTCAGCGGCGACTGGGTGGTGCCGGTGCCGGCCGGGCTGGACCCGCGGGCGGTGATGCAGCTGGGCACGGCCGGTTTCACCGCCGGCCTTGCGGTGCACCGCCTGGAGCACAACGGCCTGGCGCCGGATCGAGGCCCGGTGATCGTCACCGGCGCGACCGGCGGCGTCGGCAGCCTGGCGGTCGACATGCTGGCGGGCCGAGGCTACGCGGTCACCGCCCTGACCGGCAAGGCCGAGGCGGCGGACTACCTGCGCCAGCTGGGCGCGGCCGAGATCCTGGTACGCGGCGAGTTCGAGATGGGCACGCGGCCGCTGGAAAAGGGCCTGTGGGCCGGGGCGGTAGACAATCTCGGCGGCGAGACCCTGGCCTGGCTGACCCGCACCATGGACTGGTGGGGATCGATCGCCTCGATCGGGCTGGCCCAGAGCCACGAGTTCCACACCACCGTGATGCCCTTCATCCTGCGGGGGGTCAACCTGCTCGGCGTGAACTCGGTGGCCACGCCGCGGCCGCTGCGGCTGGCGGTCTGGAACCGGCTGGCGACCGACCTGAAGCCGCGGCATCTGGACACGATCGCCGATAATGTCGTCTCACTGAACGATCTTGGCAGCGCGTTCGACGCATATATCGACGGCTCGGTGCGCGGCCGCACGCTGGTCGACCTGCGCTAGGGAGATCCTGGGGACTGTCCCCGGGACAGTCCCCACCTCGCCAGCCTTGCTAGAATGGTGCACTGCCCCATGGGAGGGACGCATGCCTGAGACCCAGTCCGCCGGCGGACGCTTTCGCGCCGCCCTCGAGACCCAACGCCCGCTGCAGGTCGTCGGCACCATCAATGCCTATACCGCGCTGCTGGCGGAACGCGCCGGCTTCCGGGCGATCTACCTCTCCGGCGCCGGGGTGGCCAACGCCTCCTTCGGCCTGCCCGACCTGGGCATCACCAGCCTCAACGACGTCTGCGAGGACATCCGCCGCATCACCGGCGCCACCGACCTGCCGCTGCTGGTCGATGCCGACACCGGCTGGGGCACGGCCTTCAATATCGGGCGCACCGTGCAGGAGATGATCCGCGCCGGCGCGGCAGCCCTGCACCTGGAGGACCAGGTCTCGGCCAAGCGCTGCGGCCACCGGCCCGGCAAGGCGCTGGTCTCCGGCGCCGAGATGTGCGACCGCATCCGCGCCGCGGTCGACGGGCGCACGGACCCGGCCTTCGTCATCATGGCGCGCACCGACGCGCATGCCGTGGAAGGCCAGCCGCAGGCCATCGAGCGGGCCCAGGCCTACGTCGAGGCCGGCGCCGACATGATTTTCGCCGAGGCGCTGACGACGCTGGACGAGTACCGCCAGTTCACCGCTGCGGTGCCGGTCCCGGTGCTGGCCAACATCACCGAGTTCGGCAAGACGCCGCTGTTCACGACGGCGGAGCTGGCGGACGCCGGCGTTCGGCTGGCGCTGTACCCCCTGTCGGCCTTCCGCGCCATGAGCAGGGCGGCGCTGTCCGTCTACGAGACGCTGCGCCGCGACGGCACCCAGCAGGCGTCGCTCGACGCCATGCAGACCCGCACCGAGCTCTACGACGTGCTCGGCTACCACGACTACGAGCGCAAGCTCGACGCGCTGTTTGCGGCGGACGGCGCGACGCAACTGACCCAGGGAGAAAAAGAATGAGCAAGGACAAGAAAGCAGGCGGCCTCGCGGGCGTCTCCGCGGGCGAAACCGCGATCTGCACCGTGGGCAAGGAAGGCGCCGGCCTGACCTACCGCGGTTACGACATCTACGACCTGGCCGAGCATGCTCGCTTCGAGGAAGTCGCCTACCTGCTTCATTACGGCAAGCTGCCGACGCAGGCCGAGTACGCGGACTACATCGAGCGCCTGAAGGGCCTCCGCGACCTGCCGGACGCGCTGAAGGCGGCGCTGGAAACCATCCCCGGCGACTCGCATCCGATGGACGTGCTGCGCAGCGGCTGCTCGCTGCTGGGCAACTTCGAGCCCGAGGACGACCACCAGCCGCAGGTGCGGGTGGCGGACCGGCTGCTGGCGGCCTTTCCCTCGATGCTGCTGTACTGGTGGCGCTTCCACCAGGACGGCGTGCGCATCGACACCGTCACCGACGACGACAGTGTCGCTGGGCACTTCCTGCACCTGCTGCACGGCAAGGCGCCGTCGGATTTCCACCGCCGGGTGCTGGACGTCTCGCTGATCCTTTACGCCGAGCACGAGTTCAACGCCTCGACTTTCACCGCGCGCGTCATCGCTGCCACGCTGTCGGACTTCCACTCCGCCATCACTGGCGCCATCGGCGCCCTGCGCGGCCCGTTGCACGGCGGCGCCAACGAGGCGGCGATGGAGCTGATCGAGCGCTTCGACAGCGCGGCGGCGGCCGACGAGGGCGTGCGCGCCATGCTGGCGGCGAAGGAAAAGATCATGGGCTTCGGCCACCGCGTGTATACCACCTCCGACCCGCGCAACAAGGTCATCAAGGCCTTCGCGAAACAGCTCGCGGACGAGCGCGGCGATACCGTGATCTACCCGGTGTCGGAGGCGATCGAGAAGGTGATGTGGGACGAGAAGAAGCTGTTCCCCAACGCCGACTTCTATTCCGCCAGCGCCTACCACTTCATGGGCATCCCGACGCCCCTGTTCACGCCCATCTTCGTCTGCTCGCGGACCACCGGCTGGTCGGCCCACGTGATGGAGCAGCGCGCCAACAACCGGCTGATCCGCCCGGGCGCGGACTACGTCGGTCCCGGCCTGCAGTCCTGGACGCCGATGGCCGCGCGGGACTGAGCGCCCGCCCGGCCCCAGGGAGCCTGTCACGTGTCCGCTGAAGACCGCCGCTCGGCCAGGCGCCCGGACCCCGACCGGGCCCTGGTCGACATCGCGAACTACGTCGAGGGCTACGCGATCGACAGCGCCGCGGCCCTGGAGACGGCCCGCTACTGCCTGATGGATTCCCTGGCCTGCGGCTTCCAGGCCCTGGACTACTCGGCCTGCACCAAGCTGCTCGGGCCCGTGGTGCCGGGCGCCACGCTGCCCGGCGGCGCCCGGGTACCCGGCACCGCGTGGGAGCTGGATCCCGTGCAGGCGGCATTCAACATCGGCACCCTGGTGCGCTGGCTGGACTTCAACGACACCTGGCTGGCGGCCGAGTGGGGCCACCCCTCCGACAATCTCGGCGCCATCCTCGCGGTCGCGGACTACCTCTCGCGCCAGCGCTCCGCCGAGGGCGAGGAGCCGCTGCAGATGCGCGCGGTGCTCGAGGCCATGATCAAGGCGCACGAGATCCAGGGCGTGATCGCGCTGGAGAACAGCTTCAATCGCGTCGGCCTCGACCACGTGCTGCTGGTGCGCATCGCTTCCACCGCGGTGGCCACGAAGATGCTCGGCGGCACGCGCGAGCAGGTCATCAACGCCGTGTCCAACGCCTGGCTCGACGGCGGCGCCCTGCGCACCTACCGCCATGCCCCGAACACCGGCTCCCGCAAGAGCTGGGCGGCCGGCGACGCCGCCAGCCGGGGCGTGCGCCAGGCGCTGATCGCGCTCACCGGCGAGATGGGCTACCCCTCGGCGCTGACGGCGGAGCGCTGGGGTTTCCAGGACGTGCTGTTCGGCGGCAAGGACCTGGCCTTCCCGCAGGGCTACGGCACCTACGTGATGGAGAACATCCTGTTCAAGATCTCCTATCCCGCCGAGTTCCATGCCCAGACCGCGGTCGAGGCGGCGATGGCGCTGCACCCCGAAGTGCGCCAGCGACTGGACGACATCAGGGAAGTGGTGATCGAAACCCAGGAACCGGGCCAGCGCATCATCGACAAGACCGGCCCGCTGGACAACCCGGCCGATCGCGATCACTGCCTGCAGTACATGACGGCCATCCCGCTGATCTTCGGGCGCCTGGTCGCCAACGACTACGAGGACGACGTGGCGCGGGACCCGCGCGTGGACGAGCTGCGGGCGAAGATGACGGTGCGCGAGAACGAGCGCTTCACGCGGGACTACTACGATCCGGCCAAGCGCTATATCGGCAACGCCGTGCAGGTCTTCTTCAGGGATGGCAGTTCCACCGACCGGTTCGAGGTGCAGTACCCCATCGGGCACCGCAAGCGCCGCGCCGAGGGCATCCCGGTGCTGCTGCGCAAGTTCGAGCAAAGCCTCGGGGACAAGCTGGCCGAGCGCCAGTTCAAGGCGCTGAAGTCACTGTGCGCCGACCAGCAGAAGCTCGAGGGCACGCCGGTCGACGAATTCGTAGCCCTGCTCGTCACCGACTGAGCAGCCGGCCGTGAACCCGACCGGCGCCGGCCGGCGAAGGCTTCCTCGCGAGGCTCGAAAAACGCGAGGAGAGTGGCATGCAGCTGAAGGGTTTTGTTGCCGGCGCCGCGGTGGTGGCGCTGGCGTGGCTGGGCTCCACGGCCTGGGGCAACTTCGCCGCCGAAATGCAGGCGGCCCCGACCCAGGCGCCGGCCGGTGTCTACGCCGCGGACCGCGGCATGACCGAGGCGGAGAAGGAGGCCCACGTGGCCGAGATGCGTCGCCTGTGGGAGTCGATGACGCCCGCCCAGCGCGAGGCGCACCGGAACATGGGGGTCTGCCCCTACTCGGGCCGCAGCGCGCAGGGCGCCGGGCCGCGCGGGGCCGGGCCGATCCTGCGCGAGAGGCGCCAGCCGGTCGAGATCTAGGCCCGGCGGGAGGCGTTCATTCGGTATACTTGCGGGCCCATGCCGCAGGGGCCCCGGTGGACACATCCCGCATCCAGCACCTGATCGAGGACGGCCTGGCCGGCCTGCGCCTGGCCGAGCCTGCCGGCCTGGCGTCGTCGTTGTGCGCCTATATCGCCCTGCTGGAGAAGTGGAACCAGGCCTATAACCTCACGGGCGTTCGCGTGCCCGAGGAAATGGTGCCGCGGCACGTCCTCGACAGCCTCGTGCTGCTGCCGTTCCTCGCCGCCGAGCGCGTGCTGGACGTCGGCACCGGCGCCGGGCTGCCCGGACTGGTGCTGGCCATGGCGAGTCCCGACCAGGAATTCGTCCTGCTCGACGCCTCCGGCAAGAAGACCCGGTTCGTGGAGTACGCCGCCGAGCGGCTCGGCCTCGACAACGTCAAGGTGGTCAAAAGCCGGGTCGAGGAGCACGAGGACCCGGCGGGCTTCGGCGTGGTGGTCAGCCGCGCGTTCGCCTCGGTGTCCGACTTCATCCGCGCCGCCGGCCGGCAGCTGCGGCCGGGCGGCCGGATGCTGGTGATGAAGGGCAGCTTCCCCGAAGACGAGCTGCTCGCCCTGCCGCCGGGCTGGCGGCTGCAGGCGGTCCACCGGCTGAAGGTGCCCGGCCTGCGCGCCGAGCGCCACCTGCTCGAATTCTGCCGCGAGGAAGACGGCCTGTGACGAGCTCCGCGGCGACCAAGATCCTGGCCATCGCCAACCAGAAGGGCGGCGTGGGGAAGACCACGACCGCGGTCAACCTGGCCGCCTCGCTGAAGGCCACCCGGCGCCGGGTGCTGCTGGTCGACCTCGACCCGCAGGGCAATGCCACCATGGGCTCGGGGATCGACAAGCGCAGCCTCGAGGTATCGTCCTGCGACGTGCTGCTGGGCGAGGTGCCAGCGCGCGAGGCCGTGGTCCAGACGGACCCGGGCGGCTTCGACCTGATCCCCGGCAACGACGACCTGACCACCGCCGAGGTGCGGCTGATCAACGAGTTCGGCCGCGAGACCCGGCTGCGGACGGCGCTGAAGGATATCGTCGGGGACTATGACTACGTGCTGATCGACTGCCCGCCGTCGATCAACATGCTGACGGTCAACGCCCTGACCGCGGCCACCGGCGTCCTGATCCCGATGCAGTGCGAGTACTACGCCCTCGAGGGCCTGTCCGCGCTGGTGGGCACCGTCGAACAGATCCGCGACGCGGTGAACCCCGGGCTGCAGGTCGAGGGGCTGCTGCGGACCATGTTCGACCCGCGCAACAACCTCGCCAACGAGGTCTCCTCGCAGCTGATCCTGCACTTCGGCGACAAGGTGTTCCGCACCGTGATCCCGCGCAATGTGCGGCTGGCGGAGGCGCCGAGTTTCGGCATGCCGGCGCTGTTCCACGACAAGACCAGCCGGGGCGCGCTGGCCTACCTGGCGCTGGCCGGGGAGATGATCCGCCGCGATGCGGCGGCAGCGGCGCCGGCCGGCTGAACCTTGGGTTACACTCCCGCCGCATAGCGGAGCACAGGACTTACACGGAGACTGCACCCCATGGTCGTCAAGAAACGCCTCGGCCGCGGCCTCGACGCCCTGCTCTCGACCACGGCGCGGGCCGAGGCTGCCGACAGCCGCGACACCGGCCAGTACCGCGAGCTGGCAGTCGAGCTCCTGAAGCGCGGGCGCTACCAGCCGCGCCAGGACATCCGGCAGGAAGGGCTCGAGGACCTGGCGAGCTCCATCAAGGCCCAGGGCGTGGTGCAGCCGATCGTCGTGCGGCCCATCCGGGAGACGCCCGAGGGCGTCCGCTTCGAGATCATCGCCGGCGAGCGCCGCTGGCGCGCCGCCCAGCTGGCCGGCCTGCAGAAGGTCCCCGTCATCGTGCGCGAGGTGCCGGACGAGGCGGCCGTGGCGATGGCGCTGATCGAGAACATCCAGCGCGAGAACCTGAACCCCTTGGAGGAGTCCCGCGCCCTGGACCGGCTGACCCGAGAATTCGAGATGACCCACCAGCAGGCCGCCGAGGCCGTCGGCCGCTCGCGGGCCGCGGTCAGCAACCTGCTGCGCCTGCTCGAGCTGGCCGACGAGGTGAAGACCCTCGTCGAGCGCCGCCAGCTGGAAATGGGCCACGCCCGGGCGCTGCTGGGGCTGGCCGACCCGAAGGCCCAGGTCGCGGCCGCCCGCGAGGTGGCGAAGAAAGGGCTGTCGGTGCGCGAGACCGAGCGGCTGGTGAAGCGCCTGCAGGCGCCGGCGCAAAAGGCGGCGCCGGCGCCGTCCCGCGACCCCGACATCCGCCGCCTGGAAGGCGAACTCGCCGACAAGCTGGGCGCCCGCGTGGCGCTCCAGCACACCGCCAGCGGCCGGGGCAAGCTGGTGGTCAGCTACAACACCCTGGACGAGCTCGAGGGCATCCTGGGCCACATCAAGTAAGCCGCGGCGGGCTTTGCTGCGACTGCGGAATCTGGCTATAATCCTCAGGCTTTGAGGGCCCGGTTTCTCGGCATGCGGTTACGGGTCGGTTCAGCACCCGGCAAGATCATCGCCGGACAATCGGGCGTGACGCTGCTCGCCGCGGCCCTGTACGGGCTCGCCGCCGGCGCAGACGCCGCGCTCGGGGCCCTCGTCGGGGGAGGAATCAGCGTCGTGCTGAGCCTCTGGATGGCGTTGCGGGTGTTCTCGGTTCCGGCTGAAGCGGGTCCCCGGGCCATGTTCGCGGCCTTCGTGAAAGCGGAGGCGATGAAAATAATGCTGGCTGTAGCCATGTTTTCGGCGGCAGCCATTTTTTTGAGCCACGTGTTTGTTCCGCTCGTGGTCACGTTCGCGGCGACCCTGGTCGTCAACTGGCTGGCGCTGGTCTTCACGCGACGTGACCGACAGGGCTTTGGTGGATGACGGTAATGGCAAGTTCTCCGACAGAATACGTCACGCATCACCTCAAGCATCTCTCGGTCGGAGAGGGCTTCTGGACCATCCACATCGACACCCTGTTCTGGTCCTGGGTCACCGGGCTGATCTTTCTCGGCGTCTTCTACGGGGCAGCCCGCGCGGTGACCGCCGGCGTGCCGGGGAAACTCCAGAACTTCGTCGAGACGATCCTCGAATTCGTCGACAAGGCGGTGGGTGACGCCTTCCACGGCCCCAAGAACCTGCTCGCGCCGCTCTCGCTGACCATCTTCGTGTGGGTGTTCCTGTGGAACCTCATGGACCTGATCCCGGTGGACCTGTTCCCCGTGCTCGCCGCCATGGTCGGGATCGAGTACATGCGGGTGGTGCCGTCGGCCGACATGAGCGCGACCTTCAGCCTGTCGCTGTCGGTGCTGGCGCTGATCATCTACTACGGCATCAAGGGCAAGGGCGCCGAGGGCTTCGGCAAGGAGTTCCTGTTCCACCCCTTCGGCAAGAACCCCTTGCTGGTGCCCTTCAACCTCATTCTCAACACCGTGGAGATGATCGCCAAGCCGGTCTCTCTCGCGCTGCGATTGTTCGGCAACCTGTACGCGGCCGAGCTCATTTTCATCCTGATCGCCATGCTGCCCTTCTGGATCCAGTGGCTTCCCGGCAGCGCCTGGGCGATCTTCCACATTCTCGTGATCCCGCTGCAGGCGTTCATCTTCATGACGCTGACCATCGTTTACATAGCGCTGGCTTACGAGAAGCACTGATTTTCACCCCTGTAGACCCTGCCTCCTACGGAGATTGATCATGGAAGCAATTGCATCAGTTCAGGCCTTTACCGCGCTTGCCGTGGGCCTCATTTTTGCCTTCGCGGCGCTCGGCACCGGCATCGGTTTCGGCCTGCTCGGCGGCAAGTTCCTCGAGGGCGCCGCGCGCCAGCCGGAGATGGCCAACATGCTGCAGATCCGCATGTTCATCGTCGCCGGCCTGCTCGACGCGCTGGCCATCATCGGTGTCGCGTTCGCCGCGCTGCTGCTGTTCGCCAACCCGCTGCTGGCCGCGCTCGGGAGCTGAGGGACGCATCGCGTCCCCGGCGGCACACCAAGCTGATCGGGAGTCGGAATCGTGGGCATTAACCTGACACTCTTCGGCCAGATGCTGACCTTCCTGGTCTTCGTCTGGTTCACCAAGAAGTTCGTCTGGCCGCCGGTCATGCAGGCGCTGGAGGAACGGCGCGCCCGGATCGCCGAGGGCCTGGCGGCCGCGGAACGCGGCCAGAAAGCGCTCGAGGAGGCCGATGCCCAGGTGGCTGAGCGCCTGCGCGAGGCCCGCCAGCAGGCGGCGCAGATCATCGACCAGGCCGAGCGCCGGGGCGCCGAGCTGGTCGAGGAGGCGAAGGCGAACGCCGAGGCGACCGGCGAGCGGATGCTGGCCCAGGCCCGCGCCGAGATCGACCAGGAGACCAACCGGGCGCGCGAGGCGCTGCGCGGTGAAGTCGCGGCGATCGCGCTGACCGGGGCGAAACAGCTGCTCGAGAAAGAGATCGACGCCACGGCCCATCGCGACCTGCTCGACCGCCTCGCCGGTCAGTTGTAGCGCGGTCCGGGGAGAGTCGCAGCCATGGCAGAGAAGATGACCGTCGCGCGGCCCTACGCCAGGGCCGTGTTCGAGATCGCCAGGGAGGCCGGCGCGCTGGCGGGCTGGTCCGAGTTTCTCGGCCGGGGCGCCAGCGCCGCTGCCGACGAGCGCGTGCAGGCGCTGATCGGCAACCCGGCGGTGACGCGCGAGGCGCTCGCCGGGCTGTTCATCGAGCTCTGCGGCGACAGCGCCGGCGCCCATGGCGCCAGCTTCATCAAGGTGCTGGCCGAGAACGACCGCATGGCCTGGCTGCCGGAGATTGCGACGGAGTTCGAGGTGCTGCGCGCCGAGGCCGAGAACGTCGTGGACGTGCAACTGACGTCCGCGGTGGCGCTCGACGCGGCCCAGCAGGAGAGCTTCGCGGCGTCCCTGAAGAAGCGCCTCGGCCGCGACGTCCGGCTGCACTGCGACACTGACGCGAAATTGCTCGGCGGCGCGATCATCCGCGCCGGCGACCTGGTCATCGATGGCTCACTGTCCGGCCGCCTGGATAGGCTCGCCGGCGCCGTCACGCACTAAAGGATTGTAGGAAATGTCCATCAAGGCATCTGAAATCAGCGATCTGATCAAAGAGAAGATCCTCAAGTTCGAATCGACCACCGTCGCCAGCAACGTCGGCACCGTGGTCTCGGTGACGGACGGCATCGTGCGCATCCACGGCCTGGCCAACGCGGCCTACGGCGAAATGCTGGAGTTCCCCGGCAACACCTTCGGCCTGGCGTTGAACCTGGAGCAGGACTCGGTCGGCGCCGTGGTGCTGGGCGACTACCTGCACATCTCGGAGGGCGACGAGGTCAAGACCACCGGGCGTATCCTCGAGGTGCCGGTGGGCGAGGCCCTGCTGGGCCGCGTGGTGAACCCGCTCGGCCAGCCGATCGACGGCAAGGGCCCGATCAAGACCGAACACAGCTCGGCCATCGAGAAGGTGGCGCCGGGCGTGATCTGGCGCCAGTCGGTGAGCCAGCCGGTGCAGACCGGCCTGAAGTCGGTCGACGCCATGGTCCCGGTCGGCCGCGGCCAGCGCGAGCTGATCATCGGCGACCGCCAGACCGGCAAGACCGCCGTCGCCATCGACGCCATCATCAACCAGAAGGGCACCGGCGTTAAGTGCATCTACGTGGCGATCGGCCAGAAGCAGTCGTCCATCGCCGGCGTGGTGCGCAAGCTGGAAGAGTTCGGCGCGATGGACCACACCATCATCGTCGCCGCCCCCGCCGCCGACTCGGCCGCGCTGCAGTACATCGCCCCCTATGCCGGTTGCGCCATGGGCGAGTACTTCCGCGACAAGGGCGAAGACGCGCTGATCATCTATGACGACCTCACCAAGCAGGCCTGGGCGTACCGCCAGGTGTCGCTGCTGCTGCGCCGCCCGCCGGGCCGCGAAGCCTACCCCGGCGACGTGTTTTACCTGCATTCCCGCCTGCTGGAGCGCGCTGCGCGCGTCAACGCCGAGTTCGTGGAGCAGGCGACCGACGGCAAGGTGAAGGGCAAGACCGGCTCGCTGACCGCGCTGCCGATCATCGAGACCCAGGCGGGCGACGTGTCCGCCTTCGTGCCGACCAACGTGATTTCCATCACCGACGGCCAGATCTACCTCGAGTCAGACCTGTTCAACGCCGGCATCCGGCCCGCCATCAACGCCGGCCTGTCCGTGTCGCGCGTCGGCGGCGCCGCCCAGACCAAGGCCATCAAGAAGCTCGGCGGCGGCATCCGCCTGGCGCTGGCCCAGTACCGCGAGCTGGCGGCCTTCGCCCAGTTCGCTTCCGACCTGGACGAGACCACCCGCAAGCAGCTCGACCGCGGCCAGCGCGTCACCGAGCTGATGAAGCAGAAGCAGTACTCGCCGCTCTCCGTGGCGCAGATGGCCGTGTCGCTGTTCGCCGTCAACGAGGGCTTCATCGACAAGGTCCCGCTGGACAAGATCGGCGACTTCGAGCACGCGCTGCACGGCCACATGGACTCGGCGCACCCGGAGCTGATGAAGAAGCTGAACGAGACCGGCGACTGGAACGACGAGATCGCGGGCGAGATGAAGCAGGGCGTGGCCGACTTCGTCGCCACCGGCACCTGGTAGGCAGCGGAGAGCCGCATGGCCAACGCCAAAGAAATCCGCACGCAGATCAAGAGCATCCGCAACACGGCCAAGATCACCAAGGCCATGGAGATGGTCGCCGCGGCGAAAATGCGCAAGGCGCAGGACCGGATGGAAGCATCCCGCCCCTACGCCGAGCGCATCCGCACGGTGATCGGGCACCTGATGCAGGCGCGCCCGGATTACCGCCACCCCTTCATGGTGGAGCGCGAGGCCAAGCGGGTCGGCTACATCATCGTGTCGACGGACCGCGGCCTGTGCGGCGGCCTCAACGCCAACCTGTTCCGCCGCACCCTGCGCGAGCTGCGCGAGTGGCGCGACAAGGGCGTCGAGGTGGAGCTGTGCCTGGTCGGGCGCAAGGCGGCGCAGTTCTTCCGCCGGCTGGACGTGAACATCGTCGCCAGCCTGCAGGATCTCGGCGACGTCCCGCGCGTGCAGGACCTCATCGGCGCCATCCAGGTGATGCTGAACGAGTACAGCGAGGGCTCGCTGGACCGGCTGTTCCTGGTGCACAACGAGTTCGTCAACACCATGAGCCAGAAGCCGGTCACGCTGACCCTGCTCCCGGCGCAGACGCAGGACGCCGAGGAATTGCAGACCCACTGGGACTACATCTACGAGCCCAGCTCCAGCGAGCTGGTCGAGCAGGTGCTGACCCGCTACATCGAGTCGCAGGTCTATCGCGGCGCGGTGGAGAACGTCGCCTGCGAGATGGCGGCGCGCATGGTGGCCATGAAGAGCGCCACCGACAATGCCGGCAAACTGATCGACGGGCTGCAGCTCGCCTACAACAAGGCGCGCCAGGCCGCGATCACCCAGGAACTCGCCGAGATCGTCGGCGGCGCGGCGGCCGTCTGACGGCGCCCCAGCGGATACGAGACAGAGGAAACTGATCCATGAGCACTGGCAACATCGTTCAGGTCATTGGCGCCGTGGTGGACGTGGAGTTCCCGCGTGAGCACCTGCCCAAGATCTACGACGCCCTGAAGATCCAAGAGAACGACATCACGCTCGAGGTGCAGCAGCAGCTCGGCGACGGCATCGTGCGCTGCATCGCCATGGGCGCCTCCGAGGGCCTGAAGCGCGGCCTCGCGGTGAAGGGCACCGGCGAGCCGATCAAGGTGCCCGTGGGCAAGGCCACGCTGGGCCGCATCATGGACGTGCTCGGCACGCCGATCGACGAGGCCGGCCCGGTCGAGGCCGACGCCTACATGCCGATCCACCGCGACCCGCCGTCCTACGAGGACCAGGCCGCCTCGGTCGAGATCCTCGAGACGGGCATCAAGGTCATCGACCTGATCATGCCGATCGCCAAGGGCGGCAAGATCGGCCTGTTCGGCGGCGCCGGCGTGGGCAAGACCGTGACGCTGATGGAGCTGATCCGCAACATCGCCATCGAGCACTCCGGCTACTCCGTGTTTGCCGGCGTCGGCGAGCGCACCCGCGAGGGCAACGACTTCTACCACGAGATGAAGGACTCCAACGTCCTCGACAAGGTGGCGCTGGTGTACGGCCAGATGAACGAGCCGCCGGGCAACCGCCTGCGCGTGGCGCTGACCGGCCTGACCATCGCGGAGAACTTCCGCGACGAGGGCCGCGACGTGCTGATGTTCATCGACAACATCTATCGCTACACCCTGGCGGGCACCGAGGTGTCGGCGCTGCTGGGCCGCATGCCCTCCGCCGTGGGTTACCAGCCCACGCTGGCCGCGGAAATGGGCCAGCTGCAGGAGCGCATCACCTCCACCAAGACCGGCTCGATCACCTCCTTCCAGGCGGTGTACGTCCCGGCCGACGACTTGACCGACCCGTCCCCGGCCACGACCTTCGCCCACCTGGACGCCACGCTGGTGCTGTCGCGCCAGATCGCCGAGCTGGGCATCTATCCGGCCGTGGACCCGCTGGACTCGACCTCGCGCCTGCTCGACCCGAATGTCATCGGCCAGGAGCACTACGACTGTGCCCGCGCGGTGCAGGCGACCCTGCAGCGCTACAAGGAGCTGCAGGACATCATCGCCATCCTCGGCATGGACGAGCTGTCGGAAGACGACAAGCAGGTCGTGACCCGCGCCCGCAAGGTGCAGCGCTTCCTGTCGCAGCCGTTCTTCGTCGCCGAGGCCTTCACCGGCTCGCCCGGCAAGTACGTCTCGCTGAAGGACACCATCAAGGGCTTCCGCGGCATCGTCGACGGCGAGTACGACGCGATTCCGGAGCAGGCCTTCTACATGGTCGGCACCATCGAGGAAGCCGTCGAGAAGGCGAAGAAGCTGCAGTAACACGGCGCCCACCGGCCCGGAGTAAGGGATGAGCACGATCCACGTCGACATCGTCAGCGCCGAAGGCGAAATCTTCAGCGGTACTGCAGCCATGGTCTACGCCCCGGCGCAGCTCGGCGACATCGGCATCGCGCCGAACCACGCCCCGCTGCTCACCGGCCTGCGGCCGGGCGGGGTGCGCGTGCAGACGCCGGAAGGCCAGGAGCTGTTCTTCTACGTCTCCGGCGGCATGATCGAGATTCAGCCCAGGGCGGTCACCGTGCTGGCCGACGCCGCGGCCCGTGCCCACGATCTCGACGAGGCCGCCGTGCAGCAGGCGCGGCAGCGCGCCCAGGACCTGCTGGAGAACCGCGAGTCCGCCAAGGACATCGCCATCGCCCAGGCCGAGCTCGCCCAGGCCGCTGCGCAGCTGGCGCTGCTTGAGAAGATCAAGAAGAGCGCCGGGCAGAAGTAGCCGCAGGCGCAAACTTCGCCGATCCCTGCAGGGGGCTGCCGGTTGGCAGCCCCCTGTTTCATTGTGGAGAATCGCGCCATGCTCGAACCGACAGAGGGGCCAATGATCTACCGGGGCAGCTGCCACTGCCGCGCGGTGACTTTCGAAGTCGAGGCACCGCCGGTGATCGAGGCTGATCGGTGCAACTGCTCGATCTGCTCCAAGTCAGGGTTTCTGCACCTGATTGTGCCTCGGGACAGGTTCAGGCTGCTGTCGGGCGAGGAGGCACTAGCCACCTATCGCTTCGGCACGGGCGTCGCCAAGCATACCTTCTGCCGGATATGCGGGATCAAGCCTTTCTACACCCCGCGCTCGAACCCTGACGGGATCGACGTGAACGTGAACTGCCTCGACCCGGTGCCTGCGTCAGTCAACGTCACGCCGTTCGACGGCCAGAACTGGGAGCAGCACGCGCACAAGTTGGCGCACAAGAGTCGTCCTTCGTAAGCTGTCACCAATTCTTGGATACCATAGCCAGGATCAAGGAGAGCTCGGTGGAGCTAACTGGATTTGCCGCCATAGTGGCCATATTCGCCTTCATTACCTTCATCTGGCTGCTGCCGATCATCATCATCGTCGGCTCCAACCGGACCACGGGGGGCGAGAAGGCCGCGTGGGTGCTGGCGGTGATCTTCGTGTCCTGGTTCGCGTGGGTCTTCTACATGCTGCTCGCGCCGATCAAGAACCGGGACTGACGCCGCCGCGCTTTCAATCCAGCGGGCTGCGCACGCCGCGGCCGCCCCGCTGGATGACGTGCGTATAGATCATCGTCGTCGACACGTCCGAATGCCCGAGCAGGTCCTGCACCGTGCGAATGTCGTAGCCGGACTCCAGCAGGTGCGTGGCGAAGGAATGGCGGAAGGTGTGGCACGACGCGGGCTTCGTGATGCCGGCAGCGCGGACGGCCTGCTTCACGGCCCGTTGCAGCACGTCCGGCAGGACACGGAAGCGGACCATGCGGCCGGTGTATGGGCTCCGGCAAAACTTCCGCGCCGGTAAGACGAATTGCCAGGGCCACTCGAACGGCGCCGCAGGATACTGCCGCTCCAGGGCCGGGGGCAACGCTGCGCCGGGATGGCTGGCCGCCCGATCTGCGTCGAACAGCGAGCGCACCCGCCCAAGGTGGAACTGGAGTGGTTCGAGCACGGCATCCGGCAGCATAGTGCAGCGGTCCTTGGCGCCCTTGCCGTCCCGCACCGTGACCTGCCGATACTCGAAATCCAGGTCCTTCACCCGCAGGCGCAGGCACTCCGACACCCGCAGCCCGGCGCCGTAGAGCAGGCTCGCCGCCAGCCAGTGGGTGCCCTCGAGCTGGGCCAGGACCCGGTGCACTTCGTCCCGGGACAACACGACGGGAACCCGCGCGGGCCGTTTCGCCCAGACCACGCCGTCGAGCCATGGCAGGTCGATCTCGAGCGCTTCGCGGTACAGGAACAGGATCGCCGACAGCGCCTGGTTCTGGGTCGAGGCCGCTACCTGGCGCTCGGTGGCGAGGTAAGAAAGGAACTGCTCGACCTCCGGCCCACCCATGTCGCGCGGGTGCCGGCCGCCATGAAAGCGGATGAAGCGCCGGATCCAGCCCAGGTACGATGTCTCCGTGCGGTAGCTGTAGTGCTTGACCCGGATGCGGTCCCGCACCACGTCCAGCAGCCGCGTCTTCGGCATAACCCCACCCCCGGTATCTGTGGTATATCCAGCAACAAGCCGAGGTTAAACAGGGGCTTGGTCCAACCCAACCCAGACTATCCGGGGGGTTTCATGCAATATTCGACCGCGTTTAGTACATCTACTTTGAGTTAGACCGCAACGAGGGACCTACCAGTGTTCTTTTCCTTGCTCTTGGTGACTTTCTTATTGGCGACGGCGGTCTCCTTCGGGGTCGTTAGACTTTTCGACAAGCCGATCGCAGCGATCCTGCTCCGACTCATCCAAGACGAGATCAGCGAAGCTTGGCGTCGCTACATAAAGTTTGCCGCTTTCGTCGTCGGAATTTCCGGCGGCGTGCGAATTCACCAACTCGAGCGCTACATCAGCGTGCCCCACAAAGATGCCCAATTGCTTGTGCTTAACGCCGAGCGTTGGACGCTGGAGTTGTACCGGACGGTCATTGAGACCCTCCAAAGCATCGCATGGATGTATCTGATCTTTTTTATCTTTGCTTTGATCGCTTACGTGATTGTAAGAGGTTTCGAGATGCGACCGAGCGGAACAACTCCAGGTGAGCGGTAGCGCTCTAACTCGTCGCTTCAGGCCGACGCGGCTGCGCCGCGCGGCTGAGCTTGGTCGTTAGAACTCCCGATCCCACATTGCTGTCGCTTGACGGTACTAACGCCACGCGCTAGTATCACGCCTCGTGATCAAGTCCTTCAAGTGTCGGGAAACAGAGCGAATCTTTGGTGGCCGGTTCTCTCGACGGCTGCCTAGAGATGTTCAACGCTTGGCTGCCAGGAAGCTCGAAATCCT
>NZ_JAALFH010000025.1 GCF_011058255.1 Thioalkalivibrio sp. XN8 | reverse complement strand
AGCCGCGGCTTGCCCTGGATGGCCACGCGGCCAAACTCGGCATCGACGGTCTCGACCGGCACCACCGTGGTCGCCACGTTGCCGGAGCAAGTCGTGTTGTCCACCGAGACGCCGACCGCGCTGCCGGGCTGGCCGGCCGCATCGGGGTTGGTGCCGATGATGTAGTCGCCGCCCTGCGCATAGGCGCGCAGGATGCTCAGGTTGCCGTTGCCGTCGGCGAAGAACACCGGGGCGCCCGCACCTGCGGTGGCGTTACAGGGGTTCACGCCCACGCCTTCGTAGGTGGCCGTCCAGCTGATCGCCAGGTCGGTGCCGTCATCGACAACGCCGGTGATCTGCCAGTCGATCTTGTCGCCTTCGACCACGGAGGTGTCGAC
>NZ_JAALFH010000024.1 GCF_011058255.1 Thioalkalivibrio sp. XN8 | reverse complement strand
ATTGACCGCTTGCCGTGTACGATCTCACCAATGCGCCGCTGCGGCACGCTGATTTCCTTCGCCAGGCGATACTGGGAAATCCCCATAGGCTGAAGAAACTCTTCAAGCAGGATCTCTCCCGGCGTTACCGGCGCGAAGTCTCGCTTAGCCATAGTTCACCTCATCAGTGGTAATCAACGATCTCAACCTCCAATGCATCACCGCCCTTCCAGACGAAGCAGATCCGCCACTGATCGTTGATTCGAATGC
>NZ_JAALFH010000023.1 GCF_011058255.1 Thioalkalivibrio sp. XN8 | reverse complement strand
GGGCGCCCGGCCCTGTTCGACGGGTTGGCCATGGCGGCCGCCGCGGGCGAGAAGCTGGTGCTCTACGGCCCGAGCGGCTCCGGCAAGTCCACGTTGCTGGGTATCGTCGGCGGCTTCCTGGCGCCGGACGCCGGCGACGTGGCCTATGACGACGTCCCTGTCGACGCCCTGACCCGGCGCCAGCTCAGCGCGGTGCGCGGCTATCTCGGCCAGCAGCCCTTCCTGCAGGCCGGCACCATCCGGGAGAACATCACCCTCGGCCAGCCGGCCGAAGACGCCGCCCTGGCGCGCGCGCTGGCCCTGGCGGGGCTCGAGGAGTTCATCGACCGCCTGCCTGGCGGGCTCGAGACGCCGCTGGGCCAGGACGGGCTCGGCGTGTCGGGCGGCCAGGCGCGGCGCATCGCGCTGGCGCGCGTGCTGCTGCACCCGCGGCCGCTGCTCCTGCTCGACGAGCCGACGGCCAGCCTGGATGCCGCTACGGAGCGGCGCTTCTGGGCCGACCTGGACCGGGCGCTGGCCGCCCGGCCGATGACCGTGATCTGCGCCAGCCACAGCCCGCTGGCGCTCGAGTGGGCCGACCGCGCGGTCGAACTGGGACCGGTCCTGGGGACTGTCCCCAGGACCGGTCCCGACGCTTCGGCGGGGGAACCATGAGCGGCCGACCGCACCCCGACCGACTCCCGCTCGGTGCGCTGCTGGGCCGGCGCCGCGGCTGGCTCATCGCCGGCCTCGGGCTGATCCTGCTCAGCCTGTTTGCCGGCGTCGTGCTGCTGGCGCTGTCGGGCTGGTTCATCACCGCCAGCGCCCTGGCCGGGCTGGGCCTGATCGCGATGATCGATATTTTCGCGCCCGGCGCCGGCATCCGCCTGGCGGCAATCACCCGCACCGTGGCTCGCTACGGCGAGCGCCTGGTCACCCACGAGGCGACCTTCCGCCTGCTGGCGGACCTGCGGCTGGCACTGTTCGAGCGCCTGCTGCGCCTCGACGAGGCACAGCTGCGCGGGCTGCGGCGGGGCGATACCCTGAACCGCCTCACGGCCGACGTGGATACGCTGGATCACCTCTTTCTCGGCGTCATCGGCCCGGGGGTCTCGGCCTTCCTGCTGACCATCCTCGCCGGCCTGCTGGCGGCGCTGTGGGTGGATCCCGGCGTGGCGCTGGGGCTCACCCTGCTGCTGCTGGCCGGGAACCCGCTGGTGGCGGAAACCGCGCGGCGCCGGGGCCTGGCCGCCAGCCGCGGCGTGGTCGCGGCCCTGCCGGCGCTGCGGCGGGAAGCCGGCGAGGGCCTGGAGGGGCTGCAGGAACTGGTGGCTTTCGATCTCGGGGCGGCGCAGCGAGCCCGCGTCGAGACGCGTTCGGCCGCACTGGTCGGCTTGCAGGAACGCCTGCAGCGGCTCGACGCCGTCAGCCAGGCGGGGGTCACGCTGGCGGGCCTGGCCGCCACCTGGCTGGCGCTGCTGCTGGGCATCGGCCTGCTGGGCGACGGCGCGATCAGCGGCCCGGTGCTGGGCCTGCTGGTGCTCGGCATGCTGGCCCTCGGCGAGGCCTGGCAGCCCCTGCCGGGCGCGTGGCGCCGGCTGGAGCAGTGTCGCGGCGCCGCCGCGCGCCTGGGCGAGACCTGGCACCAGGGGCCGCAACTGCCCGTCGCGACCGCACCCCTGCCCGCTTGCGGCCAGGGCCTGGAACTCGAGGCCGTGGATTTTCGCTACCGGCCGGACCTGCCCAAGGTGCTGGACGGGTTCTCCCTGCGGATCGAACCGCGCGAGCGCATCGCCCTGGTGGGACCGAGCGGCGCCGGCAAGAGCACGCTGGCGATGCTGCTGATGCGCCAGCTGGACCCGCAGTCAGGTGCCGTGCGGCTGGACGGCGTGGACCTGCGCGAACTCGATCCCGACAGCCTGCGCCGCCACGTCGGGCTGCTGGCGCAGCGCCCGGTACTGTTTCGCGACACCCTCGCCGAAAACCTGCGCCTGGCGCGCCCCGAGGCCGGCGAAGGCGAGCTGCGCCACGCCCTGGAGGTGGCCGGGCTGGGGCAATTCGTCGCCGGGCTGGCGAACGGGCTGGAGACCTGGATCGACGAGGCCGGCACCAATCTCTCGGGCGGCGAAGCCCGCCGGGTCGCGCTGGCGCGGCTGGTGCTGACGGATTGCCCGGTGGTGATCCTGGACGAACCGACCACCGGGCTGGACGAGGGCACGGCCCGCGGCCTGGCGCGCACGCTGGACCGCTGGCTCGAGGGCCGGACCGCCGTGATGATCACGCACGACCCGGAGCTGCTGCCACGCTACGACAGGCTCATTCGCCTCGACTGATCGCTGATCCGGCGCGGCAGATCAGTGGGCGTGCACGCCCTTGCCTTCGCCCTTGGCCTCGCTGGCCTTGGGCGGCTCCTCCGGGGCGACGTCCGCGGCCGGCTCGGGCAGGTGCGTCAGCGCCACCTCTAACACCTGGTCGATCCACTTCACCGGCCGGATCTCGAGCTTGCCCTTGATGTTCTTCGGGATGTCGGCGAGGTCCTTCTCGTTCTCCTCCGGGATCAGCACCACCTGGATGCCGCCGCGGTGGGCCGCCAGCAGCTTTTCCTTCAGCCCGCCGATGGGCAGCACTTCGCCGCGCAGGGTGATCTCGCCCGTCATGGCGACGTCCGAGCGCACCGGGATGCCGGTCAGCGCCGAGACCAGCGCCGTGCACATGCCGATGCCCGCGCTGGGGCCGTCCTTCGGCGTGGCGCCCTCGGGCACGTGGATATGCACGTCCCGGTTGGCGTGGAAGTCGGGATCGACGCCGAGCACCCGGGCACGGCTGCGCACCACCGTCATCGCGGCCTGGATCGACTCCTTCATCACGTCGCCCAGCGTGCCGGTGTGGATCAGCTTGCCCTTGCCGGGGATGGTGGCGGCCTCGATGGTGAGCAGCTCGCCGCCGACCTCGGTCCACGCCAGGCCCGTGACCTGGCCGACGCGGTCGGTTTCCTCGGCGCGGCCGAAGCGGAAGCGCTTCACGCCCAGGTACTTCTCGATGCCGGCCGGCTTCACGGCGACCTTCTTCACGTCCTTGTCGAGCACCATCTCCTTCACCGCCTTGCGGCAGATCCGGGCCAGCTCGCGCTCGAGATTCCGGACGCCGGCCTCGCGGGTGTAGTGGCGGATGATGTCGCGGATGGCCGCATCGCTGATCACCAGCTCGCCTTCCTTCAGCCCGTTGTTCTTGACCTGCTTCGGCACCAGGTAGCGCTTGGCGATGTTCAGCTTCTCGTCCTCGGTGTAACCCGGGATGCGGATCACTTCCATGCGGTCGAGCAGCGGCGCCGGGATGTTCAGGCTGTTGGCGGTGCAGATGAACATGGTCTCCGACAGGTCGAAGTCCACCTCGAGGTAGTGATCGTTGAAGCTCGAGTTCTGTTCCGGGTCCAGCACCTCGAGCAGCGCCGAGGACGGATCGCCGCGGAAGTCCATCGACATCTTGTCCACTTCGTCGAGCAGGAACAGCGGGTTCCGCACGCCGGTGCGCGACATGTTCTGGATGATCTTGCCCGGCATGGAGCCGATGTAGGTGCGGCGGTGGCCGCGGATCTCGGCCTCGTCGCGCACGCCGCCGAGGCTCATGCGCACGAACTTGCGGTTGGTGGCCCGCGCAATGCTCTTGCCCAGCGAGGTCTTGCCCACGCCCGGCGGCCCGACCAGGCAAAGGATCGGGCCCTTCTGCTTCTTCACGCGCTGCTGCACGGCCAGGTACTCGACGATGCGCTCCTTGACCTTCTCCAGCCCGTAGTGGTCCTCTTCCAGCACCTTCTCGGCGCGCGCCAGGTCCTTCAGGACCCGCGTGCGCTTCTTCCACGGCGCCTTCACCAGCCAGTCGATGTAGTTGCGCACCACGGTGGCCTCGGCCGACATGGGCGACATCATCTTCAGCTTGTTCAGCTCGGAGGTGGCCTTCTCCTTGGCCTCGGCCGGCATGCCGGCGGTCTCGATCTTCTTCTCGAGCTCCGCAACCTCGCTGGCCTCCTCGTTCATGTCACCCAGTTCCTTCTGGATGGCCTTCATCTGTTCGTTGAGGTAGTACTCGCGCTGGCTCTTCTCCATCTGCTGCTTGACGCGGCCGCGCACGCGCTTCTCGATCTGCAGCACGTCGATCTCGCCCTCGATCAGCGCCATCACCAGCTCCAGCCGCTCGCGGACGGAGGCGGTCTCGAGCACGCGCTGCTTGTCGGCCAGGCGCAGGGACATGTGCGCCGCCACGGTGTCGGCGAGCCGGCCCGGGTGGTCGATGCCCGACAGCGAGGTCAGGATCTCCGGCGGCACCTTCTTCGACAGCTTCACGTAGTTCTCGAACTGGGCCACGACCGAGCGCGTCAGCACCTCGATCTCGCGGTCGTCGGGCTCGTCCGTGTCCTCGAGGACCTCGATGTCGGCCGTGAAGTACTCGCCCTCGCGGACGTTCTTCAGGGCGACGCGCTCGCCGCCCTCGACCAGTACCTTCACGGTGCCGTCGGGCAGTTTCAGCAGCTGCAGGATGGTCGCCAGGGTACCGAACTCGTACACGTCCCCCGGCCCCGGCTCGTCCACGTCGGCCTGCTTCTGGGCCACCAGCACGATCTGCTTGCCCGCCTGCATCGCCTGGTTGAGGGCCTGGACCGAGCGGTCCCGGCCGACGAACAGCGGGATGACCATGTGCGGGTAGACCACCACGTCCCGCAGCGGCAGCAGGGGGGCGCCGGATTCGGGCACCTGGGGGGTCGCGGGGGTCTGGGTGCTGTCTTCTGCCACGTGGGGAGTCTCCTGGATGCTCAATGACGCCGGGCCGAGCCATGGGGCCGGCATGGCCTAGTTATGGGGGCCGGGGTCCAATTAATCAAGGGCCGGGGACTGTCCCCAACTGCTGGGGACAGTCCCCAATAATGCTAGGGGGTTGTTTTTCCGAGCAATGATGTAGCTGGGGACAGTCCCCAGCCGAGGCTACAGAGCCGAGCCGGTCGGCCGGCGCTCTTCGCGGCGGGACTCGTCGGACTCGAACATCATGTACGGCTTGTTTTCGCCGTTCACGACGGTCTCGTCCACCACGACCTTGGTGACGTCCTCCATGGACGGCAGGTCGTACATGGTGTCCAGCAGCACGTTCTCGAGGATGGTGCGCAGGCCCCGGGCGCCCGTCTTGCGGGCCATGGCCTTGCGCGCCAGCGCCCGCAGGGCGTCGTCGCGGAACTCGAGCTCGGCGCCCTCCATCTCGAACAGGCGGCGATACTGCTTGGTCAGCGCGTTCTTCGGCTCCACCAGGATGCGGATCAGCGCCTCCTCGTCGAGCTCTTCCAGGGTCGCGACCACCGGCAGGCGGCCGACGAACTCGGGAATCAGGCCGAACTTGATCAGGTCCTCCGGCTCGACCTCGTGGAACAGCTCGCCGGTGGACTTCTGCTCGCTCTGGCCCTTCACCTCGGCGGCAAAGCCGATCCCGCTCTTCGAGGAGCGGTTGGAGATGATCTTCTCCAGGCCGGCGAAGGCGCCGCCACAGATAAACAGGATGTTGCGGGTGTCGACCTGCAGGAACTCCTGCTGGGGGTGCTTGCGGCCGCCCTGCGGCGGGACCGAGGCCACCGTGCCCTCGATCAGCTTCAGCAGGGCCTGCTGCACGCCCTCGCCCGACACGTCACGGGTGATCGAGGGGTTGTCCGACTTGCGCGAGATCTTGTCGATCTCGTCGATGTAGACGATGCCGGTCTGCGCCCGCTCGACGTCGTAGTCGCACTTCTGCAGCAGCTTCTGGATGATGTTCTCCACGTCCTCGCCGACGTAGCCCGCCTCGGTCAGCGTGGTGGCGTCGGCGATGGTGAATGGGACGTTCAGCAGCCGCGCCAGCGTCTCGGCCAGCAGGGTCTTGCCGCAGCCGGTGGGGCCGATCAGCAGGATATTGCTCTTGGCCAGCTCGACTTCGTCGTTGCGGCCGGCGCGCTCGCCGCTGCGGCTCTCGAGGCGCTTGTAGTGGTTGTAGACCGCGACCGAGAGGACCTTCTTGGCGGCGGACTGGCCGATCACGTACTGGTCGAGGACCCCGTAGATTTCCTGCGGCCGGGGCAGCTTGCTCCGGGCGCCCTCGTCCTTGTCCTCGAGCTCCTCGCGGATGATGTCGTTGCAGAGCTCGACGCACTCGTCGCAGATGAACACCGACGGCCCGGCGATCAGCTTCCGCACCTCGTGCTGGCTCTTGCCGCAGAAGGAACAGTAAAGCAGCTTGCCGTCTTCGTGCTTGCCGCGGGAATCGTCAGCCATGCGTGGACCTCGAGATAAGAGCTTTTGTGCGGCCGCTCAGAGCGTTACCGGCAGCGACTATATAGCACGGCCCCGCCGCCCGCTGCAAAAAGCGCCGCCTCAGCTGCCGGCCTCGCCCTGCAGCGGCAACGCCTCGCCGCGCCGGGTCAGGACCCGGTCCACCAAGCCGTACTTGACGGCCTCGTCGCCGCCGATGAAGAAGTCGCGGTCGGTGTCCTGGGCCACCTTTTCCTTGGACTGGCCGGTGTGGTGGGCGAGGATCTCGTTCAGCCGGTCGCGAATCTTCAGCACTTCCCGGGCATGGATGTCGATGTCCGAGGCCTGGCCCTGGAAGCCGCCCAGCGGCTGGTGGATCATCATCCGCGAGTGCGGCAGGCAGAAGCGCTTGCCGTTCGCCCCGCCGGCGAGCAGGACCGCGCCCATGCTGGCGGCCTGGCCGACGCAGATAGTCGAGACGTCGGGCTTGATGAACTGCATGGTGTCGTAGATCGACATGCCCGCGGTCACCACGCCGCCCGGCGAGTTGATGTACAGGTGGATGTCCTTGTCGGGGTTCTCCGACTCGAGGAACAGGAGCTGGGCGACGATCAGGTTCGCCATGTGGTCCTCGATGGTCCCCACGACGAAGATCACGCGCTCCTTCAGCAGGCGCGAGTAAATGTCGTACGCGCGCTCGCCCCGGGCGGTCTGCTCGACCACCATGGGCACCAGGTTCATCGCCTTGGTCGTCATGCGCCGCCCTCCTGGTTCATCAGTTCGTTGAAGGCGACCGGCTTGTCCGTCACCTTGGCCCGTGCCAGCAGCCAGTCCACCACCTGCTCCTCGAGCACCGCTGTCTCGATCTGGCTCATCAGGTCGCGGTTGGCGCGATAGATGCGGGCCACGGCCTCCGGGTCGCCGAAATTCTCGCCGATCTCGCGCAGCCGCTGTTCCACCTGGTCGGCATCGACGCGGATCTCGTTGGTCCGCACGATCTCGCCGATCAGCAGGCCCAGGGCCACGCGGAAGCGGGCCGGCGCCGCGAAAGGCTCGCGCGGCGGCAGCTCGGCCTGGTCCGGCTCGGCGTTGGGATTCATTCGCCGCGCCATGTCGCGCCGCAGGGCCTCGATCTCCTGCTCGATCAACGCCGCAGGGACCTCGAACTCGTGCGCCGCGACCAGCTTGTCGAGGACCTGGCGCTTGAGCTGGTCGCGCACCACGCGCGCCAGCTCCGCATGCATGTTCTGCTCGACTTCCTGGCGGAATTTCTCGATGCCGCCCTCCTCGACGCCGAACGATTCGGCGAACAAATCGTCGACCTCCGGCAGGTGGTTTTCCTCGACCTTGCGGCAGGCGACCTGGAACTCGGCCTGCTTGCCGGCCACTTCCTCGCTGCCGTAGTCGTCCGGGAACCGCACCGAAATAGTCCGCTCCTCGCCCGGCGCGATGCCCTGCAGGCCGCCCTCGAAGTCGGGCAGCATGCGGCCCTCGCCCAGCGTTACCTGGACCTCGTTGCCCGCGCCGCCGCGGAACTCCTCGCCATCGATGGTGCCCTTGAAGTCGATGGTGACGCGGTCGCCGTCGGCGGCGGCGCGCTCCACGCCGTGCCAGTGCGAGCGCTGCGTCCGCAGCTTCTCGATCATGTCGGCGACTTCCTGCGCGCCGATCTCGGCCACGGGCTTCTCGACCTCGATGCCCTCATGGCCCTGCAGCTCGATCTCCGGGAAGACCTCGAACACGGCGGTGAAGCTCATCGGCTCGCCCTTCGGCGCGCTGTGGTTCTCGATCCGAGGGGTGCCGACCGGGCGAAGCTTCTGCTCCGTGATGGCCTCGACCCAGCTGTCGCGGATCACCTCGGTGACCACGTCCTCGCGCACCTGGGCGCCGTACTGCTGGCGCACGACCTTGAGCGGCGCCTTGCCCGGCCGGAAACCGCGGATCTTCGCCCGTCGACCCATCTCCTGCAGGCGCTTGTCCACCTCGCCCTCGATGCGCTCGGCCGGTACCTCGACCGTCATGCGGCGCTCGAGACCCTGCGTGGATTCCACGGAAACCGTCACCATGTCATTCCTCTTCGATTCGATCGTGCTGCAAGCTGGTGCGAAAGGAGAGACTCGAACTCTCACGGGGGATCAACCCCACCGGGACCTAAACCCGGCGCGTCTACCAGTTCCGCCACTTTCGCGCATGCGCCGGTGCGGCCGGATCCGGCCGGCGCCAGACAAGCCGGGAATTATATCCGAGATGGAGAAGGTATTGGGGACAGTCCCGGGGACAGTCCCCAGACCAAAAAAGGGACACCGCCGCAAGGCGGTGTCCCCGGGATTGGTGGGCCGCGTAGGAATCGAACCTACAACCTGCGGATTAAGAGTCCGTTGCTCTGCCAATTGAGCTAGCGGCCCGGGAAGGCCCGAAATTCTGGCCGCGCCGCCAGGCTTTGTAAAGCCCGGCGCCAGGGCCCTGGAAGTTGGGGTGGACGATGGGACTCGAACCCACGACGACCGGGATCACAACCCGGGGCTCTACCAACTGAGCTACGCCCACCATCGGTGGCCGGGCATTCTAACCCGAAATTCCGGAATTGGCGCGCCCGGCAGGACTCGAACCTGCAACCGTCGGCTTAGCTTACCCGCTACCGCTTTCGCGGCCCCGCCGGCTGGCGGGTTTGTGGTCTGGACTATCCCTTCGCCATCTCAGGCGCCGCACGTCTAGTCTCTACGGAGCCCCGCGTCCATCCGGAGGATTTCGGCAGGTTTCCACGGGATTGCCATCAGCGTGACCTGTTAAGGTTTCCCCGTTACGGTGCGGTCCACTGGAGCGGTTCCGTTTCCCGCCCCAGGCTCCTCACTCAAAGGCCGATGCTCTATCCGGTTGAGCTACGGGCGCATCGTGACTTGTCTGACCTGACTCCCTCGCAATCGAACTGGTCGGGGCAGAGGGATTCGAACCCCCGACCTTCTGCTCCCAAAGCAGACGCGCTACCAGACTGCGCTATGCCCCGGCATCCCCACCTGAAGGGCTGCGAATAATACGCCCGGCCCACGGGTGCGTCAACGCGACCGGGCCCATTTTTCCTTGTCCGCTCCGATGCTTGCGTGAGAGAATCTGCGCTTATTCCCGGCCGGGAACGCACACCGTGACGGCACAGACCATCGACGGGCGGCAGGTGGCCGCCGAAATCCAGCGCGACCTGAGGGCCCGCATCGACAACCGCGTCGCCGCGGGGCGCCGCCGGCCCGCGCTGGCCGTGGTCATGGTCGGCGACGATCCCGCCTCCGCCATCTACGTCCGCAACAAGCGCAAGGCCTGCGAAGAGGCCGGGATCCGCTCGCTGGCGTACGACCTGCCGGCAGACACCAGCCAGGGCGCGCTGGACACCCTGATCGCCGAGCTCAACGCCGACCCGGTCATCGACGGCATCCTGGTCCAGCTGCCCCTGCCCGGCCAGCTCGATGCCCGCCGCGTGATCGAGGCCATCGATCCGGCCAAGGACGTCGACGGCTTCCACCCCTACAACATCGGGCGCCTCGCCCAGCGCATCCCGCTGCTCCGGCCCTGCACGCCGGCCGGCGTGATGGCGCTGCTCAGTTATTACGACATCCCGGTGCGCACGCGGCGCGCGGTCGTGGTCGGCGCCTCGAACATCGTCGGCCGCCCGATGGCGCTCGAACTGCTGCTCGCCGGCGCCACCACCACGGTCTGCCACCGCTTCACCCAGGACCTGGCCAGGGAGCTGGCCGACGCCGACATCGTCGTGGTCGCGGTGGGCAAGCCGGCGCTGGTCAAGGGCGAGTGGGTCAAGCCCGGCGCGGTGGTGATCGACGTCGGCATGAACCGCCTGCCCGACGGCAAGCTCTGCGGCGACGTGGAGTTCGCGGCGGCGGCCGAGCGCGCCGCCTGGATCACGCCCGTGCCCGGCGGCGTGGGCCCGATGACCGTGGCGCTGCTGCTGCAGAACACCCTGGAAGCCGCGGAGCGCCGCGACCAGTAAGGCGAGGCCCTGCCGGCGACCCTCAGGTCGTCCCCGACGGCAAGAAATTCACCTCGGCGGTTTCCTCCGCCGCGACCTCGACTGCCACCGTTTCCCAGGCCATGGTCCGATCGGCCGGGTCGGCGTCCTCGCGCGGGTCGTGCTCACTCAGCTCGGCGGAGGCGTCCACGTCGAAATCGCAGGTGAACGCCACCTGGTATTCGCCGGCTTCGATGAACGGCATCAGGTACGACGCGATGCCGAACTCGTTCGCTTCCAGCGGCAGGTACACGACCGGGTCCGCGCCATTGCCGGGGACGTCCTCGGTGTCCTGGTCGTCCGGCACGGTGTCGTAACCCGCGAACAGGTAGACGCCGGGGGCGCACGCCTCCCCGTCCGGGACCTCCTGCACCTGCGCCAGGTAGGCCACGTCCACGTCGCCGGCGACCGCGCCCACCAGCAGGTTGTCCACCAGCCGCAGCGTCGGCTTCAGGATGTAGTTGGGCGCCAGGCCCGGCGGCGCCACGATCGATTTGCGGACGTCGAAATCGATCGTCAGGCTGGTCACCCCGCCCGCGGCCACGGCGAAGGAGCGGACCAGCTGCAGGCCCCGCTGGGAGCCGCTGGGCACCCAGAGCGGGAACCTCTCGCCGCTGTCGTCGAAGGCGATGTAGGAGCCGTCCTGGAGGTTGCGCTCGGCCCGCACCTTGAGGCGGATCCACTCGTAGCGGCCGGCCTCGATCTCCTGCTCGTCCAGCAGGGTCACCGAACCGCCGCCCTGCAGGGTCAGCAGGTCGATAGACTGCTCCTCGTCGAAATCGAAGCTGATGGCCTCGCCGTCAGCCGGCTTGAGCTCCAGCCCGGTGAACACCACGACCACCTCCGCTGCGCTGTCCACGGGCGAGTCGGTCAGGTTGACGACCAGCCGTCCGCCGGCGTCTTCCGAGCTGCCGCCGCAACCGGCCAGCGCCAGCGCGCCGACGGCAACGAGCGCGGCCGCCCGGTTCAATTCGGGTTTTGACATAAGTCACCTCTATTCAGGTGCATCTGGATGACGCATGGTTCAACCGTAGCAGACGCGTCTTACTCTCGCCGCCAGGTGGTGCCGCCGGGCCCGTCCTCCAGCACGATTCCCGCCGCCGCCAGCTCGTCGCGGATCCGGTCGGCCGCGGCGAAGTCCTTGCGCTTGCGCGCCTGCGCGCGGTCCTCGATGCGCGCCTCGATCTCGTGCTCGCACAGCGGGATCGAGGCGTCAGCCGCCGCCTCGCCCGCGGACGCCCCGGCCTCGACGCCGGCCGGCGTCGCCGTCGCGGACTGGTCGAGCGGCAGCCCGTCGGCCGTGAAGCCGCGCCCGCCGCTCTTCAGCCAGGCATCGGGATCGGCCTGCAGCAGGCCGAGCACGCCGCCGATGTTCCGCAGCGTCGCGGCCAGGCGGCCCGCCTCGGCGGCCCCGCCGGCGGACTTCGCCCGGTTGAGCTCGCCGGCCAGCTGCTGGTAGAGGGCCAGCGCCTCGGCAGTATTGAAGTCGTCGTCCATCACCGCCCGGAAACGCTCGATCCAGGCCTCCTCCGGCGCCCCGGCCGGGTCCACGCCGCGCAACGCGGTGTAGAGGCGCCGCAGCGCCGCGACCGCCTGGTCGAGATTCTGCTCGGTGTAGTTGAGCGGGCTGCGGTAATGGCTCGACAGCACGAAGTAGCGGATCGCCTCGGCCGGATAACGCTGCAGCACCTCGCGGATGGTGAAGAAGTTGCCCAGCGACTTGGACATCTTCTCCTCGTCCACGCGCACGAAGCCGTTGTGCATCCAGTAGTTGACGAAGCGCTGGCCCGTGGCGCCGCAACTCTGGGCGATCTCGTTCTCGTGGTGCGGGAACTTGAGGTCCAGTCCGCCGCCGTGGATGTCGAAGTGCTCGCCGAGCAGCTCCACGGACATCACCGAGCACTCGATGTGCCAGCCGGGCCGCCCCGGGCCCCAGGGTGAATCCCAGGCCGGCTCGCCGGGCTTGGCCGCCTTCCACAGCACGAAATCCAGCGGGTCGCCCTTGGCCTCGTCGACCTCGACGCGCGCGCCGGCGCGCAGGTCGGCCAGGCGCTTGCCCGAGAGCTTGCCGTACGCCGGGAAGCTGGCGACCCGGTAGTAGACGTCGCCATTGTCGGCCTGGTAGGCGTGGCCGCGATCGATCAGCGCCTGGATCATCGCCTGGATCTTGTGGTTGTCCGTGTACTCGGTGGCGCGCGGCTCGAGGTCGGCCGAGGTGATGCCCAGCGCCGTGAAGTCCTCGTGCATGGCGTCGATGAAGCGCTGGGTCAGCACCTGCAGCGTTTCGCCGCTTTCGGCCGCCCGCTTGATGATCTTGTCGTCGATGTCCGTGATGTTGCGCACGAAGGTCACATCGTAGCCGGACCAGCGCAGGTAGCGAGCCACCACGTCGAACACCACGTGGGCGCGCGCGTGGCCGATGTGGCAGTAGTCGTAGACCGTCATGCCGCAGGCGTACATCCGCACCTTGCCCGGCTCGATGGGCTGGAAAGTTTCCTTGGCGCCGGTGAGGGAGTTATGGAGCTGGAGCATGGCGGGTCCTGGTCAAGGCTGAGCGTGCTGGGCGAGACGGGCGCGCATGGTTTCCCGGGGCATGACGGCGAACAGCGCGCCGAGCTCCGGCCCCTCGGGCCGCCCGGTCAAGGCGAGGCGCAGCGGCTTGAAGATGTTCTTGCCCGCGAGGCCGGTGGCTTCCTTCACCGCGCCGGCCAGGGCCTTGTGGTCGGTCGCGCCGGCGTCGAACGCGGCGCGCGCGGCGGCGAACAGCCCGGGCGGGCCGCCGGTCTCGGGCGGCGGCTTGAGCTCGGCCGGCCCGAACAGGATGCGCGCCCACTCGGCCACTTCAACCGGCGAGACGACGTTGTGGCGCACGGCAGCCAGGAAGCGCGCGCGCTGCGCCGCGGGGACATGCGCGACGGCCTCCGGCCCGGCCCAGCGCGCCAGCGCGGCCTCGTCCAGGGCGTCCAGCGCCAGCCGCTGCCAGTGGCCGAGCTGGGCCGGGTCGAAGCGCTGCGCCGAGCTGGTGAGCCTGGCGGGATCGAAGCCGGCGGCGAGTTCCGCCATCGACAGCAGGCCGCTGTCCTCCCAGGGGTGGCCGAGCCGCGCCAGCGTGTTGGCCAGCGCCAGCGGCAGCAAGCCCGCGGCCCGGAATTCGCCGGCGCTGGTGGCCCCGGTGCGCTTGGAGAGCTTGACGCCCCCGGGGTCGGCCAGCAGCGGCATGTGGCCGTACCGCGGCGCCGGCAGCCCGAGCGCCTGCAGGATCGCCAGCTGGCGCGCCGTGTTGACCAGGTGGTCTTCGCCCCGCAGCACATGGGTCACGCCCATCAGCGCGTCGTCCAGCGCATTGGCGAAGAGAAAGCCCGGCATGCCGCCGCTGCGGGCCAGGATGAAGTCGCTGATCTCGCTCGCCGGCAAGGCTCGCGGCCCGCGCACCAGGTCGTCCCAGGCGACTTCCCCGGCAGTCGGCGCCGTGAAGCGGATCGCAGGCAGCTGGCCGGCCTGGCGGCGACGCGCCACTTCCGCCTGTGGCAACGCGGCCCATTCCCGGTCGTAGCGCGGCGGCAGGCCCCGGCGCCGCAGCTCCGCGCGACGCTGGCGCAGTTCCTCCTCGGTCCGGTAGCAGGTGTAGGCGTGGCCCGACTCGGCCAGCTGCCCCAGGTATTCGCGATAGATCTCGCCGCGCGCCGACTGCCGGAATGGCCCGCCGGGGCCCTCGCGATCCGGGCCGGCGTCCCAGTCGAGACCGAACCAGGCCAGGTCCGCCAGCTGCTGCTCCAGGTCGCCGGCGGCCTCGCGGCTGGCGTCCGTGTCCTCGGCGCGCAACAGGAAGCGGCCGCCCGCGCCCCGGGCCAGGCACCAGTTGAACAGCGCCGTGCGCAGGTTGCCGGCGTGCAGGCGGCCGGTCGGGCTCGGGGCAAAGCGGGTGACGATCGACATAAGCCGGGAATTCTAACAGCGGCAGGCTGGTAGAATGCGCGCCCTGGGGACTGTCCCCAGGACCTGTCCTGGGGACAGTCCCCAAAAGGAGTTATTGATGCGACCGATTCTCTCCGCCCTGGCCCTGGCCCTCGCCGCCGCTCCCGCCGGCGCCGACGATGCCGGCAGCAAGGCGCCCCGCGTCGAGCTGGTCACCACCCACGGCACCATGGTGCTGGAGCTCGACCCGGCCAACGCCCCCGTCACCACCGGCAACTTCCTGCAGTACGTCCGGGACGGCCACTACGACGGCCTGGTTTTCCACCGCGTGATCCCGGGCTTCATGATCCAGGGCGGCGGCTATGACACCGAATACGGCGAACGCCCGACCCGCTCGCCGATCGAAAACGAGTCGCGCAACGGCCTCTCCAACGAGCGCGGCACCATCGCCATGGCGCGCACCAGCGACCCGCACTCCGCCTCGGCCCAGTTCTTCATCAACCTCGTGGACAACCCCGGACTCGACGGGGCGCCGGGCCGCTGGGGCTACGCCGTGTTCGGCCGCCTGGTCGAAGGCCTCGACGTGCTCGACAAGATCGGCGCCGTGCCCACCGGCCGCGGCGGCCCCTTCCCCACCGACGTGCCGCAGGCCCCGGTCGTGATCCAGGCTGCGCGCGTGCTGGACGAAGGCTGAAGCGGCGCGACGTGGCCACCCTCTTCATCTCCGACCTGCACCTCGAGCCGGCGCGCCCGGACATCACCTCCCAGGCGCTGGAGTTCCTCGAGGACGAGGCGCGCCAGGCCGAGGCGCTCTACATCCTCGGCGACCTGTTCGAGGCCTGGGTCGGCGACGACGACCCCGAACCCGAGAAGCGCCGCGTCATCGCCGCCCTGCGCGCGCTGCGCGACGCCGGGCTGCCGCTGTACTTCATGCACGGCAACCGGGACTTCCTGGTCGGCGAGCGCTTCGCCGCCGAGTCCGGCTGCACCCTGCTCGCGGACCCGACCGTGGTCGAGCTCCATGGCGCCCCGGTGATCCTGATGCACGGCGACACGCTCTGCACCGACGACCACGAGTACCAGGCCTTCCGCGCCATGGTCCGCAACCCGGCCTGGCAGCAGGCCATGCTCGCCAAGCCCCTGGCGGAGCGCCTGGCGCTGGCGAAACACCTGCGCGAGACCAGCGCCGCGTCCATGGCCGGCAAGTCGATGGAGATCATGGACGTCAACCAGGGCGCGGTCGAGGCGGCCATGCGCCGGCACGGGGTCTACACCCTGTTGCACGGCCACACCCATCGCCCGGCGGTGCACCGCTTCGAGCTCGACGGCCGCGAGGCCGTGCGCATCGTGCTCGGCGACTGGTACACGCAGGGCAGCGCGCTCAGCTGGGACGACGACGGATTCGTGCTCCGGACCCTGCCGCGCTGACACCCAGCGTCCTGGCTTCTCCGACCGGGGCCGCGTCGCTCATTTCATCGGCGGGCTTGCTTCGGCTTCACTGGCCTTCCGCCATGATCTCCTCGTACAACTGCTCCATCTCGGCCTTGCGCACGTCGTCGCCCGTCCGCTCATGCAGGCGGATCAGTCGCTCGATAGCGTGCCTCGTGTGTCGGCTCCTGCGATCCTCGCTCGCAAGCAGCGTTTCCAGCCCGTCCAGCATCTGCACCTCGGCGCGGGCCAAGTCGCCTGTCAGCATCAACGCCTCGCCGTAAGTGCTCTTGAGTCGCGCGGTCTCCCAGTAGTCATCCGGAAAACTGGCCGCGAAGGCCGGCAGCGCGTCTTCGAGATAGCCAAGAGCTCTTTCCGCCTCGTCCTGCTGGATCAGCAGCGCGCCCATCTCCAGCCGGCCACGGCCCACGATCGGCGAATTCCCGTTGAAACGTTCCGTACCGATGTCGATCGCTTGTCGGAAACTACCCTGCGCCTGTTCGAACTGGCCGTTGTCGCGGTAAAGTCGGCCGATGTTGATGTAGCCATCGAGCACGAAGTCGTGCCTCTCCCCCAGTGTTCGAATACGCAGATCCTGGGCTTCCCTCAGGAATGCCTCGGCCTGGTCGAGCTGGCCGATCGCGTGATAGACCATGCCAAGATTGTTGAGCGCATAAGCGCGTCTCGGGTCGTCCGCATCGAGGGTCCGTCGTTCGCGCTCGATCAGCTCGAGATACATGGCCTCGCTCTCTTCGTTGCGGCCGAGCTCGTAATAGATCTGTGCAACGTTGCTTGTCGTGGCGGTGACGTAGCTGTGGTCCGGTCCCAACTGGTCGGCCCAGATCTCGCCCGCGCGCAAATAATTGGACAGCGCGTCCTGGTAGTCGCCGAGGTTCTGCTGCAATGACCCGAGGTTGAAAAGGGTGACGCCAAGCGAGAAGTGATCTTCGCCGTAGATCCTCTGCTGCGCTTCGATAATCGTGTCGTACTGCTCCTCCGCTTCCCTGAAGCGGCGGCTGCGCGTCAGGTACCAGGCGAGGTTGGAGCGCGCGACCAGTGTTCGCCAGTGATCAAGCCCGTGCGCGCCGGCCTGCAGCTCGACGGCTTTTCGTCCGGCCGCGATCGCCTCGTCGAAACTGCCGTCCTCCACGTAAACCCCCGCCATTGATGTCAGCAGCCGCCCGCGATCGACGTCGGACGCGCCCGTGGCCTCCAGCAGCGCCATGGTCTTCGCGAAATGGACGCGCGCCTCGGCGGCGTCGCCCACGCCGGTGAAGAAACTCATCTTCAGGAGTTGCGAGTCGACCAGACGCTTGTCCTCCGGACCGAAGGCCTCCGCCTGGCTTTCGATCAACTGGTCGAGCAGCGCTTCCGCCCTTTCGGCTTCGCCGAGCGTGTGCAGAATTGCGATGTAATCCAGTTGCGCCTCGAAGAAGGGTGCCGGGCGATCAGCCAGGCGCTCGATGTGAGTCGTGTAGAGGGTCGTGGATTCCTCGAGCAGCGGCACGGCATCGGTATAGAGCCCGAGGCCGACGTATACCCGCGCCATCGTTTGCAGCATGCTCGCGCGTGGTGGCCACGGCAGGTCCCGGTTGGTGCGCAGCTGGACCACGCCCTGATCCACGACCTCCTTGGCCGTGATCTGGGCGCCGCGGACCTTGGTTGAGTCCGCCGCGCTGAAAATATCTTCGATGAAGCCGACCGTCTGCTTCGCGATCTCCAGTGACTCGGCCGCCTCGCGTTCGGCTGCCAGCGCGCGCAACAGGCCGACACTTGTGCCGGCAAGTCCGCCGACGATCGCCACCAGCGCGACAGCGGATACGGCGACGGCCGCGATATGCCGCCGGACGAATTTGCGCAGCCGGTACATGGCGCCGTCGGGACCGGCCAGCACCGGTTCCCCGTTGCGGTAGCGCTGGACATCCGCCGCCAGCTCTGCGGGGGAACCGTAGCGTCGGTCCTTCTCTCGCGCCAGCGACTTGCCCACGATCCAGTCGAGGTCCCCGGCAAGCACGCGCGCCGCGAACGGTGCCGTCGCGCTGGAGATCGAACTCGGTTTCGGCGCCTCTGTCTGGGCAATCAGTGCGCGGACTTCGAGCGGCGTCCTGCCTTCGATGTCGAACGGTGGCCTGCCGGTCAGAAGCTCGAACAGCAGGATACCCAGCGCGTAGACATCGCTTCGCGTGTCGATCTCCTCGTTGCGGAAGGCAGCCTGTTCCGGGCTCATGTACTGAGGCGTGCCGATCGCCTCTTCGATCTGCGTGAGCTTCAGATCCTGGCCGCTTTCCTCGAGGAGCTTGGCGATGCCGAAGTCGATGATTTTCGGATTGCCGTCATCATCAATGAGCACGTTGGACGGTTTGAGGTCGCGGTGGATGACACCGCGTTGATGCGCGTGCTGAACGCCGTCGCAGATTCTCTGGAACAGGTCGAGACGCTGGTCGAGTCCCAGCCGTCTCGAGGCGCAGAACTCGTCGAGTGGAACGCCACGGATGTACTCCATCACGAAGTAGGGCTGGCCATTTTCAAGTTGGCCGGCGTCGTAGATCTGCGCGATGTTCGCGTGGTTCATGCGCGCAAGCACCTTGCGCTCAGCCTCGAACCGAGCAAGCATCGGCTCCAGCGCGACGCCAAAGCGAATCAGCTTGACCGCGACCTGGCGCTGCAGCGGCTCCGACTGCGTGCCGAGATAGACGTCGCCCATGCCACCGGTACCGATCCGGCGGACGATCTCGAAATTGCCCACCCGGCTGCCGGGGCCGAGGCCTCTGCCCGACGCGCTGAGCGCAGATTCGGCAAGCGAGCCCACCGCATCGGAATAGCCCGTCTCGTCCTCGCCATGGCGTACCAGACCCGCAAGCGCTTTGCCGAGCTCGGGGTCCTGCTGCGCCAGCGACGCTACAAACGCCTCGCGAGCCTCCTGATCGAGGGACATGGCCTCCTCGAACAATGCCTCGAGCTTCTCGAACCGGTTTTTCGCCATAAGCTATCGCCGATAATGCTTATCAGCCGCGCCGACAACGGCATAATACACGCGTGACAGTAGACAATCGGCAGATTACGCAACTCCTGAGGCGCTGGAACGAAGGCGACGATGCGGCGTTCGCGGCTCTGGCGCCGCTGGTCTACGAGGAGCTTCGGAAGCTGGCGGGCAAGGCTTTCCGCCAGGAACGGGGCGGCCACACCTTGCAGGCGACGGCAGTAGTGCATGAAGCCTACCTGCAGCTCGTCAACGCGTCCGTCGACTGGGACAGTCGTGCGCATTTCTATGCGCTCGCGGCCCGCATGATGCGACGTATCCTCCTGAACCACGCCAATGCCAAGGCGGCAGAGAAGCGCGGCGGAGGTGCTGTTCGCGTGACCTTCGACGAGGAGATTGCGCGGGACAGGACGAATGCCGAGGACGTCATCGACCTGGACCGAGCCCTGAACGATCTTGCCCGCGAGGATCAGCGCACGGCCGACATCGTCGAATTGCACTATTTCGCGGGGATGACCTACAAGGAGGCCGGCAAGGTGCTGGAGATCTCCGAGGCGACGGCGAAGCGGGCGCTGCGCTTCGGCAAGGCCTGGATCGCCAACCACCTGGAGCGCAACGCGAAAACGACCCGTTGACCCGATCCGCATGCTTTCCCTGCATTCCCTGGTAGGCACACCTATACGGAGCGGGGACATGCACACGGCGACGATACGAGTTCTCCTGATCCTGGCGATAGCAGCCATCCTCGCCGCTTGCGGGGGCGGCGGAAGCGGCGACGGTTCCAGTGCCGGCACCGGCAGCGGCACCGGCAGCGGCACCGGCAGCGGCACCGGCAGCGGCACCGGCAGCGGCACCGGCAGTGGCACTGGCAGTGGCACTGGCAGTGGCACTGGCAGTGGCAGCGGCGGTGGCGTAACGCCGCCGCCAACCAACGTGGCACCCACGATCTCAGGCTCGCCGAACGAGAGCATCCGTGTGGGCGAGCGCTATAGTTTTATCCCGACGGCATCCGATGCGGACGGCGACACGCTGACATTCCGGATCGAGAATGCGCCGATCTGGGCGGTGTTCGACGCCAGCACCGGCGAACTCTCCGGCAGCCCGACGGCCGGCAATATCGGTGCTGTCGAGGACGTTCTGATCTCCGTCAGCGACGGCAGCCTGTCGGCGTCATTGAGCCCCTTCTCGATTGCGGTCGTTCCGGAAACACTTGGCCGCGCAAACTTCATGCCGATGGGCAATGTCGTTCCGATCACAGACGGCTACGAATCCATCGGCGATCTAGTTGTAACGACCAACGAGTTCGAGCAGGAGTTCAAGAACGCGGCCCTGACGCTGGTCTTCGACGAGAACGACGAGCTGGACCTGCTGAATGGCGAGACGGACCTGCCCTTGCGGCTCTCTGACAACGTTGCCGTGAACGGCAATGTTCGTGCCGTCGTGGAAACGCTGACCGGCCGCGAGATCAACGAGGACACGGACTTCGGGATCCGGCTCATAGACGACACGAAGTACTTCGTGTTCTACATCGGCACGGCCTTCGACATCACGATCACCGATCGCGACGATCCGACCAGCCAGGAAACGATCACGCTGGAAACGCCGGCCTCCGGCGAGATCCTGATGATCACCGATCCGACCGACACTTTCCTGTATGAGTACAGCAGCACGCCACTGGTCGGTTCGCGCGGGACGGGGTCGTCCGACAACGGGTTGATTCCATTCGTGCCGGTGCTGGATTTCGTCCAGCTCGACAGCTTCACCGGACATCAACTGGAAAACGGCTCGATCGGCCTGGGCTTCAAGTATGTAGATCTCTTCAACGTCAGCGGCACCGGCGTCTTCAAGAACAGCACCTATGCCGACATCAACTTCGCGGACGTGTTCGAATCCGATTTCGAGTATCGCGGCGGACTGAACGGCGACCTCGACTTCGCGCTGTCGGTCATCGGTTTCGGGCTGTTCTCCTTCGATCTTGCCGAGGTCAGCGCAACGCTGGATGTCGGCTTTGACCGCCAGCAGCTCGCCATGGCCTTGCGGATCGCACCCGACCAGGCCCTGTTTCCTGACGCGTACCGCATCGGCCCCGCGGCTGCGGTGACTGGCGGCGGCTACCTGAACGGCAGCGGCGAATACGGCATCTTCCTCGACGGCATCTGGGGCAGCGAGTTGCCCGAGGCGTCTATCAATGGTCTGTTGGCCCTCGAGAACGACGGGGTCGTCATGACGGGCAGCGTAAACGAGAGTGGCGAGAGCCTGGCCGTTTCACTCGAGTTTGCAAACAATCAAACGATCGGCCGCGTCGAGTTTCCGGAGCGCATGGCCGCTGGCATCAACAGCACAGTGTCGGCTGAACTGGATCGGCGCATAGCCGAAGTCGAGCAGCTGATCGAAGACCTCGAGCAGGCGACGGCAGACTACGAGTTCGAGGTGTCACTACGCGGGCTGCGTGAGTCCTTGCCGGCGATGATGGATGCGGCAATCGCGACGCTGAACGGTATTCCGGGTGCGGCTCGCAGCGATGCCAGGAGCCGCGCACTCTCGTACATGCGGAACACCTGTGTCTCCGTGCTGCTTGGCAGCGTTTGCCTTGATGATGTTGCGGATGAGGGCGCCATCGCCGACAACGCCGGCGACGAAGCTTTCGCGCGGGCCGCGGCGGCTATTGTCACGCCGCGAGCGGCGATGACGGAACTCAGGCGCCGCGCGGAGGAAGCAGACGACGAAGCCCTGCGGCAAGCGCTGAAGGCGGCCCTCGATGCAGCTTATGCCAATCGGACCGTGAGCATTTCCGCATCCTACGCACATACTTTCGGCTCCCCGATCAACAGGCGGTACACCGTCTACAACCGCAGCTGGACCGAGACCGTGCTGAGCGCCTCGAACGCCGCGGCCATCAACAACGCGTCGCAGAACGTGTACCGCATCCAGGAAACCAGCGATCTCGTCATCAGCACGCAGCAGATCCTCGACCGGCTGCCGACCAAGGAGGCGATTGAGTCGGTGAAGGCCGAGGTAGACGACGGAACCGCCAGCATCCCGACCGTCGACGGCCTCGGTTACATCGCCTCGAACAACCAATACACCGCGTTCGTGACAATCAACGGCGAGGACTGGGAGACCGCGATCAATGTGCTGAGTCCCGCCGAGGTTCAGGACGGCGTGGGCGAGCTGCTCACGGACCTGCTGCTTGATGACCCTGACAACAACTGATTTCTACGGGCCGGGTACGCGGATGAATGCGTTCGACAGCGACGCTCGCGCTGCACCGCGCGGCCGCGCCATGCATGTCACGACCCCGCTGCCTCATCAGAAGTTGCAGGGACTGAGGCACGCGGCCCGGTCAGCAGCAGGGTAGGCTCACCCGGTATCGGCTCGGTCAGGCGTCGACCGTGCCCGACAGCCCCGCCCGGCATCGGGGGCCCGGACCGGCGAGTGCCGGCACGCGGCACGGAGTCCTGCTGCGCCGTCGGCGTCGGGACCCGGAAACGTTGCAGCGGGGTCGGGTCCTGCAGGGTCCCCTGAGCGGCATCAGATTTCCAAGCGAAGGGGACCCTGCAGGGGCCGACCCCGCGGCCAGGTCTTCGAGGGAACGGCGCGGTCGCGCGGTCAGGCCTTCGGTGGCCCGCTGTGAAACCGCAGCTCCGTGTCCGGCTCGGTCGCGAGCCGGTTCTCCACCGCGCGGATCTGGTCGATGCGCGCGTCCAGGTCGGCGTCGGCAAAGCCGCGCGCCAGCTCGAGGTAGTGCTCGAAATGGCGGGCCTCGGAGGCCAGCAGCCCCGCATAGAAGCGACCGAGCTCGTCGTCGAGACGGGGCGTGATCAGGGCAAAGCGCTCGCAGGAGCGCGCCTCGATGAAGGCGCCGACGATCAGCCGGTCGATGAGGCGGCCCGGCTCGGCGCCGCGCACGACGTCGGCCAGGCCGGAGGCATAGCGCGACGCGGGGACGCGGCGCCACCCGATGCCGCGCAGCCGCATGTGGCGCCGGACCTGCTCGAAATGGCGCAGCTCTTCGCGCGCCAGGCGCGACAGCCGCTCGGTGAGCTGGTCGTGCTCCTCGTAGCGGAACAGCATCGCCAGCGCCGTGGACGCCGCCTTCTTTTCGCAGTTGGCGTGATCGACCAGCATCAGCGGCAGCGCGTCCGGGTCGGCCGCGGCGTCCACCCAGGCCACGGGCGTCGGCGCGCCGAGGAAATCGGCGAGCGCGGCCGGGATGAGCGGGGCGCCCGTTTCAACCATCCAGGCGCTCCTGCGGCGACGCCTGGATCCGCCGCCGGCGGCGGCGCACCAGCCACCACACGCTCAGGGCGGTCGGCACGACCAGCAGCGCCGTCACGGACTCGACCGGCAGCGGCAGGCCGCTCTTGGCGAGTCCCTTCAGGCCGTAGTTGACCAGTCCGACGAGGTAGTAGCTGATGGCGGCGACGGACAGGCCCTCGACCGTCTGCTGCAGCCGCAGCTGCTGCCAGGCGCGCTGGTTGAGGGAGTTCAGCATGTCCCGGTTCTGGTCTTCGATGGTCGTCTCGATGCGCGCCCGCAGCGCCTCGGTGGCGCGCGCCACGCGCAGCGACAGGTCCTGCAGGTGGGCGTCCACCGACACGCAGGTGTCGAGCGCCGGGCGCATGCGGCGCTCGAGAAACTTGGTGATCGAGGACCGGCCCGAGTACTTGCGCTCGCGGAGATCCTCCAGCCGGCGATCGACCAGGGCCATGTAGGCGCGCGTGGCCGAGAAGCGGTAGTTGGTGTCGGAGCGCATGTGCTCGATGGCCTGCGAGATGACGGACAGTTCTTTCAGCAGCTGCTGCTCGGCGGCCGCGGTGTCGGCGCGCGCCAGGCGATCGATCAGCTCGGCCAGCTCCATGTCCAGCACCCGCACCCGCGGCCAGATCCGCTTGGCCTCGGGGTAGCCGAGCAGCGCGAACACGCGGTAGGTCTCGATCTCGAGCAGGCGCTGGACGGTGCGCCCGGCCTGGAAATCGTTCAGCCCGGCGTTGTAGACCAGGTAGCGGCTGAAGCCGTCCGCGTGCAGCTTCAGCGTGGTCCAGACGGCCGCGCGATCGTCGACGATCAGGCTGCCGATCAGCAGGTCGTCGCCGAACAGCGCCGCCAGCTCCGGGGAGAAGGGGTCGGGCGGGTCGCCTGCCAGCACGCCGACGTGGGTGGCGACCAGCAGCTCGCCCGGCAGGGTCTCGAGCCAGCCCGGCGGCAAGGCGTCCAGCGCCGTGTCGGTGAAGGGCGAGTCGACCCCGTCGGGACGCAGGAAAGTGTAGGCGCAAAACTCGGTGTGCCGCTCCCAGCGCACGGTGAAGCCGGGAAAGTCGGCATACCACGCCATGGTGTCCGGGGCCGGCGGCGCCACGCCGTGCACTTGCGCCAGCGCCTCGAGGCAGGCGCGGTGCGCGGCAGCCTCCCCGGGGTCGGCGAGGATCGCCAGGTGGCTCACCCGGACCGGCGCCTGGACCCATGGGAACGGGCGGGCATGCGGCTCCGCGTACAACTCCTCCCGCAGCGGATGCAGCTGGGGCAGGCCGGAACCGGCGGGACGCAGCGGCTCCATGCTACTGCCCCGTGACGTCGCGCAGGGTCTGGGCCATCAGCTCGCCGCCGAGTCCCTCGACTTCCTCGAGCAGGACGGCCGCCGAGGGCAACCGGTCGGCAGGCTTCTTCGCCAGCATGCGGTCGAGGACCGGCTGGCAGGCCGCCAGGTTTTCGGGCAGCCGCGGCAGGGGCGCGTGGGCATGCTTGCGGATCACCGCCAGCGGCGAGCCGGCCACGTAGGGTTTCTGCCCGGTGAGCATCTCGTAGAAGACGATCCCGAGACTGTACAGGTCGGAGCGCTCGTCGACTGGCATGCCTTCCCCCTGCTCCGGGCTCATGTAGTAGGGCGTGCCGAAAATCTCGCCCAGCCCGCTGAGCTCGATCGCCGCGTCGCGCAGCTTGGCGACGCCGAAGTCGATCAGCGCCAGGCTGCCGTCGTCGCGGAACATGATGTTGGCGGGCTTCAGGTCCCGGTGCAGCACGCCGACCTTGTGGATCGCCGCCAGCGCCTGCGCGATCTGCACCATGATCTCCAGCGCCTGGTCGAGCGGCAGCCCGCGGCCGATCCGTTCGCCGAGCTGGCCGCCGGCAAAGTACTCCATGGCGATATAGGCCAGGTCGTCGGCGATGCCGAGGTCGTAGATGTGCACGACGTTGGGATGGCGGATGGCCGAGACCAGTTCGTACTCCTGCAGGAAGCGCTGCAGCGGGCCGAAGCGGTCCACCTCGTCGGGCACCTGGCGGAATACCTTCACCACCACCAGCCGCTCGGAGCTCTGCCGCTCCATCAGGTACACCGAGGCGGTCGAGCCGGTGCCCAGCGGCTTGAGCAGCCGGTGGCCCTTCAGCTTGAAATCCTGGTCCTCCCGGGCGCGCTGCCCGGCCCGCCCGCTCGGCGCCGCCTTGCGCCCGCTGTTCAGCGCCTCGCCGGCGACGCGGCGGATGTGCTCGTGCGGGGCGGGGCCTTTGGGCAGGTAGTCGTGCGCGCCGGCGCGCAGGGCGGCCTCGATCGCAGCCCTGTCGCCCTGCGGCGTGAGGAAGATCACCGGCGGGCAGGCCGGCTGCTCCTTGAGCTGCGCCAGTACGTCGAGGCCGTCCTCCTCGCCCAGCTGGTGATCGAGAAACACGAGGTCCCACTCGCTGCCGTCGAAGCCGGCCGGCAGCAGGTTGTCCTCGAGGGGGTTGTGGCCGACGACATGGGCGTCGGGAAACGCCGCGGCGAGATGCTGCCCGAGCCAGGCCCGGTAGTCGCGGTGATCATCGATGATCAGGACGCGCGGCGGCACGGCCCGTCAGATCACTTCGACCGCTACCGGCGCCCCGGCATGGCGCCCGTCGCGCTTGACCTTTACGTCGTCGGCCCGCATCGCCTCGATGCGGCGCAGGTACTCCGGCGTGACGTCGCCGGTGACGTACTCGCCCGAGAAGCAGGAGGTGTCGAACTCGCGGATGGTGGCGTTGTCGTGCTGGACGGCCCGCACCAGGTCCTCCAGGGTCTGGTAGACGAGCCAGTCGGCGCCAATGTGCTCCTGCACTTCCTGCTCGCTGCGGCCATGCGCGATCAGTTCCGCGGCCGCCGGCATGTCGATGCCGTAGACGTTGGGATAGCGCACCGGGGGCGCGGCCGAGGCGAAGTACACCTTGCGCGCGCCGGCCTCGCGCGCCATCTCGATGATCTGGCGCGAGGTGGTGCCGCGCACGATCGAGTCGTCCACGATCAGCACGTTCTTGTTGCGGAACTCCAGGTCGATGGCGTTCAGCTTGCGGCGGACCGATTTCTCCCGCAGCGTCTGCCCCGGCATGATGAAGGTCCGGCCGATGTAGCGGTTCTTGATGAAGCCCTCGCGATACTTCACGCCCAGCCGGTGCGCCAGCGGCAGCGCGCAGGTCCGGCTGGTGTCGGGCACCGGGATCACCACGTCGATGTCGTGGTCCGGCCACAGCTTGAGGATCCGGTCGGCCAGGGCCTCGCCCATGCGCAGGCGGGACTTGTAGACCGAGATGTTGTCGATGATCGAGTCGGGCCGGGCGAAGTACACGTACTCGAAGATGCAGGGGCTGTGCCGCTCGGCCGGCACGCACTGCCGGGTGTGCAGCCCGCCCTCGATGTCGATGAACACCGCCTCGCCCGGCATCACGTCGCGCAGCAATTCGAAGCCGGCGATGTCGAGGGCGACGCTCTCCGAGGCCAGCATGTGCTCGCGCCGGCCGTCCACTTCGCGGCAGCCGATGACCAGCGGGCGGATGCCGCAGGGATCCCGCAGCCCGACGATGCCGGTGTTCATGATCAGCGCCACGATGGCGTAGCCGCCGCGGCAGCGGCGATAGATGCCCTCGGCGGCGCGGAACACGTGTTCCGGCGTGGGGATTTCCCCGTCCACCTGCTCGAGCTCGTGGGCGAAGACGTTCAGCAGCACCTCGGAGTCCGAGGTGGTGTTGAGATAGCGGTGGTCTTCGCGGATGACGAGCTCGGCCAGCTCGTCGGCGTTGGTGAGGTTGCCGTTGTGGGCCAGGCAGATGCCGTAGGGCGAATTGGTGTAGAACGGCTGGGCCTCGTCGCGGCTCGAAGTCCCGGCAGTCGGGTACCGGCAGTGACCGATCCCGAGCGGGCCTTTCAGCTTGATCATGTGGCGGCGCTGGAACACGTCCCGGACCAGGCCGTTGTTCTTGCGGATGTGGATGCGCTCGTCGGCCGTGACGATGCCGGCCGCGTCCTGGCCCCGGTGCTGGAGGACGGTCAGCCCGTCATAGAGCAACTGGTTCACCGCGCCGGCGCCGACGATTCCCACGATTCCGCACATCAGTTCATCACTCCGCCAGGATCTCCCCGAGTTCGTCCAGCCCCGCGTCCAGGTAGCCGCGCAGCGTCGCCGTCAGCTCGGCCGTGCGCGGCACGATCAGCGACTCGGCCCACCACGGCTCGCGATCCAGCTCCAGCGTCTGGAACAGGATCACCAGCAGGCCGACCACGAGCACGCCCCGGCCGGCGCCGAAGACCATCCCCAGCACCCGGTCGGTGCTGGTCAGGCCGGTGCTGGTGATCAGCATCACCAGCAGCTTGGAGACGAGCGCACCCGCCAGCATCACCGCCACGAACATGATCACCCGCCCGGCCCAGAGCTTCAGCGCCGGCGAGGTCACGCTGGCCAGCAGCGGATCGAGAATCCCGGAGAAGCGCCAGGCCACCCACAGCGCCACCACCCAGGTGATCAGCGACATCGCTTCCTTGAAGAAGCCGCGAAAAAAGCCGACGCCGATCGAGACCAGGAAAGCGCCGAGCAGGATGTAGTCGACTATGACCATTCGCCTCCCCTCAGTCCTCGGCGCGCGCGACGCGCGCCCCGGCATGGCCGGCCTGGCGCAGGCGCGCCAGCAGGCGGTCGGCCTCGGCCCGGTCCCCGACCGGGCCCACGCGAACCCGGTGCATGGTACCGGCGTCGGTCGCGACACGCGAGACAAAGGCCTCGAAGCCGTCACCGGCGAGCCGCTCACGCAGCGTCTCGGCATTCCCGGCCTGCGAGAAACTGCCGACCTGCACCACCCAGCTCTCCGTC
>NZ_JAALFH010000022.1 GCF_011058255.1 Thioalkalivibrio sp. XN8 | reverse complement strand
CCGGATCCGGACCCCGACCCGGACCCGCCGCCGGCGGATCCCCCGGTCGGCCTGGACGAGCGGCCTGCCAACGCCACCTGCCTCGCGCCGCCGCGCCCCGCCGGCGCGCTCGCCCTGACGGTACAGCGTGCGTTCCCCGCGCTGAGCTTCCAGCAGCCGCTGTTCATGCTGCAGGCGCCGGGCGACGACTCGCGCTGGTACGTGCTGGAGAAGACCGGCCGGGTGCGCAGTTTCGACAACCAGCCCGGGGTGGCGAGCAGCAGCGTGTTCCTGGACCTGTCGGGCGTGGTCAACGCGACCTCCGAGGGCGGGCTGCTCGGCCTGGCCTTCGCGCCCGATTATGCCGGCAGCGGCATCGCCTACCTGTCCTACACCCGGACGCCGCCGGGCGGCGGCATGCAGTCGGTCATCGCCCGGTTCCGTAGCACCGACGGCGGGCTGACCTTGGATCCGGCCTCCGAGGAAGTGCTGCTGACCATCGACCAGCCGTTCAACAACCACAACGGCGGCGGCATGATGTTCGGCCCCGACGGCTACCTGTACATCGCCATCGGCGACGGCGGCTCCGGCGGCGACCCCCTGAACAACGCCCAGACCACCACCAACCTGCTCGGCACGTTCCTGCGCATCGCGGTCGCCGGGACGGGCGACTACACCATCCCGCCGGACAATCCCTTCGCGGGCAACCCGCGCTGCGACACGGGCGAGGGCGCGGCCGATTGCCCGGAGCTGTTCGCCTGGGGACTGCGCAACCCGTGGCGCTTCAGCTTCGACCGCGCCACGGGGAACCTGTGGGCCGGCGACGTGGGCCAGGGCGCGTTCGAGGAAATCAATCTCATCGAGCGGGGCGGCAATTACGGCTGGCGCTTCCGCGAGGGCTTCGCCTGTTACAACCCCTCGACGGGCTGCCCGTCGGCCGGCCTCACGGACCCGGTGCTGGACTACCCGCACAGCGAGGGGCGCTCGGTCACGGGCGGCTACGTCTACCGGGGCGTCGAACTGCCCGAGTTCCAGGGCCGCTACCTGTTCGGCGATTTCGTCACCGGGCGCCTCTGGGTGCTCGACTCCGACGCGGGCGGCGACTATGCCAAGACGCTGCTGGCGGAGACGGGCCGCTCGATCTCGTCCTTCGGCGAGGCCGAGGACGGGTCCTTGTTCATCGTGGACTACGGCGGCGGGCTGTACGAACTGCAGCCGGCCGGCACCGGTCCCGCCGACACGATCCCGGCCAGCCTGTCCGAGACCGGCTGCGTGGATCCCGCCGATCCGACCCGGCCCGCCGCCGGCCTGATCCCCTACCGGCCCAATGCGCCCTTCTGGTCCGACGGCGCCGCCAAGGACCGCTGGCTGGCGCTGCCGGATACCGGGACCATCGCCCTGGAGGCCGACGGCGACTTCGGCTTCCCGCCCGGGGCGGTGCTGATGAAGAGCTTCCGGCGCGACGGACGCCTGGTCGAAACACGGTTGTTCATGCGCCACCCGGACGGCATCTGGGCGGGTTACACCTACGCCTGGAACGAGGCGCAGACCGATGCCACGCGGGTTATCGGTGGCGCCCTGGCGGATGTCTCGGGCAGCCCCTGGCTGTTCCCGAGCGAAGTGGAGTGCATGCAGTGCCACACGGCGGCTGCCGGCCGGTCGCTGGGCCTCGAGGTGGCGCAGCTGAACGGCGACCTCGAGTATCCGCAGACCGGCCGCAGCGCGAACCAGCTGCGGACCCTGGACGCGATCGGGCTGCTGGCGCCTCCGCTGGCGGCAGACCCCGCCGACCTGCCGGCGCTGCCCGATCCCTTCGGCTCCGCGGCGCTGGGGTTGCGGGCACGAGCCTACCTGCACACCAACTGCGCCGGCTGCCACCGCCCGGGCGGGCCGACGCCTTCGGCCATGGACCTGCGCTACGACGTGGCGCTGGCGGCGACCGGGACCTGCGACTTGCCGGGCACGACCGGCAGCGATCTCGGCCTGGCCGATGCCCGGCTGCTGAGCCCCGGCGACCCGGGGCGCTCGCTGCTCTGGCTGCGCATGGGACGCCGCGACGTGCACGCCATGCCGCCGATCGGCAGCCTGGAGGTGGACGAGGACGGGCTGGCGCTGATCAGCGCCTGGATCGCCGGCCTGGACGGCTGCGACTAGCTTTCGGCCGCCGGGTCCGCCTGCTCGCGGCGCCACAGGCAGGGCCGCCCGAGCGCCTGGTCCAGCCGGTCCAGCGCGGCCTCGTGCGCCGCCATCTCCGCCGCGCTGGCGCGCTGCACCACCAGCTTCAGGCCCTGGCGCCGCACCTGCTTCGGCCGGCGCCGGCCGCCGCCGGCCGCCGTCGCCTCCTCCGCCGCCAGCACCAGCTCCGCCTGGCCGCCCGTCATCAGCAGGTAGACGTCGGCCAGCAGCTGCGCGTCGAGCAGGGCGCCGTGCAGCTCGCGGTTGGAGTTATCGACCTCGAAGCGCTTGCACAGCGCATCCAGGCTGTTGCGCTGCCCCGGGTGCAGCTGGCGCGCCAGCATCAGGGTGTCCAGCACGCCGCAGACCTGGGTCATGGCCGGACCGGGGGGGTCGAGCTGCGCCAGCTCGGCGTCGAGGAAGCCGAGGTCGAAGGCCGCGTTGTGGATCACCAGCTCGGCGCCCTGCACGAACTCGAGGAACTCCCCGGCCACGTCGGCGAAGCGGGGCTTGTCGGCCAGGAAAGCGTTCGACAGGCCGTGCACGTCCTCGGCGGCGCGGTCGATCTCGCGCCCGGGATTGAGGTACTGGTGGAACTTGCGCCCGGTGAGCCGCCGGTTCACCAGTTCCAGGCAGCCGATCTCGATGATGCGATGGCCCTCGGCCGGCTCCAGGCCGGTGGTCTCGGTGTCGAGCACGATCTGCCGCGTCACGGGCCCGCCTCCGCGCCGGCCGCCAGCATCTCGTCGATGCCCAGGTTGGCGAGCGCGTCGACCCGGTCGTTCTCGGGGTGGCCGCTGTGGCCCTTGACCCAGTGCCAGCGAATCTCGTGGCGCGCCGCGGCCGCGTCCAGCTCTTGCCACAGGTCCTGGTTCTTCACCGGCTTCTTGCCGGCCGTGCGCCAGCCGTTGCGCTTCCAGCCGGCCAGCCACTCGGTGATGCCGCCGCGCACGTACTGCGAGTCGGTGTAGAGATCGACCGTGCAGGGCCGGGTGAGCGCCTCCAGCGCCCGGATCGCGGCCAGCAGCTCCATGCGGTTGTTGGTGGTGTGCGCCTCGCCGCCCCAGAGCTCCCGCTCGCGCTCACCGGACCGGAGCAGTACCCCCCAGCCCCCGGGGCCCGGGTTGCCGCGACAGGCGCCGTCGGTCCAGGCCTCCACCTGCGTCAAAGGCGGCTCCGCGTGGTCGGCTCGGCCAGGCCGATGGGCGCGCGCTCGGGGCGCCGCCACAGCCGCCGCAGCGGGGTCACGGCGTGCACGCGCTTCACGGCGACCAGCAGGTAGCCGCCGTAGTAGCCGGGCAGCCGCCGCGGCCGGCGCCGGCTGCGGGTCTCGGCCTCGGCGAAGGCCGGGTAGTAGCGCTCGCGCGCGGTCACGTCGAAATTCAGCAGCGACAGCCAGTCACGCAGGCGGCGCTCCGAGTACAGCTGCTCCACGGCCGGCGGCCAGGCGCCGCGCGTGAGCAACCGGCGCAGGCCCAGCACGCTCCAGGGGTTGAAGCCGAGCACGATCAGGCGCCCGCCCCCGGTGAGCACGCGCTCGCATTCGCGCAGCAGCTGGTGCGGCTCGCTGGAGCGCTCGAGGGTGTGGGGCAGCAGCACCGCGTCCACCGAGTGGCTGGCGACCGGCAGCTGCCAGTCCTCCGCCACGAACCCCACGCCGGGCGCCTGGTGCTCGTCGCACACGGCCCGCCGCGCGGTCCCGGCGAGTCCGATGAAAGCGTCGGCCGGGCCCCAGGCGCCGACCTGCAGCAACTGGCAGCCGAACACGCGCCGCAACGGCTCGGCCGCCACGGCCTGCTCGGCCTGGCGCAGTCGCTGGCCCGCGGGCGTGGCCAGCCAGTCGTCGAGTTCGACCGGGTAGATCGGCATGGCGGCAAGGATAGCAGGCGATTTGGGGACTGTCCCCAGGACCGGTCCCAAGGACCGGGTTTGGGGACTGTCCCCAAACCCCCTAGAATGCGCGGATGCTCAAGGTGACACCGGTCAGGGCCTTCCGCGACAACTACATCTGGCTGATCCACGGCGCGGACCCGCGGCGCGTGGCCATCGTCGACCCGGGCGACGCCCGGCCCGTGCTCGCAGCGCTGGCAGCCGACGGCCTGGAAGCGGCGGCGATCCTGCTGACCCATCATCACCCCGACCACTCCGGCGGCATCCCCGCGCTGCGCCAGGCCCTCGACATCCCGTGCTGGGGTCCCGCCGGCGAGCCGGTGGCCGGCGTCACGCATCCCGTCCACGGCGGCGACCACGTGGACCTGCCGCGCCTCGGGCTCAGCTTCGCCGTCATCGACATTCCCGGCCACACCGCCGGCCACATCGCCTTCTACGGCCACGGCGCAGTGTTCTGCGGCGACACGCTGTTCAGCGCCGGCTGCGGCCGCATGTTCGAGGGCACGCCGGAACAAATGCTCGGCTCACTCGACACCCTGGCCCGCCTGCCGGACGACACCCACGTCTACTGCGGCCACGAGTACACCCTCGCCAACCTGCGCTTCGCGCGCGCCGTGGAACCGGGCAATGCCGAGATCGCGCAGCATGCCGAACACGTCGCGGCGCTGCGCGAGGACGACACGCCCAGCCTGCCCTCGACGCTGGCGCTGGAAAAACGCATCAACCCCTTCCTGCGCTGCGACCAGCCCGCGGTCCGAGCTGCGGCCGAGCAGCAGGCCGGCCATCCGCTGGCGTCGCGGATCGAAGTGTTCGCCGCCGTGCGGCGCTGGAAAGACGCATTCTGACCGGAGGTTCGCCCGTGACCCGACCCGCATCACTCGCCGCCGCCTGCGCGCTCCTGCTGCTCGCCGGCTGCGCGACGCCGCCGCCGACCGCGCCGGAGCCGCCGCCGGAGGACGATAACCTGCCGCCCGCGGTCACGCGCCCCACGCTCAGCGCCGCCGACCAGCCCGGCGCCGAGGCGACCAATCCGGCAATCGACGCCGGGGACGCGGCCGAGGATGCCCCGCCGGCAGAGCTGATCGCCCTGCTGCGCATCCGCTTCGAGCTGCCACCGGTCGGCCGGGCAGAGGTGCAGAAGCATGCCGACTGGTACGTCCGCCACAACGATTACCTCAACCGCGTCTTCGAGCGCGCCCGCCCCTTCCTGCCCTACATTGCCGCCGAGGTCGAGGCGCGCGGCCTGCCGGGGGAGCTGGCCTTCCTGCCGGTGGTCGAGAGCGCGTTCGACCCCTTCGCCTATTCGCACGGCCGCGCCGCCGGCCTGTGGCAGATCATTCCCAGCACCGGCCGCCACTTCGGCCTGAAGCAGAACTGGTGGTACGACGGCCGCCGCGACGTGCTCGCCTCCACCGAGGTGGCCCTGAACTATCTCGAGTACCTGCACCAGCGGTTCGACGGCGACTGGCTGCTGGCCATCGCGGCCTACAACTGCGGCCAGGGCACGGTGGCCCGCGCCATCCGCCGCAACCAGTCGCTGGGGCAGCCGACCGACTTCTGGCATCTCAAGCTGCCGCGCGAGACCCGCGTCTACGTGCCGCGCCTGCTCGGCCTGGCCAAGGTGGTGGCGGCCCCCGACGAACACGGCGTGACACTGCTGGAGCTCTCGCCCGCGCCCGCCTTCGCCGTGGTCGAGATCGGCGGCCAGATCGATCTCGCCGTGGCCGCGGAGCTGGCCGGCATCCCGCTGGCCGAGCTGCAGCAGCTCAACCCGGGCTTCAACCGCTGGGCCACCGATCCCGATGGCCCGCACCACCTGCTGGTGCCGGTCGCCGCGGCGCCGCAGTTCCGGGCCGCCGTGGCCAGGCTGCCGGCCGAGGAGCGCATGCGCTGGCAGCGGCACGCGGTGCGCAGCGGCGACACGCTCGGCGGCATCGCCCGGCGTTACGGCACCACCGTGGACGTGCTGCAGTCGGTCAACGGCCTCGACAGCACCCGGATCCGCGCCGGCGCCCACCTGATGGTGCCGACCTCGACCCGCAGCGCCGCGGAGTACCCGCTGAGCGCGGACAACCGCCTGGCGGGCATCCAGGACCGCGAACGGGCCGGCCGGGTGCGGGCCGAGTACACGGTGCGCAAGGGCGACTCGCTGTGGTCCATCGCGCGGCGCCACGGCGTGAGCCATCGCGAGCTGGCCGCCTGGAACGGCATGGCGCCCGGCGACACGCTCGCGGTCGGGCGCAGCCTGGTGGTCTGGCAGGCGCCGGGAAAGGCCGGCGCGGCGCCCGCGGCCAGCCCGCTGATCCGGCGGGTCAACTACACGGTGCGGCGCGGCGACTCGCTCTACCGCATCGCCAGCAACTTCCGCGTCTCGGTGGAGGACATCCGCCGCTGGAACGATCTCGACGGCAAGCGTTACCTGCAGCCCGGCCAGCGGCTGGTGCTGCATGTGGACGTGACGGCCCAGTCGGGTGGCTGAGAAGAACAACAGAGGAGTGACACCATGGGATTCTTGCACGGCAAGCGGGCCCTGATCGTCGGCCTGGCCAGCGAGCGCTCGATCGCCTGGGGCATCGCGCAGGCCTTCAAGCGCGAGGGCGCGGAGCTCGCTCTCACCTACCAGGGCGAGAAGCTCAAGCCCCGTGTCGAGGCCATGGCCGGGGAACTCGGCGGCGCCTTCACCTGCGGCATGGACGTGGCGGAGGACGACCAGATCGAGGCGGCGTTCGCCGCGCTGGGCCAGCACTGGGCCGACGGCTTCGACATCCTGGTGCACTCGGTGGGCTTCGCCCCGCGCGAGCAGCTCTCCGGGCGCTTCGTCGACTCGGTGACCCGCGAAGGTTTCCGCATCGCCCACGACATCAGCGCCTACAGCTTCGCCGCGCTGGCGCAGGCCAGCCTGCCGCTGATGCGCGGCCGGCAGGGCGCGCTGTTGACGCTGAGCTACCTCGGCGCGGTGCGGGCGGTGCCCAACTACAACGTCATGGGCCCGGCCAAGGCCAGCCTGGAGGCCAGCGTGCGCTTCCTCGCGGCCGATCTCGGCGCCGAGGGGATCCGGGTCAACGGCATCTCCGCCGGCCCGATCAAGACCCTGGCGGCGGCCGGCATCGGCGGCTTTCGCAAGATGCTCGGCCAGGTGGCCCGGATCGCGCCCCTGCAGCGCAACGTCACCATCGAGGACGTCGGCAACGCCGCGGCCTTCCTCTGCTCCGACCTGGCGGCCGGCATCACGGGCGAGATCCTCTACGTCGACGGCGGCTACAGCCATGTCGGCATGTCGCTGCCCGAGGACTGAGGCGGTCCGTGCTGCGCGCCACGTCTTTTTTGCTGCAGCGTTACCTGCTCGGCCGGCCGACCGTCATCGCCCAGGCGCGCGACTTCGACCTGGAGCTGCGGGTGCCGACCCGGGATGCGGCGGGGGCGGGGCTGTACCGGCGCGGCATGCATGCGCCGGAGGTGGCCGACTTCCTGGTGCGCCGGCTCGCGCTCGAGCCGGGTGACCTGGTGTTCGACATTGGCGCCAGCGTGGGCTGGTACACGCTGCTGCTGGCGCAGATCGCGCCGCGCGGGGTGGAGATCCACGCCTTCGAGCCGGATCCCTGGGCGCGCGGGCTGTTGCAGGAGAACCTCAATCGCAACCGGGCCGAGGGCGTGACCGTGGTCGATGCCGCGGTCGGCCACCGGGCGGGCGAAGTGGTGCTGCATCGCTACGGCGGACGGCGGCGGCGGCCGTTGCGCCCGGGTCGTGCGCAGCAGCTGCCGGTGCGCATGATCCGGCTGGACGATTACTGCCGCGGGCAGGGCCTGGCGCGGCGCCGGGTCGGCTGCCTGAAGATCGGTGTGCAAGGCTTCGAGTTCCATGCCCTGCAGGGGGCGCGCCGGACCCTGGCGCGCTGCCGCACGGTCCTGACCGAGTACAACCAGGCCCAGCTAGACGAGGCCGGGGTGCATCCCGCCAGCGTGCTGGACCTGATGGTGGAGCTGGGCTTCGCGCCGGCGGAGATTCGCCATGGCCGCCTCAAGCCGAGCGACCGGCCGGCGATCATGGCCGACCTGCGGCCGCGTACGCTGGTCTGGACCCGACCCGCCGCGGCGGTGCGGGCCGCGGCCGTGGACCCCGACGCCCTGGCTATCTGACCGGGGCCGGTCCTGGGGACTGTCCCGGGGACAGTCCCCAGGACCGGCCCCTCTCAGCCCCTCTCAGGCCCGCGCTCCCGCCGGCGCCAGCACGCCCTCTTCGCCTTCCAGCTTCGCCACGATCACGGCGCAGGCGCAGTCGCCGAGGATGTTGATGGCGGTGCGCGCCATGTCGAGGATGCGGTCGAAAACGAACAGCACGCCGATGGCCTCCACCGGCAGCCCGACGGCGGCGAGGATGATGGCGATCGCCACCAGCGAAGCCGAAGGGATCCCGGCCACGCCGATGGACGTCACCAGCGCGGTCACCACGATGACGAACTGCACGCCGAAGGACAGCTCCAGCCCGTAGGCCTGGGCGATGAACATCGCCGCCACGCACTCGTACAGCGCGGTGCCGTTCATGTTCACCGTGGCGCCCAGCGGCAGCACGAAGCTCGAGGTACGGTTGGACACGCCCGCGCGCTTCTCCATGGCTTCCATGGTGATCGGCAGCGTGGCCGAGGACGAGGCGGTGGAGAACGCCGTCAGCAGCGCGGGCGCGGCGGCCTTGTAGAGCGCAATCGGGCTCGCCTTGGCGACCGTCTTCACCAGCAGCGGGATGCTGATGAGGGCGTGCAGCGCCAGCGCGCCCAGCACCGTCAGGCTGAATACGACCAGGGGCCGCGCGGCGTCGAAGCCGGTCTGGGCGACGGTGCGCGCCACCAGGCCGAACACGCCGATCGGGGCGAAGGCCATCACCCACGCGGTGATTCTCATCATGACCGCAAACAGGCCGTCCCAGAAGCGGTACATCGCCTCGCTCTGCTCGTTCTCGACCTTGGTCATGAAGTAGCCGAACACGATGCTGAAGAAGATCAGGCCCAGCATCTGGCCCTCGGCGGCCGCCATGACGATATTGGGCGGCACCATGCTCATGAACAGCCGGGCCAGCTGGCCGCCCCCGCCCGAGCCCGCCGAGGCGCCGACGCTCTCGGCGACGGCCCGGGTGCTTTCCTCGAGCGCCAGCAGCTCCCGTGCCGGCTCGCCGTTGACGATGCCGGGCTGGACCAGGTTCACCAGCACCAGGCCGATCAGGATCGCCATGGTGGACGTGGTGGCGTAGAACAGCAGCGTCTTGCCGCCGAGCCGGCCGAGGTTGCCGCCGCCGCCGATGCCCGCGACGCCGATGATGATCGAGGACACGATCAGCGGCACGATGAGCATCTTCAGGGCATTGATGAACAGCGTGCCGACGAAGTCGAACACGGAGTAGAAGGTGACGCCGAACAGCGCCGCCTCTTCGCCCGCCAGCCACCCCGCCGCGATGCCGACGACGATCGCGATCAGGATGCGCCAGTGGAGCGGGAGCTTGCTCACGCTACTGCAGCGCGGTCTCGAATACCGTCACTTCGGCCCGCGCGCGCAGGTCGTCGAGATAGGCCTGCAGCTCCTGCGAGGCGCGCGCGCCCCGCGTGCGGTCGCGCAGCTCGCGCTGCTGCTCGGGCCCGAGCAGGTCGAGCCCGCCGGGGGTCGCCGACAGGACGCGGACCACGTACTCGCCGCTGGGACCCTGGGCCCGGTTGATCACCGGCTCGCCCGTGGGCCGCGGCGCCGAGAACGCTGCGCTGACCACGGCCGGCGGCGTCGTGACGTCGTCGCGCACCACCGTGAGGCCGGCCACGTGGTCGGCCGACAGGTCGGCCGCCACCTCGGCTACGGGCTCGCCGGCCGCCAGGCGCGTCTCGGCCTCGGCCGCCAGCTCCGCGATCCGGGCCGCCGCCTGCTCCCGCTGCAGCTCGGCGCGAATCTGGTCCGCGACCTCCTGCAGGGGACGCTGCTCGGGCGGGTGGTAGTCCGCCACGCGCACCACCGCAGCCTCGCCGTCGTTCACCTCGATCACGGTGCTGTTCTGGCGCTCCTGGAAGACGCTCTCGCTCCAGGCGGCGGCCAGCACCGAGGGATTGGCCGCGATCCCGGGGCCACCCTGGCGGGTGACGCCCTCGACGACCTCGATCTCGTAGCCTAGCGCCGCGGCCGCCGGCTCCAGGCTGTCCGGGTTCTCGAAAGCCAGCTGCGCCAGCGCCTCGGCGTCGTCGTAGTAACGGTCCTCGGCCTGGCGGCTGCGATATTCGGCCAGCAGTTCGTCGCGCACCTCCTCGAAGCCGGCGCCGCCGCTCTGCTCCACCTCCTCGAGCCGGATCAGGTGCCAGCCGAACTCGGAGCGCACCGGCTCGCTGACCGTGCCGGCCTCCATGGCGAACAGCGCTTCCTCGAAGGCGGGCACCATCATGCCGCGCTCCACCCAGCCCAGGTCGCCGCCGCGTGCGGCCGAGCCGGGGTCCTCCGAGGCCTCGGCCGCCACCTCGGCGAAGTCCGCCCCGGCCTCGATGCGCGCGCGCAGCGACGCGATCCGCTCCTCGGCGTTCTCGCCGGTGAGCAGGATATGCGCCGCCTTGCGGCGCTCCAGGCCGAGGAAACGCTCCGGCTCGCGGCTGACCTCGGACTCGTAGTAGGCGCGCAGGTCGTCTTCCGATACCTCGAGCTCGCCGGCGAGGTCCTCGAGCCGGATCGTGACGTAGGCGAGATCCACCGACTCCGGCGTCATCCAGCGCCCGGGATTGTCGCGGTAACGCGCCTCGACCTCGGCCTCGGTCACCTCGACCTCGGCCAGGAAGCGCTCCAGCGGCCAGGAGACCCACTCCACTTCGCGCAGCTCGCGCTCCAGCGCCACGCGGCGCTCGACTTCCGCCGGCGTCACGAAGGAGGACAGCACGATGGCGTCCTGCAACTGCTGGATCTCGAGCAGGCGCCGCTGCTCGGCCTCGAACATCGCGGGCGTGTAGCCGGCGCCCTGCAGCGTGGCCCGGTAGGCCTCCATGCTGAATTCGCCGCCGATCTGGAATGCCTCGTAGGACCTGAGCTGGGCGGCCACCTCGGCGTCGCTGACGCGGTACCCCTGGCCGGCCACGCGCTGCTGCAGCAGCTCGCGGCTGACGAACTGCTCGATCACGCCACGGCGGATCTCGGCCGCGATCTCCGGCGGCACGTCGCCCGTGAACGCCTGCTGGAAGCGCGCCAGCTGGTCCTGGTAGGCGCGCCGCACCGGCTCCACCGGGACTTCCGCGCCGTTGACCTCGGCCGCCTTGGGCCGCGGCGTGAAACTCAGGTCGATGCCCCAGACGGCGAACACGACGCCGATGGTGATGACGATGGTCCAGGCGACCCAGCCCGTGATCTTCTCTCGGATTTTCTGCAGCATGAAAGCCTCGGCTCAGCTCGCGTCCCCGGCCCTCGCCGGGAGCGGAAAATGAAAGGGCGCCACGCGGGCGCCCTTTCGGTGATGGCGGAGCGGACGGGACTCGAACCCGCGACCCCCGGCGTGACAGGCCGGTATTCTAACCGACTGAACTACCGCTCCAAAACTGCAACTGGTGGGTGCTGAAGGGATCGAACCTTCGACCTTCGCCTTGTAAGGGCGACGCTCTCCCAGCTGAGCTAAGCACCCGCGCTCCCCGGGAGGGCCCGCTAGTTTACTGCGTCCTTGAGCGCTTTGCCAGCCTTGAAACCCGGCACCTTGCTGGCGGCAATGGTGATGGCCTCGCCGGTCTTCGGGTTGCGGCCCTGGCGGGCGGCGCGCGACTTCACCGAGAAGCTGCCGAAGCCGACAATGGAAACCTGTTCGCCCTTTTTCAGCGCGCGGGTCACGGAATCAACGAACGCTTCCACCGCCTTGGTGGCGTCGCTCTTGGTCAGGTCGGCGGCCGCAGCCACGGCATCGATCAATTCGCCCTTGTTCATCAGCGTACCTTCGTGTTCTGTAGGTGAGTTGTGTCCCCGGCCCCAATCTGGCTTGCCCGCCGCGCCGGCGGGCCTTGCGCGAGTGCGCCGTAAGAGGGCGAGTTTTATAGCAAGCGCACCCGGCAAGGTCAATTGAGAGCCTTCCGGGCGACGATGCCGCGACGCGGCAATCCACGTCCTGGCTATCGTAAAAACCGAAACAGGAATGCCGGCACGTTTTGCGTATCATGGACTGGTTCTAAATCTCGGGTGAGCGCTCATGGAACTCGATCCGCTGTTCATTTCGCGCGTGCAATTCGCGTTCGTCGTCTCCTTCCACGCGATCTTCCCGGTGTTCACCATCGGGCTGGCGAGCTACATCGCCCTGCTGGAAGCGATCTACTACAAGACCGACGACCCCTCCTGGCTGAAGCTGTCGAAGTTCTGGACCAAGATCTTCGCCATCGTCTTCGGCATGGGCGTGGTTTCGGGCATCGTGATGGCCTTCCAATTCGGCACCAACTGGAGCAATTTCTCCTATTCGGCGTCGAACTTCCTCGGGCCCATCCTGGCCTACGAAGTGGTGACGGCCTTCTTCCTCGAGGCCACCTTCCTCGGCGTGCTGCTGTTCGGCCGCGAGAAAGTGCCGCGCGGGCTGCACCTGTTCGCCGCGTGCATGGTCGCGCTCGGGACCTTCGTCTCCTCGTTCTGGATCCTGTCGGCCAACAGCTGGATGCAGACGCCGGCGGGCGTGGAGATGGTGGACGGCATGATCCAGATGACCTCCTGGACCCAGGCCATCTTCAATTCCTCCTTCCCCTATCGCTTCGCTCACGTGGCGCTGGCCTCCTTCATCACCGGCGGCTTCGTAGTGGCCGGGGTGAGCGCGTGGTACCTGCTGCGCGGGCGGCACGGCGACATCGCGGAGAAGGCGCTGAAGATGTGCGTCATCATGCTGGCGATCGCCACGCCGCTGCAGCTGCTGTCGGGCGACATGCACGGCCTGAACACCCTCGAGGAGCAGCCGGTCAAGGTCGCGGCGATGGAAGGCAACTGGGAGACCGGGCCCAACGTCCCGCTGCTCCTGTTCGCGATTCCCGACATGGCCAACGAGACCAACCATCTGGAGCTCGGCATCCCCAACGGCGCCAGCCTGATCCTCAAGCACAGCGCCGACGGCGTGGTGCCGGGGCTGAAGTCGGTGCCGCCCGAGGAGCGGCCGCCGGTGGGCGTGACCTTCTGGAGCTTCCGCCTCATGGTGGCCATCGGCACGCTGATGATCCTGGTGTCGCTCACCGCCGCCTTCAAGCTGTGGCGCGGCACGCTGTACCAGTCGTCGGGCCTGCTGCGGATCTTCAGCCTGATGATCCCGCTGCCCTTCGTCGCCGTGGTGGCCGGCTGGTTCGTCACCGAGGTTGGACGCCAGCCGTGGATCATCCAGGGGATGATGACCGTGGGCGAGGGCCTCACGCCGTCGCTGACGGGCTGGATGGCGCTGGTGACGCTGCTCGGCTACATCGCGGTCTACGCCGTGGTGTTCGCCGCCGGCCTGCACTACCTGCGCAAGGTCATCGTGGCCGGCCCCGACGAGGTGGAGCATGCCCATGCGCAGATCACCGGCACGCCGAAGCGGCCGTGGTCCGCGGTCGGGGGCGAGTTTGAAGCGCCGGCCGGCGCGGGGAGGAGCTGAGCCATGGAACTCATCGACCTGACCCTGATCTGGGTATTGCTGATCGGTTTCGGCGTGTTCATGTACGTGCTGATGGACGGTTTCGACCTCGGCGTGGGCATTCTCTTCCCCTTCGCCCCGGACGAGGAGTCGCGCGACCTGATGATGAACTCCGTCGCCCCGGTGTGGGACGGCAACGAGACCTGGCTGATCCTCGGCGGCGCCGGCCTGCTGGCGGCCTTCCCGATGATCTACGCGGTCTTCCTGCCGGCCCTCTACATCGGCGTGTTCCTGTTGCTGGCGGGCCTGATCTTCCGCGGCGTAGCCTTCGAGTTCCGCTTCAAGGCGACCACCGGGAAGAAGTGGTGGAACGTGGCCTTCTTCGGCGGCTCGACAGTGGCGTCGTTCGCCCAGGGCGCGGTGATCGGCAGCTACGTGCAGGGCTTCAACGTGGTGGACGGCCGTTACGTCGGCGGCGCCTTCGACTGGCTGACGCCCTTCACGTTGATGACCGGCCTTGGCGTGGTCGCGGGTTACGCCCTGCTCGGCGTGACCTGGACCATCATGAAGACCGAGGGCAAGACCCAGGACTGGGCCTTCAAGCTGGCGCCGAAACTGCTCGGCGTCGTGCTGCTGTTCTTCGTCCTGGTGAGCGCCTGGACGCCGCTGACCAACGAGCGGGTGATGGCGCGCTGGTTCGACCACGTCAACTGGCTGTGGCTGTTCCCGGCGACCACCTTGATCTTCGCGGCCTGGGTGTTCTACAAGCTGAAGCAGCGGTCTGATATCGCGCCGTTCATCGGCTCCATGATCCTGTTCTCGATGTTCTACCTCGGGATCCTGATCTCCATGTGGCCGCTCGCGGTGCCGCCGAACTACACCTTCTGGGATGCCGCCTCGGATCCGGGCAGCCAGCTGTTCCTGCTGATCGGCTTCATGTTCCTGATCCCGATCGTGCTGGGCTACACCGCCTGGACCTACTGGGTGTTCCGCGGCAAGGTCACCGCGGGGGCCGGTTACGCTGGCCACTGAGCCGGCACCCGGACCCGCCGCGGGCCCGGGTGACTGGCTGCAAGCGCGGGCGCCGGCCTGGCTGGCGCCCGCCGCCTTTGCGCTCGCGGTCGTCGAAGCCGCCTGCGTGCTGGCGCAGGCCGGCCTGCTGGCCTGGATCCTGGCTAAGGCGATCGTCGCCGGCGCAGGGCTGGGCGAGCTCGCTCCGGCCCTCGCCCTGCTGCTTCTCGTCTTCGTCCTCCGGGCCGCCATCGGCGGGGTGCGCGGCATCCTCGCTGCCCGGGCTTCGGGCGCGGTGCGCCAGGCCCTGCGCGGCGAGCTCTTCAGCCGGATGGTCGACGCCGGGCCGCTGCTCAAGGGCCGCCAGGGCACGGGGGCGCTCGGCACCGTGCTGATCGAGCAGGTGGAGCTGCTCGATCCCTACTACGCGCGCTTCCTGCCGCAGATGGTCACGGTCCGGGTGGTGCCGGTCGCCATCGTGATCGCCGTCGCCCTGGCCGACTGGCTGGCCGGGCTGCTGTTGCTGCTGAGCGCGCCGCTGATCCCGGGCTTCATGATCCTCGTCGGCTGGGGCGCCGAGCAGGTCAGCCACCAGCAACAGGCCGCGCTGGCGCGGCTGGGGGGTATTTTCTTCGACCGCCTGCAGGGCCTCGACGTCCTGCGCCGCTTCGGCGCCGAACAGCGGGAGGCGCAGCGGATCGCCGACTTCTCCGAGGACTTCCGCAGCCGGACCATGCAGGTGCTGCGGGTCGCTTTCCTGTCTTCCGCCGTGCTCGAGTTCTTCAGCTCGGTGGCGATTGCGGTGCTCGCGGTCTACATCGGCTTCGGCCTGCTCGGCTTCATCGAGCTGGGCCCGGCCGAGTCGCTGACGCTGTTCACCGGCCTGTTCGTCCTGCTGCTGGCGCCGGAGTTCTTCAACCCGCTGCGCACCCTGGCCCAGCACTGGCACGATCGTGCCGGCGCCCTGGCGGCGGCCCGCAGCATCCGCGGGGTG
>NZ_JAALFH010000021.1 GCF_011058255.1 Thioalkalivibrio sp. XN8 | reverse complement strand
GGCGGGAACGCGCAGCGCGTGGACGTCGAGAGCCACGGCCTGCTGTCCACGGCGGGCCAGGGCGCGGTCGGCCTGCTGGCGCAGAGCGTCGGCGGCGGCGGCGGCAGCGGCGGCTTCAGCCTGGCCGGCTCCGGCGCCGGCACGGGCGCGGGCACTTTCAGTATGGGCGGCGCCGGCGATGCCGGCGGGTACGGACACGAGGTCGGAGTCGTTTCCCACAGCGACATCTACACCCTGGGCACGGAAGCCCACGCCCTCTTTGCCCAGAGCGTGGGCGGCGGCGGCGGCAGCGGCGGCTTCAGCCTCGCGGGCGTCGGCGCCGGCACGGGCGCCGGCAGCCTCAGCCTCGGCGGCAGCGCCGGGGGCGGCGGCTACAGCCAGCGGGTCGACGTCGAGAGCCACGGCTTCCTCGCCACGGCGGGCGACGAGGCCATCGGCCTGTTCGCCCAGAGCGTGGGCGGCGGCGGCGGGAGCGGCGGCTTCAGCATCGCCGGCGCGCTGGGCGGCACCGGCGGCGGGGCCGTGAGCCTCGGCGGCAGCGGCGGCGACGGGGGCGACTCGGGCCAGGTGTGGGTGAACAGCAGCAGCGACATCCACACGCTCGGGCTGGAGTCCCACGGCCTGTTCGCGCAGAGCGTGGGCGGCGGCGGCGGCAAGGGCGGTTTCAGCATCGCCACGGCCTTCGCCGGCACGGGCGCCGGCAGCCTCAGCCTCGGCGGCAGCGGCGGCGGCGGCGGCACGGCCGAGCGCGTGGACGTCACCAGCAGCGGCTTGGTCCTGACCGAGGGCGAAGGCGCCGTCGGCCTGTATGCCCAGAGCGTGGGCGGCGGCGGCGGCAGCGGCGGCTTCAGCGTCGCCGGCACGGCCGCCAAGAGCGCGGGCGGCAGCCTCAGCCTCGGCGGCAGCGGCGGCGACGGCGGCGATGGCGGCGCGGTCAGCGTGGTCAACACCGGCAACGTCCGGACGGCCGGCGAGGACGCCGGCGGCATCATCGCCCAGAGCATCGGGGGCGGCGGCGGCAACGGCGGCTTCGCGCTGTCGGGTTCCTTCGGCGGCAAGGAAGCCAAGAGCATCGCGGTGACGGTAGGCGGCAGCGGCGGTAGCGGCGGCGACGGCAGCACCGTCCGGGTGGACAGCGGGGGCGAGATCCACACGGCGGGCCAGGATGCGCACGGGCTCTTCGCCCAGAGCGTGGGCGGCGGCGGCGGCAGCGGCGGCTCGGCCGTCAGCGTCGGCTTCGGCGTCACCGGCGAGCAGGGCTGGAACGTCAACGCCAGCGTGGCGGTCGGCGGCTCGGGCGGCGACGGCGGTATCGGCGGCGACGTCTTCGTCGGCAGCGCCGGGCAGCCGGTCGACGGGCTGATCACCACCCGCGGCGACGACGCCCACGGCATCTACGCCCAGAGCATCGGCGGCGGCGGCGGCACGGGCGGCTCGAGCACGGCCATCAACATCGACGTCGACCGGCCGAAGCCGGGCGAGGACGGCAACGGCGACGGCGAGGAGCAGCCCGAAGGCAACAGCCTGAACGTCAGCCTCTCGGTCGGCGGCAGCGGCGGCGACGGCAACACCGCCGGCAACGTCGTGATCGACAACGCCGCGGACCTCGGCACCTTCGGCGCCCAGTCCCACGGCATCTTCGCCCAGAGCGTGGGTGGCGGCGGCGGCGGCGGCGGTCGCGCCGCGGCGCTCAGCCTCTCGACCGGGGACTTGATGCCCTGGGCCGACATGCAGGGCGACAACTGGGGCCTCGACGTGGCGGTCGGCGGCTCCGGCGGCGGCGGCAACGACGCCGGCAGCGTCACCTTGACCAACCGCGGCACGATCTACACCGAGGGCGCGCTGTCGCGCGGCATCTTCGCCCAGAGCATCGGCGGCGGCGGCGGCAGCGGCGCGCAGGGCGTGCTGGGCACCGGCATCAACTGGGTGGACGACGCGCTGGAGGCGCTCAGCCCGATCCAGACCGCCTTCGCCATCAAGGGCATCATCGAGAACCCGACGGCGCTGCTGCCGAAGAGCGGCTCGCTGACGGTCGGCGGCGGCGACGGCGTGAGCGGCGATGCTGACGCGGTCTTCATCGACAATCTCGGCGATATCACCACCCGCGGCCTGTCCTCGCACGCCATCTACGCCCAGAGCGTGGGCGGCGGCGGCGGCGAGGCGCAGCTGTACGCGCGGGCGCGCGGCGAGGAGGACGAGAACGGCGCGGCCGAGGAAGCCTGGGTCGGCATCGGCGTCATCGGCGACCTGTTGCTCGGCGGCGCCGACGGCGCGGCCGGCGACGGCGGCCGGGTGGACGTGCTGCACTCGGGCAACATCTACACCGCGGGGCAGGCGGCCAGCGGCATCTACGCCCAGAGCGTGGGCGGCGGCGGCGGCCAGGCCGGCAGCGTCGAGGGCGGCCTTGCCGACCCGCTGCAGATCGGCCTCGGCTTCGAGTACCAGCGCGAAGGCGGCGGCGACGGCGCCGGCGGCTTCGTCAACGTCGAGAGCAGCGGCGCCATCGTTACCAGCGGCGAGGCCTCGGTCGGCATCTTTGCCCAGAGCGTGGGCGGGGGCGGCGGCGTGATCGGCAACGTCGGCGGCGTGGCCTTTGCGGGCAGCGTCGGCGGATCCGGCGCGGGCGGCGAAGTCAGCGTCAGCCACGCGGGCGACATCGTCACCAGCGGCGACGCAGCCCACGGCATCTTCGCCCAGAGCGCGGGCGGCAGCGTCGAGACGGGCGCCGCGGCCGGCCAGGTGACGGTCACGGTGGACGGCCGCATCCAGGCCTCCGGCGCCGACGCCAGCGGCATCCTGGCCCAGAGTGTCGGCGGGGGCGCGGGCGCGGAAGGCAACCATGGCAACGTCAGCGTGCGGGTCGAGGCCGGCGGCTCCGTCCTCGGCGGCAGCGGCAACGGCGCCGGCGTGCGGGTGCTGGACGGCATCGACAACGCCATCGCCAACTACGGCACGGTCGGCGCGCTGAGCGATCTCGCGGTGATCGCGGGGGCGGGCAACGAGGCGCTGGACAACCACGGCGCGCTCTACGGCGCCGTCGATCTCGGCGCGGGCAGCAACAGCCTGGTCAACCACACCGGCGGCGTGCTCCACACGGGCGCGGGCATCGAGCTCGGCGCCGGCAACACGCTGACCAATGCCGGGCGGCTGTCGCCGGGCGGCGACGGCGTGGTGGCGAGCACGGCCATCGGCGGCAACCTGCTGCAGACGGGCGCGGGCGCGCTGTCCATCGACCTGGACACGCGGAACATGACGGCCGACTACCTCGGCGTCAGCGGCGACGCCGGCCTCGACGGGCTGCTCGGGGTGCGGATGCTCGACATCGGCTACGTGATGCCGGGCAGCCACTCGCTGGTGCTGCTCACCGCGGGTGGCGGCCTGGTCGACCAGGGACTGGCGCTGCAGACCGCCGCGTCCGCCGTGGTCAGCTACGAGCTCGAGTTCGATGCGGACGAGGGGCTGGTGCTCCACTACCTGGTGGACTTCAGCGCGCCGGAAGGGCTCAGCGAGAACCAGGGCGCGCTGGGCGACTACGTCAACCGCCTGCAGGCCGCGGGCGGCTCCGCATCCTTCGCCCCGCTGGCGGCGCAGCTGTTCACGCTGCCCGACGGCGAGGCGGTGGGCGAGTTCTACGAGCGGCTGAGCCCGGCGCCGCACTTCGGCCCGGGCAACGCCACGCTGGCGGCGAACCAGCAGTTCGCCGACGGGCTGTTGAGCTGCCGGCAGCACGGCGGGCTGTACCGCTTCAGCGGCGAGACCGACTGCAGCTGGCTGCGGCTGGCGGGACGCCGGCTCACCCAGGACCGGGTCGGCGACGTCCCGGGCTTCGAGGAGGACGTGATCAACGTGGCCGGCGGCGCCCAGGAAGAGGTCAGCGAGAACCTGTTCGTCGGCGCGGCGCTGTCCTACGAGACCGGCCGGCTGAAGAGCGACGGCCTGGCCCGCACCGACCTCGACCGCTTCCAGGGCGGGCTGATGGCCAAGCAGCTGGCCGGCAACTGGCTGGGCGCGGCCGGCCTGACGGTCGGCTTCGGCCAGTACGATGCCGAGCGCTTCGTCGAGCAGCCGGACCCCGGCGTGGTGGCGACGAGCCGGCAGGACATGCGGTTCGTGGCGCTGCGCAGCCGCCTGGCCTACACGGTCGAGCGCGACGCCTGGTACTTCAAGCCGATGCTCGACGCCAACGTGACCTGGGCCGACTTCCACGGCTTCCGCGAGCGCGGCGCCGGCGGCGCGAACCTGGTCGTGGCCTCGCGCAGCGAAACCTACACCAGCGTCAACCCGGCGGTAGAGCTGGGCGTCGAGGTGCAGGCGGACGAGGCCGGGTTCACCCGGCTCTACGGCCGCCTCGGCGCGATCCATTACCTGTCCGGCACGCCGGAGATCACGGCCACCCTCGAGGGCGCACCGGCCGGCGTGGCGCCGTTCCGCACCACGGGCGAGCTCGACGAGACCTATCTCGACGTCGCCCTCGGCGTGGACCTGGTGCGCGGGCGCGATTTCGGCCTGAAGTTCGAGTACGCTGGTCAACTGTCGGGCGACACCGAGCAGCACGGCGTGCAGCTGAAGTTCGCGCGCCGGTTCTGATGAGGGGCCAAGCTGGAGGACGCGCACAACACCATGACTCTCGCGTCCCAGGACCTCGCCGAGCTGCGCCGGGCGAAGAAACTGCTGGAGAAGCCCGGCCTGGTGGTGCGGGTCAGCGGCGTCATCGGCGCGCCGGTGGAAAAGGGCCTGCGGGCCCTGCCCGGGCCGCTGGCCCGTTTCGTCGGCTACCTGGCGCGCAAGGGCATCGAGAAGGCCTTCGGCACTGCGCTCTACACTCTCGGCGACCGGCCGCGCGGCAAGCCCTCGAACCGCGGCCACAAGGCGGCGGCGATGCTCTCGGGCGCGGTCGGCGGCGCCTTCGGCCTGCCCGCGCTGTTCCTGGAGCTGCCGCTGGCCACCACCATCATGTTGCGCTCGATCGCCGACATCGCCCGCAGCGAGGGCGAGAACCTGCGCGATCCGGAGACCAAGATGGAGTGCATCCAGGTGCTGGCGCTGGGCGGCCGGGGCACGGGCGACGACGCGGCCGAGACGGGGTATTTCGCGGTGCGGGCCGGGCTGGCGAAGGCGGTGAGCGACGCGGCGAAGCATCTGGCGGCGCGCCAGGTCACCGCCAAGGGCGCCCCGGTGATCGCGCGGCTGATCTCGCTGGTGGCGGCGCGGTTCTCGGTGGTGGCCTCGAAGAAACTCGTGGCCCAGGCCGTGCCGCTGCTCGGCGCGTTCGGCGGCGCCACCATCAACGCGCTGTTCATCGCCCACTACCAGCGCATGGCGCGCGGGCACTTCACGGTGCGGCGGCTCGAGCGCGAGTTCGGCACGGACGCGGTGCGGGCGGCCTACGCACAGTTATAGAATGACAGCCAGGGAGCAGGAAGCACCGGAGCCATGTTCGAAGTCATCTGCGTCACTTTCGCCTTTTTCTTCGGGCTGGCCGTCAAGCAGGTAGGGCTGCCGCCGCTGGTCGGCTTCCTCGCCGCCGGCTTCGCCATCAACTTCTTCGGCCCCGCGCTCGGCCTGCCCGAGGAAAGCGGCGACATCCTGAAGTACGTCGCGCACCTGGGCGTGCTGATGCTGCTGTTCGCCGTCGGGCTGAAGCTGCGGCTCGGGCAGATCACCCAGCCGCAGGTGCTCGGCGGGGCGCTGATCCACTTCGGCATCAGCACGACCGTGTTCACCCTCGGCCTGGCCCTGTTCCTCCAGGTCGACTGGAACACCGCCCTGCTGCTGGGCATCGCGCTGTCGTTCTCCTCCACCGTGTTCTCGGCCAAGATCCTCGAGGCCAAGCGCGACATCGGCGCCTTCTACGGCCGCACCGCAATCGGCATCCTGATCGTGCAGGACATCATCGCGCTGGTGGTGCTCGCCATCTGGGGCGGCCAGGCGCCGACGCCGTGGGCGCTGGGCCTGCTGGCGCTGCCGTTCCTGCGCCCCGCGCTGCACTGGCTGCTGGACTTCACCGGCCACGACGAGCTGCTGGTGCTGATGGGCATGCTGTTCGCGCTGGTGCTGGGCGGCATGGGCTTCGAGAGCGTGGGCCTGAGCTCCGAGATCGGCGCGCTGGTGATGGGCCTGCTGTTGTCCACCCACCAGCGGTCCAAGGAACTGGCCGAGGCGATCTGGGCGCTGAAGGAAGTGTTCCTGGTCGGCTTCTTCCTGCAGATCGGCATGTCGGGCCTGCCGGGCTGGGGCGAGCTCGCCTTCGCTCTCGCCGTCGGGCTGGTCCTGCCGCTCAAGGGCCTCCTGTTCTTCTTCATCCTCCTGATGTTCCGGCTGCGCGCGCGCACCGCCTTCATGGCCGCGGCCAGCCTCACCGCCTACAGCGAATTCGGCCTGATCGTGGCCGCGGCGGTGCTGCCCGAGTGGCTGGTCCCGCTGGCCATGGCCGTGAGCCTGTCCTTCATCGTCGCCGCCCCGATCAACCGCTTCGCCCCGGCGCTGTTCGACCGCCTCGAGCGCCGCCTGGAACGTTTCGAGCCCTCGAAGGTGCACGTCGACGAGCTGCCGACCGACCTCGGCAACGCCCGCATCCTGATCCTCGGCATGGGTCGCACCGGGACGGCCGCCTACGAGCACCTGCGCCCGTCGTGCGACCGCATCGTCGCCATCGACGCCGACCCCTACAAGATCGACAGTCACCGGGAGGCCGGCCGCAACGTGCTGTTCGCCGACGTCGAGGACACGGGCTTCTGGCGCGGGCTCGACGTCTCCCACCTCGAAGCCGTGATCCTCGCCATGGACAGCGTCGAGGCCAAGGAATTCGCCGCCCGCGCGCTGCGCCGCAAGGGCTTCGAGGGCCCGATCGTCTCGCATGCCCTGTTCGAAGAGCACCTCGAGCGCCTCAAGAGCGCCGGCGCGACCCAGACCTACCTCACCATGCGCCAGGCCGGCATGGGACTCGCGCAGCAGGCCGCGCGCTCTATCGATCTCGACCTGGCGCCGTCGGAGGAGGGCGGCACCTAGGCATCCGGGGGCTTTCTCGCGGGGATCTGTATTTATTCCGGGTGTCGGCCTTGCGAGCCGAGATGAACACTTCCCGGGATGGATTTCGATATCGTCAGCGACATCCTGGGGATCGAGACGATCGCTCGCGGGCGCGGCATCAGGGAGTTGCCTCGTCTGCGCAAGCGCTATGGTCAAGGCCGGTGGCGCAAGCGAAAAGGTTATGCTGAAGTACGACTGCCGGATGGTGAAACTCTGCTTGCTGAACTCCACTGGTATGAGGCGGCCGGCATCGGCCGGCGAGAATTCAAGATCAAGCGGCTCTTCTGAGAGCAGAACGAAATGACAAGCACATCCAAGCGCCTGTTCATCTGCCTCGACAACGCGGGTTGCGAGGCGTCGCTCGAGCGCCTGAAGATCTACGTGGCTCTTCCTGACTCGACGGCGGAGAGCAAGGGGCAGCTGCGAATCGTGGACGAGTCCGGGGAGGATTATCTTTACCCGGCCGATCGCTTCGTCGTGGCCGACCTGCCTCAGGCAACCCGCCGCGCGGTGCTCGAACTGGCGTGATTGTCTAACCACTCGAGCGCCCCGCGCGGCTCGATGCCGAGATCGGCGAAGCCGGGCCGGTCGCCGCGCGGCACGTTGTCGCGGGCCATCAGCACCACCTGGTCGTAGGTCAGCGGCGGGTTGGGCAGCACGCCCATCAGGGTGGCGAGGATGCGCCAGGCGAACATCGGCAGCGGCATCAGCAGCCGGCGCCGGCCATGCGCCGCGAGCACGCCTTCGACCAGCTCGCGATAGCTCAGGGTCTCGCCGCCGCCGAACTCATGGACCGGCGCGGGCGGGTCCTCGTCGGCCAGCAGGCGCTTGACCGCCTCGGCCAGGTCGTCGGCCAGCACCGGCGCCAGCCGGACGCGGCCGCTGCCGAACAGCGGCACGACGGGCATCCGGGTGGCGAACTCCAGTCCCTCCAGCAGCGCGTCGTTGCGGCCGAACAGCACGCTGGGGCGCAGCATCCCTGCCGCGGGGAAGGCCGAGCGCACCATCTCCTCGCCGCGCCAGCGCGCGCGCACGAAAGCCGAGGGCGATTCCGGTTCCACGCCGAGGCCCGAGACATGCAGCAGGCGGGTCACGCCGTGCGTCCCGGCATGCTGCGCCAGGTCGGCGGCGCCGCGCACATGCACGTCCTCGAAGGTCGGCCCGCCGCGCTTCTCCACGTACAGGCTGACCGCGTTCACCACCGCGTCGGCGCCGCGCAGGGCGGGCGCGAAGCTGCCGGGGTCGGTGATGTCGGCGGCGACCAGCTCGAGCTCGTGCCCGGCGCCGGCCCAGTCCGGCAGCGCCGGGTCGCGGGCCACGATGCGCACGCGCCCGCCGGCCTCGGCGAGGTGGCGGGCGATGCGGCTGCCGAGAAAGCCGGTGCCGCCGAAGACCGTGGTGCGGAAGGCAGGCATGGCCAAAGCCTAGGACATGGGCGCGCGGGCTGCAGTGAAGGCGTTTCTGCAATAACGCCAGAGAATCCCGATCGTCGCAGCCCCCCGGGGCTCGTCGTACCATGCGACAGGACGTGTCCGTACCACTTGACGTACGTACGTGATCGCGTACCATGGCTCCGTCCCAGTCCGGAGGGTAGATGAAATGCCCGGTATCACTGCCAGCGAGGCGCGCGCGAATCTCTACCGGCTGATCGACGAGACGGCCGCGTCGCACCAGCCGTTACGAATTTCCGGCAAGCGCAACAATGCGGTGCTGGTGTCCGAGGAGGACTGGGAGGCGATCCAGGAAACGCTCTTCCTGCTGTCCGTTCCCGGCATGCGCGAATCAATCCGCCAGGGCATGGAGATGCCGATCGACGAGTGTGCCGAGGCGCCTGACTGGTGAGCTGGCGCGTCGTCTACACGCGACACGCGCTAAAGGATGCAAAGAAACTGGCAGCCGCCGGCCTGAAGCCCAGGGCTGAAGAACTACTGGCGCTGCTGGCGGAAGACCCGCTGCGGAACCCGCCGCCCCTGAAGAAACCCGTCGGCGACCTGGCCGGCGCGTACTCGCGCCGCATCAACATCCAGCACCGGCTCGTCTACGAGATTCTCGACGAGGAGCGCGTGGTCAAGGTGCTGCGGATGTGGACCCACTACGAGTAGCGAGCGGCGACTCAGCCCCAGAGCATGCCCACCAGCCGGCAGCGCCGGATCGCGGGCCACGATGCGCGCGCACCCGCCGGCCGGCCTTCAGCGCAGGAAGAACTCCACCGGCACGATCAGCTCGAGCCGCTCCTGGCCGAGTTCGTCCGGCATGGGCGGCAAGGGCTGGGCGCGCTCGATCATTGCCAGCACTTCCTGGTCCAGCACCGGGTAGCTGCTGGATTGCTCGAGCCGGTACTCGAGCACCGTGCCGGCGCGATCGACCACGAAATACAGCAGCACCGTCCCTTCCTGGCGCCGCAGGCGCGCCCGGCGCGGGTAATGCTTGTGGCGCTCGAGCCAGGCCAGCACCGTGGCGGCATAGTCGCGATTCGCCCCCGGCAGGCCGCCTGCGGCCGCGGCCTCGCCGCTGCCGGTCTCCGTGGCGTCGCGCGGGCCGTCGCGACCGGTGGTCGAGCCGGCCG
>NZ_JAALFH010000020.1 GCF_011058255.1 Thioalkalivibrio sp. XN8 | reverse complement strand
GGCTTCGGCTCAGGCTTCGGCTCAGGCTTCGGCTCAGGCTTCGGCTCAGGCTTCGGCTCAGGCTTCGGCTCAGGCTTCGGCTCAGGCTTCGGCTCGGGCTTCGGCTCAGGCTTCGGCTCGGGCTTCGGCTCAGGCCTCGGCTCAGGCTTCGGCTCAGGCTTCGGCTCAGGCTTCGGCTCAGGCTTCGGCTCAGGCTTCGGCTCAGGCTTCGGCTCAGGCTTCGGCTC
>NZ_JAALFH010000019.1 GCF_011058255.1 Thioalkalivibrio sp. XN8 | reverse complement strand
GGGCGCGCCCGGCTGCGCGGCATCGAGCCGGCCGACGCGGGGCTGCGGCATCGGCGCGCACTGCCGCGCGCGGCGCTGTATGACGCGGCCGGCACGCTGGTGGTGGGACGCCCGGCGCCACCGGGCGAAGAAACGCTGAGGCATCCGGTGGTAGTCGGCGGCGAGACGGTCGGCTGGCTGGTCCGCGCGCCATTGCGCCGGCCCACCGAGGCGGTGGACCTGCGCTTCCAGCAGGCCCAGCTGCGCAATCTCGCAGTCGCCAGCCTCGCGGCCGTGCTGCTGGCCGCGCTCGCGGCCGGCCTGCTCTCGCGCGCCTTCCTCGCCCCGGCGCGCACGATCGGCGCGGCCACCCACCGGCTGGCCGCCGGCGCGCTGGATACGCGGGTCGACGTCCGCAGCGCCGACGAGTTCGGCCGGCTGGCAGACGACTTCAACCTGCTGGCCCGCACGCTCCAGCGCAACGAGGAGATGCGGCGCGGGATGATGGCCGACGTGGCGCACGAACTGCGGACCCCGCTGGCGGTGATCCGCGCCGAGCTGGACGCGGTGGAGGACGGAATCCGCTCGCCCGGCCCGGAAACGCTGGCGTCGCTGCAGGCGGAGACGCACGCCCTCGGCAAGCTGGTGGACGATCTCTACCAGCTCTCGCTGTCGGATCTCGGCGCCCTGGACTACCGCCGCCAGGACCTGGAACTCCGCAGCCTGGTGGCGACGGCGCTGCAGCCCCTGCAAGAGCGCTGTGCCGCCGCCGGCCTGGCGCTGGACACCGGCGGCGTCGAGGGCGCGCCGCTGCCGGTCCACGTCGACCCCGACCGGCTCGGCCAGCTGGTCGCCAACCTGGTGGGCAACGCTATTCGCTACACCGACGCGCCGGGCCGGATCGAGGTGGCGTGCCGGCGCGAGCACGGCCACGCGGTGCTCGAGGTCCGCGACTCGGCGCCGGGCGTGCCGGCAGAGGCGCTGCCGCAACTGTTCGAGCGTTTCTTCCGCGTCGAGAGCTCGCGCAGCCGCGCCGCCGGCGGCACCGGCCTCGGCCTGGCGATCTGCCGCAACATCGTGGAGGCGCACGACGGCACCATCGCGGCCGCACCCTCGAACCTCGGCGGGATCAGCATCACGGTGCGCCTCCCCATGCTGCGGAGCAGCGCGTGAGCGGCGCGCCCGAGATTCTCATCGTCGAGGACGAGCCCAAGCTGGCGTCGGTCCTGGCCGACTACCTCAGGGCGGCGGGTTTCGTTGCCCGGACGCTGGGCGACGGCAATGCGGTGGTGCCGAGTGTCCGGGACCAGCCGCCGGCCCTGGTGCTGCTCGACCTGATGCTGCCGGGCCGGGACGGCCTGGATGTCTGCCGCGAGCTGCGGAGTTTCACGCAACTGCCGATCATCATGGTGACGGCGCGCGTCGAGGAGATCGATCGGCTGCTCGGCCTCGAGCTCGGAGCCGACGACTACATCTGCAAGCCGTTCAGTCCGCGCGAGGTGGTGGCCAGGGTCAAGGCCGTGTTGCGCCGCCACGCGATGGCGGCCGAGGCGGCCGCGCCGGTCGTGGCCGGCCTCAGGCTGGAGCCCGAAGCCTGGCGAGCCGAGCTCGACGGCACCAAGCTGGAGCTGACACCGGTGGAGTTCCGCCTGCTGGAAGCCCTGGCCGCGCGCCCCGGGCGGGTGTTTTCACGGGCCGCCCTCCTCGAGCGCATCTACGACGACCACCGGGTGGTTTCCGACCGCACCGTGGACAGCCACGTGAAGAACCTGCGGCGCAAGCTGGCCGAGGCCAGTCCGGAGCGGGAGCTGCTGCACTCGGTCTACGGCGTCGGCTATCGCCTGGAAGACTGAGCCGGCGCGATCTCCATGATTTCTCCCCGTTTCGGCCATGCTCACTGCACCAGCCGGCGGCAGGCTGGGGACAGTCCCCATACACAGGAGCACACCATGAAAACCAGGCTGATCACAATCACGGTCCTCACGCTGGCAGTCGCCGGTCTCTCGGCCGCCGCCTTCGCCCAGCAACCGGGCTATGGCAAGCAGGGCCAGCGTGGCGAAGGCCGCCAGGGCATGATGCAGCACGTCGATACCGACGGCGACGGCCGCATCACCCGGGAAGAGTTCAAGGCCGTGCATGAGCGCCGCTTCGCGATGCTGGATACCGACGGCGACGGCGTCATCACGCTGGAGGAATTCGGCGCCCCCCGCATGGCCCGCTTCGCCGAGCGCGACGCCGACGGCAATGGCGTGCTCGAAGGCGACGAGCTGCAGCGGCACGGCGACGGCCCCCGGCGCCACCGCTATCACCGCGAGCCCTGAGCATGACGGCCGCAGCGGCCGCGAAGGAGCTGAGACGATGCTGACAACACCGATCTTCCAACGCGGCGCGCGCGGCCTGGGCCGCCTGCTCGTGCTCGGCACCGCGCTGGTCCTCGCGGCCTGCGGCGACAGCGGCAGCTCGGCCGGAGCCGGGTCAGGCGGCGGCTCCGGCGGCGGCGGCCAGCCCCCGCCGGCACCGGTCATTTCCAGAGCCGACGCCTTCCAGTTCCTGAACCAGGCCACCTTCGGCGCCACCGAGGCCGAGGCGGCGCGGCTGCAGGACATGGGCTACGAGGCCTGGATCGACGAGCAGCTCGCGCTGCCGGCGTCGTTGCAATTGCCGTTCGTCGAGAGCCAGCCGCCGGCCCAGTTCCCCTTCCAGCTCCAGGAGGACCGGGTCGACATCTGGTTCCGCCACGCCATCGGCGCGCCGGACCAGTTGCGCCAGCGCGTCGCCTTTGCGCTCTCGGAGATCATGGTCGTGTCCCAGCTCGGCGCCCTGAACAATGCGCCCTGGGCGCTGGCCGACTACTACGACATGCTGGCCCGGAACGCCTTCGGCAACTTCCGCATCCTGATGGAGGACGTGACGCTGCACCCGGCCATGGGCGTATACCTCAGCATGCTCGGCAACCAGAAGCCCGACCCCGCGCTGAACATCCGGCCGGACGAAAACTATGCGCGCGAGCTGATGCAGCTGTTCACCATCGGCCTGGTCGAACTCGAGCCCGACGGCACGGTGCGCACCGACGCCCGGGGCGACCCGATCCCGACCTACGACCAGGCGGTCATCGAGGGCTTCGCGCACGTCTTCACCGGCTGGCATTTCGCCGGCGCGCCGAGCTTCGAGCTCGCCCGCCCGACCCGCCAGAACCAGGTGCAGCCGATGCAGCTCTATCCCGATTTCCACGACACCGGGGCCAAGCGGCTCCTGGGCGGCGCCACGCTGCCGCCGGGCCAGTCCGGCGAGCAGGACCTGGCGGCGGCGCTCGACAACATCTTCGGCCACCCCAACGTCGGGCCCTTCATCGCCGCGCGCCTGATCGAACGGCTGGTCACCAGCAACCCCTCGCCCGGCTACCTGGAGCGCGTCGCCGCGACCTTCGACGACAACGGCGCGGGCGTGCGGGGCGACCTCGGCGCCGTGGTCCGGGCCATCCTGCTCGACCCCGAGGCCCGGCCGGCGACCAGGATGGACACCGACGGCAAGCTGAAAGAGCCGCTGCTGCGCCTCACCCAGCTCTGGCGGGCCTACGACGGCGCAGCCGCGAACGGCAGCTATGCGCTCGGCGCCGCCTACATCCTCTTCGGCCAGGGCCCGCTGCAGTCGCCCTCCGTGTTCAACTTCTTCAGCCCTTTCTATGCGCCGCCCGGCGAGATCAAGGACCGCGGGCTGGTGGCGCCGGAGCTGCAGATCGCGACGGAATTCCAGAACACGCTGCTGACCAACCTGTTCGCGCTCTACACCTTCGTGAACAACCAGCAGAACCCGAACCTCAGGGACGACCAGGTCGCCATCGACCTCGGCGCCGAACTCGCGGTCGCCGACGATCCGGAGGCGCTGATCGACCTGGTCGACGGAAAGCTCCTCGGCGGCGAGATGTCCGCGCCGCTCCGGGCCGAGATCGCGGGGATGCTTGCGGAAATCCCGGCTTCCGAGGGGCTCGCGCGGGCGGCCGAGGCCGTCTACCTCACCGTCACTTCCCCCGAATACGCGTACCAGCGCTGAGCAGGAGCCTCCTCATGGCACGAATCAACCGACGCGATTTCCTCCGGGCCACCGGCGCCGGCGCAGTGCTGACGGCGTATCCCTGGCTGCATACCGTCGCCGCCCCGGGACCCTTCAGCGATTACCGCGCGCTGGTGTGCGTATTCCTCTTCGGCGGCAACGACTCCTGGAACATGGTGGTGCCGCGCAGCCAGGCGGAATACGACGTCTACGCCAACTCGCGCCAGAATCTCGCGCTCGAGCGGGACGCCCTGCTGCCGATCGCCCCGCTCACCAGTGACGGCGTCGACTACGGCTTGCACCCCTCGATGGGCGGCCTGCAGGCGCTGTTCGACAGCGGCCGGGCCGCCTTCATCAACAACGTGGGCCCCCTGATCGAGCCGACGACCAGGGACCAGTACGAGTCCGGCAGCGTCCAGCTGCCGCCACAGCTGTTCTCGCACAACGACCAGCAGGACCAGTGGTTCACCCTGAAGGGCCGCGCGCCGGCCAGGACCGGCTGGGCCGGCCGGATCGCGGACCTGATCCGGACCGAGGTCGCCGGCCAGCAGCTGCCGACCAATGCCTCGCTGTTCGGGGCCTCGCTGTTCCAGGCGGGCGACGACACCGTGGCCTATGTCATGGGGCCCGGCGGCCCGATCACCTTCGAGGGCTTCGGCGACAGCGGGTTCGGCCTCGCCCAGCGGGAGGCTTTCGAGCGCATCATCGGCGCCGAGCACGGGTCGATTTACGAGCGGGCCTTCGCAGCCGTGCAGCAGCGGGCGGTGTCCACCGCCGACCTCGTGACCGCCGCGATCGCCGGCGCGCCGGCCATCGGCACCGCGTTTCCCGCCTCGCAGCTGGGCGAACAGCTCGAGACCGTGGCGCGACTCATCGCGGTGCGGGACCAGCTGGGCATGGAGCGGCAGATTTTCTTCGTCGCCGCCGGCGGCTTCGACACGCACGACGACCAGAACGAGCTGCAGCCGGGGCTGCTGGGCGACGTCGGCGACTCGATGAAGGCCTTTTACGATGCGACGGTGGAGCTCGGCGTCGCCGGCCACGTCACGACCTTCACGCAGTCCGATTTCGGCCGCACGCTGACCTCGAACGGCGACGGCACGGACCACGCCTGGGGCGGCATCCAGATCGTCACCGGCGACGCCGTCGCCGGCCGGCAGTTCTACGGCAGCTACCCGTTGCTGGCGATCGGCGGGCCGGAGGACGTCGGTGGCGGGCGCTTCATTCCGTCCACCTCCTCGGACCAGTTCGCCGCGACGCTGGCCAAGTGGTTCGGCATCCCGGACGCCGACCTGGCGGCGGTGGCGCCGCACCTCGACAATTTCGTCCAGCGCGACCTGGGCTTCATGCTCTAGCGGCCGTTGCGCTCGAAATAGCTGCGCGTCTCGACGGCCACCACGCCCGAGAGCAGCAGCAGGCCAATGAGGTTGGGCAGGGCCATCAGGCCGTTCATGACGTCCGACAACAGCCAGACGAAGTCGAGGGTATAGACCGAGCCGGCAAACGCCGCGATCACGAACAGGATGCGGTACGGCAGGATCGCGCGCACGCCGAACAGATACTCCGCGCCGCGCGCGCCGTAGTGACTCCAGCCGATGATGGTGGAGAAGGCGAACAGCGCCAGGCAGACAGCCACCACCGCCGGCCCGATGGGGCCGGGCATGGCCGAGCCGAAGGCGAGCTGGGTCAGGGCCGCGCCGTTGACGCCCGAGCTCCAGACGCCGCTGGCGATGATGGCGATGCCGGTGAAGGTGCAGACCACCAGCGTGTCGATGAACGTCTGGGTCATGGACACGAGCGCCTGGCGCACCGGTTCCTGGGTGCGCGCAGCGGCCGCGGCGATGCCGGCCGAGCCGAGGCCGGACTCGTTCGAGAAGATGCCGCGCGCCACGCCGAAGCGCATAGCCTGGGCGATGGTGGCACCGAGGAAACCGCCTGCGGCCGAGCTGCCGGTGAACGCGTCGGTGAACACCAGGGCGAAAGCAGCGGGGATGGCGCTGAAGTTGAACAGCAGCACGATCGTGCACGCCCCCATGTAGACGACGATCATCGCCGGCACGAACAGGCTGGTGAAGCCGCCGATGGAGCGGATGCCGCCGACCGTTACGGCCGCCACGCCGAGCGCGATGACCGCGCCGCTGATCCAGTGCGGGACGCCGAAAGCGCCGCCGATGGCATCAGCGACGGAGTTCGACTGCACCATGTTGCCGATGCCGAAGGCGGCGCAGGCGGTGAACAGGGCGAACAGCCAGCCGAGCGTGCGGCCCAGCGGCCGCCAGCGGATGCCCTGCGCGAGGTAATACATCGGCCCGCCGGCCTGCTCGCCGCGCTCGTTGGTGACGCGGTACTTCACCGACAGCAGCGCCTCGGAGTACTTGGTCGCCATGCCGACGAGGCCGGTGACCCACATCCAGAACAGGGCCCCGGGGCCGCCCAGCGCGATGGCGGTGGCGACGCCGACGATGTTGCCGGTGCCGACCGTAGCGGCCATCGCCGTCATCAGGGCGGCGAAATGCGAGATGTCGCCGCGCGCGCCCGGCTCGGTGCGAACGATCAGCGCCAGGTGCAGCGCCGGGCCGAGCTGCCGGAACTGCAGGCCGCGCAGCAGGACCGTGAGGTACAGGCCGGTCAGCAGCAGCAGCGGGATGAGGCAATACGGCCCCCATACGAAGCCCGAGACCTGGTCGAGCCAGGCGATCAATGCGTCCACTTCGGTTTACCTCCCGGGCTGGCAGCTCATGATTTCGGCTGGCTCTCGTCTGCGGCCAGGAAAGTCGCGATCTCCCCGAGCGACTTCCGGCCGATGTCCGGCACGCGCGCATCCGCCGCCGGATGACCCGCGACCAGGAGCAGGAAGGGCCGCTCCTCCGGCGGGCGGCCCATGATCCGGTTCAGGAACTTCATCGGGCTCGGCGTATGGGTCAGCGTCGCCAGCCCGGCCTGGTGCAGGGCTGCGATCAGCAGGCCCGTGGCGATGCCGACGGACTCCTTCGGATAATAGTGCTTCACCTTGGCGCCGGCGGCGTCGTAACCCCAGCGCTGCTCGAAAATGCCGATCAGCCAGGGGGCGGTTTCGAGGAACGGCTTCTCCGGCCCGGTGCCCAGCGGCGCCAGCGCCTCCAGCCACTCCTCCGACGCACGGTGCTGGTAGAACTCACGTTCCTCGGCCTCGGCGGCCAGGCGGATCTCCCGCTTCACGGCCGGCGCCGACACCGCGACGAAATGCCAGGGCTGCAGGTTCGCACCCGACGGGGCGCTGCCGGCGGCGCGCAGGCAATCCTCGATCACCGCCCGCGGCACCGGCCGGTCCGAGTAGTCGCGTACCGTGCGGCGGCGGGAGATCTGTTCGCAGAAGGCGCGGGCCCGCGCGCGCATCTCCTCGGGGCCGACTGCCGGGTAGCCTGCCAGCGGCCGCGAGGGGGTTGCGCTCATGCCCGGCCTGCTCCCGCCAGGAGACGCTCGATCTCTTCGTCCTTGGCCCGCCAGAGCTCGCCGAGCCACGCCTGGAGCCGGGCGCGGAAGGCATTGTCTTCCTGGTAGTCGCCGTGCTTCGCCCAGGCGGGAATTTCGTAGACGTGCACGCGCACGATGACCCGCTGCAGGCGGCCGCAGCACAGGTCCCAGAAGCTGGGCGCCCCTCCGGGGTAGACGATGGTCACGTCCAGCAGGCGGTGCAGGATATCGCCCATTGCCCCGAGCACGAAGGCGATGCCGCCGGCGCGCGGCTTGAGCAGGTGCCGGTAGGGCGAGCCCTGGGCGTCGTGCTTGGCCGGGGTGAAACGCGTGCCCTCGATGAAGTTCATCACCGAGGTCGGCTGGTGCCGGAAATGCTCGCAGGCCCGGCGCGTCGCCTCGAGGTCCTGGCCGCGCGCCTCCGGGTGGCGCTCGAGGTATTCACGCGAATGGCGCCGCATGAACGGGAAGTCCAGCGCCCACCAGGCCCAGCCCAGCAGCGGCACCCAGATGAGCTGCTGCTTGAGGAAGAACTTCAGGAACGGGATGCGGCGGTTGAACACGCCCTGCAGCACGAGGATGTCGACCCAGCTCTGGTGGTTGCAGGTCACCAGGTACCAGTCGCGCGCCGGCAGTTCATCCACCCCTTCCACGTCCCAGCTGATGTCCTGGGTCAGGCGCAGGATCAGCTTGTTGCCGTCGATCCAGTTTTGCGCGATGCGCACCAGCAGGCGCGCGCAGGCGACCCGCAGGCGTTCGCCGGGGAGCAGGCGCAGCAGCGCGACCACGTACAGGGGCAGCACCCAGACCAGGATGTTCAGCCCGAGCAGGAGCAGGGTCACGATGCCGCGCAGCGTCGCCATGGCCGGGCATTGTAGCTCCATCGCGGGCTGGCCGCGGCAGCCGGGCCCCGTGTAGGCTTGCCCGCCATGAGCACCCCCATCATGACGGTCTTTCCCGACTTCGCCACGGTCAGCCGCGGCGACCTCGAGCTCGGCGCCCTGGACCGCCCGGAGCTCGGCCTCCGGCTCTACGACCTCACGCGGCCCGAGGAGCTGCCGGACCGGCTGGCCGAAGCTGAGATCCTGATCACCAACAAGCTGCGCATCGGCGCCGCGGAGCTGGCCGCCGCGCCGCGGCTGCGACTGATCTGCCTGGCAGCCACCGGCGTCAACAACGTCGATCTCGGCGCGGCTCGCGAGCGCGGCATCGGCGTCTGCAACATCACCGGCTACTGCACCGCCTCGGTGGTGCAGCACACCTATGCGCTGATCCTGGCGCTCACGCACCACCTCGCCGGCTACCAGCGGCTGCTGCAGGAGGGCGCCTGGAGGGACAGTCCCCAGTTCTGCCTGCTGGACTACCCGATCCGCGAGCTGGCCGGGCGCAAGCTCGGGATCGTCGGCTACGGCGAACTGGGCCGCGGCGTCGCGCGGGCGGCCCCGGCCTTCGGCCTCGAGGTGCTGGTGAGCGAGCGGCCGGGCGGCACCGCGCAGGGCCCCGCGTCCGCGGCAGCCGCCCGCCTGCCCTTCGAGGCGGTGCTCGAGCAGGCCGACATCCTGTCGCTGCATTGCCCGCTGACCGACGCGACGCGCGGGCTGATCGATTCGGCCGCGCTGGCGCGCATGCGCCGTGATGCGCTGTTGATCAATACGGCGCGCGGCGCACTGGTGGACTCGGCGGCGCTGGCGGCCGCCCTGCGGGCGGGACAGATCGGCGGCGCCGGGATCGACGTGCTGCCGCAGGAGCCGCCGGTCGATGGCGACCCGCTGCTGGATCCCGCCATCCCGAACCTCATCGTCACCCCGCACGTGGCCTGGGCCGCGCGTGAATCCCGCCAGCGGGCGCTGGACGAAATCGCCGCCAACATCCATTCCTTCCTCGCAGGCGGCCGTCGCGGCCGGGTGATTTGAAACTCGCCATCCACTGGTTCCGGCGCGACCTGCGCCTCACCGACAACCCCGCGCTGCGCGCTGCCCTCGAGGCCGCCGAGACCGTCCTGCCGGTTTACGTCTGGTCGCCGGAGGACGAGGGCGAATGGGCGCCGGGCGGCGCCGGGCGCTGGTGGCTGTACCAGAGCCTCGCCGCGCTGGATGCGTGCCTGCGCGAGCGCGGCAGCCGGCTCCTGCTGCGCGCCGGCCCGGCCGCGCAGGTGCTGGCGAAGCTGGTCGCCGAGACGGGCGCCGAAGCCGTGTACTGGAACCGGCTGTACGAGCCGGCCCTGGTCGAACGCGACCGCGGCCTCAAGGGGCGCCTGCGCGCGCAGGGCATCGCCGCCCACAGCTGCAAGGCGTCCCTGCTGTATGAGCCCTGGGAGCTGGAGACCGGCAAGGGCGCGCCCTATCGCGTCTTCACGCCCTTCTGGAAAGCGGCCCTCGCGCAGCCCGATCCCCCGCCGCCCCGGCCCGCGCCGGACGCGCTGCAGCCGCCGCCGGCATGGCCGCCGGGCCTGGAACTCGAAGCGCTCGAGCTCCTGCCGGCGACCCGCTGGTACGACGGCCTGCAAGCCGCGTGGCGACCGGGCGAGGCCGGCGCGCTGGCGCGCCTCGAAGGGTGGTGCGAGGAACCGGTGGGCCGCTACGCGACCGAGCGCGACCGGCCGGGCATCGACGGCACCTCGGCGCTCTCGCCCCACCTGCACTTCGGCGAGCTGTCGCCGCGCCAGGCCTGGGCCGCGGCCGCGGCGCGGCGCAGCGAACTCCCGGGCCGGGGCATCGATGCCTGGCTGCGCGAGCTGGGCTGGCGTGAATTCGCCCATCACGTGCTGTATCACTTCCCGCACACGCCGACCGAGCCGATGTACGCGAAGTACGCGGCCTTCCCCTGGCGCGAGGACCACGAGGAGATGCTGCAACGCTGGCAACGCGGTCAGACCGGCATCCCGATCGTCGATGCCGGGCTGCGGCAGCTGTGGGCCACCGGCTGGATGCACAACCGGGTGCGCATGATCGCCGCCTCGCTGCTGGTGAAGAACATCCGCGCGCCGTGGCAGGAGGGCGCGCGCTGGTTCTGGGACACGCTGGTGGACGCCGACCTGGCCAACAACACCATGGGCTGGCAGTGGACCGCCGGCTCCGGCGCCGATGCCGCGCCCTACTTCCGGATCTTCAATCCCGTCACCCAGGGCGAGAAGTTCGATCCCGAGGGGCGCTACGTGCAGCGCTGGATCCCGGAACTCCGCGCCCTGCCCGCGGCGCAGGTGCATCGCCCGTGGGAGGTCGCGCCGGCGGGCTACCCGGCGCCCGTGGTGGACCTCAAGCGCACGCGCGAAGAGGCGCTGGCCGCCCTGCAGGCGCTGAAGGGCAGCGCCGAGAAAGCCGGTTCCTGAAGCCTCGGAGGGCCTGCAGGCAGTCCCGGCCTTGATGTAGCAGGCGAATTGAACTTATCTTCGCCATAGATGAAGGCTATCAATCTCCACCTGAGCCTCCGCGCCCTCGGCTACCTCGTCGCCCTCGCCGAGACCCGCCATTTCGGCCGGGCGGCGGAACTCTGCTTCGTCAGCCAGCCGACCCTCAGCGCCCAGCTCAAGAAGATGGAAGAGCAGCTCGGCGTGCAGCTGGTCGAGCGCGGGCAATCCGTGCGCCTGACGGAAGTCGGCGCGCGCGTGGTCGAGCGGGCGCGGCGGATCATCGACGAGGCACGCGAAATCGAGGAGCTGGCGCGCAATGTCCAGGACCCGCTGGCCGGCGAACTCCGCGTCGGGCTCATCCCCACGGTCGGCCCTTACCTGCTGCCTCACATCGCCGCCCCGCTGCGCGCCCGCTTCCCGCGCCTGAAGCTGCTGCTGCTGGAACACCAGACCCGCCGTCTGCTGGAGCTGCTCAAGGACGGCGAACTCGACGTCGCCATCCTGGCCCTGCCGCTGCCGGGCGAGCGCGTGACCACGCGCGCGCTCTACAGCGAGCGCTTCCAGGTCGCCCTGCCCGAGCATCACCCGCTGGCGAAGCGCAAGCGCCTGGGGCTGGAAGACCTGGACGGGGAGACCCTGCTGCTGCTGGAGGACGGCCATTGCCTGCGCGACCAGGCGCTGGAAGCCTGCAGCCTGGCCCGCGTCCGCGAGGCGCCGGACTTTCGCGCCACCAGTCTCGAGACCCTGCGCCAGATGGTCGCCGCGGGGATCGGCATCACCCTGCTGCCGAACCTGGCGGCCGAGCCCTACGGCATCGGCACGCCCGGCCTGACCCTGCGCCGCCTGAAGGACCCCGAGCCGGCGCGCACCATCGCCGCGGCCTGGCGCCCGGGCTGCGCGCGCGAGGAGACCATCACCCACCTGTGCAGCGCTATCGAAGCGCTGATGCGGGACATCAGGCAGCTCTGAGCCCTAGTAGCCCCGCAGCACGTTGGCGGGCGGGTGGGTGACGACGGTCCGGGTGGCCAGCACGCCGGTGCCGCCGACCACGAACACGCCGGCGAGCAGCCCGGCCAGCCAGACCGTCGGGTCGGGCGTGAACGGCAGGTTGAAGACGCGGTCGGCCAGCAGCCACGAGACGGCCGAAGCGCCGGCCGCCGCCAGCACGCCGGCAATCGTGCCAAGCGCCGCGAACTCGACCGCCACGCCGGCGAGCACCACGCGACGGCGCGCACCGAGAGTGCGGAGCATCGCGCTCTCGTAGAGGCGCTCCTCGCGGGTGGACTGGATTACGGCGAGCATGACCAGCACGCCGGCGCCGAGGGCGAACAGGAACACGTACTGCACCGCCAGCGAGGCCTGGTCCATGACGTCGCGCACCTGGGTGATGGCGGCCTCGAGGTCGATCACCGTGACGCTCGGGTACTGGCGGACCAGGTCCAGCACGTCGCCGCGCTGCGCCCGGTCGACGTGAATACTGGCGATATAGGTCAGCGGATAGTCTTCCATCAAGCCCGGCGGGAATACCATGAAGAAGTTGGGATTGAAGGAATCCCACTGCACTTCGCGCAGGCTCGTGACTTTCGCCTCGAGACGCTCGCCCGCCACGTCGAACTCCAGCCGGTCACCCAGGCTGATGTCCAGGTCGCGCGCGAAATCCACCTCCACTGAGACCTCGGCATCGTCGCGGGTGGGCCACCAGCGGCCGGCGACGATCCGGTTGTCCGGAGCCGGCTCCATGGCCCAGCTCAGGTTGGCCTCGCGGTTGATGAAGCCCTCGGCCCGCGGCGAGGCGTAGGCCCGCTCCGCGACCGGCTCACCGTCGATGGCGGTCATGCGGGCGCGGATCAGCGGCACCAGCTCGCCACCGCCGAAGCGCTCGTCGAGGAAGGCCTGCACGCCCTCGGCCTCCTGCTGCTGGATGTTGATGAGGAAGCGGTTCGGCGCGTCCTCCGGCAGCGTGGCGCGCCACTGTTCCAGCAGTCCCGTGCGCACCAGGGTGAGCAGCAGCAACACCATCAGCCCGATGCCGAAGGCGCCCACCTGCACCACGCTCTCGCGGCCGCGCCGGGCGACATTGGCCAGGCCGTAGCGCCAGGCGGCGCCGCCGCCGCGCAGCCGTCCCGCCACGCGCACCAGCAACCAGCCGCCGGCGGCCAGCCCGCACACCACCCCCGCGGTGCCCAGCGCCAGCCAACCCACCAGCCGCGGATCGCGGACCTGCCAGGCCAGCAGCGCCAGTGCGCCGCCGAGCGCGGCGCCGTAGAGCACCATCGGCCCCAGCGCCGGCGGCATCAGGTCCCGCCGCAATACGCGGCCGGGCGGCGTGCGGCAGAGCTCGATGATCGGCACCAGGGCGAAGCCGGCGAGCACCACCCCGGCGAGCACCAGGCCGCTGATTGCCGGGGTCAGCGTCGGCGGCGGGAGGTCCTGCGCGACCAGGCCCGCCAGCAGCCGCACCAGGCCCTCCTGCGCCACCCAGCCGAGGGCGATGCCGAGCAGCGACGCGGCGAGGCCCACGGCCAGCAGCTGGACCATCATCACCTGCAGCACGAAGCGACGCGGCGCGCCGACGCACTTCATCAGGGCCACGGTGTCCATCCGCCGGCTGGCGAAGCGCCGCGCGGCCATGCCCACCGCCAGCGCCGCGATCAGGGCGCTGACCAGGGAGGCCAGGCCGATGAAGCGGCCGGCCCGTTCGACCGCGCTGCCGATCTCGGGCTGGGCGTCCTCCAGGCCGCGCAGGCGCTCGCTCACGCCGAGTTCGACGCGCTCGCGAAAGCCGGCCAGCGCGCCCTGCTCCCCGGCCAGCAACAGGCGGTAGGACACCCGGCTGCCCGGCGCCACCAGGCCGGTCGCCTCCACGTCGGCGAGGTTGATCAGGAGCGTGGGCGCGAGCTCGGCGAAACTGAAGCCCTGGTCCGGCCGGTAGTCCAGCAGGCGGGTGACCCGCAGTTCGCTGCGGCCGAGCGTGACCGTGATGCCCGGCTCGGCGCCCAGCCGGGCCATCAGCCGCGGATCGGCCCAGGCCTCGCCGGGGGCCGGCATGGCGTCGATCTCGACCGACTCGGCATCCATGGCGTCGCTTACCTTGAGGCGGCCGCGCAGCGGGTAAGCCGCGCTCGCGGCTTCGATGTCCGCCAGCGCGCTGGCCTCGCCCGCCAGCACCACGCTCGGGAAGGAGGCCGTGCGGGCCGTCTCCAGGCCGAGCTCCCGGGCCAGCGCCTCGTGCTCTGCCGGGATCGGCCGGTTGGAGCTCAGCACGAGGTCGGCAGCCAGCACTTCCGCGCTGCGGGCCTGCACGCCCTGGCCCACGCGGTCGGTGAAGAAGCCGACCGCGGTCATGGCGGCGACCGCCAGCGCCAGTGCGGCCGCCAGCACGCGCACCTCGCCCGACTTGAGTTCCCGGGCAACCTGCGACAGGCCGAAACTGACGCTTCTCAAAGCAGCCTCCCGGCATCCATCTCGAGCTGCCGGTCGCAGCGCTCCGCCAGCGCCCGGTCATGGGTCACCAGCACCAGGGTGGTGCCGTGTTCAGCATTGAGCCGGAACAGCAGGTCCGCGATGCGACCGCCGGTACGCGTGTCGAGGTTGCCGGTAGGTTCGTCGGCGAACAGCAGCGAAGGTCCGGCGACGAAGGCGCGCGCGATGGCAACGCGCTGGCGCTCGCCGCCGGAGAGCTGGCGCGGGTAGTGGCCGACGCGGGGGCCGAGGCCGACTTCTTCCAGCGCCGCTCGCGCCTGGCGGCGGGCGTCGCGCCGCCCGGACAGTTCCAGCGGCAGCATGACGTTTTCCAGGGCCGTCAGCGCCGGCACCAGGTGAAAGGACTGGAACACGAAGCCGACCTGGTCGGCGCGCACCGCGGCCCGGCCGTCCTCGTCCAGGGCGGTCAGCTCAACGCCGTTGACCCAGACCTTGCCGGCCGTGGGGAGGTCGAGGCCCGCCAGCAGCGACAACAGCGTCGACTTGCCCGCGCCCGAGGGGCCGAGGATGGCCACGGACTCGCCCGCCCGGATTTCCAGCTCGGCGTGGTCGAGGATGGTCAGCTCTCCCTCCGGACTGCTAACCTTCCGGGTCAATCCCTCAGCCTTGAGAACCGGCGTCTGCCCGGTCGCTTGTTCCATGTACCGAATCCTTGTGTTGCTCTTCGTCCTGGTCGCCCCGGCCCCCGCCGCGGCGGCACCGACCGTGCTCATTGTCGGCGACAGCCTCAGCGCTGGCTATGGCCTCGCCCGTCACGAGAACTGGCCCGCGCTGCTGCAGGCCCGCCTGCAGGCCGAGGGCTACCCCCACAATGTCGTCAATGCCAGCATCAGCGGCGACACCACCAGCGGCGGCCTGGCCCGGCTGCCCCGGGCGCTGGAGCGCAATGAACCGGCGCTGGTCGTCATCGGCCTGGGGGGCAACGACGGCCTGCGCGCGATTCCCATCCCGGAGTTTCGACGAAACCTGGCCCAGATGATTCAACTGTCGCACGCGGCGGGTGCCGAGGTGCTGCTGGCCGGCATCCATATCCCGCCGAATTACGGGCCCGCCTACACCGAGGCCTTCCACCAGGTCTACCATGAGCTGGCGACCGAATACGGCACCGGGCTGGTCCCGTTCATCCTCGACGGCGTGGCGCTCGAGCCGGGCCTGATGCAGGAGGACGGACTCCATCCGACGGCCGCGGCCCAGCCGCGTATTCTCGACAACCTGTGGCCTGAACTGGAACGGCTGCTCCAGAGTACAATCACAGCGCGAGAGCAATAAAACCAGCGTAGTTACGGGGGGAGCTATGGAGAAGATCTGGCTGCAGGAATACCCGGAGGGCGTGCCCGCCGAAATCGACGTGAACGAGTTCCCCTCGCTGCGGGAGTTTCTCGAACAGTCCTTCAGCAAGTACAGCAGCCTGCCCGCGTTCACCAACATGGGCCACTCGATCAGCTTCGGCGAGCTGGACGAGATGTCGCGCTATCTCGGGGCCTGGCTGCAGAAGAACGCCGGCCTGGCCAAGGGCGACTGCGTCGCCGTCATGATGCCGAACGTCATCCAGTACGCGGTGGCCGTTGCCGCCATCCTGCGGGCCGGGCTGACGGTGACCAACGTCAACCCGCTGTACACCCCGCGCGAGCTGGAGCACCAGCTCAACGACTCCGGCGCCAAGGCCATCATCATGGTGGAGAACTTTGCCGCCACCCTGCAGAAGGTGCGCCACAAGACGCCGGTCAAGACCGTGGTCGTGACGGGCATCGGCGACATGCTGGCCGTGCCGAAGCGCCACCTCGTCAACTTCGTCATCCGCAAGGTGAAGAAGATGGTCCCGGCCTGGGACATCCCGGACGCCGTGCCCTTCCACAAGGCCCTCAAGGAGGGCAAGTGGCAGACCATGGACACGCCGCCGCTGGGCCACGACGACATCGCCTTCCTGCAGTACACGGGCGGCACCACGGGCGTGGCCAAGGGCGCCATGCTCACGCACCGGAACATCATCGCCAACCTGCTGCAGGCGCGCGCCTGGCTGAGCGTCACCGTGGTCGAGGGCCAGTCGGTGGTGGTCACGCCGCTGCCGCTGTACCACATCTTCTCGCTGACGGCGAACTTCTTCGTCTTCACGCTGATGGGCGGGAACAACATCCTGATCACCAATCCGCGCGACCTGCCGGCTTTCGTCAAGGAACTGAAGAAGCACCGGTTCACCTTCATGACCGGCGTCAACACCCTGTTCAACGGCCTGCTCAACACGCCGGGCTTCGACGAGGTCGACTTCAGCCACCTCCGGGTGACCCTCGGCGGCGGGATGGCCGTGCAGGCCGCGGTCGCCGAGCGCTGGCAGCAGGTCACCGGCAAACCCCTCATCCAGGCCTACGGCCTCACGGAAACCTCCCCGGCCGCCTCGATCAACCCGCTGACCCAGAAAGAGTTCAACGGCTCGATCGGCGTGCCGATCTCCTCGACCGAGTTCAGCATCCGCGACGAGGACGGCAAGGAACTCGGCATCGGGGCCGTGGGCGAGATCTGCATCCGCGGGCCGCAGGTGATGGCCGGCTACTGGAAACGCCCCGACGAGACCGAGAAAGTCATGCTCGAGGGCGGCTGGTTCCGCAGCGGCGACATGGGCCGCATGGACGAGCGCGGCTACATTTTCATCGAGGACCGGAAGAAGGACATGATCCTGGTCTCCGGTTTCAACGTGTACCCGAACGAGGTCGAAGGCGTGGCCGTGACCCATCCGGCCGTGCTCGAGGCAGCGGCGGTCGGCATCCCGGACGAGAAGTCCGGCGAGATGGTGAAGCTGTTCGTGGTCTGCCGCGAAGGCCAGAGCGTGTCCGAGAAGGAGCTGATCGACTTCTGCCGCCAGAGCCTCACCGGCTACAAGGTCCCGCGCAAGGTCGAGTTCCGCCAGGAGCTGCCCAAGACCAACGTCGGCAAGATCCTGCGCCGCGCGCTGCGCGACGGGGGGAGCTGACCCCCCCGGTTGCGCCCTGGCGGTCAGTGGCTGGGGCGAACGAGGACCTCGAGCCGGTCCAGCAGGCCGTCCAGGCGGTTGGTGGCCCGGTTCTTGTAGTGGCCCAGCCGCATCGGATCCGGCCGGCGCGACAGTGCGCTGGAGAAGTGCCGGTCGCCGTCCTGCAGGATCGCCTCGTTGATGACTACCCCGTGGCGCTTCAGGATCGGCGTCAGCTTCCGGCGACGCGCCCACAGGTCCCGGCGCGTGGTGCGGTAGGCGTGCTGGCAGACCATCTCCCGGTTGGCGTAGCTGAAGACGTTGGCGAAGAACATCTTCGAGTCGCCCGTGTCCGGCTCGAACAGCACCACGTCCCGGTCGACGTAACTGGTCTCGTACTTGGCCATCCCGACGATCATCCGCGAGTGGATCAGCGCGCGGAAGGTCTGTGACAGCACGACCGGGAGGCCGCCCTCCACCAGGGAGTCGTGTCGCTTGTCATGGCCGGGCGGCGCCGCGCTGGCGTCGAAGGGGACGATGGGGTTGACGCAGAACAGCAGGTCCACGCCCTCGTCCAGCGCAGACGAGGCATGCAGGGTGCGCTTCAGGCCGCCGTCCACGAAGTAGCGGTCGCCGATGAGCACCGGGGGATACAGTCCCGGCAGCGCCGTGCTGGCCTGCACCGCCTTGGAGATCGGCACGTCGTCGTGGCCGGGCGAACCGAAGCGCACGGCCTCCCCCGTGTCGAGGTCGACGCCCACCACCAGGAGCTGGCTCTGCAGCTCGCGGAAATCGTTGGTCATGCCGCGATTGCTGAACAGGTCGGCGAGGAAGCTCTCGATCGGCTGGTTGTCGAACACCGCGGTGGGAATGGCCCGGGTGAGGCCGCTGAGCGACTCCAGCAGCCCGCGCGCCTGCGGGTTGCGGGCGAAATCCCAGAGTCCCTCGGCCAGCAGCTTCGGCAGCTGCGAGCTCCGGCGCAGGTACTCCGGGAAGTTGGGCTTCAGGAACAGGGCCGGATCGAAGCGCTGGGGCCGGCCGCGGCGGCTGACCAGCAGTCGGCCCATTTCCTCGACCGTGATGCCGTTCGCCAGGGTGGAGGCGACGAAAGAGCCGGCCGACACGCCCACGTATACATCGACGTCGGCAAAATCGAGGCCGTCGATGGCCTCGTTCAGGGCCAGCAGGGCGCCGATCTCGTAAATGCCGCCCAGCGGGCCGCCGCCGGCCAGGGCCAGGCCGATCTTCGGGCCGGCTTTCTTGGCCGAGAGATGGGTCTGCTGGGTCTGGAGCATGCGTCAGCCGCCGGCTTTCTTGCGCCGCGCCCGCGTCGCCGGCGCAGCCTTCTTCGCTGCCACCCGGCGGGCCCGGGGCGGAGGCTTCTTCGGCGCGGCGGCCGCGGCCGCACGCTGCTCGAGCGCGATCACCGCCTGCTGCAGGTCCGCAACCCGCTGGTTGAGTTCCTTCACATCCCGCGCGGTCGGAATCTGCAGCCCGTTCAGCGCCCGGGCCACGCGATGCACGAAGGCCGTCTCGAATCGCTCCCAGGCCTCCGTCGCACTGTTGCGCGCCTCGAATACGCGGCTCTTGGCCTCGCGGTCGAGGCTCCCGCCGAGCTTTGCCAGGCTACCGAAAAGGAAGCTGCCGCCGGCCCCGGCGCGGGAATACGCCCCCCGCCCGACCTGCCGCACCTGTCGCGCCGAACCCCTCACCAGCCTTGTGAGCTGGTTGTCGGTGAGCGGGCTCGAGCCGTTCTGCTTTGCCATGACCATGCCTCAAACGCTCGTTTGATACTTGGAGCATACCACCCCTGCTAACGATGTCACAGGCATCCGAAGGTATAGGGTGCATCCGTCACAACACGAGCAAAATCACCGGCCTGGCTCTACAATGCGGGGCAATGAGCAGCGCAAAAAGGGACGCCGGGGCCCGGCGGCTGGCCGAGCAGCTGGAGCGCAGCCGGCTGGCCCGCCTGCGGCAGTACGACGAGCAGGGAATGCGCCCGGAGTGCCGCACGCTGGCGGCCTGGCAGGCCGCGCGCCTCCGCCACACCTACCACGACCTGCTGGAGACCTCGCGTTACCGCAAGGCGGTCGAGTTCTTCCTCAACGACCTTTACGGGGACAAGGACTTCTCCTCCCGGGACGAAGGCGTCGAGCGCGTCTATCCCATCATGGCGCGGGTGATGCCCGGGCCGGCGCTGATGACCATCAGCATCGGCATCGAGCTGCACGCCATCAGCCAGGAACTCGATCTCGACATGGTCGCCATGATCTGGGGCGAGATGGAACTGCAGGGCGAGCTCGACGCCGCCACCTACGCCGAGGCTTACCGGCGCTGCGGGAATCTCGACCAGCGCCGCCGCCAGATCAGCATCGTGCGCGAAGTCGGCCAGTCGCTGGACGCGATCGTGTTCAAGCCCTTCATCTACAGCGCGGTGAAGCTGGCCCACGGCCCGGCGCAGATGGCGGGCCTCCTCGACCTGCACATGTTCATCGAGCGCGGCTTCGTCGCCTTCCGCGCCATGAAAGGCTCCGAGGAGTTCATCGACACCATCGTCACGCGCGAGACGGCCATCATGGAGGCGATCCTCGCCGAGGAGCCCGTCGCTGCCTGGGCGCCGCCCGGGGATCCGGCGCACGGCTGACCGGCCTCAGCGCCGGCCGGTTGGTTGGTCCTGAAGACCTGCCCCGCGGCTGGCCATGGCAGGGTCCTGCTCGCTTGGAAATCTGATGCCGCTCGCAGGACCCTGCCATACCCAGCCGCTGTGAAGGTGGCAGCACCGACGCCCGGGCGCGCCCGAGCCAGCGCGCCACCGGAACCACCGCGTCGGCGAGGGCCGGACCGCACGTGCTTCGCCGATGTCCGCCACCGTCCTCGCCGGGTCGGCACCGGGCTGGAGGCTGGGCTGCGCCCGCGGGGTTGACGGGTTGCCGGGGCAGCGGCCGGGGCATTGCAGGGTCCCCTGAGCGGCATCAGATTTCCAAGCGAAGGGGACCCTGCAATGCCCCGAGCCGCGGTCAGGTAAGGCCGGCATGGCCAGCCGGCGGACAGGTTCTTAGGCGGGACGGCCGGACCGGTCAGGTGTGGTAGGCCGGGCTCAGCTCGACGACCGCCTCGATCATCGCCCCGGCATGCTCCGGCTTCACCTCCGGGTGAATGCCGTGGCCGAGGTTGAAGACGTGGCCGGAACCGTGGCCGAAGCTCTCGAGCACCTGGCGCACTTCCTCGCGGATGACCTCGGGCGAGGCGTACAGCACGGCGGGGTCCAGGTTGCCCTGCAGGGCGACCCGGTCACCGACCTTCGCCCGCGCCTCGGACAGGTCGGTGGTCCAGTCGACGCCGAGGCCGTCGCAGCCGGTATCCGCCATGACCTCGAGCCAGGGCCCGCCGCCCTTGGTGAACAGCACGACCGGCACCTTGCGGCCGTCGGCGACGCGCGTGAGGCTGTCGACGATGCGCTGCATGTAGGCCAGCGAGAACTCCAGGTAGGTTTTCGGCGTGAGGATGCTGCCCCAGGTGTCGAACACCATCACGGCCTGGGCGCCCGCGGCGACCTGGGCGTTGAGATAGTGCAGCGTCGTGAGGGTGACGCGGTCGAGCAGGCTGCGCAGCAGGTCCGGCCGGTCGTAGAGCATGCCCTTGATGCGGCTGAAGTTCTTGCTGGTGCCGCCCTCGACCATGTAGGTCGCCACGGTCCAGGGGCTGCCGGCGAAGCCGATCAGCGGCACCCGGCCGTCGAGTTCGCGCCTGATGGTGCGGACCGCATCCATGACGTAGCGGAGCTCGTCCTCGGGATCGGGGCTGGCCAAGGCCTCGACATCCGCCTGGCTGTTGATGGTGCGCGTGAAGCGGGGGCCTTCGCCCGCCTCGAAGTGGAGGCCGAGGCCCATGGCATCGGGCACGGTGAGGATGTCGGAGAACAGGATCGCCGCATCCAGCGGATAGCGTTCCAGCGGCTGCAGCGTCACCTCGCAGGCGAGATCGGGCGCCTGGCACAGCTGCATGAAGCTGCCGGCCCTGGCGCGGGTGGCGCGGTACTCGGGCAGGTAACGCCCGGCCTGGCGCATCATCCACACCGGGGTGCGGTCCACGGGCTCACGCGCCAGCGCACGGAGGAATCGGTCGTTCTTGAGTTCTGCAGTCATGCGCTTACCGCCTTTGCAATGCTCGCCTGGATGGCCTCTGCCGCTGCCTTCGGATCGGCGGCGTCCCGGATCGGACGCCCCACCACGATATAGTCCGCGCCCAGCGCGAACGCCTGGTCGACGGTGACGACGCGCTTCTGGTCGTCGACGGGCCGGTTCTCCACCGGCCGGATGCCCGGGGTCACGACCATCAGGCGCGGGCCGAGGTGCTCGCGCAGGCGGGCGGCCTCGAGGCCCGAGGACACCACGCCGTCGCAGCCGGCCTCGAGCGCCCGCCGGGCCCGCGACAGTACGAGTTCGGGCACGTCGCACTGGAAGCCCATGTCCTCGAGGTCGCCGCGGTCGAGGCTGGTCAGCGCCGTGACCGCCAGCACCTTCACGTCATCCTTGGCCGCCGCGGCCGCCTCCATGATCCCCTGGTTGCCGTGCACGGTGCAGAAGGTGACGCCGCGGTCGTTCAGGCGCGCCACGGCGCGGCCCACGGTGGCGGGCACGTCGAAGAACTTGAGGTCGACGAAGATGCGCTTGTCGCGCGCTGCCAGCCAGTCCAGGAGCTCGAAGTAACCGCCGGCCATCAGCAGCTCCAGGCCGATCTTGTAGAAACGGACGGCGTCGCCGAGCTGCGCCACCAGCGCGCGCGCCCGGTCGGCATCAGGGACGTCGAGGGCGAAAATCAGCCGTTCCTCGGCGGGGATGTTCTTGTCGGTCATCGGTGTTCCGGCCTGGTGTTCGGCCCGCGATTCTAGCACTGACCGGCCAGCGGCCAGTGTCCGTGAAGCCCGCAGTCTGCTCAGGTCCTGGCCCTGGGATCGAACAGCCGCCCGTACTCGACGATGGCGAAGCGATCGGTCATGCCGGCGATGTAGTCGGCGACGGCCCGGGCCCGGCCGGCCGGGCCCTGGGCCGCTTCCTTGCGCTCCGCCTCGCGGGCATGGTCCGCGGGCAGCAGCCGCGGCTCATCCATGAAGGCCTGGAACAACTCGGTCACGGTGCGCTGGGCCTTGGTGGTCATGCGGATGACCCGGTTGTGGCGGTACAGGCGGAGGCGCAGGAAGCGCTTCAGGGCGGCATGCGCCTCGCCCACCTCGGGCGTGAACTGCACCAGGCGCCGCCCGGCGTGGCGCACGTCCGCCGCGGAGGCGGGACCGGCGTCCTCGAGCGCGGCGCGTGAGCCTTCGACGAGATCCTCGACCACCCGGCCGATCATCCGCCGCACGATCTCGTGCACCAGGCGCCGCCCGGCGAGGTCCGGCCACCGGGCGCGCACCGCGTCGTGCTGCTCGCGGAACAGCTCCGCCTCGCGCAACTCGTCGATGTCGAGCAGGCCGGCCCGCAAGCCGTCGTCGACATCGTGGTTGTTGTAGGCGATCTCGTCGGCGAGGTTCGTCAGCTGCGCCTCGAGGCTGGGCTGGTGGCCCTCGAGGAAGCGGCGCCCGAGGTCTCCGAGCGCGCGGGCATTGCGCTGCGAGCAGTGCTTGAGGATCCCCTCGCGGGTCTCGAACATCAGGTTCAGCCCGGGGAACTCGGCGTACTTCTCCTCCAGCTCGTCGACCACGCGCAGCGACTGGAGGTTGTGCTCGAAGCCGCCGTATTCGGCCATGCAGCGGTTCAGTGCTTCCTGGCCGGCGTGGCCGAAGGGCGTGTGGCCGAGATCGTGCGCCAGGCAGATCGCCTCGGTGAGATAGACGTTCAGGCCCAGCGCGCCCGCCACGGTGCGGGCGATCTGCGCCACTTCCAGCGAGTGCGTCAGGCGCGTGCGGTACAGGTCGCCCTCGTGGTTGACGAAGACCTGGGTCTTGTACACGAGGCGGCGGAAGGCCGTGGAATGGATGACGCGGTCGCGGTCACGGTGATACTCGCCCCGGTAGCGCGGCGGTTGTTCCGGGTGGCGCCGCCCCCGCGATTCGTTCTCGCGGGTGGCCCAGGGCGCCAGCGCTTCGCTCACGGGCCGTCTGCCAGCGCCAGCACGGCATCGAGCTCGGCGTCCGGCACGTCGGCCACCACCCGGCTCGAACCCAGTGCGTCCGGCAGCACCAGCCGCAGCTTGCCGCCGGCGATCTTCTTGTCGAGGGCCATCAGCGACTTCATCCGCGCCGCACCGATCGGCGGCGGGCGGGTCGGCAGCTCGGCCGCCGTGAGCAGGGCCTCCACGCGCGCCACCAGCGCCCGGTCCACCAGCCCCAGCCGCGCGGCCAGCTCCGTGGCCATCACCAGGCCCGCGGCGACGGCGTCGCCATGCAGCCAGGAACCCATGGCGATGCCGGTTTCGATCGCGTGCGCGAAAGTGTGGCCGAGGTTCAGCAGCGCGCGCCGCCCGGCTTCCCGCTCGTCCTCGGCGACGATCGTGGCTTTCAGGGCGCAGCACCAGTAGGTGGCCCGCTCCAGCGTGTCGGGGTCGCGATCGAGCACGGCGTCGAGATTGTCCTCGAGCCACTCGAACAGGCCGGCGTCGAGCCCGAGGCCGTATTTCACGACCTCGCCCAGGCCGGCGCAGTATTCTTTCCGGCCGAGCGTGCTGAGGGTGTTCGTATCGATGACCACCGCGTTCGGCTGGTGAAAGGCGCCGACCAGGTTCTTGCCGGCCGGGATGTTCACCGCGGTCTTGCCGCCGACCGCAGCATCGACCTGCGCCAGCAGGGTGGTCGGCAGCTGGATGAAGCCCACGCCGCGCTGCCAGCAGGCAGCCGCGAAACCCGCGATGTCGCCCACCACGCCGCCGCCGAGGGCGAGCACCGTGACATCGCGGTTGAAATGATTCTCCGCCAGCACGTCGAAGACCACGCTGAGCGTCTCGAGGTTCTTCTCGCTTTCGCCCGGCGGGATCAGGTGCACGGCAACGTCGTATTCGGCGAGCGCCGTCTGCAGGGGCTTGAGCCACAGCGGCGCGACGTTGTGATCGCTCAGGATGAATACCTGGCGCCCGTCGAGGTACGGCGCGAGCAGGTCTTCCTGGCCGAGCACACCGCGGCCGATGAGCACCGGGTAAGACCTGGGTCCAAGGGGCACGTTCAGGGCATGCATCGCTGGTCTCAGTGATTACCGTCGTGTTCCGCCAGCCAGCGGCGGATTTCCTGTGCAACCTCTTTCACCATGCGGCCGTCAGTGGGGACCACCAGCGCCGCCAGCTCCCGGTATAGCGGCTCCCGCTCCTGCAGCAAAGTGGCGAGGCGCGCGGCCGGGTCCGGGGCGTCGAGCAACGGCCGGTTAGTGGAAAGCCGGGTCCGCTCCAGCTGCTGCTCGACGGAGGCCTCAAGGTATACGACCAGGCCGCTCGATGCCAGCGCGGCACGGTTCTCCGGGTCGACCACGGCCCCGCCGCCCGTGGCCAGCACGATGCCCTCGCGGCCGGCGAGCTCGGCAATCATTTCCCGCTCCCGGCGCCGGAACCCCGCCTCGCCCTCCTTCTCGAAAATGAAGGACACGTCCACGCCGGTGCGGTGCTCGATCTCGGCGTCGCTGTCGAAGAAATCCCGGTGCAGCAGGCGCGCCAGCTGGCGGCCCACCGCGCTCTTGCCGGCGCCCATGGGTCCGACGAGGATAATGTTCGGCAGGCTCACGTCGCTGGGTTCACGCATAAAAAACGGGGCCGGCAAACGCCGGCCCCGCAATCATAACCGCACTACGCGCCGGCTAGTCGAGGGTCCGGCATCCCAGCGGCCGGCCCCCGCCGAAACCGAGCTCGGCGAGTCGGGCCTGGCTCTGCGGGTACAGCAACCCCTCGTCGGTCGGATCGGGCGTGGTATCGAGGTTGTCGGGGTACGTCGGGTGACCCGGGTCGCCGCCGAAGCGGCTCACCCCGCCGCCCGGCGGGCTCTGGTTGATGTTGGCGTCCGCGGCCGTGATCTCCAGCGCATGGTCCGTCGTGTCCTCGAACTCGGTGCCCTGGACGGCGGCGCGCGCGGTCAGCGTGACCGTGACCCAGTTGCCGAATTCCTGCGCGTAGCTGATGCGGAACACGGCGATTCCCGAGGCGTCGGTCAGGACCTCGCCCGGCGACACCGAGACCACGTTGCCCGCGTCGATCGAGCCGGAAGAGTTGAAGTCCTCTTCGACGGAGGCGTCGAGCTGGCCGTTGGCGTTGAAGTCCTCGTCCGGGCAGCGCAGGGGCGGCACGGGATCGCCGAAGACATCGTAGCCGCCGATCGGCACCCAGCGGTCGTTGGCGCCCGCAATGTAGAAGCCCTTGCGGTAAAGCTTCGAGCGCACCGAGAGCTGCACGGGGGCGTTGGCCACGCCGACGCCCTGGCTGTCGGTCACCTGGACCACGAACTCGCGCTCATAGATCGCCGTATTCGGCTCGAACAGCTCGTTGCCGGTGCCGATGCTGATGTCGACCTCGCGGCGCGCCACGGTGAGACCCACGGTACTCGTCAGCGTGGGGTCGGCCTGCACGATGGCAGTGATGATGACGTCCTGGCTGCCGCTGATGGTGCTGCCGCCGGTGTAGACCGTCTGGGCGGTGCCGGCGCTGCCCGTCACGGCGCTGCCGACGGACAGGTTGCCGCCGGTGACGTCGGTCAGCTGGAACAGCACGGCCTGGTTCTTGACCGGGTTGCCGGCGGGATCGCGCACGGTCGCCAGGATCGTGCTCTGCTCGCCCGGTCCCACGGTGAAGCGGCTGGCCTGCACGACGATCGAGGCCGGCGTGGTGGCGACGAACTCGATGCTGCGCTGGGTCACCGGGCCGCCGGCGCCGACCCGTGCGGTCAGCGTGGCCGGGCCGGCGGTGGTCGAACTCGCGGTGATCGTGGCGCGACCGCTGGCGTCCAGGGGCGCCGACAGCGCACTCAGGGTGCCGCGCGTGGTGCTGAAGTCCACCGTGCCGGACTGCGGGCTGCCGCCGACGAGCCATTCGACGGTCACCGGCTGCGCGGTGCCAAGAGCGATCTCCGCGCCGCCGGCCGGCTCGATGAACACCAGGCTGTCGTCGGCGCTGACCGCCAGCGGCGCGCTGGCCACCAGGCCGAGGGCGCTGGCGGACAAGGTGTCGTCGCCGCCCTGGGTGCCGGTCACGGTGAAATTCACGTCGCCCTGGCTGTTGGTCAGCAGGGTGTCGGAGGAGAGCGTGTTGCCGGCCTCGGACGCGATCGTTACCGTCCGCCCGCCGATGCCCTGGCCGGCGGAATTCTGCAGCCGGGCTGTGAACGGCACCTCGTCGCCCTGGACCACGTTGTCCGGGCCTTCCAGCACGAGGGTCGTGCCGGTGACGTTGACCACCACGGAATCGGTCAGGGTGCCGGTGGTCGCGGTGACGGTGATGGGGCGATTGGTCGGGTCGCCGCCGGTCGTGAGCTCGCCGCGCGGAATACTGCTGTCCCCCTCGGGCGGCAGGACCCGCAGCAGGCCCGAGTCCGCCGAGAAAGTGACCTGGGCGTCGTCGACGATGTTGTTGTTCTGGTCGCGGATCAGGGCCGAGAGCACCACCGGCGTGCTGCCGTCCGACGGCAGCAGGTTGCTGCTGGCGATCAGCGAGATGCTGGCCACGGGGACCGTCGGCGTGCCGCCGCCCGGCGGGTCAGGCTCGACGATGGTCGACTCGCTCCCGCAGGCCACCAGGAAGAAGGCCGCCAGGATCCCGGGCAATCCGAGGAACCGGCGCGTGAACTTGTTGCTGGGCATGAGGGCTTTCACTCGCATCAACTCCCGGGATTCAGTAGATGTTGCTGCCTTCGCGCAGGATCTTGGGCGTTACGAAGATCAGCAGCTCGCGCTTGTTCGACACCTTGTTGGTGCGCTTGAAGAGGTTGCCGACGAACGGGATGTCGCCCAGCACCGGCACCTTGTCTTCGGCGTCCCGCCGCTCGGTCTCGAAGATGCCGCCGAGGACCACCGTGTCGCCGTCGTTCACCAGGACCTGCGTCATGATGCGGCGGGTGTCGATGCTGGGCACCAGCCCGCCGGTGGCGCTGGGCACGAACTCGCCGACCGTGTCCTGCGTCACCTCGAGGTCGATGATGATGCGATCGTCCGGCGTGATCTGGGGCGTCACGGTCAGGCTGAGCACCGCCTTCTTGAACTGGGTCGCGGTCGCGCCGCTGGAGGCCGACTCCTGGTAGGGAATCTCGACACCCTGTTCGATCTGGGCTTCCTTCTGGTTCGCCGTGATCACCCGCGGGCTCGACACGATCTCGCCGCGGCCCTCGGCCTGGGCGGCGGAGAGCTCGAGGTCGACCAGGTAATCGGAGCCGAGGATCGCCATGCCGATGCGGCTGGTGGCCTCGCTGACCGGCAGGTTGACGTTGTAGCGGTCGTCCAGGCCGGGCAGCTGCACCGGGAAGGCGGAGCCGGTCTGGTTGAGGTTGTCCAGCGCGGAGCTGGTGATGGTGTCGGTGCCCGTGCCCGAACCGGTGACGGAGATGACGCCGTCGGAACCGTTCTCGCGCACGAAGGTGGCGCCCATGCGCACGCCCAGCTCGCGGCTGAAGTCGTCGTTGGCCACCACGATGCGGGACTCGATCAGCACCTGGCGGACCGGGATGTCGAGCGCCGCGACCAGGCGGCGGATGTCCGCGATGCGCTCGGCCGTGTCGTACACCAGCAGCGTGTTGGTGCGCTCGTCGATGCTGACGCGGCCGCGGTCGGACAGCAGCGAGCCTTCGCCGCCGCCGTCGCTGATCAGGTTGGCCAGGTCGGCGGCTTTGGCGTAGTTGACCTGCAGGAACTCGCTGCGCAGCGGCGACAGCTCCTGGATCTCCTGCTTCGACTCGAGCTCCTGGCGCTCGCGGGCGGCGATCTCGGGCGCCGGCGCGACCAGGATGACGTTGCCGACCTGCCTCATGTCGAGACCCTTGGTGGCCAGGATGATGTCCAGCGCCTGGTCCCACGGGACGTTGTCGAGGCGGAGCGTGACGTTGCCGGCGACCGAGTCGCTGACCACCATGTTCAGGCCGCTGGTTTCGGCCAGCAGCTGGAGCACGGCCCGGACTTCGATGTCCTGGAAGTTCAGGGTGAGGCGCTCGCCGGCGTACTGCTTGCGCTCGTCGAACACGCCGAACTCGGTCGGATCCTGCCGCTCGACGGCGCGGAACTCGATGTTGAGCTGGTTATCGGCCTGGTAGGCCAGCCGCTCGTAGTCGCCGGCGACCTGGATCACCAGGCGCGCGCCGCCCGGGAAGCGGATGCTGTCGATAGCCTGCACCGGGGTCGCAAAGTCCAGCACGTCGAGGCTGCGCAGCAGCTCGTCGGGAAGGGTGGCGTTGCGGAGCTCGACCACGGTCCGGTCGAGGTCCTCGCGGATATCGACCCCGATGGACGGGTCGCTCAGCGACACGATGACCCGCCCGGCGCCGTCGGCGCCGCGGCGGAAGTCGATGTCGGTGATGCGTCCCCGGGCCGCTTCGGCCGCCGCGACCGCACCGGATGCCTGGCCGAAGGCGCTGGCACGGGCCGGGCTCGCGGCCTGGCCGGCTTCGCCCAGCGTCACGCTGATGCGGTTGCCCTCCACGGTGGTTTCGTAGGGCACCATCACATCCAGGTTGAGCACCACGCGGGTGCGGCCCTGGGCCTCCGCGAGCATGATCGTATCCAGCGCGCCGCGCTTGATCTCGCGGCGACGCTCGGCCGAACCGAGACTGACCCCGGGCAGGTCGAGCGAAATCCGGGCCGGTTCCTCGATGGTGAAGGACAAGGGCTCCGGGGCCGGGCCGCTGGTCGTCATCACGAGCACCAGGCGGTTGCCCGGCAGCGTGCTGACCTCGAGATCGGTGAGTTGCAGCTCCTGGGCCTGGGCCGCAGCGGTCAGCCATAACAAGGGCAGCGCAGCGAGTGCCCACCATGTACGGCGCGACCTCGCCGGGGCTGCGTCCATCCTGTTGCTCCGCCTGTGATCGCGCATCATGAGTACCTTCTCCCCGAAATTCATGTCTCACCCAGCCCGATGGTGGCCGCGCGCTCGGTGTATCCGCCGAGACCATCCGGCACGATTTCCAGCAGCTGGATGGCCGATTCGGTGATTGAAATGATCCGGCCGTCGTTCTGGCCGACGTAATTGCCCACCACTACCCTGTGAATGAGCTTGTCACTGGTCTGGACCAGCCCGAAGAGCTGCCCGTCCTTGTAAAGCGTTCCCACCATCCGGAAGGTGTCCAGCGGGAAACCTTCCAGGTACTCCCGCTTGCGGGTCGCATCCGGGCGCACGCCGCCGTCGTCGCGGCCCGCGGCCGGCAGGTCGGGCACGAAGGGCGAGCGGGCGTCGACACGCTCGTAGGCCACGGTCTCGTAGGTCGTGATCTGGGGCAGGGGCTCGATCGCCCCGCCCGGGCGCGCATTGACCTGGGCGATGTACTGGTCGAGATCGGACATGCTGCGCGCGCAGCCTGAGGTGGTTGCCACCGTGAGCGCCAGCGCCAGGATCAGCAGGATCTTGTTGGAATTCGTCATTGGCCGCCGCCCTCGTGCTCGAGATAGCGGTAGGTCTTCGCCGTGACGTCCATCACCAGCCGCCCGCTGCTTTGGCCATCCCGCTGCTGCTCAGGGCGCAGGGTGATGTCGTGCAGGGTCACGATACGCGGCAGGCCCACGACGCCGCTGACGAAGTTACCGAGCTCGTGGTATGTGCCGACCACCTGCATCCTGATGGGAAGCTCGCTGTAGGCCTCGTGGCTGACTTCGCTCAGGGGCTGGAACAGCCGCTCCTCGAGCCCCGCCGCCAGGCCGGTCTGGGAGATGTCCACCAGCAGGCTCGGCACCTCGGTCTCGCCCGGGAGCTGGCGCAGCATGGCGCCGAAGGTCTGCTCCACCTCGGCCAGCTGGGCCTGGTAGGCCTCGAGGTTGGCGGCGAGTTCCTGGCGACTCTCGAAAGTCGCGCGCAGATCGATCTCCTGGCGCTCCACCTGCTCCAGCTGCGGAACCTTGTTGCGCCAGACGAAGTAATAGGTGCCGCCGACGGCGACCAGCACGAAGATCATGCCGACCGCGACCGCGTGGAACAGCAGCGGCCAGCGGCCGACGTCCTTGAAGTCCAGGGTGCGGAGCTGCTCGAGGTAATTCATCTCACTCGCCCCCCTCATCCGTGGTGCTCAGCTGCTGGGCCGCGAGGGCGAACTGGGCCCGGCGGCCGATGGCCGGCTGCGTCTCGCCCCGCTGCTCCTGGCCGGACTGCACGACCTCGAGCACGGGATTGCCCAGGTACGGGGAACCGGCGATGTTGCGCATCAGCGCGGAGACGCGGGTGCTCGACTCCGCGACGCCCCGGAACAGCAAGTTGCGCCCGTTCTGCGTGAACTCGGTCAGGTAGACGCCTTCGGGCATCACCGCCACGAGCTGATCGAAGAGATAAACGGCCTCCGGCCGGGCCCGCTGCAGGTCGTCGATCGCCGCCATGCGGGCCAGCAGCCGCTCTTTGCGCAGGCGCAGGTCCCGGATCTCCTTGATCTGGTTGTCGAGGCGCGCAATCTCCTGCTCAAGGCGCTGGTTGCGCGCCTTCTGGTAGTCGATCCGTCCCTGCAGGTAGATGTTCACCAGCAACATGATGAGCGCACCCAACAGCACCGCGGCGATCGAGGCCACCGCGAAGTTCTTCTGGCGTTCCTTGCGCTGTTCGGCGCGCCAGGGCAACAGGTTAATGCGCGGCATCAGTCAAAGCTCCTCAGCGCCAGCCCGCAAGCCGTCAGCAAGGCGGTGGCGTCCTTCATCACGCCCTGGGAGCGAGCCCGGGAAGAAATCTTCATCATGCCCAGCGGGTTGCCGACCTGGGTCGGGATGCCGACCCGGCTGCCGATCACGTCGGCGACGCCCGGGATGTTCGCGCAGCCGCCACAGATAAGGATCTGCTCGGGCTGTTCGCGGTTCGTGCCGGAGGCAAGGAAGAACTGCAGCGACCGACTGACCTGCTGGGTCATGTCGTCGATAAAGGGCTCGAGAATCTCGGGCTCGTAATTGCTGGGCAAGCCGCCTTCCTTCTTGGCCCGGCCGGCTTCTTCCAGCGTCAGGCCGTAGGTGCGCATGATCTCCTCGGTGAGCTGCTGCCCGCCGAAGGCGAAATCGCGGGTGTAGGTTACGCGCAGGTCGCGCAGCACGCTGAAGGTGGTGCTGCTGGCGCCGAAATCCATCACCGCGATGTTGTGACCCATGCCTTCCTCGGGCATCTGGTGGCGCAACAACTGGCACGCATTCTCGACCGTGAAGGCCTCGACGTCGACGATCACCGCCTTGAGGCCCGCGGCTTCCACGGCGGCCTGGCGCTGCTCGACGTTTTCGGTCCGGGTCGCCACCAGCAGCACGTCGAGCATGTCCGGGTCGTGCTCGGTCGGGCCGACGACCTCGAAGTCGTAGCTGACTTCTTCCATCGGGAAGGGGATGTACTGGTCGGCCTGCAGCGCGACCTGGCCCTCGAGTTCGCTCTCGCTGAAGCTCGCGGGCAGCTGGATGATCTTGGTGATGGCGGCGTCGCCGCTGATCGCGACGGCTGCGTCGCGGGAGCGCGCGCCCGAGCGCTTGACGGCGCGCCGCACGGCCTCGCCAACGACCTGGGCGTCGACGATGGCTTTCTCGTTGACGGCGTTGAGCGGGGTCGCCTCGGCGGCAAAGGCCTCGACCCGGTAGGTTTCCCCGGACTTCGACAGCTCGATCAGCTTCACTGAGGAAGTCGTGATGTCCAGCCCCAGCAAGGGCTTGGCGGATCTCCGGAACAGCACTTTAAATTTCCTTTTGCATCCGGGGCTTGGAAAGCGAAGATAGACTACGACATTAACTAATGCAACGGCGCGCCAGCTACCGGCTGCCGACCTTTGGCCGAGCAGCGTGCCAACAGTGCCGGAGAACTCCGGGCGGAATCCGTGATCCGGGTCACGGGTTCGCATATTACATAAGGTCGTGCGGGGCAGGCAGGCGGGCGGCGGAGGGACGAGCCGGACCGGCGGACACCGGTTACGGGCGGCACCTGTCGGGCCGCCGCCGAAACGTCATGTCGACTCCGCAATGGACTCAAGCAGCTGCCCCCACAGCAAGGCCGGATCCGCCCCGGGAACCTTCCTGGCTCCACTTCTCGGCGGTCACGCCCCCAAGGGGCGCGCCCGGGTAGATGCTAGTATTCTGGGCGCTTCGCCGAAAGGCAAGTTATCCGCTACGTCCGCATGAACATCCTCCTGCGCTTCGCCTACGGCCTCGTCGCCTTCGCTTCGATGGCTCTCATCGGTCTCGCCCTGGCGGCGATCGGCGCCTATTACTACGTTGCGCCGAGCCTGCCGGACCCCGAGTCGCTGCGCGAAGTACAGCTGCAGGTCCCGATGCGGGTATACAGCCGGGATGGCCTGCTGCTGGCGGAGTTCGGCGAGCAGCGCCGCGTCCCCCTGCAGCTCGACCAGGTCCCCGAGCGGCTGCAGCGCGCCTTCCTGGCGGCGGAGGACGACCGTTTCTTCGAGCATCCCGGCGTGGACTGGCAGGGTCTCACGCGCGCGGCTGTGGCCGTGGCCCTGACGGGCGAGCCGTCCCAGGGCGGCGGCACCATCACCATGCAGGTGGCGCGCAACTTCTTCCTCAGCCGGGAGAAGACCATTTCCCGCAAGGTGCGGGAAATCTTCCTGTCGTTCCGTATCGAGCACCTGCTCTCCAAGGAAGAAATACTCGAGCTCTACCTCAACAAGATTTTCCTCGGCCAGCGCGCCTACGGCGTGGGCGCCGCCGCCGAGGTGTATTTCGGCAAGACCATCGACGCGCTCACGCTCGGCGAGATAGCGCTGATCGCCGGCATCGGGCGGCTGCCCTCCATCGACAACCCGGTCACCAACCCGGAGCGCGCCCGCGCCCGCCGCGCCTACGTGCTGCGGCGCATGCTCGAAACCGGCGTGATCGACCAGGCCGAGCTGGACGCGGCCATGGCCGAGCCCGTGGTTTCGAAGGTCCACGGCGCCCAGGTCCGGCTCGCCGCGCCCTGGGTTGCGGAGATGGCGCGGCGGGAGATGCTCGAGCGCTTCGGCGCCGAGGCTTACACCCGGGGCTACGTCGTCGTAACCACCGTCGACAGCCGGCTGCAGCCCCTCGCCCAGGCAGCCGTGCGCTCCGGGCTGCGCAGCTACGACCAGCGCCACGGCTATCGCGGGCCGCTCGCGCGGCTCGACACTGTGCCCGCGACGCTCGCGGAAGCCGCCACGCTGCTGGAGGGCTATCCGGAGCCGGCGGAACTCCGCGCCGCACTGGTGCTCAGTGTGGACGAGGAGGGCGCCGGCGTGCTGGTGCGCGGCGCCGGGGAGGCGCGCCTGGCCTTCGCCGACATGGCCTGGGCGCGCCCGTACATCGACGACGACCGCGCGGGCGCGGCCCCCGAGACGACGGGGGACGTGCTGGCGCCGGGCGACGTAATCATGGTCCGCGCGGAAGACGAGGCCTGGCGGCTGGCGCAGGCGCCGGACGTACAGGGTGCGCTGGTCGCCCTGGATCCACACGACGGGGCGGTGGTCGCGCTCAGCGGCGGCCTCGATTTCGAGTACAGCAAGTTCAATCGCGCCACCCAGGCGCGGCGCCAGCCCGGCTCCGCCTTCAAGCCCTTCGTCTACTCCGCCGCGCTGGAGCGGGGCCTGACCGCCGCCACGGTGATCATCGACGCCCCGGTGGTATACGACGACCCGGGACTCGAGGACACCTGGCGGCCGCAGAACTACACCGGCCGCTTCTACGGGCCGATGCGGCTGCGGGAAGCGCTGGTGCAGTCTCGCAACCTGGTCTCGATCCGGCTGCTGGAACGAATCGGCATCAACTTTGCCGCGGCACACGCCGCGAACTTCGGCTTCCCGCCCGATGCGCTCCCCCGCAACCTGACGCTGGCCTTGGGCAGCGGGACGGCGACACCGCTGGAGCTGGCCACCGGCTACGCCGCCTTTGCCAACGGCGGCTTTCTCGTGGAGCCCTACTTCATCGACCGCATCTACGGGCCCGACGAGGACCTGCTGTACCGCCACGAGCCCGCCTGGGCCTGCGCCGCCTGCGAGATCGAGCAGGCTGCGGCGGCGGCGGCGCCGACCGAGACAGCCTCCACGGACCCGCCACCCGAATTTCCGATGGTAGAGATCGAGCAGCCGCCGCGCGCCGTGGCGGCCGCCAACGCCTGGCTGATCGACAGCATGCTGCGCGACGTGGTCACGCGCGGCACCGGCGCACGCGCCCGCAGTCTCGGGCGCAGCGATCTCGCCGGCAAGACCGGCACCACCAACGACGGGCGGGACACCTGGTTTGCCGGCTACAACGGCGATGTGGTCGCGACGGCCTGGGTGGGCTTCGACCAGGAGCGCCCGCTCGGCCGAGGCGAGGCCGGCGGCTCGACCGCCCTGCCGTTGTGGATCGATTTCATGGGCCCGGCCCTCGCCGGCACCTCAGCAAGCCGGGTCCCGCAACCGCCCGGGCTGGTGACCGTGCGCATCTCGGCGGAAACCGGCGAACTCGCCCGCGCCGGCGAACCCGGGGCGATCTTCGAGACCTTCCGCGTCGGTAACGTCCCCGCAGCCGCGGCCCCGGGCGAGTCGCAGTTCCCTGCGGCAGGCGAGCGGGAGGACGACCCCCTGTTCTGAGCGGAGGCGCACCATGGGACGGCGATCGACAACCAGGAGCGGTGAAGTCCGCGCGCGAGTGGCCGAGGAGGCGGCCCGCATCATGCGGGAGCAGGGGGTCAGGGATTTCCTGCTGGCCAAGCGCAAGGCCGCCGACCGGCTGGGCATCCTGGACCGGCATGCCATGCCCGCCAACCAGGAGATCGCCGATGCCCTGGCGGCCCAGCAGCGCCTGTTCGGCGGCGCGGAGCACGAGGAAAATCTCCGCGCCCTGCGCGCGGAGGCGCTGCGCGGGATGGACCTGCTCCAGCGCTTCCGGCCGCGGCTCGTGGGGCCGGTGCTAGCCGGTACCGCCACGCCGCACAGCGACGTCTCCCTGCACCTCTTCGTGGACGTGCCCGAGGAGGTTGCCTTCCTGCTGCTGGAGCGCGGCATCCGCTACCAGGCGGGGGAGCGCCGCCTGCGCCTCTGCAACGGCGGTCACGCGACCTATCCGAGCTTCGCCTTCGACCTCGGCGGGGCCGCGATCGAGGCGGTGGTGTTCCCCGAACAGGCGCTGCGCGAGGCGCCGGTCTGCCCGGTGTCGGGCGGGCCCATGCGCCGCGCCCGGCCCGAGGAAGTCGAGCAGCTGCTCGCCGCGCCGGCCTAGGCCGTCCTCAGCCGCTGCGCCGCTCGATCGGGACGTAATCGCGGCGGCCGGCCCCGGTATAGAGCTGCCGCGGCCGGCCGATGCGGCGCTTCGGATCGACGATCATTTCCTGCCAGTGCGCCACCCAGCCGACCGTGCGGGCGATAGCGAACATCACCGTGAACATCGAGGTCGGGATACCCAGGGCCCGGTAGATGATCCCCGAGTAGAAATCGACGTTGGGATAGAGCTTGCGCTCGATGAAGTACTCGTCCTCGAGCGCGATCTCCTCCAGCCGCAACGCCAGCTCGAACAACGGCGAGTCGGTGTGGCCGAGCCGGTTGAGCACCTTGTGGCACATGGTCCGGATCAGCTTGGCGCGCGGGTCGAAGTTCTTGTAGACGCGGTGGCCGAAGCCCATCAGGCGGAAGGGATCGTCCTTGTCCTTGGCCTTGGCGATGAACTTCGGGATGTTCTCGACCGAGCCGATCCTCTCCAGCATGTTCAGCACCGCCTCGTTGGCGCCGCCGTGCGCGGGGCCCCAGAGCGTGGCGATGCCGGCCGAGATGGCCGCGTACGGATTGGTGCCGGAGCTGCCCGCCAGCCGCACCGTGGAGGTGCTGGCATTCTGCTCGTGGTCGGCGTGCAGGATGAACAGCAGGTCCAGCGCCTCCGCCGCCACCGGGTCCACGCGGTACTGGTCGCAGGGCACGGCGAAGAACATGTGCAGCAGGTTGCTGCAGTAATCCAGGTCGTTGCGCGGGTAGACGAAAGGCTGGCCGACCGAGTGCTTGTACGCCGCGGCGGCGATGGTCGGGATCTTGGCGATGATCCGGTGGGCGAAGATCTCGCGGTGCCGCGTGCTCTCGATGTCGGTCGAGTCGTGATAGAAGGCCGACATCGAGCCGACCACCGAGGAGAGCATCGCCATCGGGTGGGCGTTGTGGTGGAAGCCGTTGAAGTGACGCAGCAAGGTCTCGTTGATCATCGTGTGCGTCGTGATGATGTGGGTGAAGGCCTCCAGCTCGCTGCGGTTCGGCAACTCGCCCTGCAGGAGCAGGTAGGCAACCTCGAGGAAGCTGCTGCGCTCCGCCAGCTGGTCCACCGGGTAGCCGCGATAGAGCAGGACGCCCTCGTCCCCGTCGATGTAGGTGATGCTGCTTTCGCAGCTGGCCGTCGAGACGAAGCCGGGGTCCAGCGTGAAGACGCCGAGGTTCTTGTACAACCCGCCGATGTCGACCACGTCGGGCCCGACAGTACCGCTGCGGACCGGCATCTCCAGCCGCTTGCCGTTGGCGTCGTTGATGATGGTGAGGGTCTTCTCGCTCATGCTGGCCTTCCTGGTGGATCGAAGCGGGCCCCGATCGGGGGGCCGAAATTATAATCCAGGGGTCGGGCCATGTCGCGGCGCAGAAAAACAAAAGGGGTGCCACCGGGCACCCCTTCGTCGATGACTGCCGGCGAGCGGCGCGTCAGGCGCTCAGGCCACCGTACTTCTTGCGGAACTTGTCCACCCGGCCGCCGGCGTCGATGATCTTCTGCTTGCCGGTGTAGAAGGGATGGCACTGGGAACAGACTTCCACGTGCAGCTCCTCGCCCAGGGTGGAGCGCGTGGTGAAGGTGTTGCCGCAGCTGCAGACCACCTTGATCTCGGAGTACTCAGGATGAATGTTCGGCTTCATGGTCGGCCTTCCCGAAAGGGGCGTCGTTGGAAAAGCGGGCCATCATAGCGAGCAGTGGCGGCCACGGCAAGAGCCTGGGCATGCGGCCCGGGTCCGGCCGCGCCGTGGCGGCTGGCCGGGCGCGGCGGCCACGACGGCCCCGCTTCCGTTGCATCGCAACACGATATTGAGGAAGCGCTTTAAGTTCCATGCGCTAAAGAGAGTCCCATGCTGGAGGTTCGGGGATTATCCACAAAACCTGTGGATAACTCTGTGCATCAAGGCTTGATGAATGTTCCCGGACGCGGCATTTTTCCTGCGCGACTCAAATTGGACAAAAAATGACCATCCCCTTATGGCCTCAACAGAAACAGCAGGTTACGCCTTGTCGGGGCGCCCGGTCCGGGGATCGAGGCCTCTCGTGAGCGGCAGCGCCGGCGTCCGCGCGACCGGCATCCGGACGGTGTGCATAAGTACTTGTCCCGTCAGGCCCCGCCCACCGGCAGGAACAGTGCCTGCACATCGTTCAGAAAGCGGCGGCCAAGTGCCGTCGGCGTCCAGCGGCCCGCTGCCGAGGCGGTGAGCAGGCCGAGTCGCTCGGCCTCCCCGAGCCCCGGCAGCGCCGCGGCGACCGGCAGCCCGGTACGGCTTTCGAAGCTCTCGACGCTGAAGCCATCGACCAGCCGCAGCGCATTGAGCATGAACTCGAACACCAGCGCCTCCGGCCCGGGCCGGTCCTCCCCTTCGAGACGCGGCCCCTCGAGCCAGCCCAGGGGCCGGCGGCGCCGGCGGCGGCGCAGCACGCGCCCGTCCGAAAGCGTCAGCTTGCCGTGAGCGCCCGCCCCCAGCCCGAGGTAGTCCCCGAACGACCAGTAGTTCAGGTTGTGGCGGCATTCCCGGCCCGGCCGGGCCCAGGCCGAAACCTCGTAGCGCCGGTAGCCGGCCGCTGCCAGCCGTTCGGTCGCGGCACACTCCATCGCCCAGCAGCTGTCCTCGTCCGGCAGCTCGGGGGGCCGGCGGTGGAACGGCGTGCCCGGTTCGAGCGTCAGCTGGTACAGCGAAAGGTGCGGCGGCCCGGCCTGCAGGGCCGCCTCCAGGTCGGCGGCGGCAGCCGCCGCACTTTGTCCCGGCAGGCCGTACATCAGGTCAAGGTTGAAGTTGTCGATGCCCGCGCGCGCCAGCTCTTCGATTGCCAGGCCCGCTTCGCGCGCGTCGTGGATGCGCCCGATGGCCTGCAGCAGGCCGGGCTGGAAGCTCTGCACGCCCAGGGAGACGCGATTCACGCCCGCCGCCGCGAACTCGCTGAAGCGGCCGTGCTCGATGGTGCCGGGATTCGCCTCGAGCGTGATCTCCGCGTCCGGCGCCAGCGGCAGGCGCGCCGCCAGGCCCGCGAGAAAGCGACCGAGCTCCTCCGGCGGGCAGAGGCTGGGCGTGCCGCCGCCGAAAAAGACGGTGTCCGCGACGCGGCCGTCGGCCAGCGGCAGGTCGTCCTCGAGGTCCGCCAGCAGGGCGTCGATGTAGCGGGCGTAAGGCGCCGCCCCGCGCAGCTCGTGGCTGTTGAAGTCGCAATAGGGGCATTTGCGCACGCACCAGGGCAGATGCACGTAGACCCCCAGGGGCGGCAGCGCCGGGGACTCGCCGCTTATGGCGCACCCCCGGCAGCTGCGGCGCCTGTGCCGAGCAGCCGGCGCAGTTCCGCGAAGGCCCGGCCCCGGTGGCTGGCGGCGTTCTTCTCCGCCGGCGCCAGTTCGGCGGCCGTGCGCGCATCGCCGAGCGGCAGGAACACCGGGTCGTAGCCAAAGCCACCGGCGCCGCGGGGCGCCGGCCCGATGCGGCCTTCCCAGCAGCCCTGGCACACCAGCGGCAGCGGATCGGCGGGGTGGCGGAGATACACGGCCACGCAGACGAAACGCGCCGTGCGCTGCGCCGCCGGCACGCCGTCCAGCGCCGCCAGCAGCTTGGCGACATTCGCCGCATCCCCGCCTGCGCCCGCATAGCGCGCCGAATGGATGCCGGGGGCGCCGTCGAGAGCATCGACCACCAGGCCCGAATCGTCGGCGATCGCGGGCAAGCCGCTGCCGGCAGCGGCATGGCGCGCCTTGAGCAGGGCGTTCTCGATGAAGGTGGCGCCGGTCTCGTCCGCCGACTGCAGGCCGAAGTCAGCCTGGGCGACGATCTGGAGGCCTGCCGGCGCCAGCACCGCGGCAATCTCGCGCACCTTGCCGGCGTTCCCGGTGGCCAGGACCACGCGCCGCGACATCCGGCTCACTCCGCCAGCGCGGCCTGCTGCAGCGCCAGCAGCTGGCCGATGCCGCCGGCCGCCAGCTCGAGCAGCTGGTCGAGTTCCGTCCGGTGGAAGGCATGCCCCTCCGCTGTTCCCTGCAGCTCGATAAAGGCGCCGGCGTCGTTCATCACCACGTTCATATCGGTCTCGGCCTCGGCATCCTCGGCGTAGTCCAGGTCGAGCACCGGCATGCCGCGGTAGATCCCTACCGATACCGCCGCGACCTGGCCGTGGACCGGGTTCGCAGCCAGCCCCCGGGCCCGCAACTCGGCCACGGCATCGACCAGCGCCACGTAGGCGCCGGTGATCGCCGCCGTGCGGGTGCCGCCGTCGGCCTGGATCACGTCGCAGTCGAGGGTGATGGTGCGCTCGCCGAGCGCCCGCAGGTCGAGCACGGCGCGCAGGCTGCGGCCCACCAGCCGCTGGATCTCCAGCGTCCGCCCGCCCTGGCGGCCGCGGGCGGCCTCGCGCGGGTTCCGGGTATGGGTCGCGCGCGGCAGCATGCCGTATTCGGCCGTCACCCAGCCCTGGCCCTTGCCCTTGAGGAAGGGTGGCACGCGCTCTTCCACGCTGGCCGAGCACAGCACGCGGGTGCCGCCGAACTCGACCAGCACCGAACCCTCGGCGTGTTGCTGGTAGCCGCGCTCGAAGCGCACCGGGCGCAGCTCGTCGGCGCGCCGCTTGCTGGGTCTGCTCATGCCTCGTCCTCGCTGCCGTCCGCGCGCGCCCGCAGGGCGACTGCCGTGGTGTTGTCGCTGTAGGGCGCGGCGGCCCGCACGGACCGCCCCGCAATGCGCGTCAGCCAGTCGCCGAGGCTGATGTCGGGGTCCGGCCCGGCGGCCAGGTCGGCGTCCTCCAGGCTCGACCAGAGGCCGTCGGAACAAAGCAGCAGCAGGTCGCCCGGGGCCAGCGCGGCAGCCTCGGAGATGGTCACCAGCGGCTGTTCCGATGACCCGCCGAGGCAGAACTCGACGTAGTGGCGCATCGGGTGGCCCGGAATCTCGTCCTCGCTGATCAGGCCGTCCTGCAGCAGTGCCTCGATGGCGGTGTGATCGCGCGTGCGGGTCACCAGCGCCCGGTCGCGGGCATGGTAGACACGCGTGTCGCCGACGTGGGCCCAGACGGCCCCGCCGTCGCGAACGATGCAGGCGGCCAGCGTGGTGCGCGGCGCGGCGCCGATGCCGACCCGCGTGCCCAGCTCCACGACGTCGTCGTGGGCGCGCGCGATCGCCCAGGCCAGGAAGCCGGCGGGATCAGTGTCCGCGTTGGCGCGGTCGAAACTCTGCACCAGGCTGGCGACGGCCGTGCTCGCGGCGGCGCCGCCGCCGGCGTGCCCGCCCATCCCGTCGGCAACGACCAGCAGCAGGCCCGCCGCCGCCTCGTGGACGGCAAGCCGGTCCTGGTTGTCCTCCCGGTCGCCGAGCAGGCTGATCTCGGCTGTTTCGAAGCGCAATTGAATCCCCGGCCTTCTGCTAGACTACGCGCCCGTTTACTCGGCGCGAGACCGGGCAGTATACGCTCACCGCGCGATGGATATGCAGCCATGATCCGTAGCATGACGGGCTTCTCCCGCAGCGAACGCGACGCGCCCTGGGGCACCGTCGCCTGGGAGCTCCGCGCCGTGAATCATCGCTACCTGGAGACCGGCCTGCGGCTGCCGGAAGAGCTGCGCCCGCTGGAGGCCGCCTTCCGCCAGCGGATCACGGCGCGCCTGAAGCGCGGCAAGGTCGACGCCACCCTGCGCCTGACCTGGCACCCGGCCAGCGACCGCGAGCTGTCCCTGGACCTCGAGCTGGCGGCCCGGGTCGCGGAGGCCGCCGCCCGCATCCGCGAGCGCGCCGGGGACCTGGCCCTGCCGGGCACCATGGACATCCTGCGCTGGCCGGGCGTGGTGCGCGAACAGGAGCGCGACGTGGAGCCGCTGGCGCAACTGGCCACCGTGGCGCTCGACGAAGCGCTGGCGGGGCTGGACGAGGCCCGGCGCCGCGAAGGCGCTCATCTCGCGACGGTGCTGGCGGAGCGCCTGGACGGCGTCGCGGCCCTCGCGGCCGAGACCCGCGCCGCGCTGCCGGAGATCCGCGCCGGGCTCCAGGCGCGGCTGCTCGAGCGCCTGGCGGCGCTCGACCTGGAAGCCCAGCCGCAGCGGCTGGAGCAGGAACTCGCCCTGCAGCTGGGCAAGATCGACGTGGACGAGGAGCTGGACCGGCTGGACGCCCACGTGGCCGAGGCGCAGCGCATCCTCGCCAGCCCCCGCGACGAGGCCAACGGCCGCCGGCTGGATTTCCTGATGCAGGAGTTCAATCGCGAGGCGAACACCCTCGGCTCGAAATCGGTCGACGCCCGCACCACCCGCATCGCCGTGGAGCTTAAAGTGCTGATCGAGCAGATGCGCGAGCAGGTCCAGAATGTCGAATGAGCCCGCGCAGAACCGGCTCTTCGTCATCGCCGCGCCCTCGGGCGCCGGCAAGACCTCGCTGGTGCGGGCGCTGATGGAGCGCCAGCCCGAGCTGCGCTTCTCGGTGTCCTACACCACGCGGCCGCAGCGCCCCGGCGAGCAGGACGGCCAGCACTACCATTTCGTCACGCGGGAAGAATTCGCGCGCATGCGGGCGGCCGGCGCCTTCCTCGAGCACGCGCAGGTGTTCGACAACTGCTACGGCACCGCCCGCAGCCAGGTGGACTCGCTGCTGGCGGCCGGCCACGGCGTAGTGCTGGAGATCGACTGGCAGGGCGCACGGCAGGTGCAGGCCCAGATGCCCGAATCGGTCGGCATCTTCATCCTGCCGCCCTCCCGCGCCGAACTCGAGCGCCGCCTGCGCGGCCGCGGCACCGATGCCGAGAGCGTCATCCGGCGCCGGCTGGCCGACGCCGCAACCGACATCTCGCACTGGGACGAGTTCGACTACGTCGTGGTGAACGACGACTTCGGCCGCGCCCTCGACGACCTCGCGGACGTCGTCCAAGGCCGCGGCCAGGCCAGCCGGGCCGACCGGCCGGAGCTCCGGCCGGTCGCCGCCGCGCTGCTTTCCTGAGGCCGTCCGCGCACTGGCAGCGCCGGCGGGGATTCCGTTACTATGCAACGCTCGCCCCCGCCTTATGGGGCGCTCCTCAACCGCAGAGAACATCATGGCCCGCATCACTGTTGAAGACTGCATGCAGAACGTCGACAACCTGTTCGACCTCGTCCTGATCGCCGCCCGGCGCGCCCGCCAGCTCGCCAACGGCGCGCCCTCGGGCCTCGAGTGGGAAAACGACAAGGCCACGGTGCTGGCGCTCCGCGAGATCGCGGAGGGCACGATCGGTCCCGCCATCCTGGAAGAGCCGGAGCCCCTGCCGCTGGCGCCGGAAGCGGAGGTCTTCGAGCGCCCGATTCCCCCGCTGGGAGACTGACCGAGGAGGACCCGCGCCCGTGGACTACGCCGCTTCCTTCCTGGCCCGGTTGCCTAAGAGGAAGCGCTCCATTGGGCTCGACCGGCTCAACCGCAGGATGGAGAAATACCTGCCGGCCGAGCAGGTCGCGCAGGTCATGCAGGCCTACGAGTTCGCCGCCAAGGCCCACGAAGGCCAGCAACGCTACTCCGGCGAACCCTATATCAGCCACCCCGTCGCCGTAGCGACCATCCTGGCCGAGCTCAAGCTCGACGCCCAGACGCTGATGGCGGCGCTGCTCCACGATGTCATCGAAGACACGGGCGTGCCCAAGGCCGACATCGCCACGATGTTCGGCGCCGAAGTCGCCGAGCTGGTGGACGGCGTCAGCAAGCTGGACAAGGTCGAGTTCCGCAGCCGCGCCGAGGCGCAGGCCGAGAGCTTCCGCAAGATGCTGTTCGCCATGGTCGGCGACATGCGCGTGATCCTGGTGAAGCTCGCCGACCGCACCCACAACATGCGCACGCTGTGGATCATGCCGCCCGAGAAGCGGCGGCGCATCGCGCGCGAGACGCTGGAAATCTACGCGCCGATCGCCAACCGCCTGGGCATGAACGCGATCCGCCTGGAGCTGGAGGACCTCGGTTTCCGCTGCCTCTATCCCAATCGCTACCGCGTCCTCGAGCGCGCGCTGAAACGGGCCCAGGGCAACCAGAAACAGGTGCTGCAAAAGATCGGCAAGCGCTTCGAGGAAGGCCTCGGGGAAGCGCGGATCGAGGCCCGCGTGGCCGGCCGCGAGAAGCACATCTACAGCATCTACCGGAAGATGCGGGAGAAGAAGCGCGCGCTCAACGAGATCGTGGATGTCTACGGCATTCGCATTATCGTGGAGTCGGTGGACGACTGTTACCGCGCGCTGGGCGTCGTCCACAAGTGCTACAAGCCGATGCCCGGCCGGTTCAAGGACTACATCGCCATCCCGCGCGTGAACGGCTACCAGTCGCTGCACACCACCCTGTTCGGCCCCGGCGGCCTGCCTTGCGAGGTCCAGATCCGGACCGACGACATGGACCATATCGCCGAATCGGGCATTGCCGCCCACTGGCTCTACAAGAGCGGCAGCGCGGCGGCCGGCCAGCCCCAGGTGCGGGCACGGGAGTGGCTCGCCAGCCTGATGGAAATGGAGGAGGGCGGCAGTTCCGAGGAATTCCTCGAGAGCGTGAAAATCGACCTGTTCCCCGACAAGACCTATGTCTTCACGCCCAAGGGCGACATCGTGCGCCTGCCGCGCGGCGCCACTTGCGTCGATTTCGCCTACGCGGTGCACACCGGCGTCGGCAACCGCTGCGTGGCCGCGCGCGTCGACCGCCGACCGGTGCCGCTGCGCACCGTGCTGAAGAACGGCCAGACGGTGCAGATCGTGACCGCACGCGGCGCCTCGCCCAATCCCGCCTGGGTGAACTTCGTGGTGACCGCCAAGGCGCGCACGGCCATCCGCAGCTTCCTCAAGAACCTGCAGCGCAGCGAAGCGGCCGACCTCGGGCGCCGGTTGCTGGACAATGCGCTGCGCGAGTTCAAGCTGACTGTGCGCAAGGTGCCGGCAGAGCGGATGCAGGCCACCCTCGACCTGCTCGGCTGCAACAACGTCCAGGAGCTCTACGAGCAGATCGGGCTCGGCGAGCGCATGGCGGCGCTGGTGGCCCGGCGCCTGCTGCCCGACGACACCGGCGAGGCCGGGGCCGGCCAGGCCGCGCCGCTGGCGATCGCCGGCACCGAGGGGATGGTCGTGACCTACGGCCGTTGCTGCCATCCCATCCCCGGCGACACGATCTTCGGCTACCTCAGCGCCGGGCGCGGCATCGTCATCCACCGGGAGGACTGCGGCAACCTGGCCGAGTTCCGCAAGCAGCCGGACAAGTGGGTGGCGGTGGAATGGGAAAGCCGCCTGAACCGCACCTTCCCGGTGGAGATTCGCGCCGAGGTCCAGAACCGCCTGGGCGTGCTGGCGGCGGTCGCGGCCAACATTTCCTCCACCCAGACCAACATCGAGCACGTCCAGGTAGTGGAACGTGACGGCGACAGCTCGTCCCTGATCTTCCTCCTCCAGGTGGACGGGCGCGACCAGCTCGAACGCGTGCTGCGCAGCATCCGGACCATGGCGGAAGTGCTGTCGGTGGCGCGCACCAACACCTGAAGGAGAGCCCATGACCCGCCGCACCATCGCCACCGACCAGGCTCCGGCCGCCATCGGCACTTACTCCCAGGCGGTCGCGGCCGCCGGCACGGTGTGGCTGTCCGGGCAGATCCCGCTCGACCCGAGCACCATGGAGCTCGTCAGCGGCGACATCGAGGCCGAGGTCCGGCAGGTCTTCCGCAATCTCGCCGCCGTGGCGACCGCCGCCGGCGCCTCGCTGGACGACGCCGTGCGCCTGACCGTCTATCTCACGGACCTCGGTGATTTCGCGGTCGTGAACCGGGTGATGGAGGACGTGCTCAGCCCGCCGTATCCCGCCCGCGCCACGGTCCAGGTCGCCGCGCTGCCGAAAGGCGCGCGCGTCGAGGTGGACGCCGTGCTGGCGCCCGGGAACTGAGGTCCCGGCGCCGGGCGTGCCCCTCGCGCCAGAAGATTCCGTCACCCGCCTCGGCGGGGTCGGCCCGGCGCTCGCGGCCCGGCTGGAAAAGCTGGGCGTGCGGACGGTGCAGGACCTGGTGCTGCTGTTGCCGGCCCGGTACGAGGACCGCACGCGCGTGGTGCCGATCGGCAGCCTGCAACCGGGCCAGCGCGCCGTCGTCGAGGGCGAGATCCTGCTCGCCGAGGTGGTGCGCCGCCGCCGGCCCATGCTGGTAGTCGCTTTCGGCGACGCCACCGGCATGCTCACCCTGCGCTTCTTCCACTTCACCGCGCGCCAGCAGCAGTCCCTGGCCCGCGGCGCGCGCCTGCGCTGCTTCGGCGAGGCGCGCGCCGGGCAGCGCGGGCTGGAGATGGTGCATCCCGAATACCAGCGGGCTGAGCCGGAGGAAGAACCGGAAGCGCCGGCCCTGACGCCCGTGTACCCGGGCACCGAGGGCCTTACCCAGGCCCGCCTCCGCCAGCTCGTGCGCCTGGCCTGGCGCGCGCTGGGGCAGACCCTGCCCGAGCTGCTGCCGCCGGGGGCGCTGGCCGGGCGCGGCCTGCCGTCGCTCGACGAGGCCCTGCGCCTGCTGCACCAGCCGCCGCCGGACGAGGATGTCGCGGCCCTGGAGTCGGGGCACCATCCCGCGCGTCAGCGCCTGGCGCTGGAGGAGTTGCTGGCCCACCAGCTGGCCATGCGGGCCCTGCGCTACCGGGCCCGCCGCCAGGCCGCATGGCCGCTCCCAGGCGGGCCCCTGGTCGACCGCTTCATCGCGGCGCTGCCCTTCGCGCTGACTGCTGCGCAGCAGCGCGTCATCGCCGAGGTGCGCCGCGACCTGGCCGCGCGCGAGCCGATGATGCGGCTGGTGCAGGGTGATGTCGGCAGCGGCAAGACGGTGGTGGCCGCGGCCGCGGCCCTGCAGGCCGTGGCCTCGGGCGCACAGGCGGCCATCATGGCGCCGACCGAGCTGCTCGCCGAGCAGCACCACGGCAATTTCCGCGGCTGGCTCGAGCCGCTGGGCGTAGGCGTGGCCTGGCTGTCCGGCTCACAGCCGGCCGCCGAACGCCGCGCGGCGCTGGCGCGAATCGCGGCCGGGGAGGCGGCCGTCGTCGTCGGCACGCATGCGCTGTTCCAGGACGGCGTCGAGTTTGCCCGCCTCGCGCTCGCCGTGATCGACGAACAGCATCGCTTCGGCGTGCACCAGCGCCTGGCCCTGACCGACAAGGGCACGAGCGCGGGCCGCCGCCCGCACCAGCTGATCATGACGGCCACGCCCATCCCGCGCACCCTGGCGATGGCGACCTACGCCGACCTCGACACGTCGGTCATCGACGAACTGCCGCCGGGCCGCGGCGAGGTGCGCACGGTGGCGATGCCCGAGTCGCGGCGCGCCGAAGTCATCGCCCGGATCCGCGAGGCCTGCGCGGCCGGCCGCCAGGCATACTGGGTCTGCCCGCTGGTCGAGGAGTCCGACCAGCTGCAGGCCCAGGCCGCCGAGGACACCGCCACGCTGCTGGCGGAGACCCTGCCTGAGCTGACCGTCGGCCTGGTACACGGCCGTATGAAGCCGGCCGACAAGGAGCGCGTGATGCGGGCCTTCAAGGCCGGCGAGATCCACCTGCTGGTGGCCACCACCGTGATCGAGGTCGGCGTGGACGTGCCGCGCGCCAGCCTGATGATCATCGAGAACGCGGAGCGCATGGGCCTGGCCCAGCTCCACCAGCTGCGCGGCCGCGTCGGCCGGGGCAGCGCGGACTCGACCTGCCTGCTGCTGTACAAGCCGCCCCTGTCGCCGACCGCGACCACCCGCCTGGCGGCCATGCGGGAGACCAATGACGGCTTCCGCATTGCCCGCACCGACCTGGAGCTGCGCGGGCCCGGCGAGGTGCTCGGCGTCCGCCAGACCGGGCTGCTGAGCTTCAAGGCCGCGGACCTGGCGCGCGACCAGGCGCTGATGCCGCTGGTGCGCGAGCTGGCCGACGCGCTGCTGCAACGGCATCCGGATGCGGTCGCCGCGCTGACCACGCGCTGGATCGGCGTGGCCACGCGCTACGGCCAGGTCTGACGGCGGCCCGAACACCTCTATAATGGTCGTTCATTTCCTGCGATGTCCCGTCCCCTCATGAGCAGCGAGAGCCCACTCACCGCGCGGCCCGAGAACCTCGCCCAGCCCCTGGCCTGGCTGCCGGCGCGTGCCCGCGGCGCGCTCCCGGACGACGCCGTCCTGCGCGACTGGCTGCGCGATCCCGGCTCGCTGACCTCGCGGCTGCGTGCCGCCTGCGGCGCGGGCTTCCGGCTCGAACTCCTCGGGGAAGCCACCGAGTCGCTGCCTGCTGATGCGCGCGGGCTGCTCGACGGCACCACGGTGCGGGCGCGCCGGGTGCGCATGTTCTGCGGCGACGCGCTGTGCGTCTGCGCCACTACGCTGATCCCGCTGCCGACCCTGGCGGGCACCGACTGGCTCGCGAGCCTCGGCGACCGGCCCCTCGGCGACGCGCTGCTGGCACGCGACGGCATCCGGCGCTCGGCCTTCGAGTTCGCCCGGGTCAGCCCGTCCCATCCGCTGTTCCTGCCCGCCCTGCAGGACTCGGACATCCGGCCGGCCGCGATCTGGAGCCGCCGGTCGCGCTTCAGCCTCGCGGCGGGGCCGCTCCTGGTCTACGAGATGTTTCTCCCCGGCCTCACCCGATGCGGGACCCCGTAGACCCGGCCGCCATGGGGCGCGGCCTCGGCTCGCAGCTGCGGGAATACGCCCTGCTGATGCGGCTGGACCGGCCCATCGGGACCCTGCTGCTGCTGTGGCCGACCCTCTGGGCCCTCTGGATCGCCGGCGCCGGCCGGCCCGACCCGCACGTGCTGCTGGTGTTCGTCGCCGGCGTGGTGCTGATGCGCTCGGCCGGCTGCGTGATGAACGATTTCGCCGACCGACGCATCGATCCCCACGTGGCGCGCACGCGCGAGCGGCCCCTGGCGCGCGGCGCGGTGGCGCCGCTGGAGGCGCTATTGCTGGCGGCCGCCCTGGGCGCGGTGGCGTTCGGCCTGGTGCTGACACTCAACCGGCTCACGGTGCTGCTGGCCCTGGGGGGCGCCGTGCTGACGGTCGCCTATCCCTTCCTGAAGCGGTTCACCCACCTGCCGCAGATCTGGCTCGGCGCCTCTTTCGGCTGGTCGGTGCCGATGGCCTTCGCCGCCCAGACGGGCACGGTGCCGCAGCTGGCCTGGCTGATGTTCATCGCCGTCATCCTCTGGGCGGTGGTGTACGACACCATGTACGCCATGGTCGATCGCGCGGATGATCTCAAGCTCGGCGTCCGCTCGACCGCGATCCTGTTCGGCGACGCCGACCGCGCCCTCATCGGCGTGCTCCAGGCGCTGCTGCTGGTGGCGCTCTGGCTGGTCGGCCGCCAGGCCGGGCTGGGTGGCTGGTACCACGCTGCGCTGGGCGTGGCGGCGGCGCTGTCGCTCTGGCAGCAGTACCTGATCCGCAACCGCGAGCCGGCCGACTGCTTCCGCGCCTTCCTCAACAACAATCTCTACGGCATGGCCGTGTTCGTCGGCATCCTGCTGCACTACATCTACCTCCCGGCCTGAGCCGTTCCGCCGCGCGCGACCGCCCAGACCTCCACCGCCGCGGCGCCGGCCGCCAGCAGCGCCGCCGCCAGGGCACGGCTCGTGGCGCCGGTAGTGAACACGTCGTCCACCACGGCGATCCGCCGCCCGGCTACCGCGGGCCCCGCGACGAAGGCCCCGGCCAGGTTCCGGCGGCGCTGTTGCTCGGGCAGGCCGGCCTGGGGCCGCGTCGCGTGAACCCGCCGGGCGCCCCGGCCAAGCAGCGGCAGGCGCAGGCCGCGCGCCACCGGGCGCGCCACCTCCGCCGCCTGGTTGAAGCCCCGCTCGACCAGGCGCGCCGGATGCAGGGGCACCGGCAGCACGGCATCGACCGCCCGGCCGACGCAGGCGTCCAGCAGCAGGCGGCCGAGCAATGCGCCAAGGTGCAGGGCCCCGTGGTACTTGCACCGCGTCACCAGCGCGTCCACCGGAAAACGCCAGGCCAGCGGCGCGATCACCTGCGACCATGGCGGCGGCGCCCCGGCGCAGTCGGCGCAGGTCCCGCCGGCCGGCCCGGGACGGCCGCAACCGGGACAGGCCCCGCGAATCCACGGCAGGTCGGCGCGACACGGCGCACAGATTCCGGACCGCCCCGCCGCCGCCCCGCAGAGCTCGCACGGCCAGCGAGGCGGCCGCGGACGCAAGCGCCCGTTAACCCAGGCGGCACTCACAGGTTGACAGCCTCCTCCGGCGCCCCGAATACTCCCGGTCCATCGTGCATCGCCCGGCGCGCCGCGCCCAGGGCCGATATCCAGGCCAATCGCCCTGTTAGGGGCGCCCCAGCAAGAGTCCCGCACCATGGCTGAAACCCGTACCGACTGGCGTCTCGAGGAAGTCCGCGCGCTGTTCGGGCTGCCGCTGTTCGAACTGCTGTACCGCGCCCACGGCGTGCACCGGGCCCATTTCCCCGGCCACGAGGTCCAGGTCAGCACGCTGCTGTCGGTGAAGACCGGCGCCTGCCCCGAGGACTGCGCCTACTGCCCGCAGAGCGTGCGCCATGACACCGGGCTGCCGGTCGACCCGCTGCTGGAGGTCGAGGCGGTGGTGGAGCGCGCCCGCGCCGCGCGCGCCGCGGGCGCCACGCGCTTCTGCATGGGCGCGGCCTGGCGCAACCCGAAGCCGAAGCAGCTCGCGGTGGTGATGGACATGGTGCGACAGGTGCGGGCGCTCGGCCTCGAGACCTGCGCCACCCTCGGCATGCTGACCGCCGAGCAGGCCGCGGCCCTGCGCGAAGCCGGCCTCGATTACTACAACCACAACCTCGACACCTCCGAGGCCTTCTACCCCGAGATCATCAGCACCCGGACCTACGCCGACCGGCTCGAGACGCTGCAGCACGTGCGCGACGCCGGCATGAAAGTCTGCTGCGGCGGCATCCTCGGCATGGGGGAGGCGCGCGAGGACCGGGTCGCACTGCTGCATACCCTCGCCACCCTGCCGGCCCATCCGGAGAGCGTCCCCATCAACCAGCTGGTGCGGGTGCCGGGCACGCCGCTGGAGGACGCCGCGCCGCTCGACCCCTTCGAGTTCATCCGCACCATTGCCGTGGCGCGCATCCTGATGCCGGGCTCGCACCTGCGGCTCTCCGCCGGGCGCACCGAGATGAGCGAGGAGATGCAGGCGCTGGCCTTCTTCGCCGGCGCCAACTCGGTGTTCTACGGCGAGAAGCTGCTGACCACGCCCAATCCCGGCGCCGACGGGGACCTCTCGCTGTTCCGGCGCCTGGGGCTGGTGCCGGAGCCCGGCCCGGCGGACGCCCGTGGCGACGCCCGCCACAACTGAGGCGCTGGCCCGCGAGCTGGAGCGACTCGAGCAGGCCGACCTGTACCGTCGCCGCCGGGTCGCAGCCTGGTCGCCGGAGCTGCGCGCCGCCGAGCTGGTGGTGGACGGCCGGCGCTGCCTGGCCTTCTGCAGCAACGACTACCTCGGGCTGGCGCACGACCCGCGGCTGGCCGAGGCCCTGGCGGGACACGCCCTGGCGGCCGGCGCCGGCAGCGGCGCCGCCCACCTCGTCACCGGGCACAGCCCGGAGCACCATGCGCTCGAAGAGGAACTGGCGGCCTTCACCGGCTTCCCGCGCGCGCTGCTGTTCTCCACCGGCTACATGGCCAATCTCGGCCTGCTCTGCGCCCTCGCAGACCGCGGCGACCTGGTGGCGGAGGACCGCCTGAACCACGCCTCGCTGCTGGACGCCAGCCGGCTGTCCGGGGCCCGGGTGCGCCGCTACGCCCATGCCGATCCGGCGGCGGCGGAGCGGCGGCTGGACGGGTCGGCCCGGCGGCGCTTCATCGTCACCGACGGAGTCTTCAGCATGGACGGCGACCGGGCGCCGCTGGCCGCGCTGGCGGCGCTGGCCCGGCGACACGCGGCCGAGCTGGTGGTCGATGACGCCCACGGGCTGGGGGTGGTCGGCCCGGAAGGACGGGGGAGCCTGGCGGCCGCCGGGCTGGCGCCGGCCGACGCCACGGCGCTGGTCGGCACTCTCGGCAAGGCCTTCGGCACCTTCGGCGCCTTCGTCGCCGGCAGCGAGACCGTGATCGAGACGCTCCTCCAGCGCGCCCGCAGCTACATCTACACCACGGCGCCCCCGCCGGCGCTGGCGGCCGCGACGCGCCGGGCGCTGGCCCTGGCGCGCGCCGAACAGTGGCGCCGCGACCGGCTCGCGACCCTGGTGGGGCGCTTCCGTGCCGGCGCCGCCGCGCTCGGGTTGCGGCTGGCGCCGTCGGACACGCCGATCCAGCCCGTGCTGGCGAGTTCCGCCCGCGCCGCCCTGGAGGCCGCCGAGCGCCTGTTCGCGGCCGGGCTGTGGGTCACGCCCATCCGGCCGCCGACCGTGCCGGCGGGCTCGGCCCGCCTGCGGGTGACTTTCTCGGCGGCCCACGAGGAAGCCGACGTCGACCGCCTGCTGGCGGCACTGGACGGCATCCCGGCGCTGCGTCCCGGGGGCGCGGCATGAGCCTGCACGTCGAAACCCGCGGGAGCGGTCCCGGCCTGGTGCTGCTGCACGGCTGGGGCCTCAACTCCGCCATCTGGTCGCCCCTGCTGCCGCGGCTGGAGCAGCGTTTCCGGGTGGTGCTGGCCGATCTGCCCGGCCACGGCCGCAGCCCCGCCGGCGCCGCGGCGCCGACGCTGGCCGGCTGGGCGGGCGCGGTGGCGGCGGTCGCGCCGCCGGGCAGTACGTGGCTGGGCTGGTCGCTCGGAGGCCAGGTCGCCATGACGGCGGCGCTGGCCGGGCACGAACCGCGGCGGCTGGTGCTGGTGGCGACCACGCCGCGCTTCGTGACCGCCCCGGACTGGCCCTGCGGGGTGGCGGCCGGCGTGCTGCGGGACTTTGCCGCGGCGCTGGGGGTCGATCATGCCAAGACCGTGCGCGACTTCCTTAGCCTGCAGCTGCGCGGCGATGCCCGCGCCGCCAGCCTCTTGCGGACGCTGCGCGAGCTGCTGGCGAACGCGCCGCTGCCCGACCCGGCGGCCCTGGCGGCCGGCCTGGAGATCCTCGCCGCCACCGACCTGCGCGACCGGCTGCCGGCGCTCGAACTGCCCACCCTGGTGGTCACCGGGGCGCGGGACCGGCTGACGCCCGCGGCGGCCGGCCACCGGCTGGCGGCCGCGCTGCCTGCGGCCCGGCGGCTGGAATTCGCCGACGCCGCGCATGCGCCGTTCCTCACCCACCCGGAGGAGTTCCTGGCGGGCCTGGAAGAGTTCCTGGACGAACCGGAGGCGGCCGCGTGAGCAGCGATCCTTTCCGGCTGGAGGGGCGGCGGGTGCGCGCGTCCTTCGACGCTGCCGCGGACGGGTACGACGCGGTGGCGGTGATCCAGGCGGAAGTGCGCGCGCGCCTGCTGGAACGGCTCGAGCTGTTCCGGCTCGAGCCCCGGCGGATTCTCGATGCCGGCTGCGGTACCGGGCACGGCGCCCGGGCGCTGCTCCGGCATTACCGCGGCGCGGGGCTGGTGGCCCTGGATCTCGCGCCCGGCATGCTGGCGCAGGCGCGTCGCCGGCGCCCCTGGCTGCGCCGGCTGGACACCGTGTGCGCCGACGCCGCCGCCGTGCCGCTGGCAGATGGGTCCGTGGACCTCGTGTTCTCGAACCTGATGCTCCAGTGGTGCAACCAGCCCGACGCCGTGTTCGCCGAGTTCAGGCGGGTCCTGCGACCCGGCGGGCTGCTGCTCTTCACCACCTTCGGCCCGGACACCCTCAAGGAGCTCCGCGCCGCCTGGAGCGCTGCCGACGGCCATACCCACGTGAGCCGCTTCATCGACATGCACGACCTCGGCGACGCCCTGGTCCGCGCCGGGCTGGCGGAGCCGGTGATGGACGTGGAGCACCTGACCCTGACCTATACCAACCTGCGCGAACTGATGCGCGACCTCAAGACCATGGGCGCCGGCAACGCCACGGGCGGGCGCAACCGGGGGCTGACCGGCCGGCGGCGCCTGGCCGCAGCCGAGGCCCGGTACGAGACCCTGCGCCGCGACGGGCGGCTGCCGGCCACCTGGGAAGTGGTCTACGGCCACGCCTGGGCGCCGGCCGCCGCGCCGGGGGCCGGCCCCGCCGAGGACGGCACCGTCACCATCCCGCTCGCGAACATCGGCCGGCGGGAGCGATGAAGGGCGTCTTCGTCGCCGGCACCGACACCGAGGTCGGCAAGACCCTGTTCAGCGCCGCGCTGCTGCTGCAGCTCGGCGCGGCGGGGGTGCGCGCGGCCGCCTGCAAGCCGGTCGCGGCCGGCTGCCGGCGCGAGGGCGGGCGCCTGGTCAACGGCGATGCCGAACTCCTGGCCGTCACGGCGCCCGTCGCGCGTCCGCTGGAAGTGGTCAACCCGGTGGCGCTGGAGCCGCCCATCGCCCCCCACATCGCGGCCGCCGAGGCCGGCATCGAACTGTGCGCCGCCACCCTGGCCGCGGCCTGTCGCGAGGCCGGCGCCGGGGCCGATTTCCTGCTGGTCGAGGGCGCCGGCGGCTGGCGGGTGCCGCTGGGTCCCGCCGAGACGCTCGCCGACGTGCCCCGCCTGCTGGGACTGCCGGTGGTGCTGGTGGTGGGGCTGCGGCTGGGCTGCCTGAATCACGCCCTGCTCAGCGCCGAGGCGATCCGGGCGGACGGGCTCGAGCTGGCGGGCTGGATCGCCAATCCCCTGGCGCCGGAAATGCCGCGGCTGGAGGAGAATATCGCCACGCTCGGCGAGCGGCTCGGGGCCCCCATGCTGGCCCGGCTGCCCCGCTGCACGGCGGCGGGGGAACTGGAACGGGCCCGGGAAGCGGCCGCCGTGTTGCGCCGTATTACGGCATTCACTTACGATTAGCGCGCTTTTAGCGACGCCCCGGGCAGCGGCGAGAGGTTGAAGACGTCTCTGGACACAGTGACAAGCTCCTTGGACAGGTACTGGTCAGCGCCAATTCATCGCTGAGCCGGCAGGGGGCTTTCCTGTTTTTCGGCGTCACTGCAGCCGCCTCGCTCCTGCTGGCCGGCGCGCTCGCGGCACGCGGCTTCTGGCCCGTCCTGCCCTTCGCGGGGATCGAGCTGTTTGCGCTCGGGCTCGCCCTGGGGCTCAGCATGAAGCGGGGGCGTTACCGGGAGTTCGTCAGCGTCTACGGCGACCGCATTGTGATCGAGCGGGGCGCCGGAGCCGTCGAGGAGAGGATCGAGCTGCCCCGTCACTGGACGCGGGTGGAACTGGAGCCCTCGCCCTGGCGCGGGCACCCGGCCCGGCTGCTGCTGTGCTGCGGGCGGGAGCGCCGGGAGATCGGCGCGGTGCTGACCGGGAGCGAGCGCGAAAGCCTGCGGCAGCGCCTGGCGGAGCTGATCGCCGGCACCGGGCCGGCAGACGCAACCGGGCAGGCCGGCCGTACGAATGAATGAATTGAGAGTGTCCTGATCCAAGGGAGCCCGGACTGATGTCCAAAACCACGTTGAAGTGGATGGGCCGCATTGCGGCAGGCGCGGGGCTGGCCCTCGCGGTACAGGCGTCGGCATGGGCCGACTGGGCATTGAACATGCCGCGCGGTGTCTCCGACATCAGCAACGAAGTCTACGAGCTTCACATGCTGATCTTCGGCGTCTGCGTCGTGATCGCGGTGGTCGTCTTCGGCGCGATGATCTGGTCGATCTTCCATCACCGCAAGTCGCGCGGCGTCGAACCGGCGAAGTTCTCGCACAGCACCAAGGTCGAGATCGTCTGGACCGTGATCCCCATCGCCATCCTGGTGGCGATGGCCGTGCCGGCCGCCGACACGCTGATCCGCATGGAAGACACCCGCAACAGCGATCTCTCCGTCAAGGTCACGGGCTACCAGTGGAAGTGGCACTACGAGTACCTCGACGAGGGCGTGGCCTTCTTCAGCAACCTCTCCGAGGAATCCAACCGCGCCCGCCAGCTGGGCTCCGGCATCGACGTCAGCACCGTGGAAAACTACCTGCTCGACGTGGATCGCCCGCTGGTGGTGCCCGTCGGCGCCAAGGTGCGGCTGCTGCTGACCTCCAACGACGTGATCCACTCCTGGTGGGTGCCGTATTTCGGCGGCAAGAAGGACGCCATCCCGGGCTTCGTCAACGAGTTCTGGTTCCAGGCCGACGTGCCCGGCACCTACCGCGGCCAGTGCGCCGAGTTGTGCGGGCGGGACCATGCCTTCATGCCGGTGGTGGTGGAAGTGCTGCCCGAGGCCGAATACCAGGCCTGGCTGGCGGACCAGTCCCCGCGGGCCACGCCCGCGGCGGCCCCG
>NZ_JAALFH010000018.1 GCF_011058255.1 Thioalkalivibrio sp. XN8 | reverse complement strand
TGGCGACCCTCAGGGAATGCCTGCGGGACCCAGCCGTTCTGGTACGCATGCGCCTTCAGCACGGCTTCCACAGCGGGATCGCCGCTGCGATGGCACGTCATGCAGGAGGAGGCCAGGGCGCCCTCGAGCACGTCGTTGAGCTGGTCACCGAAGGGCGGCTCACCCGTCTCGACCGTCGAAGCCATCGCCACGTCGGCACCCGGCAGGATGTCGAAGCCCGGCACATGGCAGGCGTAGCAGGC
>NZ_JAALFH010000017.1 GCF_011058255.1 Thioalkalivibrio sp. XN8 | reverse complement strand
TGCGGCTCCGGGGCCGACGGTTCGGGGCTGCAGCCGGCGAGGGCGAAGGACATGCCCAGTGCCCCCAGCAGGACAAGCATGGATTGAAGTTGGCGCAGGGATCGGACCACGGCGGGCCTCCTTGTGGTTCAACGGTTTGCACGATACTGCCGCGCCCGGCCCGAAATGGGGCGACGGGGGTGGCGACACTCATGCCGGCCGGTTAGTCTAGCTCAACGCGCTGTGCAAGGAGGACTGGACCGTGAGCCCGAACCCCCAGGACGTCCCGATGCCGCCCGAGGTCGCCGCGATTCGTGATGCCGGCTACGCCACCTGGGCGGACGAGGCCGTATTGCCCGGCTTGCGCGACAAGTTCGCCGCCGACCGCATTCCCGTGCGCGGGATCCGCCACGTGCGGGTATGGGGTCTGCAGGTGGACGACGAGCGCGAGCTCCCCGGCCGCGAGCGCACCACCATCCCGGACGAGGACATCTGGGAGGTCAGCCTGGAAGCCAACGACGGGACCACGCGCAGCTTCGACTCCCGCCTGCTGGTCGCCGCCCCGTGAGGCCGCCGGGAACGCGCTGTGATGCATAAACACCTGCTCTGGGGCGTGCTGGCGCTGGCCGTGATCGGCCTGGTGGCCTTCTGCTATCCGCGGCCCGTGGACGAAGTCGGGCCGCCACCGCCCGTCTCCCCGGCGCTCCCGCCCGCGCCGCCGAGCGCCTCGGAGTTCACGCCGCTGGAGACGCCGCCGCCCGAGCCGGCGCCGGAATTCGTCGCCGAGCCCGAGCCCGAGGCGCCGCCGTTACCGCCCCTCGACGAGAGCGACCCGGTCGCCCGGGCGGCACTGGCCGAGGCTGCGGGCCCGGCGCTGGTCGAACAGCACCTGGCCCAAGACGAGGTGGTCCGCAAGCTGGTGGCTACGGTGGACAACCTGACGCGGGACGGGCTCTGGATCCAGGCCAGGGTCGTGCCGCCGCTGGGCGGCCAGTTCCTGGCGGCAGGGGAAGAGGAGTCGCTGCGCATCGCCGAGGCCAACTACCGGCGCTACGACCCCCTGTTCGCGCTGATCGAGGCTGTGGACGTCGCCGCCCTGGCAGCCGCCTACCAGCGTCACTACCCGCTGCTGCAGCAGGCTTACGAGGAGCTCGGTTATCCGGGACGGCAGTTCCACAACCGGGCGCTGGCAGTGATCGACCACCTGCTCGCCACGCCGCAGGTGGACGGCCCAGTCGCCCTGGTCCGGCCCCACGTGCTCTACAAGTTCGCCGACCCGGCCCTCGAGGCACTGTCCCCGGGCCAGAAGGTCCTGCTCCGCGTCGGGCCGGAGAACGCGGCCATCGCCCGCGCCAGTCTCATCCAGTTGCGGGCTGAGCTCGAAGGGTTAGCCGGCCCCCCCGACGCCGACTGACCCGCGACAAGAGCAACCCGGCATGACTTTCACCCGGCGCCTGGCGAGCGCACTGATCTCCGCCTACGAGGCCATCGTGTTGCAGCGGCCCATCTGGACGCTGGCCGGCGTCGTCCTCGTCGTCGCCGTGCTCGGGTCCTTCGCGCCGCGATTCCAGCTCGACGCCTCCTCCGAAACGCTGGTGATGGAGAACGACGAGGCGGTGCGCTACTACCGCACGATCCGCGCGCGCTACGGGTCGGACGACTTCCTGGTCGTGACCTACACGCCCCGGGAGGGCCTGTTCACGGCAAGTGCGCTGGCCCGACTCGAGGCGATGCGGGACGCGCTGGCCGACATCGAACACGTCGCCGAAGTCACCACCCTGCTGGACGTACCGGTGCTCGAGGGGCTCGACGCCGGCCTGACCGAGCTGCCGACCGAGCCCGAGGCCCTGACCTGCGACGGGCCCGACCGCGCGGAGGATTGCCGCCGGCTGCTGGACAGCGACCTGTACCGGAACCTGCTGGTGAGCCCCGACGGCCGCACCAGCGGCATCCGGGTGATGCTGGAGCAGGACGAGGCCTACCGGGCCATGCAGCGGGAGCGCGACCAGCTGCGGATCAAGAGCCACGATGAAGGGCTTACCGGGCCCGAGCAGGCCCGGCTGGCGGAGCTGGACGAGAAGATCTCGGCCCGCGGCGCCGAGCTGCGTGAACTGGAAGCTGTCGCCATCGCGGCCGTGCGCGAGGTGCTCGACCGGTTTCGCGACCAGGCCGAGATCCATCTCGGCGGCGTGCCGATGATCGCGGTGGACTCGATCGCCTTCGTGCGGGCCGATCTCCTGACCTTCGGCGCGGCGGTCGGCGCCTTCATCGTGTTCATCCTGTTCGTCGTCTTCCGGCAGCCCCGCTGGGTCATCCTGCCGGTGATCACGTGCGCCGCCACGGTCGTTTCCATGCTCGGCCTGCTCGGCCTGCTCGGCTGGCCGGTGACGGTGGTCTCCTCGAATTTCGTCTCGCTGCTGCTGATCCTGAACCTCGCGCTGTGCGTGCACCTGGTGGTCCGCTACCGCGAGCTGCACGACCTGCACCCGGACCTCGATCACTACACGCTGGTCCGCGATACGGTGCGGAGCAAGTTCGAGCCCTGCCTCTACACCGCGCTGACCACCATGGTCGCCTTCGGCTCCCTGCTGGTCAGCGGCATCCGCCCCGTGATCGACTTCGGCTGGATGATGGTGATCGGGCTCGCCGTCGCTTTCGTCCTGTCATTCACGCTGTTCCCGGCCTCCCTGCTGCTGCTGAAGGGCGGAGGGCCGGCCCAGCTGCGCAGCCTGACGGGCGTGCTGACCGGCGGCATCGCGCGCGGCATCACCGCCCGCCCGGGCTGGACGCTGCTGATCGCCGGCCTGCTGGCCGTCGCCGGCATCGCCGGCACGGCGCAGCTGTCCATCGAGAACCGCTTCATCGACTATTTCAAGGATTCGACCGAGATCTCCCAGGGCATGCGCCTGATCGACGAGCAGCTGGGGGGCACGACGCCGCTCGACGTGCTGATCGACGCCCCGGCCGAACCGCCCGAGGAGGAAGAAGAATTCGAGGAGCCCGACTTCCTGGCGGGCTTCGAGGCGCTCGAGATCGAGGGCGACAGCGGCATTGCCTCGACCAGCTACTGGCTCAACAGCGCGCGCCTGCCCGAGATCCGGCGCATCCACGAGTACCTCGAGTCACTCGAGGGCACGGGCAAGGTGATGTCCATCATTACGGCCATGGATATGTTCGGCGAGCTCGAGCCGCGGGTGCTGACCGAGGACTTCTTCATTTCCGTGTTCTACCAGCGCCTCCCGGAGCTGGTGAAGGAGACGCTGTTCGACCCCTACCTCTCCGAGGACGGCGACCAGCTGCGCTTCAGCATTCGCGTCTACGAGTCGGCGCCGGACCTGCGGCGCAACCAGATGCTGCAGGAAATCGAGCAGCACCTCGAGCAGGGGATGGGCTACGGCGCCGAGCACGTGCACCTGACGGGGATGATGGTGCTGTACAACAACATGCTGCAGGGCCTGTTCCGCTCCCAGATCCTCACCCTCGGCGTCGTCTTCGGCGCCATCATGGTGATGTTCCTGGTCCTGTTCCGCTCGGTGCGCTACTCGGTGCTCGGCATCCTGCCCAACCTGCTGTCGGCGGCGCTGGTGCTCGGGCTGATGGGCTGGGCGCGCATCCCGCTCGACCTGATGACCGTGACCATCGCGGCCATCACCATCGGCATCGGCGTGGACAACACCATCCACTACGTGCACCGCTACCAGGAGGAGATCCAGGTCGACCGGGACCCCTGGGCCGCGATCATGCGCTGCCACACCTCCATCGGCCGCGCGCTGTACTACACCATGATCACCATCGTGCTGGGCTTCTCGGTGCTGGCGCTGTCGGCCTTCATTCCGACCATCATGTTCGGCCTGCTGACGGGCCTCGCCATGACCGCGGCGCTGGTGGCCAACCTCACGCTGCTGCCGGTGCTGCTCGCCAAGACCGAGCGGGGCGTCGCAGCCTGATCCGCTCGTCTTGCGGGGCGTTGCGGGCGGCCCCGGCAAGGGGCGCGTGCCGGCTGCCGGCCTAAGGCTTCCGGAAGACCAGGGTGGCGTTCGCCCCGCCGAAGCCGAAGCTGTTCGACATGACGGTATTGAGCCGCGCCCCGTCGCGCCGCACCCGCACGATGTCGAAGCTCTCGGCAGCGGGGTCGAGGTTGTCGATGTTGGCCGAGGCCGCGATAAAGCCGTGCTCCATCATCAACAGGCAGTGGATAGCTTCGTTCACGCCCGCCGCGCCGAGGGCATGCCCGCCCAGCGACTTCGTGGAGCTGACCGGCGGCGCCTGGTCGCCGAAGACCTCGCGCATCGCCTCCAGTTCGCGGATGTCGCCGACCGGCGTACTGGTGCCGTGTGAGTTGAGGTAATCGACCGGCCCGTCGACGTCCTCCAGCGCCATGCGCATGCAACGCACCGCCCCCTCGCCGGAGGGCTGCACCATGTCCGCCCCGTCCGACGTGGCGCCGTAGCCCGCCAGCTCGGCGATGATCGGGGCGCCGCGCGCCTGGGCGTGCTCCAGGGCCTCCAGCACCAGCATGCCGCCGCCGGCGGAAATGACGAAGCCGTCGCGGTCGGCATCGTAGGCGCGCGAGGCGCGCTCGGGCGTATCGTTGTAGCGCGAGGACAGGGCGCCCATGCCGTCGAACATCGCGGAGCTGCCCCAGTGCAGCTCGTCGGAGCCGCCGGCGAACACCAGGTCCTGCTTCCCCCACTGGATGAGCTCCGCGGCGTGGCCGATGCAGTGGGCGCTGGTGGCGCAGGCAGAGCTGATGCTGTAGCTGGTGCCCTTGATGCGGAAGGCCGTGGCCAGGTTGGCGGCGACCGCCGAGGACATGCAGCGCGTCACCATGTAGGGACCCACCTTGCGCGCGCCCTTGCTGCGCACGAGGTCGGCATTCATCAGCACGTATTCGTTGGAGGCGCCGCCCGTGCCGACCACGAGGCCGATGCGGGGGTCGATAATCTCTTCTTCGCCCAGGCCGGCGTGCGCCAGCGCCTCGCTCATCGCGATCCAGGCGTAGGCGCTGGAATCGCTCATGAAACGCCTCACCTTGCGGTCAATCCGCGCCGCCAGGTCGATGTCGACCGGCGCGCAGACCTGGCTGCGGAAACCGAGTTCGCCGTATTCCGCGCTGGCCCGCACGCCGGAGCGGCCGGTCCGCAGCGAGTCGAGAACCTCGGCCGCATTGTTGCCGATACTGGAGACGATGCCGAAACCGGTGACCACCACGCGTCGCATGGGTTGCTCCCTAGAAGGAATCCGTGGAACTGAACAGGCCGACCCGGAGGTCGGTCGCCGTGTAGATCTGCCGCCCGTCCACCTCCATCACGGCGTCGGCGATGCCCATGTAGAGGCGCCGCAGCAGCACGCGCTTCAGGTCGATGCGGTAGGTGACCAGGCCGGCCGTGGGCAGCACCTGGCCGGTGAATTTCACCTCGCCGACGCCGAGCGCCCGCCCGCGCCCCGGCCCGCCGCTCCAGACCAGGAAAAAGCCGACCAGCTGCCACATGGCGTCGAGCCCGAGACAGCCCGGCATCACCGGATCGGACTCGAAGTGGCACTTGAAGAACCAGAGGTCAGGATGGATGTCGAGCTCCGCCGTGACCTGGCCGCAGCCGCTGGCGCCGCCGTCAGCGGTGATGCTCGTGATGCGATCGAGCATCAGCATCGGCGGCAGCGGCAGCCGCCCCCGGTCCGCGCCGAACAACTGGCCGTGGCCGGACTGCAGCAATTCCTCGCGGCTATATGCGTTTTTCCTCATGGGCGGGCCCAGTGGCAGACGGGAGCGGCCTATTGTGCAGGAAAACGGGCGTGGGTACCGCTTGCACCGCGTCAAGGCGGCCCCAAAAGAAAGGCGCCCACACCGGGGCGTGGGCGCCTTCCCGCGGCAGACGCAGAGGGCTGTCTAGGGACGCGTGCCGCCTTCTACCGGATCACCGCTCCAGCCTAGGCCGGCCCAGTCGATCTGGTCGCTCCCGTGGCAGTCAGCGCAGTTGCCGCCCTGGCCGAGGGCATCCGCGGCCGGCGCGACCTCGTGGTTGACCGCCCAGTAGCTGACCGTGTCGACGAACTCGAACTCACCGGTGTAGGGCTGGCCCGTACGGTCAGCGCCGTCCTGGAGGGCGAGGTTCCAGTCATACGCGCCCCAGAAGGGGTTCGGGCCACCCGCCGTGCCGAACAGGTGCGGCACAAGGATGGTGCCATTGTTCGCATCCGCCGGCTGGTTGCCGACCAGCTTCTTGAAGGGATAGATCTTGGCGTCGGGGTTGGTGTAATCCGCTGCCGGGCCGCCGAGATAGACCTTGCCGTCCTCGGAGGGCAGCGAGGCCACCGTGTCGTTCTCGTTGATCAGCGACTTGATCCACTTGCCGTCATGGAAGCGCAGCGTCGGCCGGACGTTCAGCTCCCAATTGAAGGAACCCTTCATCTTGTCGTACGCGGGCTTGCCCGTGTCGGGATCAAGCGGGATGGGATCGATATCCTGGCCCGCATCGGACCAGTACCACTCGGTCTTGGTGGGCAGCTTCCGCGCGATCGCCGGGATATGGCAGGCCTGGCAGGCCAGGCGGTCGTGCGTGTTGAAGATGTTTTCCACCGTCGTGCCGACATGCACGTTCGGGCTGTGGCAGTCGGTGCACTGGCGCATGTTGCCCTCGTCCACCGAGTGGTAGGGCATGCCGCCGATGCCGTGCGACAGCAGGTTGCCGTCCAGGTCGCGCTCGACGTCGTGGCAGGTGACGCAATTGAGATCGCCGCCGTCGGTGGCCATGTGCACGTCGTATTCGCGCGTGGTGGCGACCAGGTCGCTCGACAGGTCGCCATGCTTCACGTTGTCACCGCCGCCGGCGTTCTGGTGACAGAACAGGCAGGCCTTGCGGGTCGGCACGCCGTTGTTCTCGCCGACGCTCTGGGCCACGGCCTGCAGGTCCACGCTGGCCGGGGGTCGGCCGGCGGCCGGCGGCGCCTTGGAGTACGTGCCGGTCTGGTCATGGCAGGCGAAACAGTCGATCAGCGTGGGATCGCCGAAGTCATAGGTATCGTCGGCCCAGTCATAGCCGATATGGCACTGGGTGCAACGGCCCTCGTTGGTGGGCACGGCGACGCAGAAATTGTTGATGATGTCCGTCTTGCCGTGGATCTCGGCCTCGAAGCCCTCGAGGCCGGCGGCCACGCCTTCCCAGTTCCAGTGGCCGGTGGTGAGAATCTCGTCGCCGATCTTGCCGTGACAGGCCAGGCAGGCGCCGTCCTCGTAGGGACGGTCGGCGAAATAGGCCGCGTGCAGCGTTTCAGGATCGGCAATGGAAGGCGGCGGCGTCTGGCAGTCGAACACGTCGATGGTGCCGTCGCCGTTGACGTCTTCGGCCGGATCGGCCACGCCGTTCTGGTTGGTGTCCCAACAGTTGATGCCGTCGGTGCCGTCGGTGCCGTCCGCGCCGGCCGGGCCGGTCGCGCCGTCGTCACCTTCGCAGCCGCCGAGCGCGAGCACGGCGGCCGCAAGGACAATTCCCGTCCAGCGCGCAGGCAGTCCGCATCTGGAAATGTTCATGATCAACCCCTTGCACATTTCTATTTGTGTCCCCGGTCCCACCGGGACCGAACCCTAAATGAAGATAATTCTCAATTAGAGAACTCTCATTTAGATACGGGTGAAATGTGCGCCCCTGGGGCGTTGTCATGTTTGACTCAGGTCAGTTTGCGCCTAAGCGATTTCCCCTAGGTGTGCGCCGCAGCAGAATCAGCGCCGGTCCGGCCCCGGCGCCCGAACAGCCGGCCCATGAGGCCGCGGAAATCCTCCAGCACGAGGTAGTTCAGCGGCACCAGGACCAGGGTGATGAAGGTGGCGAAGAGGATGCCGAAGCCGAGCGACACTGCCATGGGGATCAGGAACTGGGCCTGGGTAGACTTCTCGAAGATCAGCGGCGTCAGGCCGGCGAAGGTCGTCAGCGAGGTCAGCAACACCGGCCGCAGGCGCGCCACGCCCGCAGTGGCGACCGCCTCCATCAGCGCCATGCCCTCGGCGCGCCGGCGGTTGATGTAATCGACCAGCACCAGGCTGTCGTTCACCACCACGCCGGTCAGCGCCAGCATGCCCATCAGGCTCATGATGGTGAGGCTCATGTCCATGATCATGTGGCCGAGCATGGCCCCGGCCGCGCCGAAGGGGATGACGCTCATGACGATGAGCGGCTGCAGGTAGGAGCGGAAGGGAATTGCCAGCAGGCAGTAGATGGCGAACAGCACGAACAGGAGCCCGTAGCCCAGGCTGCCGAAGGATTCACGCTGCTCGCGCGCCTCGCCCTCCAGGCTGAAGCTCACGCCGGCGTAGCGCTTGACCTCGGCGGCCAGGAATTCGTTCAGGTCGCGCTTGATGGCCTCGACGTCGGCCGTCTCCTTGTTGACGTCGGCGGTGACGTTGATGGTGCGGTTGCGATCCACCCGGCGGATCTGCGAGAAGCCGCGGCCGTATTCGGCGCTGGCCACTTCCGCGAAGGGCACCTCGGCGCCGTCCGGTGTGCGGATGCGCATGGAGTCCAGGCTCTCCAGCGAGCGGCGCTCGGACTCCGGAAAGCGCACGTAGACGCGCACCTCTTCGCGGCCGCGCTGGATGCGCTGGACCTCGAAGCCGAAGAAGGCGTGGCGCACCTGGCGCGCCAGGTCCTCGAGGGTGATGCCGAGCAGCTCGGCCTCGGGCCGGATCTGCAGGCGGATCTCTTCCTTGCCCTGCTCGAAGCTGTCGGTGATGTCGTACACGCCGGGATAGGTCGCCAGCCGCTCGCGCACCTGGCTCGCCAGCGTGCGCAGGACGGTGAAGTCCGGACCGGCGATCTGGATGTCCAGCGGCGACCCGCCCATGCCGATCTCGGCCCGGAAGCTGACCTCCTTGGCGCCGGGGATCTGGCCGATACTCTGGCGCCACTCGCGCACCAGCCCGGAGCTGGTGACTTCGACCGTGCGCTGCTCCGGCGGCATGATCTCGAACACCACGCGGCCCACGTCCGTCCGGGGCGCTCCCCCGCCGCCGACGGAGCCGACGGAGGCGAGAATGCCCTGGATCACGCTCTCGCCGGTCACGGGATCGACATAGCGGTCGCGCAGCGCCTCGGCCTCGGCATTGATGCGACGGATCGCGGCTTCGGTCGCCTCGAAGGGCGTGCCGGGCGGCATGGTGACGGTCGCCGAGGCGGTCTCGGCCTGGATCCGCGGGAAGAAAATGAAGCGCAGGTGCCCGCCGATGGCGATGCTGAACATGATGATCAGCGCCGCCAGGAACAGCGTTCCGGCCAGGTAACGGTTACGCAGCGACCAGTTCAGCATCGGCGCGTAGGCGGCGCGCGTGCCGCGCTCCAGGCCCCGCTGGACGGTGGCCTGCAAGCGGCTCAGCGGGCCGTCGCTCTGCCCGTTGCGGATGCGCACGTGCTTGAGATGGGCCGGGAGGATGAGCTTGGACTCGACCAGCGAGAACAGCAGCACCGGGATCACGATCAGCGGGATCTGGGCAAAGATCTGGCCCCGCACGCCTTCGATCATCAACAGCGGGGTGAAAGCGACCACCGTGGTCAGCACCCCGAAAGTAACCGGCACGGCGATTTCCTGGGTGCCGCGGATGGACGCCTGGAGCGGGTCCTCGCCCTTCTGCAGGCGGGAGAAAATGTTCTCGCCCGTGACGATGGCGTCGTCCACCACGATGCCGAGCACCAGGATGAAGGCGAACAGGCTGATCAGGTTGATGGTGACGCCGAAGACCGGCATCAGGGCGATGCCGCCCATGAAGGCGACCGGGATGCCGATCACCACCCAGGCGGCCACCGCCGGGCGCAGGAACAGCGTCAGCAGCACCAGGATCAGGATGCCGCCCTGGATGGCGCTCTTGATGAGAGTGTTGAGCCGAGCCTCGACGACCCGGGACTGGTCGCGCCAGTAGTCGAGGTCTACGCCGGGCGGCAGCCAGTCGGGTGGATCGGCGATGTAGCCGCGCACGACCTCGGCCACTTCCAGCGCGCTCTGGTCGCCGACCCGATAGACGTCGATGAAGGCGGCGGGCCGGTCGTTGTAACGGAACATCAGCGGGTCCTCGCTGAACCCGTCCCGCACCCGGCCGATGTCGGCGATGGTGAGCTTGGCGCCGCCCTCGGTGCTGCGCACCACGATGTCCTCGAACTCCGCCCCGACCCGGGCCTGGCCCTGGGTGCGGATCAGGACCTCGCCCCCGGCGGTGCGGACGGAGCCGGCCGCCAGGTCCAGCGAGGTCCGCCGCACGGCCGACGCGACCTGCTCCAGGGTCAGGCCGTACTCCCGCAGCGTCTGTTCCGACACCTCGATGGAAATCTCGTAGGGCCGGACGCCGTCGAGCTCCACCTGGGTGATCTGCGGCAGGTCCACCAGTTCGTCGCGCACGCGCTCGGCGACCAGCCGCAGCTCGGACTCCGACAGCTCGCCCGAGACGATCACGGTGATGACGTCGCGACGGATCTCGGGGATGTAGACCACCGGCCGCTCACTGTCGACCGGGAACGTGGAGATCGCGTCGACGCGCGCCTTGACGTCGTTCATGAGCTCGCGCGGGTCGGCGCTGTTCTCCACCTCGATCACGACGGTGCCGAGGTTCTCGACGGCGGTGGAGCGCAGCGTCTTGATGCCCTCCAGGTCCTGCACCGCCTCCTCGATCTTGACGGTGATGCCCTCCTCGACCTCCGAGGGCGTGGCGCCGGGGAAGGGCACGCGCACGATCACGTTGCGCAGCTCGAAAGCCGGGAACACTTCCAGCGGAATCTTCGCCGTCAGCCCCCAGGCGCCCAGCCCGAGGATCGTCAGCATCAGCAGGTTCGCGGCGACATCATTGCGCGTGAACCAGGCGATCATGCCCTTCATCGCGGCGCCTCCTGGGTCGCTACCCGGTCAGCCGCCGGGGCGCCACGGTCCGGCCGCTCGCTGGGTGCCGGGGCCACGCCGTCGATGGTCGCGCTCACCAGCGTGCCATCGGCAGCCACCGCCAGCGGCGTCACGTTGACCACGTCCCCGGGCTCCAGGCCGGCCACCACCACGGCGTCCTCGCCGTCGGTCCACGCCACCTCGACCGGCCGGCGCTGCAGGCGGCTCTCGTCGTCCACCACCAGCACCCGGTCACCGTCGCGCAGCGCGGCACGGGGGATCACGAAAGCCCCCGGCAGGACCCGGCCCTCGATCTCCGCCTCGACGAACTGGCCGATGCGCAACGGCGGCCGGTCACCCCCGCCGCGGCGGTAGGGGTTATCGACCTGGGCCACCACGAACAGCTGCCGGCTGCGGGTGTCGATCGCCCCCTCGGCCCGCACGATCCGGCCCTCCCAGGCCCAGCTCTCCCGGCCGAAGCCGGCCTTCAGGCGGACCGCCGGGCCGGTCGTGGCTTGCGCGTCGTCGCGAAAGCGCTCCGGCAGCTCGACGAACTCCAGCTGCCGGCCGGACAGCGGCAGGCGGATCTGGACGAAATCGGTGGCGTAGACCCGCGCCAGCACGGTCCCGGGCGAGACGAACTGGCCCACGTCGACATTCTTCTCCAGCACCTGGCCCTCGTAGGGAGCCCGGATCCGCGTGCGCTGCAGGTCGACCTGGGCCCGCTCCAGCTGCGCCTGGGCCGAGAGCAGCGCGGCCCGCGCCGCCGCGATCTGGGGCTTGCGCAGGCCCAGCTCCGGCGCTTCCTTGCCGAGCATGCGCCAGTCGTCCTCGACGACCTTGGCCTGGGCGATCTCCTGCTCGAGGGCGGACTCGGCCTGGGCCACCTGGGCCTCGGCACTGGCGATGGCCAGCTGGTAATCACGCGCATCCAGCTTCACCAGCACTTCGCCCTGCTCGAAGAAGCCGCCCTCGCGGAAGGAGGGCGAGATCTCGACGATCTGGCCGGACACCTGCGGAATCAGGGTGCTCTGGGTCCTGGGCTCCACCGTGCCCTCGCTGCGCACGATCACCCGGTAGTCCTCGGGCTGGACGCGGATGGCCTCGACCGCCACCGGCACCACCGGCGGATTGAACTGCGGCGCCTCGGGTCGCTGCGAAATGATGTAGCGGCCGCCGGCGAGGGCGGCGAGCACGACGGCGACGGGAAGAATCCACTTGAGCAACTTGCCGATCATCTGGTCCTGCCTGGAGCAACGGTTCCGCAGAGCGGAAGGGACGGCATTGTAATCGTCTCGCGGCCGCAATCGGATCCGGGGCCGCGGAATTCACGAAAAATATACATTCCCGCAGCGTGGTTGCTGCCATCAAGCTCCGGAGGCACCCTGTCGCCATGGAACTGACCCAAAACGAGGGCCTGCTGCGCCTGCTGGCCTTCGGCGCCGTGTTCGCGCTGCTGCTGTTCGCCCAGTGGCGCTGGCCCGCACGCGGCGACGGGCGTCCGTCCAGGCGCCAGGCGGTCAATCTCGGCATGGTGCTGCTCGGCACCGCGGTGCTGCGCTTCGGCTTCCCCGTGCTCGCCGTGGGCTGGGCCGTTGTCATCCATGGCGGGGGCCTGTTCGGCCAGCTGCCGTGGCCCGCCTGGCTCGAGTTCGCGCTGGCCGTGCTGCTGCTGGACCTCACGCTGTACTGGCAGCACCGGCTCATGCACCAGGTGCCGCTGCTGTGGCGGCTGCATCGCGTGCATCACTGCGATACGGCGTTCGACGTCACCACCGGTGTGAGGTTCCACCCATTGGAAATCGCCCTCTCCATGGGCCTCAAGCTGGGCGTCATCACGCTGCTCGGACCGCACCCGGCCGCCGTGCTGGCGTTCGAGGTGCTGCTCAGCCTGGGCTCGCTGTTCACCCATACCGACATCGCCTTCCCCAGGAAACTCGACCGGCCGGTGCGCTGGCTCTTCGTCACGCCGTCCATGCACCGGATCCATCATTCCACCTGGCGGCGGGAGACCGACAGCAACTACGGCTTCCACCTTTCGGTGTGGGACCGGTTGTTCCGCAGCTACACCGCCGAGCCTCGCGAGGACGAGCGGCGCATGCCGATCGGGCTCGAACAATGGCGGGAACCCCGCGACCAGGGACTGGTCTCTCTGTTGCTCAACCCCTTCCGGCCGGCGCCGCGGCCCGGCCGGCCGGGCGCCGCCGCCGGAGAGCCTGATGCGTGACACCCTGTCGCTGCTGCTCGAGACCGAGTTTCCGCGCCTCCGGCGCGAGCGGCTCGACACGCTGCAGCTCAACCTCGGCTACCTGTGCAACCTGGCCTGCGTCCACTGCCACGTGAACGCCGGCCCGAACCGCAAGGAACTGATGGACCGGGAGACCATGGAGCTGGCGCTGGCCGTGGCCGGGCGCCACGGCGTGGGCACGCTCGACCTCACCGGCGGCTCGCCGGAGATGAACCCGGAATTTCGCTGGCTGGTGCGCGCGGCGCGGAGCCGCGGGCTCCATGTCATGGACCGGCTCAACCCGACCATCATGCGCGAGCCGGGCTACGAATGGGTCGGCCCTTTCCTGGCCGAGCACCGGCTCGAGATCATTGCCTCGCTGCCCTGCTACTCGCGCGAGAACGTCGACGCCCAGCGCGGCAACGGCGTGTTCGAAGCCTCCATCAGCGCGCTCAAGGAACTCAACTCGCTCGGCTACGGGCGGCCCGGCTCCGGCCTCGCGCTGAACCTGGTGTACAACCCGCTCGGGGCCTCGCTGCCGCCGCCGCAACAGGCGCTGGAAGCCGACTACAAGCGCCTGCTCGGGGAGGAATTCGGCATCGAGTTCAACGCCCTGTTCACCATCACCAACATGCCGATCAAGCGCTTTGGCGCCGTCCTGCTGTCCAAGGGGCAGTACGACGATTACATGGTGCTGCTGAAGAACGCCTACCGCGCGGACAACCTGAAGAGCGTCATGTGCCGGAACCTGCTGAGCATCGATTACCAGGGCTATCTCTACGACTGCGACTTCAACCAGATGCTCGGCCTGCCGGTCGGCGAGGGCGGGGACAGGCCCCACCTGCGCGACCTGCTGAAGCCCGAAAAAAAGCTCCCCCGCCGCATCGCGGTGGGGGAGCACTGTTACGGCTGCACCGCCGGCCAGGGATCCAGCTGCGGCGGCGCACTCAGCTAGCTAGCCCGCTGTGATCAGAAGTAGTAGCCGAGGTTGATGTTCAGCCGCGACCGCCACCGCTCGGCGGAGGCCTGGTTGAGACCGATGCCGTCGCCGCCCGCGAACCACATGTTCTTGCCGGCGATCCAGTCGACGTAGGTGTACAGCCCGCCGGCCGAGAAGGCGCAGCCGGTGACGTTCTGGATCGACTCGGCCGAGTTGTCCACGCGCGGGTCGATGTAGGTGAAATTGTTGTAGCAGGTCATGCCCGTGACCGGGCCCCAGCTGAGATCGAAGGACCGGGCCACGTTGGCCGAGTAGACCTCGCCCTTGGCCGCCATCAGGAAGGGGAAGGCAAAGGCGCCGAGCTGCACGAAGTCGTCCGAGACGCCGACCGGGTTCTCCGGGTTGAACTCGTAGGCCACGCCCTGCAGCTGCAGGTTCCACTTGCCGTAGTTGCCGTCCATGTGCGCGGCCACGGCCCAGCGGTCGCCGGTATCCGTGGTGATGTTGTTGTAAATCTGCCCCGCTTCGAGGCTGAAGCCCAGCTCCGTGCTGCTGTCCTCGCCGTGGTCCAGGGCGCGGGCGGCGCGGAAGTTCACCTGGTTGATCTCGGCGTTCTGCTGGTCGCCAGCCGTCACCAGGTCGAAGGAATAGCGTTCGGTGCGGCTGTCATCGGCGTATTCGGGATTCTTGAAGAAGGCGTAGTGGAAATCCCAGTCGCCTGCATCCTGGACGAACTTCACGCCGGTGTCGTAGTCGTCCTCGAAGCCCATGTAGTAAGTGCCGCCGAACCAGAAGCTGTGGGAGGCGTAGGGCAGGATGCCGAAAGGCACCTGCGTGATGCCCAGCTCGACGTGCCGCTTGTCATCGAACTCGTAACCGAACCAGGCGTGGTGGATGGCCTGGAAGTCGTTGTAGCGGCGCCATTCGGCGTTGAGGATCACGTCGCCGACCGTGCCGCGCACGTTGATCCGAAACAGCTCGAGCTCGAAGTCCCCGAGGCGGTCCTTGTTGGTGTCGTCGTAGTCGCGCCAGGCATAGTTCAGCCGGACCGCCCCGCCGAACTCGATGCCCTCTTCTTCCTCGGCCGGAGCCGTGGCGGGCAGGGTTAACAGGCATGCGGCCAGCGCCGCGGTTAAGTTCCGTCCATGTCTCATCGTGCTCCCCAATGTGTATCAACTGGTTCGGTCCCGGCATCGGGCCCCGCGGGCGACAGCGTCGCCCCTTTGTTAGACTCTTGGCTCAACTGAAACAGTCTAGTTACTTGCGCGGGTTAATCAACCCGTTGTTTTGCTTAGCATTTATGGGTGCCCAGGCAGCGCTCCCCTGACGCCTGCCGAAAGGCGCCGAGCGCAAGAAAACGCCGTGACCACCGCCCCCGTCCGCCTGCCCACGCCCGTGCTGCTGCTGTTCGGCCTGGTCAACCTGCCGCTGTCGATGCTGATGTCGCCGACGGCCGCGATCCTGCCCAACTTCTACCTCGAGTACAGCGCGGTGACGCTGGCCGGGCTGGCCACGGCGACCCTCATGGCACGCCTGTTCGACGGCCTCACCGACCCGCTGATCGGCTACCTCTCGGACCGCTCGGGACACCGCAAGCCGTGGATGGCGCTGGGCGCGCTGGCAGTCGCTGCCGGCACCTGGTTCCTGTTCAACCCGGCGGCGGAGGCAGGGCTGTTGCACCTGCTGGCCTGGTACCTGCTGGTCACGCTGGGCTGGACGCTGGTGGAGATCCCGCACACCGCCATGGCAGCCGAGCTGTCGACCGGCTACCACGAGCGCTCGCGCATCATGCTGTGGCGCCAGCTGCTCGGCTTCGCCGGCGGGATCCTGTTCATGGCGTCGCCGATGCTCCTGGTCGGCGGCAGCACGGAGTTCAGCCCGGCCGTGATGCGCGTGCTGGCGCTGTTCATCATGCTCGCCCTGCCGCTGGCCGTGGCGCTGATGTGCTTCACCGTTCCCGAGCCGGCCCGCCGCGTCCGGTCCCGCCGGCTCCGCCCGGGCGACCTGTGGCGGGCACTGCGGGACAACCCGCCGCTGCAATACTTCCTGCTCACCCAGGTCCTGTTCGGCCTGGCTACCGGCGCCGTGGCCAGCCTGTTCGTGATCTACACCAGCCAGTATCTCGGCCTGCCGGACAAGGTGCCCCATATTGCGCTGCCCATGACCCTGGCCATGGCGCTGGGCATGCCGCTGTGGCTGCAGGTGATGCGACGGATCGAAAAGCACCGCGCCTGGGCGCTGGCAGGCGGCGGCATGATCCTCACGCTGTTGTGGGTGCCGACGCTGGCCCCCGGGGCGCAATCGCTCGGGCCGATGATGGCCATCATGACCAGCTTCGGCTTCTTTCTCGGCCTGTCCTCGATCGCCCTGCCGTCGCTGCTGGCGGACATCGTGGACTACGACATCTGGCGCAATCGCCACGACCGGGCAGCGATCTTTTTTTCTTTCCAGGCGCTGGTGACGAAGCTGAACCAGGGTGTGGGCGGGGCGATCGCGCTGTCGATTCCGGCGCTGTTCGGGTTCACGGCGAAGGAAGCCCTGACGGCGGAGGGCGCGCTCGGGCTGAAAGTGGCTTTCGTGGCCTGGCCGTGCGTGCTGTTGCTCCCGATGCTGGTGCTCGCGTGGCGCTACCCGCTCGGCCGGCAGGCGCACTCGATCCTGTCGCGCAGGATCCTGGGAAGGAAGAAGCTGGCCTGAACCGGGGCGAAGGCTACACGGCGAACCATTTCGCGGTGCGCGCTTCGCCCCCCTCTAGCCTGGGGCTCTCAGGCGCGCCGGGCGTGCGCCTGGCGGCGGCGACGACGGCTACGGCGACCCAGGCGGGCCTCTTGATCGGTCGGTGCCAGGCGTTTCCTGGCAGCAGTCTTGCGGGTTTCCATGGCAGCCTCCGTGGCAGGAATGAGTCTAAAGCGCCACGCATCTTAGCCGGGGGGAAATACCCAGAATCTGACCTAGGTCATCTTCGCAGATGATTGTTTTAAGTAGTTTTCCTGATCGTGATGGCGGTCACATTCCGCCCTCCGCCACGGCGTTTCCGGCGGCGTTCCAGCCGCCCCCGAGCGCCCGGTAGAGGGTGATCATGTTGACCTGCTGCGCCTGCCGCGCAGCGACCGCCGCCAGCTCGGCTGCGAACAGCTCGTTGTCGGCGTACAGCACCTCGAGGAAGCTCGCCGCCCCGGCGTCGAACCGCATGCGCGCGAGCCGGCTGTATTCGCGCAGGGCATCAGCCCGCCGGCTCAGCGCCACGTAGTTGCCGGCCGTCGCGGTCACGCCGGCCAGGGCGTCGTTGACCTCCCGCAGGGCCTCGAGCACCGTGGCCTCGTAACCCAGCAGGGCCTCCTCGCGCGCAGCCTCGGCCGCCGCCACCTGGGCGCTCACCGCACCGCCGGTGAACAGCGGGCCCGCGATCGACGCCCCCGCGCTCCAGCTCCGCGCCGCGCTGTCCGTCAGGTCGCCGAGCGCGGCGCTGACTTGCCCGAGGGCGCCGGTCAGGGAGATCTCCGGGAAGTACAGGGCCTTGGCCGCGCCGACATCCGCGTTGGCGGCTACCAGGTTCTGCTCGGCCTGCAGCACGTCGGGGCGGCGCTCGAGCAGCTCCGACGGCAGCGCGGCGGGCACCGGCGGGATGACGAACTCGGCCAGCGCGCGCCCGCGCGGAATCGCCTCGGGCGTCTCGCCGAGCAGGATCGACAACAGGTTTTCCTGCGTGGCGATCTGCCCCTCCAGCAACGGGATGATGGCCGCAGCCTGCTGGTACTGCGACTCGACCTGCGCGACCTCGAGGCCGGACACCACCCCTTCGCGATGCCGCAGGTGGAAGATTTCCAGCGTGCCCTCGTAGTTCGTCGCCGTGGCGCGCGCAATCTCCAGCTGGCGGTCGAGCGAGCGCAGGCCGACGTAGGCCGAGGCCACGCTCGCCGTGAGCGACAGCATCACGCCCAGCTGCGCCTGGTAGCTGGCGTAGACACGGGCCTGCGCCGCCTCCGACTCGCGTTGCACGCGGCCGAACAGGTCCAGCTGCCAGCTGGCGCTGAGCGCCGCCTGGTACTGCGTGCTGTAGGGATCGGCGCCGGCCGGCAGCAGCAGCTCGCTGGTGCGGCTGCGCTCGGCCCCGATGCCGTAGCCGAGCTGCGGCATCAGCCCCGAACGTGCCGCCTGCAGCCCGGCGCTGAAGCGCGCCACGCGGGCAGCGGCCAGGCGCACATCGAGGTTCTGCGCCAGCGCGGTGGCAATGAGCTCGTCCAGCACCGGGTCCCCCAGCTCGGTCCACCATTCGGCGTTGGCCAGCTCGATCGCCTCGGCCGGCATGACCCGCCAGTCTTCCGGCAGCGGGAGCTCGGGCCGCTCGTAGTCCGGGCCGACCGCGCAGGCCGTCAGCGCCGCGGCGAGGCACACGACGGCAAGGCGGCGCGCGCCGGCGGCCATCATGACGGCCCTCCGCCGGGGGCCGGCCGCCCGGCCGCCGGCGCTGCCGGCTTGCCGCGCTCCAGCAGCACGAAGAACAGCGGCACGAAGAAGGAGGCGATGAGAGTCGAGGCGAGCATGCCGCCGATCACGCCGGTGCCGATGGCGTGCAGGCTGTTGGCGCCGGGCCCGGTGGCGATCGCCATCGGCACGCAGCCGAGAATGAAGGCCAGCGAGGTCATGACGATCGGCCGCAGGCGCGCCCGGGCCGCCTCCGCCGCGGCGTCCTCCGGCGCCATGCCGTTACGGATGTTCTCGACGGCGAACTCGGTGATCAGGATCGCGTTCTTGGCCGACAGCCCGATCAGGGTCACCAGGCCCACCTGGAAATACACGTCGTTCTCCAGCCCCCGGCCCCAGGTCAACAGCAGGGCCCCGAAGATGGCGAAGGGCACCGCCAGCAACACACCGAAAGGCAGCGTCCATTTCTCGTACTGCGCGGCCAGGATCAGGAACACCATGATGATGCCGAAGACGAAGGCGATCGCCGAGGTGCCGCCGGCCTGCTTCTCCTCGTAGGCCTGCCCGGCCCAGGCATAGCCATAGCCCTCGGGCAGGACTTCGGTCGCGACCGCCTCCATGGCTGCCAGCGCCTGGCCGGAACTGAAGCCGGGCGCCGCGCTGCCGGTGACCTTGGCGGCCGGGAAGCCGTTGAAACGGCTCAGCAGCGTCGGACCGGCCGAGAAGCGCCGCTCGGCGACGGCCGACAGCGGCACGACATCGCCCTCGCGCGACGTCAGGTAGATGCCGTCGAGGTCGCTCGGGTCGTCGCGATATTCGCCCTCCGCCTGCATGATGACCTGCCAGACGCGGCCGAACTGCGTGAACTGGGAAACGAACACCGAGCCGAAATAGGCCTGCAGGGTGGTGTACACGTCCTGCACCGGCACGCCGAGCAGCTCGGCGCGGGGCCGGTCCACGTCCAGGTAGAGCTGCTGCTGGCTGGCGGCATAGGTGCTGGACACGCCCGCCAGCTCGGGCCGCTGGCGCGCCGCGGCGACGAAGGCCTGCACCGCCTGGCCCAGCTGCTCGGAGCTGCCGCCGCCGCGGTCCTGCAGGTAGAAATCGAAGCCGCCGGTCACGCCCAGGCCCGGCACCGCCGGCGGGTTGACCGCGAACGCCAGCCCGGTCTTCACCGTCGCCAGCTCCCGCTGCAGGTCGGCGATGGCGGTGAAGGCCGTCTCGCCGGTCCCGCTGCGCTCTTCAAAGGACTCGAGGGCGACGAACATGGCCGAGGCATTGCTGCGCGTCTGGCCGTCCAGCAGGCTGAAGCCGTCGATCTGGGCAGCGTCGGCGATGGCCGGGTGGTCGAGCAGGATCTCCGTCACCCGGTCGCTGGTGGCGGTGGTCCGCTCCAGGCTGGCCGCGTCGGGCAGCATGACCGCGGTGAAGATGTAGCCCTGGTCCTCCTCCGGCACGAAGCTGGACGGCACCATGCGGAACAGCGCGAAGATCGCGCCGAGGGTGGCGAGAAACAGGCCGATGCCGACCAGGCGGTGGTGCAGCAGCCAGCGCACCCCGGCCACGTAGTAGTCGGTGACGCGCTCGAAGCCGCGCTCGAAGGCCAGGAAGAAACCCTTTTTCTCGCCGTGCCCGCGCTTGAGAATCAGGGCGGAGAGCGCCGGCGACAGCGTCAGCGCCACGATGCCCGAAAACACCATGGCGATGGCGATGGTGATGGCGAACTGCTTGTACAGCGTGCCGGTCATCCCGCCGAGGAAAGCCACGGGCACGAACACCGCCGCCAGCACCAGCACGATCGAGATCAGCGCGCCGGTCAGCTCGTGCATGGCCTCGTGGGCGGCCTCGCGCGGCGACATGCCCTTGGTGGCCATCTTGTGCTCGACGGCCTCGACCACGATGATCGCGTCGTCCACCACCAGGCCGATGGCCAGGATCATGCCGAACAGCGTCAGCATGTTGGTGGAGAAACCCAGCAGGTAGATGCCGATATAGGCGCCGACGATGGCGATGGGGACCGCCAGCAACGGGATGACGGTCGCGCGCAGGCTCTGCAGGAACAGGAACACCACCAGCACCACCAGCACCACCGCCTCGAAGAAGGTGTGCACGACCTTCTCGATGGAGGCGGCGGTGAACTCGCTGGTGTCCATTACTACCTTGTACTCGAGGCCGTCCGGGAAACCCGCCGAGAGCTCTTCGAGCAGCGCGCGCACGCGCGCGGAGGTGTCGAGGGCGTTCGAGCCGGGCTGCTGGTAGACCACGAGGGCCGCGGCGTTGCGCCCGTTGATCTTGCTTTCCACGAAGTAGCTCTGCGAGCCCAGCTCCGCGCGCGCCACGTCCCGGAGGCGGACAATGGCGGCGTCGCTGCTCGGGCCGCCGGTGCGGATGATGATGTCCTCGAACTCGGCCGGGACTTGGAGCATTCCCTGGCTGGTGATGGGAAAGTTCTGCTGGGTGCCGGGCGGGACCGGCGCCTGGCCGATCTGGCCGACCCCGAAAGCCTGGTTCTGGCCGCGGATGGCGTTCGCCACCTCGGCCGTGGTGACGCCGAGCTGCGCCATCCGGTTGGGCTGCAGCCAGACCCGCATCGCCACCTCGGGCGGCGGGAACACGCTGGCCAGGTTGGCCCCCGGCTGGCGCTTCACCGCATCCAGCACGTAGAGGTTGACGTAGTTGCGCAGGAACAGCGGGTCGATCGAGTCGTCCTCGGAGAAGAAACTGACCAGCATCATGAAGCTGGAGGATTTCTTCTCGACCTTCACGCCCTGGCGCGTGACGACTTCCGGCAGCTGCGCGAGCGCCTGGCTGACCCGGTTCTGGGTATTGACCTGGGCGATGTCCGGATCCGTGCCGGGCGCAAAGGTCACGGTCAGGGTCATGGCGCCCGACGAGGAGCTGGTCGAACTCATGTAGATCATGCCGTCGACGCCGTTGACCTGCTGCTCGATCGGCGCGGCGACGGTGTTGGCGATGACTTCGGCAGTGGCGCCCGGATAGACCGCCGTCACGGTCACCGTAGGCGGCGCCACCTCGGGGTACTGCGCCACCGGCGTGGCGCGCAGGGCGGCGAAGCCGGCCAGCAGGATGACGATAGAGATGACCGACGCGAATACCGGTCGATCGATGAAAAACCCGGGGCCCATGCGGCTACTCGCCGGCCGCGGCGTCGGCCGGCAGGGCCGGGACCGGTCGCACCGGCACCCCGGGCGCGAGGCGCTGGAAACCGTCCGTGATCAGCGTCTCGCCGCCGTTGAGGCCGTGCTCGATCAGCCAGTCCGGTCCGATCCAGTCGCCCACCACGACCGGCCGGAGCTCGGCCACCTGCTGGGCGTTCACCAGCCAGACCACGTGCCCGTCGGCCGATTTCTGCACCGCCCGCTGCGGCAGCACGATGGCATCGGGCCGCCGGGCGCCCTTCAGCCTGGCAGTGACGAACATCCCGGGGCGCAGCGCCAGGTCCGGGTTGGGCACCACCGCACGCACGGTGAAAGTGCCGGTGCGTCGGTCGTAGGACGGGTCGGCGAAATCGAGCTCGCCCTCGTGCGGGAACACGCGCCCGCCAGACAGCACCACCTCGACCTGGTAACGGTCGTTCTCCGGGGACACGTACAGGCCCTCGCGCTCGCGCTGCTCGCGCCGCGCCGCCTCGTTCTGGGACACGCTGAAGTTCACCCAGATGGGATCGAGCTGGGCCACGTAGGCCAGGTTGGCGGAGGCGCCCTGGGCGTTGAGGAAGGTGCCCTCGCGCTGCTGGGCGGCGCCCGCCATGCCGGTGACCGGCGAGCGGATGGTCGCGTAGCCCAGGTTCAGCTCGGCCTGGCGCAGGCGGGCGCGCGCCGTGTACAACGCCGCCTTGGCCGCCTGTTGCTCGCCGATCGCCCGATCGAGATCAGCCTGGCTGAGCGCGTCGGCGGCCGCCAGCGGCCGGGTGCGTTCCAGGTTGGCTTCGGCGGTGGCCAGGCGCGCCTGCGAGGCCTCCACCTCGCCCTGCGCCATGTCCAGCTGGGCCTCCAGGGGCTTGCGGTCCATCTCGAACATGACCTCGCCGGCCTCGATCAGCCCGCCCTCGGTGTAAGTAATCGCCTCCAGGAAGCCCGAGACCCGCGCCACGACCTCGACCTGGCGCGAGCTCTCCGTCTGGGCGACACGGGAGGTGACGACCGGCACGGTGCGGGCCTCGACCTGCTGCACCACCACCGGGACCGGGGCCCGCGGGGCCGCGGGCGGCTGTTGCTCGCAGGCGGTGAGGGCGAGAGCGAGCCCCAGGAGGCCGATCGGCGCGAGCATGGCGCGTCGCAGCCCGGCCCCGGGCGAAGTGAGCGTGTTCATAAGTCTTTCCCCGCGACGACCGCGCCATCATGCCGGAAGGCCGCCACCGGCTCAATTGGCCGGCGCCCGGAATGAGCGCCCGGTAGTCAGCCGCGCAGCGTCTGCAGCACGACCCGGCCAATGGCCGGCAGCCGGAAGCTCAGCAGGCCTCGCTGCCAGAACAGCTCCCGCTTGTCGCACACCGTGCTGTGGCTGAACCGCGCGATCTCGCCATGCAGTTCCTCGGCGGCGCGCGGGTCCATCCGGCCGTCATGCCGGTCCCGCAGCCGGGCACGCAGCCGGCGCGCTTCGGCGATCCCCTGCGCCACCCCGTCGGCCCGGCGCGGGGAAATGTAGCCGTGGCGGCGCTTGAGCTCGTTCAGCCGCTCGGCCGCATCGTAGGTCGCATCGACCAGCTGGGAACGCGTCATCCATTCCGTCTCGTAGTTCAGGATGTGCTCCCAGCTCGGCTGCAGCAGCAGCTCGCGGTGTTCCTTCACGGTATGGGCCAGCTTGCGGTAGCCGAAGCGCTCCGGCTGCTCGAAGATCTGGCTGCCCGGATCGAGGAACGGGCCCATCGGCGAGATGAAGCACTGGAGCCTGCGGTCGCCCCAGCCGAACAGTTCACCGCAGTACTCCACCGTCTCCATCACCGACCTGTGGTCCTGCTGTGGCAGCCCGATCATGAAGAACACGTCGATGCGCCGGCAGTCCAGCTTGAGCGCCTCCCGCAGCATGTGTTCCATGGCCTCGTTCTCGTAACCCGCCTGGCCTTCCATCGCGTGGCGCACCACCCGGTCATGGCTTTCGGGCGAGATTTCGAAACTCCAGTTCGGCAGCCTGGCGTCGATATAGCGCAGGAATTCGACCGGCGGGACGTCGAAGAACTCGAAGCAGATCTCGTTGTCGGCGCCGGTGGCGGCCATCTCGTCGATGCAGGCCTCGGCATACTTGCGCCCGCCCTGCAGGAGGTCCCCGGGCATGACGATCGGCCCGCGCGAGAACCCACCGATGGCCGCCACGTTGGCCGCCAGGTTCGCCGGGCTGCGGAATACCGGCTTGCGCCTTCCGGTCATCATCGCGCAGGTGGTGTTCGAACTGCCGCAGGTAATGCACTGGAAAGCGCAGCCCTTGAGCGGCAGCACCATGGTGGTGGGATTGCTCAGCCAGCCGCGGAACGGCAGGACGCCGGTGATGTCACGGTGCCGGATCGCCATCTCGATCAGCAGCTCGGGATGGACATCGATGTAGTCGAGCGAGCGCGGCACGTAGCTGAGCGGGTTGGTCCGGACCTGGCCCCCCTCCCGCCAGACCAGGTTGGGAATCGCGTCGAGCGGCCCGCCGTCGCGCAGCGCGACCAGCAGCTGGTGCAGCGGCGGTTCGGTGCTGTCGCCGCGCAGCACGAAGTCGATCTCCGGATAATCGCGCACCAGCTCCTCGTGATAGTAGGTCGCCGACAGCCCGCCGAAGATCACCGGCACGTCCGGATGGACCGCCTTGGCCAGGCGCGCGATCTCGATCGCGCCGTGACAGTGCGGCATCCAGTGCAGATCGATTCCGATGGCCGCGGGCCGCTGCGCCGCCAGGAACTCGCGCACGTCGAAGGCCGGATCCGTCAGCATCCGCAGCGCGACATTGACGATGCGCACGCGCATGCCCTGCTGCTTCAGGTAACCCGCCATGGTCAGGAAGCCGATCGGGTAGATCTCGAACATCACCGACGACGGCACCATGTCGCTGACCGGCCCGTACAGGATCGACTGCTGGCGAAAGTCGTAGACGCTCGGCGGGTGCAGCAACAGCAGGTCGACAACCTTCATTGCAGGAAATCCTAGCCGGCGTCCGCGCCGTAACGCTCGACCCGCATGCCGTCCTCGAGTTCGTCCCCGGGATGCACCACGACGCGCTCGCCCGCCTCGAGCCCGTCCAGCACCTCGGTGAGCAGCCCGCTGCCCTGGCCGGTGCGCACGTTGACGAGGCGGGCGCGGCCGTCGCGCACCACGAAGGCCGCCCAGTCGTCGCCCCTGCGGAACAGCGCGCCGGCCGGGACGGTCAGCGCGTCCTCGCGCTCCCAGGTGATGAAGCGTGCCTCGACACGATAGCCGTCCCCGAGCCGCCGCCAGAGCTCTGCCGGCGCCGCGAAGTCGGCGATGACGAGCACGCGCTGCTCCTCGACCCCGAGGGCGCTGACCTTGGTAAAGCCGGTCGGCTCGACGGTCCGCACCCGCCCCTCCAGCGCCTGCTCGCCGCCCCAGCGCTCGAACAGCACGCGGCCGCCGGGCTCGATGCGCACCGCGTCGCGCGACAGCACCTCGACCTCGACTTCGAGCGCCTGGGGATCGCCGACTTCCAGCAGCGGCTGCCCGGACGCCACCACCGCGGCGCTTTCCTGCATGCGCTTGAGCAGCCGGCCGTCCACGGGCGAAACGACCTCGATCGGGCCGGCCTCTGCGCCGCTCGCCGCGGCGCCGGCATAACGCAGGGTCGCTTCCGCCGCCTCGAGCTCGTGGCGGGCGACATCGACGGCGGAGGCGGCGGCCTGGGCCGCGGCTTCCATGGCGCGCTTCCGGCTCTGGGCCTGGTCGTACTCGGCCCGCGGCACCAGCTGGCGCGCCAGCAGCTCGGCCCGGCGCGCGAACTCATCGGCCGCCAGCTCCGCCTCGCTCTCGGCCTGGCGCAGCATCTTCTCCGCCCGGACCAGGCCCGAGCGCGCCGCGGCCGCCCGGGCCTCGGCTTCCGCGCGCGTGCGCGGGTCCAGCATGGCCGAGGGCAGGGGATCGATCACGGCCAGCGGCTGTCCGGCCGTCACCGGGTCGCCGACTTCCAGCTCGACGCGGCGCAGGTAGCCGGCCACCGGCGCGTGGAGCGCGTAACGCTCCTTCACGCGCGTGCGGCCTTCCTCCTCGACCGTCACCTGCAGCGGACGGCGGGCCACCTCGTCGGTCTCGACCAGCACCGGGCGCGGCCAGAAACCCCAGGCCAGGCCGGCGCCGAGCAGCACGGCGATCACTATGATTCCCTTGTAGCGACCTGCGAGCACGACTCACTCCCTCGTCTTCAGCACCTCGATCAGATCGAGGCGACTCAGCTTGTGCCAGATCAGCACAGCGGTAATGGCAAACGATACCAGCACCACTGCCGCGGCGAGCGCGTAAGTGGCCGGCGAAACGATCAGCGGGATGCGGTAGAGGTCGGAGGAGAAGGCCTGGGCCACGTAGGCGGTGAGCGCGTTCCCGAACAGGAAGCCGACCGGGATGGCCGCCAGCGTCAGCAGGCCGATCTCGCCGAGCAGGATGTAGCCGACCTCGGCCTGGGTGAAGCCCAGCACCCGCAGCGAAGCCAGTTCGCGGCTCCGCTCGGAAAGCGCGATCCGCGCCGAGTTGTAGACCACGCCGAAAGCGATGAAGCCGCCCAGCAGCGCCGTGATGAACGTGAAGTAGAGAATCGTCTCCTCCATCATCTCGTTGAACTGGCGGATGGCCGTGGCGCGCACCACGGTGCCGGCGACCCGCGGCATCTCGCGCAGCTCGTGATAGATCTCCGCCTGGAGTTTCGAGTCCACCGCCAGCCGTGCGCCGGAGATGGCCGGACCCTCGCCCATCAGGCGGTTCAGCGCGGCGCGGTCCATGTAGGCGTTCACGCCGAGGTACTGCCGGGTCGTGCCGACCACCGGCACTTCCAGCACCGGCCGTTCGCCCTCGAGCACCTCCAGCGTCAGCACCTCGCCCGGCCTGATGTGCAGGATGTCGGTGGCCAGGTACTCGGTCAGGACGATCCCCTCCGGCGGGATCGGCACCGGCTCGAGCTCCGCGTTCAGCACCCGCTGCAGCTCGCCGCCGGGCGCGATGCCCTCGACGGCCGTGCGGTAGCTCCGGTGGCCGTGGACCAGGCGCGCCGGCACCGAGCGATGCGCCTCGACGTGCGTCACCCCGTCGATAGCGCCGAGCGAGTAGACTGCCCGCTGCGGCGTCGGGTCGGTGAATGTGACCGACAGGTCTTCCCGGCTGCTGAGGTCGTACTGCACGCCGACCATCCACTGGATGGCGTCGCGCTGGAAGTTGGTCATCATCAGGATGCCGCAGGCGGCGGCGATGCCGAGGATGCCCAGCCCCGCCTTGAGCGGGCGGCGGGTCAGGTGCCGGATGATCATCCGCGTCGGCTCGGCCAGGCGACGCTGGAGGCCGAGCCGCTCGATGGCGGTGGCGCGGTAGGTCGGCGGCGGCTCCGGCCGCATGCCCTCGGCCGGCGGCAGTGCCGCAGCGCGGCGCACCGCCCATGCGGTGCCGAGCATCGCGGCGCCCACCGTCACCACTGCGGCCTGCAACAGGATCATGGGGTCGAGGCGGAACTGCAGGTAGGGGAAACTGTAGAACTCCTGGTAGATGTTGCTGAGCCCCCGGGCGAAACGCGCGCCCAGGGCCGCGCCCAGCACCAGGCCGATGGACGTGATCAGCAGCACCAGCTTGGTGTAGTGCACGCCCACCTGGAAATTGCCGTAGCCGAAGGCCTTCAGGGTCGCGATCTGCTCCCGCTCGGTGGCGACCAGGCGCCCGATGACCACGTTCAGCAGGAAGGCGGCGACGCCGAGGAAGATCACCGGGAAGATGGTCGCCATGGTCTCCAGGCCGCGCAGCTCCTCGGTGATGAAGCGGTGGCTGAACTGGTCCTCGCGGGGATAGGCGCCGAGCCCGCCATAGCGCGCCAGCACCTGGTCCACCCGGTCGATGACGTCCTGCGCCTGGGTGCCCCGCTGCAGGGAAAAGGTGGCGTCGTTGAAGGCGCCGTCCATGTCGTAGGCGGTGGCCAGCGCCTTGCGGTTCATCCACAGGATGCCGTAGCGCTCGTAGTCCGGGAACACCGCGCCCGGCGGGATGGCGTACATGAACTCGGGCGAGAGCGCGATGCCGACGATGTCGAGCTGCTTGCGCCGGCCGCGGATCACCGCCACCAGCTCATCGCCCGGCTCGAAGCCGTGCGCATCGGCAAAGTCCTCGTTGATCGCAACCTCGGCCTCGGCGCGCGGCGCCGGCAGGCGGCCACGGCGCAGGTAGGGCACGTTCAGCCGCGGCTCGCCGAACTCGGGCAGCGAGTTGATCAGGCCGGTCACGGGATCCCCGAAACCTTCGACCTCGATATTCACCGGCGCCACCACCCGGGTCTCGACCTGGTTCACGCCGGGCAGGGCGGCAAGCTGCTCGGCCACCGACTCCGGCGCCCGTACCAGGTTGACGAACACGTCCGCGAAGCGCTGCCGGTCGTAGTAGCGCTCCTGGGTCACCTTGAGCGACTGGTAGGTGACCAGCGACATGACGAACGTCGAGATGCCGCCGACCAGCACCAGCGAGATCGCGAGCGCCATGCCCCGCATGTGCCAGAGATCCCGGAACAGCTTGCGGTCCAGGGCGCGCATCACCAGCTCAGCTCGGCGGCCGGCTTGCGGGTATCGTTGCGCTCCGAGCCGGAGATGCGGCCGTCCGCCATGTGAATCACGCGGTCGGCCATCTGGGCGATGACCACGTTGTGGGTGATGACGACCGTGGTCGTGCCCAGCTCGCGGTTGGCGCGCGCCAGCGCCTCCAGCACCACCACCCCGGTGGCCGAGTCGAGCGCCCCGGTGGGCTCGTCGCAGAGGAGCACCGCGGGGTTCTTGGCGATGGCCCGGGCGATCGCGACGCGCTGCTGCTCGCCGCCGGAGAGCTGGGCCGGGAAGTGATCCAGCCGCTGGCCCATCCCGACCAGTTCGAGCGCTTCCTCCGGCCGCATCGGCTCGGTGGCGATCTCGGTTACCGCAGCGACGTTCTCGCGGGCCGTCAGGCTCGGGATGAGATTGTAGAATTGGAACACGAAGCCGACATGATCGCGTCTAAAGGCCGTCAGTTCGCGTTCGTTCGCTGCGGCAAGGTTGTGTCCGGAGTACCACACCTCGCCCGAGGTGGCGCTGTCCAGGCCGCCCAGGATGTTCAGCAGCGTGGACTTGCCGCTGCCGGAAGGGCCCAGCAGCACGACGAATTCGCCCTCGTACAGGTCGAGGTCGACCTCGCGCAGGGCGACCACGTCGACCTCGCCCATGTGGTAGACCTTGCGCAGGCCGCGCGCCCGGAACACGACGTTCTTCGCCATCCCTGCAGCATAGCCCGGCGGCGACGCTCTGCCGATGCGTGCTTTGCACAGTTGTGACGCGGCACGATTGCCCGGCGCGGCCGACTGGGCTAACTTCCGCGGCATGTCATCGCTGCGCGAACAGGTCGAACAACTCCTGCCGAACTGGGAGAGCTGGTATCCGAGCCTGTTCGATGCCGCGCGCGACCTCGGGCTGATCCGCGCGCGGGTCTGCGACCCCGGCACGCTGCTGCTCTCCAACCGCCATGCGGGCGTGAACAGCGAGGCCGCCCGGGCCCATCGCGAGCAATGGAGCGTCGAGGACGAGCAAGCGCCGGCCCGGCCGCCGCGCCGCAAGACGAGGCGCTGAGCCCGGCCGAGCTGCGTCGTTCCTCCATAATTTGGGCATATCCTCCGGGGCATGAGCCTGGGCATCACCACCAAGCTGTTCGTCGGCGTGCTCGCTACCAGCGTGCTGGTCGCGCTGGTGATGGCGGTCGTCGGCCAGTGGGCGTTCCAGCGCGATTTCCGCCGCTACATCGAGGCGGCCGAAGAGCGGCGGGCGGAGGCCCTGGCCGAGACGCTCGGGGACATCTACGCCGAGACCGGCGACTGGGGGCTCCTGGCGGGCGCCGAGCGGCGCTGGCGGGCCGTGCTCCGCGGGCGCGCCCGGCTGCGCGGCATCGAGCCGGCCGACGCGGGGCTGCGGCATCGGCG
>NZ_JAALFH010000016.1 GCF_011058255.1 Thioalkalivibrio sp. XN8 | reverse complement strand
CAATTAACGACGAAGGTGGCGGATGGGCCCTCGGGCCCATCCCTCCCCACCAAAACCACGACGGCCGGGAGAGCGATCTCCCGGCCGTTTTCTTTTGCTGCGGTCGCTCGCCATCGCGGTGCGCGTGGGACTATCATGCGGCCGGACTGCAGCCCCGCCCGAGCCCGCTATGAGTCACGCCCGCTCCACCACCGTCGTCGGCGCCAACACGCTCGCTTCCCGCGTGCTGGGTTTCGCCCGCGATGTGGTGTTCGCGCGGCTCTTCGGCGCCGGCCTGGGCATGGACGTGTTCGTCGTCGCCTTCCAGATCCCGAACTTCCTGCGCCGGCTGTTCGCCGAGGGCGCGTTTTCGCAGGCTTTCGTGCCGGTGCTGAACGAGTACAAGAGCCGGCGCAGTCACGAGGAAGTCAAGGAACTTGCCGACCGGGTCACGGGGACGCTCGGCGTCGTGCTGTTCGGCATGACGCTGGTCGGGGTGCTGGCGGCGCCGCTCTTCATCATGCTCTTTGCGCCCGGCCACCTGCGCGATCCCGAGAAGATCGCGCTCGGCGTGGAGATGCTGCGCCTGACCTTTCCCTACCTGTTCTTCATCTCGCTGACGGCACTGGCAGGCGGCATCCTCAATACCTACGGGCGCTTCGGCGTGCCGGCCTTCACGCCGGTGTTGCTCAACCTCGTGCTGATCGGCGCGGCCGTCTGGCTGGCGCCGCACTTCGAGCGGCCGATCGTCGGCGTGGCGGTCGGCGTGCTGGTCGCGGGCTTCGTGCAGCTCGCTTTCCAGCTGCCCTTCCTGCGGGCGCTGAAGCTGCTGCCGCGGCCGCGCTGGGGCTGGCATCACCCCGGCGTGCGCCAGATCGGCCGGCTGATGGCGCCGGCGATCCTCGGCTCCTCGGTGGCCCAGATCAACCTGATCGTCGACCGGGTCATCGCGTCGTTCCTGGTCACCGGCAGCATCAGCTGGCTGTACTACTCCGACCGCCTGCTGGAGTTCCCGCTCGGCACCTTCGCCATCGCGGTCGCCACGGTGATCCTGCCGAGCCTGTCGCGCCGGCATGCCGAGCAGTCGATGGCGGAGTTCTCGGCGACGCTCGACTGGGCCCTGAAGCTGGTAGTGGTGATCGCCCTGCCGGCCGCGGTCGGGCTGTTCCTGCTCGCCGGGCCGATGCTGGCGACGCTGTTCCAGTACGGCGAGTTCACGGCTTTCGATGTCCGCATGGCGAGCCTGAGCCTGATGGCTTACGCGCTGGCGCTGATCGGCTTCACGCTGGTTAAGGTGCTCTCGCCGGGTTATTTCAGCCGCCAGGACATCAAGACCCCGGTGCGCATCAGCATCCGGGCCATGCTCCTCAATATCGTCCTCAACATGCTCATCGTGGTGCCGATGTACGTGTACCAGGTCCCAGGTGCCCATGCCGGCCTCGCGGCGGCCACCGGCCTGTCGGCCGTCTACAACGCCACGGCGCTGTACCGCGGGCTTCGCTCCACGGGCATCTACACGCCGCTCGCCGGCTGGGGCCCGCTGCTGGGGCGGGTGCTGTTCGCCAACGTCGTCATGGGCCTGGGCCTGTGGCTCATGGCGGGCCCGCTGGACGGCTGGCTGGCAGCCGCCTGGCACGAGCGCGGGCTGCGGCTGGCCGCCATCATTTGCCTCGGCTTCGGCGCCTACCTCGCCGCGCTGCTGTTGGCCGGGCTGCGCCCCCGCCACCTGCGCAGCCCGGCGGGCGCGCCCACGCCGCCGCATTCCGTATAATCCGGTGTCTTTGGGCCCGCGCGGCGGGGCGCTACCGGATACGGTCTTGGAACTGATTCGCGGCAAGTACAACCTGCGTCCCGGGCACCGCGGCTCGGCCGTCACCATCGGCAACTTCGACGGCCTGCACCTGGGTCACCGCGCGGTCCTGGCCGGGCTGACCGGCGCGGCCCGCGAGCGCGGCCTGCCGGCGGTGGTGATGAGCTTCGAACCCACGGCGCGGGAATATTTCATGGGCGCTGCCGCGCCGCCGCGGCTGATGCGCTTCCGCGAGAAGTGCCAGGCCCTGGCGGCGCTCGGCATCGATCGCCTGTTCTGCGCCCGCTTCGACGCCGCGATGGCCGCGCTCCCGCCGGAAGATTTCATCCGCGATTACCTGGTCGAGGGCCTGGGCACGCGGTACCTCGTGATCGGCGACGATTTCCGCTTCGGGCGGGACCGGGCCGGCAATTTCGCTACTCTCCAGGAAGCCGGGCGACAGCATGGCTTCGAGGTGGCCGACACCCCGACCCGCACCATCGACGGTCTCCGCGTGAGCAGCACGGCCGTGCGGGCGGCCCTCGCGGCCGGCGACCTGGGCCTCGCGAAGCGGCTGCTGGGGCGCCATTTCGGGATGAGCGGGCGGGTGGTGGAGGGCGACCGGCGCGGGCGGCGGATCGGTTTCCCGACCGCCAACCTGCGGCCCGGCCGGCGCGTGCTGCCGGTGACCGGCGTGTTCGCGGTGCTGGTCCGGGGGCTGGCGGACAGGCCGTGGCCGGCCGTGGCCAACCTCGGCGTGCGGCCGACAGTCGGCGGCAGCGAGCCGCTGCTGGAGGTGCACCTGTTCGAGTTCAGCGGCGACCTCTACGGTCGTCGTATCATGGTCGACTTCGTGGCCCGCCTGCGGGACGAGCGGCGCTTCGAGAACCTGGATGCGCTGGTGGCGCAGATGCAGCGCGATGCCGAGCAGGCCCGGCGCACGCTCGCCGCGGCAGGCTACTGAGAAAGGAACGACGACGTGGCTGACTACAAGAGCACGCTGAACCTGCCGCAGACGGATTTCCCGATGCGCGCGGCGCTGGCGCAGCGCGAACCGGCGATGCTGGCTGACTGGGAGGCGCGCGACTTCTACGGCAAGCTGCGCGCGGCGGCGCAGGGCCGGCCGGCCTTCCTGCTGCCCGACGGCCCCCCGTACGCCAACGGCGACATCCACCTCGGCCACTGCGTCAACAAGGTCCTGAAGGACATCGTCATCCGTTCCCGCACCCTGGACGGCTACGACGCACCCTACATCCCGGGCTGGGACTGCCACGGCCTGCCCATCGAACTCGTGGTCGAGCGCGAGTACGGCCCGGTCGGCGCGAAGCTCGCGCCGCGGGAGTTCCGGGATGCGTGCCGCGAGTTTGCCCGGGCCCAGGTGGAGGGCCAGCGCAAGGACTTCCGCCGCCTCGGCATCCTCGGCGACTGGGAGCGGCCCTACCTGACCATGGACCCGGCCTACGAGGCCGAGCAGCTGCGCGCTTTCGCCCGCATCTTCGCCAACGGCCATGTCTACAAGGGCTTCAAGCCGGTGCACTGGTGCCTCGACTGCGGCTCGGCGCTGGCCGAGGCCGAGGTCGAGTACGCCGACAAGAAGTCGCCGGCGATCGACGTGCGCTTCGTGGTGATGGACGAGGCGGCCGCGCTGGACGCCTTCGGCGGCGACGCCCGCGGCAACACCGCGGGGCTGCTGTCGATTCCGATCTGGACCACCACGCCGTGGACGCTGCCCGCCAACCAGGCCGTGGCGCTGCACCCGGAGCTCGAGTACGCGCTGATCAGCTTTGCCGGGGAAGCCGGACCGGAGCGCATCGTGGTGGCGCGCGACCTGCTGGCGCAGGCCACCCGGCGCTGGGGCATCGAGCACTTCGAGGAGCTCGCGGTTTGCCGCGGCGCCGCCCTGGAAGGGCTCAGGCTGAGGCATCCCTTCCTGGAACGGGAGGTGCCGGTGATCCTGGGCGAGCACGTCACCATCGAGGCCGGCACGGGCGCGGTGCACACGGCGCCCGGCCACGGCCACGACGACTTCGTCGTGGGCCAGCGCTACGACCTCCCAGTGGAGAACCCGGTCGGCGATGACGGCCGCTTCAGGCCCGGCACGGAGTTCGTTGCCGGCCAGACTGTGTTCGAGGCCAACCCGGCGATCGTGGAGCTGCTGCGGGAACGCGGCGCGCTGCTGCACCACGAGGGCTTGCAGCACAGCTACCCGCACTGCTGGCGCCACAAGACGCCGCTGATCTTTCGCGCCACGCCGCAGTGGTTCATCAGCATGGACCGCGAGGGGCTGAGGGCCGGGGCGGTCGCGGCCATAGGCAAGGTGCAGTGGATGCCCGCCTGGGGCGAGAACCGCATCCGCGCCATGGTCGAGGGCCGGCCCGACTGGTGCATCTCGCGCCAGCGCAGCTGGGGCGTGCCGATCGCCCTGTTCGTCGACCGCGAGACCGGTGAGCCGCATCCCGAGTCGGTGCGACTGCTCGAAGAGGTGGCGCAGCGCGTGGCGCGCGACGGTATCGACGCCTGGTGGGAGCTGGACGTCGCCGAGCTGCTGGGCGAGGAGGCCGCGCGTTACGAGAAGGTGCGCGACATCATGGACGTATGGGTCGATTCAGGCCTGATGCACCACTGCCTCAGCGCCACGCGCGCCGAGGTGGGGTTCCCGGCCGACCTGTACCTCGAGGGCTCCGACCAGCACCGCGGCTGGTTCCAGAGCTCGCTGCTCACTTCAGTGGCGATGCACGGCGAGGCGCCGTACCGCGCGGTCCTGACCCACGGCTTCACCGTGGACGAGAAGGGCCGCAAGATGTCCAAGAGCCTGGGCAACGTGATCGCGCCGCAGAAGGTGCTGGGCACGCTGGGCGCCGACATCCTGCGCCTGTGGGTCGCGGCGACCGATTACCGCGGCGAGATCAGCGTCTCGGAAGAGATCCTGAAACGCATGTCGGACTCCTACCGACGCATGCGCAACACCTTCCGCTTCCTGCTCGGCAACCTGGCCGGCTTCGACCCGGCGAGCGACAGCGTGCCGCCGGAGCAGATGATCGCGCTGGACCGCTGGGCGATCGCGCGGGCGGCGGCGCTGCAGGAGGAAGTGCGGCGCGCCTACGGCGACTACGAGTTCCACCACATCTACCAGAAGGTGCACAACTTCTGCGTGCTGGACATGGGCGGCTTCTACCTTGACGTGCTGAAGGACCGTCTCTACACCACACCGCGCCGCAGCCACGCGCGCCGCTCGGCGCAGACGGCGATGTACCACGTGGCCGAAGCCATGGTGCGCTGGCTGGCGCCGGTGCTGGCCTTCACCAGCGAGGAGATATGGGCCAGCCTGCCGGGCGGGCGACCAGGATCGGTGCTGCTCTCGACCTGGCACGAGCTCCCGGCGGTGCCGATGCGCGCTGACGATCCCGACTGGGAGCTGGTGCACGAGGTGCGCGACGCCGTCGCCCGGCAGCTGGAAGCCCTGCGCAATGCGGGCCGGATCGGCGGCTCGCTGGATGCCGAGCTGGTCCTGTATGCCGAGCCCGGGCTGGCGGAAAAGCTCGGCCGGCCGGGCGATGAGCTGCGGTTCCTCTTCCTAACCTCGGACGTGCGGGTCGAGCCGCTCGCCGGCCGGCCGCCGGAAGCCGCGCCGCTGGAAGGCTTCGACGACCAGCTGTGGGCGCTGGCGACCCCGACGGATCATGCCAAGTGCGTGCGCTGCTGGCACCGCCGCGCCGATGTCGGCAGCGACCCGGAGCATCCCGAAATCTGTGGCCGCTGCGCCACCAACCTGGCTGGCGAGGGCGAGCGGAGGCAATGGGCATGAACGAGACCACGGGCACCACGAGCACGCCCCGCGGGGCGCTGGGCTGGCTCTGGCTCTCGGCGGCCATCGTGGTCGCCGACCAGTTCACGAAGTGGCTGGTCACGCACAACCTGGCGCTGTACGAGCGCGTCGAGATCCTGCCGGTGTTCGGCCTGACCCACCTGCACAACACCGGCGCGGCCTTCAGCTTCCTGGCCGACGCCGGCGGCTGGCAGCGCTGGTTCTTCATCGCTATCGCGGTCCTGGTGACGGCGCTGGTCGTGGTCTGGCTGCGGCGCCTGCCGAAGCAGGGGCACGGCTGGCTCGCGGCCGCCCTGGCGCTGGTGGTCGGCGGGGCGGTGGGCAACGTGATCGACCGCGTCGCCCACGGCTACGTGATCGACTTCATCAGCGTCCACTGGCAGCAGTGGTTCTTCCCCGCCTTCAACGTCGCCGACTCGGCCATCACGGTGGGTGCCGTAATGTTGATCATCGACAGCTTCTACGAGGGCCGCCGGAAACAAAAGTTGATCTAGGCGGTCAACAACCCCTTGTCGAAAAGAAAACAATATCTTCTCCGGAGGTCCGGCATGAGATTCCTGGTCCCGATGCTGCTGGCGCTCGTCGCCATCCCGTCCGTTCACGCTGCCGAGGAAGACACGCGCCTGCTGCGCTTCCCGGACATCTGGGGCGACCGCGTGGCTTTCGTTTATGGCGGCGACATCTACACCGCCTCGACCGCCGGCGGCGCCGCCCAGCGGCTGACCTCGGACGAGGGGCAGGAGCTGTACCCGAAGTTTTCCCCGGACGGCCGGTGGATCGCCTTCTCGGCCGAATACACCGGCACCCGCCAGGTGTGGGTGATGCCGGCGGCCGGCGGCACGCCGCGACAGCTGACCTTCTATACCGACGTCGGCCCCATGCCGCCGCGCGGCGGCACCGACTACCGGGTGCTGGACTGGACGCCGGACGGCCAGCACATCCTGGTGCGCGCCAACCGGACGCCCTACGGCGAGCGCGATGGCGTGCCCATGCTGGTGCCTTTTGCGGGCGGCATGGAGCAGCCGCTGGGCCCGCCCGAGACCGGCGGCGGCATGCTCTCCGCCGACGGCAACACCTATGTGTACACGCCCATCGACCGCGAGTTCCGCACCTGGAAGCGGCATCGCGGCGGTCGCGCCCAGGACGTCTGGACCTACGACCTGGTCAACAACACCTCCCAGCGGCTGACCGATTTCGTCGGCACCGACCACCAGCCGATGTGGGTGGACGGCCGCGTGTATTTCGTTTCCGACCGCGACTTCACCCTGAACCTGTTCGCCATGGACCTCGACGGCGGCAACGTCGGCAAGGTCACCGACTTCGACGAGTTCGACGTGCTCTGGCCGAGTTCGGACCGGCGGCGCATCGTGTTCGAGAATGGCGGTTACCTCTGGCTGCACGACCCGGCCACCGCCGAGACGCGGCGCATCCCCATCCAGGTCCGGGGCGACCGGCCGCACGTGCTGCCGAGCTTCAAGAACGTCGCGTCCAGTATCGAGAGCTTCGGTATCGCGCCGGGCGGCGAGCGCGCCGTGTTCGGCGCGCGCGGCGAGATTTTCACCGTGCCGGCCGAGCATGGCGAGATCCGCAATATCTCGCGCACGCCGGCCGCGCGCGAGATCAGCGTCAGCTGGTCGCCGGACGGGCGCTGGATCGCCTATCTGTCCGACGCGACCGGCGAGTACGAGATCTATCTCCGGGCCCAGGACGGCAGCGGCGAGCCGAGGCAGGTCACCCGCGACGGCAGGATCTGGCGCTTCCCGCCGGTCTGGTCGCCCGACTCGAAAAAGCTGGCCTTCGCCGACAGCAACAACACCCTCAGCGTGGTGGACGTGGACAGCGGCCGGGTGAGCGTCGTCGACACCACCCGCTACACCAGCAACTCCTTCCGCAACCTGACCCAGTACACCTGGTCGCCCGACAGCAAGTGGCTGGCCTACACCAAGGTCAACGAGAGCTACAACAGCTCCATCTGGGTCTACTCGGTGGACTCCGGCAAGGCGTCGCAGCTGACCGAGGATGCGACCAACGAGCAGAGCCCGGCCTTCGACCCACAGGGCCGCTACCTGTACTTCACGTCGACCCGCGACTGGAACTTGGTGTTCTCGAGCTACGAGTTCAACTATCTCTACAACAACGCCACCCGCATCTTCGCCGCCACCCTGGCCGCCGACGGCCCGGCGCTCAACCGGCCGCGCAGCGACGAGGTGAAGCCGCGCGCCGACGGCAGCGAGGACAAGGGCAAGGACGAGGAGAAGAAGGAGCAGCCCGCGCCGCTGCGCTTCGACCTGGCAGGCTTCAACGACCGCGTCACGGTGCTCGACGTGCCCTCGGCCAACTATGTCGGCCTGGCGGCGAACGAGGGCGGCCTGTTCTTCGTCAAGGCCCAGCAGGGCAACGGCAACGAGCTGCACTACTACGATCTCGAGCAGCGCGAAGCGAAGAAAGTGCTGGACGGCGTGACCGGCTATGAGCTCTCGGCGGACGGCAAGAAGCTGCTGTGGCGCCAGGGGGACAAGTTCGGCATCGCCGACGCCAAGCCGGACGTGGACGCCGGCAAGACGGCGCTGAAGCTCGACCGCATGGAAATGCTCATCGACCCGAAGGTCGAGTGGCAGCAGATGTACGTGGACGGCTGGCGCATCCTGCGCGACTGGTTCTGGGACCCCGGCCACCATGGCCAGGACTGGGAAGCCATCCGCGAGCGCTATGCGCCGCTGGTCCCGCACGTCGCTCACCGCGCCGACCTCGACTACATTTTCGGCGAGATCGGCGGCGAGCTGAACGCCGGCCACATCTACGTCAACAGCAGCCCCGACACCCCGGGCGTCGAGCGCAAGCCGGGCGGCCTGCTGGGAGCCGAGATCGAGCGGCACGAGTCGGGCTACTTCCGGATCGCCCATATCTTCCCGGGCGAGAACTGGCACGACTACTACCGCTCGCCGCTGACCGAGGCGGGCGTCATGGCCGCCGCAGGCGATTTCATCCTGGCGGTGGACGGCGTCAGCACGAAGGGCGTCGACAACTTCTACCGGCTGCTGCAGAACAAGGGCGGCCGGGTGGTCGAGCTGACGCTCAACGACCGGCCGAGCGAGCGCGGCGCGCGCGTCGAGCGCGTCAAGACGGTGACCAGCGAGACGTCGCTGCGCTACCTCGACTGGGTGACCGAGAACCGGCGGCGCGTGCACGAGCTCTCCGGCGGCCGGATCGGCTACATCCATGTGCCCAACACGGCGGTGGAGGGCAACCGGGAGCTGTTCAAGGGCATGCTTGCAGAGGCCCGGCGCGAAGCGCTGATCATCGACGACCGCTACAACGGCGGCGGCTTCATTCCCGACCGCATGATCGAGCTGCTGGCGCGCACCCCGCTGAACTACTGGGTGTGGCGCGGCTTCGAGCCGCAGCCGCGGCCGCTGCTCAGCCACGACGGCCCCAAGGCCATGCTGATCAACGGCCTGGCCAGCTCGGGCGGCGACGCCCTGCCGTATTACTTCCGCAAGCAGGGGCTGGGCCCGCTGATCGGCACGCGCACCTGGGGCGGCCTGATCGGGATCAGCGGCAACCCGGGCCTGGCCGACGGCGGCAGCCTGATTCCCGCCACCTTCCGCTTCCTCGACACCGACGGCGAGTGGGCGGTGGAAGACGAGGGCGTGGCGCCGGACATCGAGGTCATCGACCGGCCCGAGGCCATTGCGGCGGGCCGCGACCCGAGCCTGGAGAAGGCGGTCGAGGTGCTCCTGCGGGAACTGGAGGCCAGCCCGCCGCGGCAGATCGAGACGCCGCCCGCGCCGACCGATTTCCGCTTCCGGCAATAAGGAACTGCGATAGGATTACGCCCATGAAGATCCTGCTGGCCAACCCGCGCGGCTTCTGCGCCGGCGTCGACCGCGCCATCGACATCGTGGAGCGCGCGCTGAAAATGTTCGGTGCGCCGATCTACGTCCGGCACGAGGTGGTGCACAACCGCTACGTGGTGGACCGCCTGCGCAACCTGGGCGCCGTGTTCGTGGACGAGCTCGACGAGGTGCCCGACGGCGCCACCGTGATCTTCAGCGCCCACGGCGTCTCCAAGGCGGTGCAGGCCGAGGCCGAGCGCCGCGGGCTCGAGGTCTTCGACGCGACCTGCCCGCTGGTCACCAAGGTCCACATGGAGGTGTCGCGCTACGGCCGGGAAGGCCGGGAAGTCATCCTGATCGGCCACGCCGGCCATCCCGAGGTCGAGGGCACCATGGGCCAGTACGACCGGAGCCGGGGCGGCGACATCTACCTGGTCGAGAACCCCGGGGACGCCGCGAAGCTGGAGGTCAGGGATCCCGACAAGCTCGCCTTCGTGACCCAGACGACGCTGTCGGTGGACGACACGGCGCGGGTGATCGAGGCGCTCAGGGCGCGCTTCCCGGCTCTCACCAGCCCCCGCAAGGAAGACATCTGCTACGCCACCCAGAACCGCCAGGACGCGGTCAAGGACCTCGTGCGGCAATGCGACGCGATCGTGGTGGTGGGCTCGCAGACCAGCTCGAACTCCAGCCGCCTGAAGGAGATCGCGCTCAAGGCCGGCATCCCCGGCTACATGGTGGACGGCGCGGACGACCTGCAGCGCGAGTGGTTCGAGGATTGCGGCACCGTCGGGGTGACCGCCGGCGCCTCCGCGCCCGAGGTCCTGGTGCAGCAGGTGGTCGCGCGCCTCAAGGACTGGGGCGGGGAAACGACCGAGGAGGTCAAGGGCCGCGAGGAGCACGTGGTGTTCTCGCTGCCCAAGGTACTGCGCTCGGCCTGAGGCGTCGCCTCCGCCCGGTCACGGCCAGCAGCGCTCGGGCGGCCCGGGCCCCGAGTTGCGGACCCCCGCCTGGTCGATGGTCAGCAGCCGGCAGTCCCGGTCCCGCGCCTGGGGCGATCCCGCCGCCGGGCGCGCGCTGGCGATGAAGCCGGATTCGTCGGCCCGCTCGATCCGCAGCCGATACCAGCCCCGTTCGCTTGTCCCCAGTCCCAAGCCCACCGGCGGCGCCGGCGCCGCCGTGTCGGCGTAGCGCCCGTGTACCAGGCGAAACCGCTCCTGCGCCGTGGCCACGGCGTGCAGCGCGGCGGCCGCATCGACGCGGCGGGTGCGCTGGAGCAGCGACTGCCAGGACGGGATGGCGAGCGCCGCCAGGATGGCGACGATAGCCATGCAGGCGAGCACTTCCACCAGCGTGAAGCCGCGCTTCACGGCTCGGCTCCCGTTCGGCGCCACCAGGTCGGCTGCGGGGTGCCGGGCAGCGCGCCCCGGACGGCGAATCCCCGCGACACCGTGGCGCGGGCCGTCCCGGCGGCGCCGATGCTGCGAATCTCGAAGACCCATTCGGCCGGACCGCCGCCGGGGACGAGCCGGGCCGCGACCAGCTCGACCGTGGCGCGCCAGGCGCCGCCGTAGGGCAGGGCCCCCGTGCCTTCCCAGCGCCCGGCCGCCGACCAGCCCCGGGCCTGCAGGGCGGCGGCCACGCCGGCCTCGGCGGCCAGGCCGGCCTGCAGCCGCGACAGGCCCTGCTCGGTCATGGCGAGCTCGAGCGCCGCGGTGCGGCCGACGGCGGAGGAGAGCAGCGCGCCGGCGGCCAGGAAGGCCAGCACGACCACCAGGACCGCGCCCTCGGCCCGGCGCCTCATCCGACCGGCCCGTTGCGCAGCGCGATGGTGCGGGTCATGGCGAGGTCGCTCGCCTCCGCGCTGCGGAGCGTGATGCGCACCGCGACGATGGGGCCGCTCGCCGACTCGGGCGCGACGAAGGCGTCCGGCAGGCCGTGCCCGGCGGTGCCCGGCGCGTCGTGGTCGACCCCCAGCAGGACTTCCAGCGCCGCGATGCCCGGCATCACTTCCTCGTCGACGATGCGCGGGCCGCGCTGCAGGGTCTTGCGTCGCAGCGAAGGCTGCCGGGCGGCGCCGGTCGAGTGCGGGCTGACGTAATAGGCGCGGGCGACCAGGGTCCGGCCCTCGTGCCCGGGCGGCACGGCTTCCCCGGCGGCGACCAGCCGGCCGCCCCAGTAGTCTGCCTGCACCTGCAGGACGCCGGCCTCGGGATCGCCCGGCTCCGAGGATGCCCGGCGCAGGGCGAGGACGCTGCCGAGCGGGCTCGCGCCGCGATAGGGCCGGCAGGCCAGCGGCCAGCCCGCCGACCAGGCCTGCAGCGCCGCGTCGAGGTCGATGCTCCAGCCGGGGCCGCAGTCGCCGCCGACCGCCGCGGCGAGCGGGGCCGCACCGGCCCGGCGCCCGGCGATCTGGGCGGCGTCGGGCGCCGGGCCCCAGTAGGCCGTGTGCGCGAGATCGTGCTCCAGCACCGCCATGGCGATCCTGAGCGCGTCCTGGGCGTCCGCCGCCGAGCCGGCATCGAGCGCCAGGCGCAGGATGCGGGCATGCAGGGTGGTGATCATCAGCGCCAGCAGCAGCCCCAGCGCCAGCGCGACCAGCACCTCCGCCAGGCCGAAGCCGGCCGCTCGCCGCCCGCTCACAGCGGCACTCCTACGCGCAGCGTCCGGGTGGCCCCGTCGTTCTCCCGCCAGCGCAGCTGCAGCACCAGGGCCTCGGCCCCCGCCCGCTGCAGTTCGGCTTCGGCCTCGGGCAGCGCCGCCGCGAGCTGCCGGGACCACGCCGCCAGCTCCGCGGCCGCCACGTGCTCGGGCGCGCAGGGCGCCGGGCAGGGTCCGGCGGCCGGCAACGCAGTCCAGTCGATGGTCGGCAGGGCGCCGATGCGGCCGGCGAGGTCGGCGGCCAGCGCGACCGCCTGCTGTCCGCGCCGGGCCTCGAGGGTGGCGCCCAGCCCGCCCAGGGCGAGGCCGAGGTTCCCGGTGACGACGACGCCGATCACGGCCAGCGCCGCCAGCACCTCGGTCATGGCGAAGCCCTGGTTGCTCATCTTGGCGGGCACTCCAGCGAACCCGGGCCCCGCTCGATGCGGGGCCGCCCGGTGGGCGCAATGACCAGCGCCCGGGCGGCCGCCGCGCCCCGGCGGTCGCACCAGGCCAGCGTGCCGTTGGTGCTCCGCCGTTCGCCCGGCTCGAACACGAAGGCGGCCCGGTTGGCGCGAATGTCGGCGCCCGGCGCCGCCACCGGCTCGCCCCGGCGCAGCGGCGGCCCGGCGGCCGCGACCGGCAGCACCAGCCAGCCGTTGCCCCAGGCATCGCGGCCGGCAGCGCAGCCTCCGCCCGCGGTGGCCGGGCAGAGCATTACCGGTCGCCCCTGGCGGAAGGCCTCGCTGCGCGCGAACCAGGCGGCCCGGAGCAGGCCGTCCATGGCGGCGGCGCGGCCGGCATTGAGCCGCAGCATTTCCATGGCCGGGATCGCGAGCGCCGACAGCACGGCGATGATGGCCAGCGCCGTCATGAGTTCCAGCAGGGTCAGGCCTTCCTGGCGCGACATGGGTTCCTCCCTCCCTTGCTGCACAGGTTGCCGGCTGCCGGGCCCGGCGGGGAGGGTGGGAAAATGGGGATTTGCAGCAGATATCCGGACCGGCGAGAGTGACCGGGGCCGCGGCAGGTGACACTGCCGGCCCGGGCCGCCTATAATGCATCCGTCCGAATGGGTTGATACGTCTATGAATACACAGGAAGAAATCGCCACCCTGCTGGCCCGCCACGGCGCCAAGCCGACGACGCAGCGACTCAAGCTCGCCGAGCTGGTGTTCGCGCGCGCCCAGCACGTCTCCGCCGAGCAGCTGTTGCAGCAGGCGCGCGCGCGGGGCATCCGGGTCTCCAAGGCGACCGTCTACAACACCCTCAACCTGTTCGTGGACTGCGGCCTGCTGCGCGAGCTGGTCGTCGACCGCGACCGCGTCTACTACGACTCGACCACGCACGACCATCACCACTTCTACAACATGGATACCGGCGAGATGATCGATATCCCCGAGGAAGCGGTGTCCTTCGCCGGCGTGCCCAACGCCCCGGCAGGGACGGAGTGCGAAGGCGTGGACGTGATTATCCGGGTCCGCAACCGGAGCTGAGCCGGCCCGCCGGCATTGCCGCTCCGGCGGCCATCTCCTATACTTCGCCGCCTCGCGAAGACCCCAGTGCCGGGGTAGCTCAGTCGGCAGAGCAACTGATTCGTAATCAGTAGGTCGGAGGTTCGATTCCTCTCTCCGGCACCATTCACCTAGCCCGCGCGTGGAGCGATACCTGGCTACGGTTCGGCGACCACCGCTTCGAGCAGCTCTCGGTGGTGCTCGATGATTCCTGGCCGGTAATAGTAGACCTGAGCCTTGCCACCGCTGGATCGGATTCCGAACCTGATCCACGTGTGCGCCGCCCGCAGTTGCTGCGACGGTTCCAGCATCGATCGAATTCCTGGTACCGGACCTTCTTTCTCCATCGCGAACCACTCGGGGGAGTGTCGTATCATGTTGTAGGTGCCCAATGGTTCCGCGACAAAGGTACAGAGCGACACCGTGCAGACGATGTCGGAAATGCCGGAACCATCACCGGGAGGTATCCCCTTGGCGGTGGCGACTGTCAGGATCGCCTGTTCGAAAGACTCTGCCGCCTCGACGTCCAGGCCGAACTCGCGGATGTCCTCCTCTAGAATGAACCGAAGCAAATCATGTCCCGCCCCGCCGCGCCGGTGGCGAACGGCGCTATGAAGCAGGTGCTCGATGGGATCGCCCGCCTGATGTACTGGGTCACGGTCGGGATGAGGCGAATCTTCGGGCAAGTCGGCAGACTCCACGTTCGGCTGTGGCGGGGAATCGCGGTCCGCCATTACTGCCGGACTATGGGACGGATCCGGCCGCGGGTGTGGATTGACATTGGAAACCGGTTCCTCAGGCATCTCAGGCGCGATCGCCAGATTTGCCTCTCCGGGTCCCTGGGGCGGAATCGTGTCTGAGATCCCGGCATCGCCGACGTGGACTGCATAGGCGCAAAACGCTACGGCGATTACGACGACAATCGAAGAACCTAGCAGCCTATAGGACATTCTCAATATACATCCGTATCGTCACACACGTGGAAGATACCGCACGGCTGACCTAGTGCCCCCCAGGTGCCGGATCCGGTGGAGAAGCCGTGCCCACTCGCCCAGTCATGAAACTCCTGAGGTCCACCTGTCGGTGTCCCGCCCTCGGCACTATCGATCCGACCGTCAGAAAAGAACTCTTGTTCCTCAACTGCCAGCCCCGATGAATCCATCCAACCAGCGGCGTACTTCCATCCGCCTTCGCCATCCGGCTTCGTGTTCCAATAAGTATGGAAACCTTTGGCATCGCCCTCGTCGATGAAGCTGTTGACGTCCTCATGCCCGGAGGCCATCGCGAAGTTGCACCAGGCAATGGTCGCGATCAGTATCAATGTAGCTCTTCCCAACATTCTTGCCTCCCTGGCCGAATCGGCACCGACTTCGAGGTTGCGACGATTGACCTGCTTGCTGAGGGACAGCGGCAGATCTCGAGTACCGGATATGGTCCGAAATTACCATATGTCGAATCGGGGGGGGGCAAGTCCCCTTCCGTACTGAATACCCGCCCTGATCGGCAGACCGGAACCGCGGGCACCGGTCGGCGTAGCTTTGGAAACTCTCTGAGGGACGCATGATCCGCGCCTCGTGTCCCCTTTGTGGTACCTTCCCCCGTTCGTTTGGCCACGCTTGCTGACTCATGCTTCGTGCCGTTTTCCTGTACGCGCTGGCCGCCCTGCTGGTCCTGCTTGCCGGTTGCACCGACGCCGGACCCGCGGGTCGCGAGGCGGCTGGCAATGCTCCGATCGGCGGCCCGTCCGGCACCGAGCTGGCGGAGCGCCAGGTCCTGCACCGGGGCAACGGCGCCGAACCGCAGTCGCTCGATCCCCACAAGAGCGAGGGCGTGCCGGAGTCGAACCTGCAGCGCGACCTCTACGAGGGCCTCACCATCGATGACCCGGAACTCGGCGTGGTGCCGGGCGCGGCGGAGTCCTGGGAGATCAGCCCGGACGGCACGGTCTATACCTTCCGCATGCGCGCGAACGGCCGCTGGTCCAACGGCGACCCGGTGACGGCGCATGATTTCGCCTACGGCCTGCGGCGCTCGGTGGACCCGGCCACGTTGTCGAACTACAGCATCATGCTGCGGCCAATCCTCAACGCCGAGAAAGTCATCGCGGGCGAGTTGCCGCCCGAGGCGCTGGGCGTGCGGGCCATCGACGACCTGACGCTGGAGGTCACCCTGGAGGCGCCGACGCCGTATTTCCTCGGCGTGCTGAATCACTCCGCGAGTTACCCGGTTCACCGTGGCACGGTGGAGAAGTACGGCGACCGCTGGGCCCGGCCCGACCGGCTGGTCTCCAACGGCGCCTACCGGCTGAAGGACTGGGTGATGCAGTCCCACATCGTGCTGGAGCGCAACCCCTACTACTGGGACAACGAGAACACCACCATCGAGGAGGTCTGGTTCTACCCGATCGAGAACCAGTCCATCGAGCTGCAGCGCTACCGGGCCGACGCCCTCGACATGACCTACGAGCTGCCCTTCCGGCAGCTGGCCTGGCTGCGCGAGAATCTCGCCGACGACATCCGGATCAGCGAGTACCTCGGCATCTACTATTTCGGCCTGAACGTGACGCGCCCGCCCTTCCAGGACAATGTCGCCCTGCGCCGCGCCCTGAACCTTGCCATCGACCGGGAGCTGCTGACCCGCCAGGTCACGAACGCGGGCGAGATCCCGGCCTACGGCTACGTGCCGGCCGCAGCCTACTACGAGCAGGTGGTGCCCGAATGGGCGGACTGGACCCAGGAGGAGCGGCTCGCGGAGGCGCGGCGGCTATACGAGGAGGCCGGCTACTCGCCGGACGAGCCCCTCACCGTGCAGATCCTCTACAACACGCACGAGAACCATCGCACCATCGCGGTGGCGATCGCGTCGATGTGGCAGGACGCCCTCGGCATCGAGACCGAGCTGGTCAACCAGGAGTGGAAGGTCTATCTAGAGACGCGCCGGACCAAGCAGGACACCCAGGTATTCCGCGCCGGCTGGATCGGCGACTACAACGACGCCTACAACTTCCTCGAGATCCTGCACTCGGAGAGCGGCCTGAACGATCCCGGCTGGAACAACCCGCGCTACGATGCGCTGCTGGAGGCCGCCTCCCGCGAGATCGACCTCGAGCGCCGGGCGCAGCTCATGCACCAGGCGGAGCAGCTGGTGTTGGAGGAGCTGCCGGTGATCCCGGTATATTTCTACGTCACCAAGCGGCTGGTGAAGCCGTGGGTCGGCAACTACCGGCCGCATGTCCTGGACCACGTCCAGACCAAGGACCTGAAGATCCTCAAGCACTGATGCGAGAAGACGGCGACATGCGGGCGGAACGGGGAGGGCGGCGGACGTGATCCGGTACGCGCTGAGCCGCTTCCTGGGCGCCATTCCGACCCTGCTGATCCTGGTCGCGCTGGCCTTCTTCATGATCCGGGCGGCGCCCGGCGGACCCTTCGATTCAGAGAAGGCGCTGCCGCCGGAGATCGAGGCCAACCTGCGCGCCGCCTACCATCTCGACGAGCCGCTGGTGCAGCAGTTCGGCCGCTACCTGCTGAACCTCGCCCGCGGCGATTTCGGGCCGTCCTTCCAGTACAAGGACTACAGCGTCACCGAGCTGATCGCGGCCGGCTTCCCCGTGTCGCTCAGGCTCGGCGGCTCGGCGATGATCCTCGCCCTGCTGCTCGGCGTGACGGCCGGGACCATGGCGGCGCTGCGCCAGAACTCGCGCACCGACCATGCCGTGATGGCGGTCTCCATGACCGGCATCTCCATCCCCAACTTCGTCATGGCGCCGCTCCTGATCCTGCTGTTCGCGGTCACGCTCGGCTGGCTGCCCGCCGGCGGCATCGGCGACGGCAGCCCGCGCTACCTGGTGCTGCCCGTGATCTCGCTGGCGCTGCCGCAGATCGCCTACATTTCCCGCCTGACGCGCGGCAGCATGATCGAGGTCCTGCGCAGCAACTTCATCCGCACCGCCCGCGCCCAGGGCCTGCCCGAACGGACCATCATCCTGCGCCACGCCCTCAAGCCGGCGCTGCTGCCGGTCGTCTCCTACCTGGGCCCGGCCTCGGCCGCGGTGATCACCGGCTCGGTGGTGATCGAGCAGATCTTCGGCGTGCCCGGCCTCGGGCGTTATTTCGTGCAGGGCGCGCTGAACCGCGACTACACGCTGGTGATGGGCGTGGTGGTGTTCTACGGCGCGCTGATCATCCTGTTCAACCTGCTGGTCGACCTGGTCTATGCCTGGCTCGACCCCAAGGTGAAGTACGCATGAGCGCGGCGCCGGAAAGCATGGCGGCGACTCCGGCGCCCGTGAAGGGCCGCAGCCTGTGGGTGGATGCCTGGAACGTGCTGCGGCGCAACCGCGCGGCGATGGTGGCGGGGGCGCTGATCTTCACCATGGCGGTGCTGGTGGTGGTCGGGCCCTGGCTGTCGCCCTGGGACTACGCCCAGACCGACTGGGACAACGTCTCCATCGGGCCTGACTGGGAGAGCCGCCACTATTTCGGCACCGACGCGCTGGGCCGCGACCTGTTCGTGCGCACGCTGCACGGCGGGCGCATCTCGTTGCTGATCGGGGTGGTGGCCACGCTGGTGAGCCTGCTGATCGGCATCAGCTGGGGCGCGACGGCGGGCTATCTCGGCGGGCGCGTCGACCACGTCATGATGCGCATCGTGGACATCCTCTACGCCATGCCCTTCATGTTCTTCGTCATCCTGCTGATGGTCTTCTTCGGCCGGAACATATTGCTGATCTTCGTCGCCATCGGGGCCATCAACTGGCTCGACATGGCCCGCATCGTGCGCGGCCAGACGCTGTCGCTGAAGCACAAGGAATTCATCGAGGCGGCGGAGGCGCAGGGCGTGGCCTCCTTCAACATCATCCGCCGCCACATCGTGCCCAACCTGCTCGGCGTGGTGGTGGTGTACGTCACCCTCACCATCCCCCAGGTGATCCTGGTGGAGAGCTTCCTGAGCTTCCTCGGCCTCGGCGTGCAGGAGCCGATGACTTCCTGGGGCGCGCTGGTGAACGAGGGGGCGCAGGAGATGGGCACGGCGCCTTGGATGCTGGTGTTCCCTGCGACCTTCCTGGCGCTGACGCTGTTCTGCTTCAACTTCGTCGGCGACGGCCTGCGCGACGCGCTCGACCCGAAGGACCGCTGATGGCGCTGCTCGAGGTCGAGAAGCTCAACGTCCGCTTCCACACGCCCGACGGCGAGGTGCACGCGGTGCGCGACCTCGGGTTCTCGCTGGAGCGCGGCGAGACGCTGGGCATCGTCGGCGAGTCGGGGTCCGGCAAGAGCCAGTCGATGATGAGCCTGATCGGGCTCTTGTCGGCCAACGGCCGCGCCTCGGGCTCGGCGAACTTCGACGGCACCGAGCTGCTCGGGCTGCCGGCCGAGGCCTTGCGCCGCATCCGCGGCCGGCGCGTCGGCATGATCTTCCAGGACCCGATGACCTCGCTGAACCCCTACATGACGGTGTTCCAGCAGATGGCGCAGGTCCTGCAGCACCACGAGGGTATCGGCCGCAAGGCGGCGCGGGCCCGCTGTATCGAGCTGCTCGACGCGGTGCATATCCCGGCAGCGGGCAAGCGGGTGGACATGTACCCGCACGAGTTCTCCGGCGGCATGCGCCAGCGCGTGATGATCGCCTCGGCCCTGTTGTGCCGGCCCGACCTGCTGATCGCGGACGAGCCGACCACGGCGCTGGACGTGACGGTGCAGGCGCAGATCCTCGAGCTGATGCGCGAGGTGCGGCGCGAGACCGGCGCCTCGATCATTCTCATCACCCACGATCTCGGCGTGGTGGCGGGTCTCTGCGACCGGGTCCTGGTGATGCACCGGGGCGAGGAGCAGGAATCGGGCCCGGTGGACGACATCTTCTACCGCCCGCAGCATCCCTACACCCGCGCGCTGCTGGCCGCGGTGCCGCGCCTCGACCGGGCCGACGGCCGGCGCCTGGCCGCCCTGGGCGGGTCCGGGTCCGCAGCGGAGGCGGCTGCCGCGCCCGTGCAGGTGGTCCGCACCGCGCCGGACCGCGCCGCGCCGCCGCTGCTGGAGACCCGCGACCTCAAGGTGCATTTCAAGCTGGCGCCGGAGCGGCTGTTCGCGCCGGCGCGCGTGCTGAAAGCCGTGGACGGGGTCGACCTCGCGCTGCACCCGGGCGAGACCCTCGGCGTGGTCGGCGAGTCGGGCTGCGGCAAGTCGACCCTGGCCCGCGCGATCCTGCGCCTGGTCGAGCCGACGGCCGGGCACGTCACCCTGCTGGGCGACGAGATCACGGCGGCGGGCAAAAAGGCGATGCGGCCGCACCGGCGCGACATGCAGGTGGTGTTCCAGGACCCGCTGGCCTCGCTCAACCCGCGCATGACCGTGGGCACCATCGTGGCCGAGCCGCTGCAGACCCATTTCCCGGGCCTCGGCCGGGCCGAGATCCGCCGTCGCGTCGGCGCCATGCTGGAGCGCGTCGGCCTCGGGCCGGAGCACATCAACCGCTATCCGCACGAGTTCTCGGGCGGCCAGTGCCAGCGCATCGGCATCGCCCGCGCCCTGGTGCTCGAGCCCAAGCTCGTCATCTGCGACGAGCCGGTGAGCGCGCTGGACGTGTCGATCCAGGCGCAGATCGTCAACCTGCTGATGGACCTGCAGGCGGAGATGAACCTGTCACTGGTGTTCATCGCCCACGACCTCGCCGTGGTGCGCCACATCAGCCACCGGATCATGGTGATGTATCTCGGCCGCGTGGCGGAGATCGCCGATCGCGACGCGCTGTACGAGCGGCCGCTGCATCCCTACACCCAGGCGCTGATCCGGGCGGTGCCCATCCCCGACCCGGAGCTGGAGCGCGCCAAGGCCTTCGCGCCGCTGGAGGGCGACCTCCCGTCGCCGGTCAATCCCCCCTCGGGCTGCGCCTTCCGCACCCGCTGCCCGATCGCCACGCCGCGCTGCGCGGTCGAGACGCCGGAGTTGCGCCGCATCGACGGCCACCTGGTCGCCTGCCACGAAGCGGACCGGCCGCGCGCGCCGGGGGACTGAAGCCGGCCGTGCGCCTGTCCCGGGTCCGCCTCGCTGTCGCCGCGGTCTTCGTGCTGTTCGCGCTGGCGGTCACCTGGCCCGGCGCCCTGCTGGTCGCTGAGCCGGGCCCGCTGGTCTTCGGCCTGCCGCGCGCCCTGGCCTGGTACATCCTCTGGATCCTCATCGGCCTGGCCGCGCTGCTGGTGCTGGACCATTTCGAGAGCCGCGCGGGAGACGACTGATGGAGCGCTGGCACTGGGTCGCGCTGATCGTCGCTGCCTACCTCGGGGTGACGCTGTGGATCGGGCTCCGCGCCGGCCGGCGCAGCTCCCGTACCGTCACCGGCTTCGTCGCCGGCGATCGCGACTTCGGCCTGCTGGTGATGTACTTCATCACCGGCGCCACCGTGTTCTCCGCCTTCGCCTTTCTCGGCGGGCCCGGCTGGGCCTACTCGCGCGGGGCGGCCGTCTTCTACATCCTGGCCTACGGGGTGCTGGGCATCGCGCCCTGGTATTTCATCGGCCCGCGGGTGGCGCGCATCGGCCGGCGGCTGGGCTACGTCACCCAGGCGCAGTTCCTCACCGGGCGCTTCCCGTCGCGCTTCCTGTCCCTGTTGGTCGCCAGCCTCAGCGTGATCGCGCTGCTGCCCTATATCACGCTGCAGATCCGCGGCGCGGGCATCGTCATCGAGGTGGTGACGGAGGGCCATGTCCCCCTGTGGGCCGGCGCGGCGCTGGCCTATGGCATCGTGCTGACCTACGTGCTGGTGAGCGGCGTCACCGGCGTCGGCTGGACCAACACTTTCCAGGGCATCTTCATGCTGGTGATTGCCTGGTCGCTGGGGCTGTACCTGCCCCATGCGCTGCATGGCGGCATCGGCCCGATGTTCGAGGGCATCCTGCTCGAGCGGCCCGAGTTGCTCGAACTGCCCGGCCTCACCGGCAGCGGCGCGCCCTGGAGCTGGGGCGGCTACAGCAGCGCCATCCTGGTCAGCGCCATCGGCCTGACGCTGTGGCCGCACCTGTTCATGAAGGCCTTCACGGCGCGCGACGACCGCATCCTCCGCCGCACGGTGGTGCTGTTCCCGACCTTCCAGCTGTTCCTGGTGCCGGTCATGCTCATCGGTTTCGCCGGCGTGCTCTACCTGCCGGGACTCGAGCAGCCGGACTTCATCCTGCCGCAGCTCATTCTCGACGTGCAGCTGCCGCTGCTGGTGGTCGGCCTGTTCTGCGCCGGCGCGCTGTCGGCCTCGATGTCGACCGGCGACGCCGTGCTGCATGCCACGGCGTCGGTGGCCGTGGAGGACGGCGTCAAGCCCTTCCTGCCCATGGACGACCAGCTCCAGCGCCGGCTGATCCGCATCGGCGTGCTGCTGGCGGGGATCGTCGCCTACGGCTTCGCCGTCACCGAGGGCATGTCGCTGGTGCTGCTGTTGCTGACGTCCTACGGCGTGATCGTGCAGCTGGCGCCGACCGTGCTGGCGGCGCTGTTCTGGCGGCGGGCAACCACGGCCGGGGCGCTGGCCGGGCTGGTGGCGGGCGGGCTGGCGACCCTGTGGTTCTTCTTCAACCCGGCGCTGCGGCCATGGGACCTGCACGAGGGCCTGCTCGGCCTGGCGGTCCACCTCCCCGTGCTGCTGGCGGTGTCGCTGCTGACGGCCGCGCAGCCGCGCGGCCACGTCGACCGCTTCGTCGCGGTCTGAAGGAGCAGGGCGGATGCAGCTGCTCGAGTTGAGGATTCCCCCGGTAGCGGTGTTTCTCCTCGCTGCCGTGGCGATGGGCGGGCTCGCGCTCGCCACGCCGGGCCTGCGGGTCGGCTTCCCGGGCCAGCTGCTGGCGGCCAGCGTGGTGCTGCTGGCCGCGGGGCTGGTCGGGCTGGCGGGGGTCCGGGTCTTTGCGCGGTACGAGACCACGGTCAACCCGCTGCAGCCGGAACGCGCCACCCGGCTGGTGGCCGCCGGGATCTATCGCTACAGCCGCAACCCGATGTACCTCGCGCTGGCGCTGGCGCTCGTCTCGTGGGCCGTCTGGCTCGGCTCCTGGCCGGCGGCGCTGGTCGTGCCCGCCTTCGTGCTGGCGATGAATCGCTGGCAGATCGTGCCGGAGGAGCGGGCCCTGGCGGCCCTGTTCGGGGCGGAGTACGAGGCCTACCGGCAGCGGGTGCGCCGCTGGCTCTAGCTCAGCACCGCGCCTTTCGAGGCGCACTGCACCAGGCGGGCGTACTTCTCCAGCACGGTGCCGCGTTTTTCTCCGTCGCGCGGGCGCCAATCCTCCAGCCGCCGCGCCAGTTCCGCCGGGCCGACGCGCAGGGTCAGGGCGCGCTCGCGCGCGTCGATCTCGATCTCGTCGCCGTCCTGCACGGCCGCCAGCGGACCGCCCGCGGCGGCTTCGGGCGCGACGTGGCCGACCACGAAGCCGTGGCTGCCGCCGGAGAACCGGCCGTCGGTGATCAGCGCCACCGAGTCGCCCAGGCCCTTGCCCATGATGGCCGACGTCGGCGACAGCATTTCCGGCATCCCGGGCGCGCCCTTCGGCCCCAGGTAGCGAATCACGACCACGTCGCCGGCGGCGATGCGGCCGTCGAGGATCGCCTGCAGCGCCCGCTGCTCGCTGTCGAATACCCGGGCGGTGCCGACGAAGCGCTCGCCCTCCTTGCCGGTGATCTTGGCGACGGCGCCGTCCGGCGCGAGGTTGCCGCGCAGGATCACGAGGTGACTGTCCGGCTTGATCGGCCGGTCGAGCCCGCGCACCACGTCCTGGCCGGCCGGGTAGGGCGCCACCTCGGCCAGGTCCTCGGCCAGGGTCCGGCCGCTCACCGTGAGGCAGTCGCCGTGCAGCAGCCCGGCATCCAGCAGCATCTTCATCAGCGGGCGGATGCCGCCGATGGCGATCAGCTCGGACATGAGGTACTTGCCGCTCGGCTTGAGGTCGGCCAGCACCGGCACGCGCGCCCCGAGCCGCGTGAAGTCCTCGAGTTCCAGCGGCACGCCGGCGGTGTCGGCGATGGCCAGCAGGTGCAGGACGGCGTTGGTGGAGCCGCCGAGCGCAATGGTCACGGTGATGGCGTTCTCGAAGGCCTCGCGGCGGAGGATGTCGGAGGGCTTGATGTCCCGGCGCAGCAGCTCCAGCACCGCCGCCCCGGCGCGCCGGCAGTCCTCGGCCTTGGCGTCGCCGACCGCCTCCTGGGCCGAGCTGTTGGGCAGGCTCAGCCCGAGCGCCTCGATTGCCGAGGCCATGGTGTTGGCGGTATACATGCCGCCGCAGGAGCCGGGCCCGGGGATGGCCGTGCGCTCGACCTCGAGCAGCTGCGCATCCGAGACCGTGCCGCGGGCGTGGCCGCCGACGGCCTCGAACACCGAGACGATGTCCGTGTGCCCGGCGCCCGGGCGGATGGTGCCGCCGTAGACGAACACGCTGGGACGGTCCAGCCGCGCCATGGCCATGACGCAGCCGGGCATGTTCTTGTCGCAGCCGCCGATGGTCACGAAGGCGTCGAAGCCCTCGGCCGCGACCACGGTCTCGATCGAGTCGGCGATCACCTCCCGCGAGACCAGGGAGTAGCGCATGCCCGGAGTGCCCATGGAAATGCCGTCGGAGACCGTGATGGTGTTGAAAATCACGGGCTTACCGCCGGCGGCGCGCGCCCCCGCGGCGGCCTCGCGGGCCAGCTGGCCGATGTGGACATTGCAGGGGGTGAGCTCGGCCCAGGTGGACGCGATGCCTACCTGGGGCTTGCCGAAATCGGCGTCCGTGAAGCCGACGGCGCGCAACATGGCGCGGCTCGGCGCGCGGGTCACGCCGTCGACCACGGGGCTGGAATACTTGCGGGACCGCTCGTCACTCATGGCAAAAACCGCCTCTGCAAATATAAGGTGCGCCCGGGTCCGCTTCGGAGGCGAGGCGGGGCCGTGGCCGGGAGCCGATTAAAAAAACTGTTGACACTGCCGAAAACATTATGCATAGAATCCGCCCAAGCTGATTGCAGCGCAACAAGCGTTATCGAAACAATGACCCACGGCAAGCCACAGCGCAGGAACAACACGAGGCAGCGGCCGATCGCCCTGGCCCGTGCCCCTGAGCGCCTGCCGGTCAACGCAGTCAGCGCCCTCCTTGGCCTCCTTATCGTCATTCTCGTACTCGGGAAGAGCGGGGTCATGGTGTAGGTAGGCGCAAAGCAGGCAGAGAACCGAACCAGAGAACCCCGCAACCGGAAACGGCTGCGGGGTTCTCGCTTTCTGGGCCGCGGAATTTTTGACTTGAGGAAAGGTATCGAGCATGAAGATCTACGTCGAATCGGATGTTGAGCAGGGCAAGGCGGGTGTGAGCCGCATCGCCGTCATCGGCTACGGCAGCCAGGGCCGGGCGCACGCCCTCAACCTGCGCGACAGCGGTATCGACGTGACCGTCGGGCTGCGGCCGGGCGGCCCGAGCTGGCAGCGGGCGGAGGCGGACGGCATCAAGGTCGCGCCCCCGGCCCGGGCCGCTGCGGGCGCCGACATCGTCGCCATCCTGGTGCCGGACATGGCGGCGCCCCGGGTCTGGCGGGACATCGAGAGCAGCGTGAAGCCCGGCGCCGCGATCCTGTTCGCCCACGGTTTCAACATCCACTACGGCTCGATCCAGGCGCCGGACAGCATCGACGTGATCCTGGTCGCGCCCAAGGGGCCGGGCGCCCTGGTGCGGCGCCAGTACGAGGAAGGCCGCGGCGTGCCCTGCCTGATGGCGGTGGCGCAGGACGCGACGGGCCGGGCGAAGGCGCGGGCCCTGGCCTACGCCCACGGCATCGGCGGCACCCGCGGCGGCGTGCTGGAGACGACTTTTGCCGAGGAGACCGAGACCGACCTGTTCGGCGAGCAGGCGGTGCTGTGCGGCGGCGTGACCGAGCTGGTGACCCAGGGCTTCGAGACCCTGGTGGAAGCGGGCTACCAGCCCGAGGTCGCCTACTTCGAGTGCATGCACGAGCTGAAGCTGATCGTGGACCTGCTGCACGAGGGCGGGCTGGCGAAGATGCACCAGTTCGTCAGCGACACCGCCAAGTACGGCGACCTGACCCGCGGCCCGCGCGTGGTCGACGAGAGCACCCGCGAGCGCATGCGGACGGTGCTGAAGGAGATCCAGGACGGCACTTTCGCCCGCGAGTGGCGCGCCGAGTACGAGGCCGGCATGCCGCGCTACAAGGCGATGATGGCCGCCGACATGGCGCACCCGATCGAGCAGGTCGGGCGCGAGCTGCGGGCCCGCATGTCCTGGCTGCGTACGGAACAGCAGGACGCCGCATGAGCAGCAAGGGCGCTGAGCTGGTGGTCCGCGCCCTGGAACAGCAGGGCGTCGAGATCATCTTCGGTTACCCGGGCGGGGCCATCATGCCCGTCTACGACGCGCTGCTGAACTCCTCCGTCAAGCACATCCTGGCCCGGCACGAACAGGGCGCGGCGCTGGCGGCCGACGCCTACGCCCGCGTCACCGGCCGGCCGGGGGTGTGCATGGCGACTTCCGGCCCCGGCGCCACCAACCTGGTCACCGGCATCGCCAACGCGTTCATGGACTCGGTGCCGCTGGTGGTCATCACCGGCCAGGTGCCGACCACCGTGATGGGCACCGATGCCTTCCAGGAGGTCGATGTCTTCGGCATCACCATGCCGATCGTCAAGCACAGCTTCATCGTCCGGCGCGCCGAGGACATCCCCAAGACCATCGCGCTGGCGTTCCAGATCGCGGCCGAGGGCCGGCCCGGGCCGGTGCTGGTGGACCTGCCGAAGGATATTGCCAACGCCGTGCCGGCGCACGCGCCGATCTACGAGACCCGCCGGCCGAAGCGCGTGGTGCCGGACGCCGCGCAGGTGCAGGCCGCGCGTGAGCTGATCCTGGGCGCGCAGCGGCCGGTGCTCTACGGCGGCGGCGGGATTCCGATCGCCGGCGCGGTGGACGCCTTCCGCGCCTATGCCCGGGCCAGCGGCATCCCCGTGGTCACCACCCTGAAAGGCCTCGGCTCGGTGTCCACGCGCGACGAGAACTTCCTGGGCATGCTGGGCATGCACGGCAACCGGGCCGCCAACCGCGCCATCCAGGAGTCGGACCTGCTGATCTGCGTCGGCGCCCGCTTCGACGACCGCGCGACGGGCAAGCTGGACGGCTTCGCCCCGAAGGCCAGCGTGATCCACATGGACGCCGACCCGAGCGAGATCGGCAAGCTGCGCTTCGCCGACGCCGGGCTGCTGGGCGACCTGGTGGAGTCGCTGGCCGCCATGCCCACCGGGCTGGACATCGCGCCGTGGCAGCAGTGGTGCGCCGCGCGCAAGGTCGAGCACGCCTGGCGCTACGACGCGCCGGGCGACGACATCTACGTGCCCCACATGCTGCGCCGCCTGACCGAGGAGGCGCCGGACGTGACCATCGCCTGCGACGTCGGCCAGCACCAGATGTGGGTGGCGCAGCACTGCCATTTCGACCGCCCGGAGCAGCACCTGACCAGCGCCGGGCTGGGCACCATGGGCTACGGGATCCCGGCCGGCATCGGCGCCTGCCTGGCGCGGCCGGGCGCCCGGGTGGTCACGGTCTCCGGCGACGGCTCGATCATGATGAACATCCAGGAACTGCAGACCATCAAGCGCTACGGCCTGGACCTGAAGATCCTGCTGGTCGACAACTCCTCGCTGGGCATGGTGCGCCAGTGGCAGCAGCTGTTCCACGGGGAGCGCTACAGCGAGGTCGACCTGTCCGACAACCCGGACTTCGTCGAGGTGGCGCGGTCCTTCGGCATCCCGGCCTTCCGCATCACGCGGCGCGACGAGGTCGAGGGCGCGATCCGCAGGCTGCTGGATACCGAGGGCCCGCTGCTGGCCCATGTCTGCATCGATCCGAAGAGCAATGTCTGGCCGCTGGTGCCGCCGGGCCAGAGTAACGACGTGATGATGGAGGAGTTGAGCGCATGAACCACACGCTGCAGATGAATCTACACCAGGTCGAGGGCGCCCTGATCCGGCTGCTCGGCCTCATCGAGCGGCGCGGCTTCGCCGTGACCTCCATGAACGCCTACACCGGCGAACAGCACGTCGAGGTGACGGTGGACATCCATTCCGCAGGCCGCTCGGTCGAGACGCTGACGCGCCAGATCCAGAAACTGTACGACGTGCGGAGCGTGGCGTGCCTGACGGCCGCCGAGGCGCCGGCGGCGCTGGGGGGGAGCGTAGCATGCTGACCGCCGACACCATCGCGCCGCCGGCGGCGCCGAACCCGCCCGCGGCCGCAGCCGAGCGGCCGCTGGCCGAGCTGGCCGACATCCAGGCCGCCATGGCGGTGCTGGAGGGCCAGCTCCAGCCGACGCCGCTGCTGCACCATCCCACGCTGGACGCGCGGCTCGGCTGCGAGGTCTTCGTCAAGCTCGAGAACGCCCAGGACGTGGGCTCCTGCAAGATCCGGGGCGCCATGAACCTGCTGGCCCGGCTGGCGGCGGACGAGCGCAGCCGGGGCCTGGTCACCGCGACGCGCGGCAACCATGGCCACGCCATCGCCTACGCGGCCCGGCGCCACGGCGTCTGCTGCACGGTGTTCGTGCCGCGCGGCATCAGCCCGGAGAAGCACGCCGCGATCATCGCCCAGGGCGCGCGGGTGATCGAGTCCGGCCACGACTTCGACGCCGCCATGATCGCGGCGGAGGAGCACGCTGCCCGCACCGGCGCCCGCCTGGTCCACACGGTACGCGACCCCGACATGGTCGCGGGCGCCGGCACCATCGCGCTGGAGATGCTGGCCCAGGCGGCGGAGCCCTTCGACGCGGTGTTCGTGCCGGTGGGCGGCGGCGGCGTGGCGGCCGCGGTCGCGACCGTCGTCAAGGCGCAGAGCCCGGCGACGCGCGTCATCGGCGTCTGTGCCGAGAACGCGCCCGCCATGCACCACGCCTGGCACACCGGCGAGTACCATCCCTTCGCCGCGGTCGATACCCTGGCCGACGGCCTGGCCGTGCGGGTGCCGGTCCGCCAGACGCTGGCGGTGCTGCGGGAGCGGCTGGACGACATGCTGCTGGTGTCCGAGCGCGAGATCCAGGCAGCCATCGGCGTCTACGCCGGCACGGTGCACCAGATGGCCGAAGGCGCGGCCGCCGCGGCGCTGGCCGGGGCGATCCGCTACTGCGCCGGGCAGCCCTGCCGGCGCATCGGCGTGGTGCTGACCGGCGGCAACATCGAGGCCGCGACGCTGATGCGGGCGCTGGCCGACGAGCGGCCGCGGCACCAGCCGAAAGCGATGCCGTACTTCCCGATCGGGGAGCTGCACTATGGCTATTGAGCCGGCTATTGAGCACGGGCGCCTGGTGATCTTCGACACCACGCTGCGCGACGGCGAACAGGCGCCCGGCTGCAGCATGACCGACCGGGAGAAGCTGCGGGTGGCGCGCGCGCTCGCCGAGCTGGGCGTGGACGTCATCGAGGCCGGTTTTCCGGCCGCTTCGGACGGCGACTTCGAGTCGGTGCAGCTGATCGCCCGCGAGATCCGCGGCCCGGTCATCTGCGGCCTGGCCCGCTGCGGCGGCAACGACATCGAGCGCGCCTGGCAGGCGCTGCAGGAGGCGGAGCGCGCGCGGCTGCACGTGTTCATCGCCACCAGCCCGATCCACCGCGAATACAAGCTGGGCATGAGCCGCGAGGAGGTCGTCCGCCGGGCGGTGGAAGGCGTGCGGGTGGCGCGCTCGCTGTGCGCCGACGTCGAGTTCTCGGCCGAGGATGCGGCCCGCACCGAGCTGGACTACCTGGCCGAAGTGGTGCAGGCCGTGATCGAGGCGGGCGCGACCACGGTGAACATCCCGGATACCGTCGGCTATGCGGTGCCGGCCGAGTTCGCCGAGCGCATCGCCTACCTGCGTGAGCACGTGCCCGGCATCGAGCGCGCCGTGCTGAGCGTCCATTGCCACGACGACCTGGGCATGGCCGTGGCCAACAGCCTGGCCGCCGTGCAGGCGGGCGCGCGCCAGGTGGAGTGCACCATCAACGGCATCGGCGAGCGCGCCGGCAACTGCGCGCTGGAAGAGGTGGTGATGGCGGTCCGCACGCGCGGCGACCGCCTGCCGGTGCAGACCGGCATCGACACCCGCCGCCTGGCGCCCACCAGCCGCCTGGTGGCCGCGGTCACCGGCGTCGGCGTGCCGCGCAACAAGGCGGTGGTGGGGGAGAACGCGTTCGCCCACGAGGCGGGCATCCACCAGCACGGCATGCTGCGCAACCAGCAGACCTACGAGATCATGCGGCCCGAGGACGTGGGCCTGGGCGGCAGCCGCCTGGTGCTGGGCAAGCACAGCGGACGCCATGCCTTCCGCGACCGGGTGGCGGCCCTGGGCCTGGCGCTGGACGAGGCCGAGCTGGACCGGGCCTTCATCGCCTTCAAGAGCCTGGCGGACCGCAAGAAGGAAATCTTCGACGCCGACATCGAGGCCCTGGTGTTGCGTTCCGATGACGCCGGCACCGGGCCGTGGCGGCTGGCCGCGCTGCGCATCGCCTCCGGCGACGGCGCGCGCGCCTCGGCCGAGGCGGAACTGGTCCACGCCGACGGCACCAGCCGCCTGGAGTCCGCGACCGGCGACGGGCCGGTGGAAGCGGCCTTCAGCGCCATCGAGCGCGCGACTGGCGTCGCGGTCGAGTTGACGAGCTTCGACATCCGCAACATCACCGTCGGGGAAGACGCCCAGGGCGAGGCCGTGGTCGCGGTCTCACACGCCGGCCGCACCTGGCAGGGCAAGGGCTTCGACACCGACATCATCCAGGCCAGCGCGCTGGCTTTCCTGCAGGCCGTCAACCGCATCGCCGCCCGCGCCGGCGCCGACGCGGCGGCCTGATCCCGACGTACACGCCCAACGGCAACGGAGTATTCAAGTGGCACCGAAGTTTCCGCGCTACATCTGGCAGAACGGCAGGATGGTTCCCGGCGAGAGCGCGACCGTTCACGTACTGTCCCACGGGCTGCACTACGGCTCGTCGGTGTTCGAGGGCATCCGCGTGTACCGCACGCCGGACGGCCCGCGCTCTTTCCGCCTGCGCGAGCACATTTCCCGGCTGTACAACTCGGCCAAGATCTATCACCTCGCCATTCCCTACGCCCAGGAAGAGATCGAGGCGGCCTGCAACCAGGCGGTACTGGCCAACGACCTGCAGGGCGCGTACCTGCGCCCGCTGGTGTTCCGCGGCTATGCCGGCCTCGGGCTGACCGCGCCGGCCGACTCGCCGGTCGAGGTCATCATCGCCGCCATCGAGTGGGGCGCCTATCTGGGTGCCGAGGGCCTGGAGAACGGGGTGGACGTGTGCGTCTCGTCCTGGAACCGGGTGGCGCCGAACACCATTCCCTCCGGCGCCAAGGCCTCCGGCGGTTATCTCTCCAGCCAGCTGATCAGCATGGAGGCGAAGCGCCACGGTTACGCCGAGGGCATCGGGCTGACCACCGACGGCATGATCGGCGAGGGCGCGGGCGAGAACATCTTCATCGTCAAGGACGGCAAGATCTACACGCCGCCGGCCGCCTGCTCGATCCTCGCCGGCATCACCCGCGACACCGTGATCACGCTGGCGCGCGCCGCCGGCTACGAGGTCCACGAGCAGCCGATGCCGCGCGAGATGCTGTATTTCGCCGACGAGGTGTTCTTCACCGGCACCGCCGCCGAAGTCACCCCGGTGCGCTCGGTCGACCGCATCGCCGTCGGCAGCGGCAAGCGCGGCCCCGTCACGGCGGAGGTCCAGCGGCGCTTCTTCGGCCTGTTCTCGGCCGAGACCGTTGACGAGTGGGGCTGGCTGCAGCCGGTCTCGGCGCCGGTGACGCCGATCGCCTCGGTGGCCGTATGACGGCGCCCCGCACGCTGTTCCGCAAGGTCTGGGACCGGCACGTAGTGGTGCCGGAGACCGCGGCGACACCGGCGGTCCTCTATATCGACCTGCACCTGGTGCACGAGGTGACTTCCCCCCAGGCCTTCGCGGCGTTGCGCGAGCGCGGCCTGAAGGTCCGCCGGCCCGACCGCACCCTGGCCACGGTGGACCATTCCGTTCCGACCGCCGAGGCGAGCTGGGCCAGCGGGCTCGGCGAGATGGACCACGCGGCGCGCTACCAGGTGCGCACGCTGGGCGAGAACTGCGGCCGCTCCGGCGTGCGGCTGTTCGGCGTCAACAGCGCGCGCCGCGGCATCGTGCATGTCATCGGCCCGGAGCAGGGCGCGACCCAGCCGGGCATGACCATCGTCTGCGGCGACAGCCACACCACCACCCACGGCGCCTTCGGGGCGCTGGCTTTCGGCATCGGCACCACCGAGGTCGGCCACGTGCTGGCCACCCAGTGCCTGCTGCAGCGGCTGCCGCGCACGCTGCTGGTCGAGCTCGAGGGCCGCCTGGGCCCGGGCGTGACCGCGAAGGACGTGATCCTGGGCGTGATCGGCCGGATCGGCGTGGACGGCGGCACCGGCCACGTGATCGAGTTCCGGGGCGAGGCGGTGAGCGCCATGTCGATGGAAGAGCGCATGACCCTGTGCAACATGGCGATCGAGGCCGGCGCCCGGGCCGGCATGGTGGCGCCGGACGAGACCACCTTCGAATACCTGGCGGGCCGCCCGATGGCACCGCAGGGAGAGGCCTGGGAGCGGGCGGTGGTCGAATGGCGCGAACTCAACTCGGATCCCGGGGCCGAGTACGACCGCAGCGTCACCATCGACGTCGGCGCGCTGGAGCCGCAGGTCACCTGGGGCACCGACCCGGGGATGGTGATGCCCGTCAGCGGCCGCATCCCCGCGCCGGCCGGCGCGGGCCACCGCAAGGCGCTGGACTACATGGGCCTCAGCGCCGGCGCGGCGATCGCCGGCCAGCCGGTGCAGGTGGTGTTCATCGGCAGCTGCACCAACTCGCGCCTCAGCGACCTCCGGGCCGCGGCTGCCGTGTTGCGCGGCCGCCGGGTGGCGCCGGGCGTGCGCGCCATGATCGTGCCGGGCAGCCAGCAGGTCCGCGCGGCCGCCGAGGCCGAGGGCCTGGACCGCGTGTTCCGCGACGCCGGCGCCGAGTGGCACCAGTCCGGCTGCTCGCTGTGCATCGCCATGAACGGCGACCGCGCGGCCGCCGGCCAGTACGTGGTCAGCACCAGCAACCGCAACTTCGAGGGCCGGCAGGGGCAGGGCGCCCGCACCCTGCTGGCCAGCCCGCTGACGGCGGCGGCCTCCGCCATCACCGGCAAGGTCGCGGACCCGCGGCCGCTGCTGGAAGAAGGGAGGCGCATCGCATGATCGAGCCTTTCACCGTGCTGAGCTCGCGCACCGTGGTGCTGCCGGTGGACAACATCGACACCGACCAGATCATCCCGGCGCGCTTCCTGACCACCACCCAGCGTGACGGCCTCGGGCGGCACCTGTTCGCCGACTGGCGGCGCGACGCGGCCAACCGGCCGCGCGAGGACTTCGTTCTCAACCGGCCCGGGGCGGAGGGCGCCCGGATCCTGGTGGCGGGACGCAATTTCGGCTGCGGCTCCTCCCGCGAGCACGCGCCCTGGGCCCTGCTGGACTACGGCTTCCGCGCCGTGATCAGCACCGAGATCGCCGACATCTTCCGCAGCAACGCGCTGCGCAACGGCCTGCTGCCCGTGGTGATCGACGCGGACTCGCACGCCTGGCTGCTGGCGCATCCCGGCGCCGAGATCGGCATCGACCTGCGCGACTGCACCGTGCGCATGGCGGCGGGACGCGAGGCCGGCTTCGAGGTCGAGCCTTTCGCCCGCCACTGCCTGCTCAACGGCATCGACCCGCTCGGCTGGCTGCTGAGCCAGGTTCCGGCCATCCAGGCTTATGAGGACCGGGCCGCGTGTCGCGCCTGATTGCGCTCCTGCCCGGCGACGGCGTCGGGCCGGAGATCGTCGCCGCGGCGCGGGTGGTGCTGGCGGCGGTGGCGGACACCTTCGGCCATGACTTCGAGTTCCGCGAGGGACTGATCGGCGGCGGCGCTATCGACGCCACCGGGCAGCCGCTGCCGGCGGAGACGACGGCCCTCTGCCAGGCCAGCGCCGGGGTCCTGCTCGGGGCCGTCGGCGGACCGCAGTGGTCCGACCCGTCCGCGCCGGTCCGGCCCGAGCAGGGCCTGCTGGCGCTGCGCCGCGCGCTGGGGGTGTTCGCGAACCTGCGGCCGGTCATGACCTTGCCGGCCCTGTACGGCGCCTCGCCCCTGAAGGAGTCATTGCTCGATGGCGTGGACATACTGTTCGTCCGCGAGTTGACCGGCGGGATCTATTTCGGCGCCAAGCAGCGCGACGCGGACCGGGCCTCCGACCTTTGCAGCTACACCCGCGAGGAGATCGAGCGCGTGCTGCGGCTGGCCTTTGAGACGGCGCGCGCGCGGCGCGGGGTCGTGACCTCGGTAGACAAGGCGAACGTGCTGGAGACCTCGCGCCTGTGGCGCGAGATCGCGACCCGGCTCGGGCGCGAGGAATTCCCGGACGTGAAGCTGGAGCACGCGCTGGTGGACGCGGTGGCGATGCAGCTGCTGCAGGATCCCCGGCGCTTCGACGTGGTGGTCACGGAGAACATGTTCGGCGACATCCTGACCGACGAGGCCTCGGTGCTCGCCGGCTCGATCGGCATGCTGCCGTCGGCCTCGCTGGCGGCGTCCGGTCCGGGCCTGTACGAGCCGATCCATGGCTCGGCGCCCGATATCGCCGGGCGCGGCATTGCCAACCCCTGCGGCACCATCCTGAGCGCCGCCATGCTGTTGCGCCACTCGCTCGGGCTCGAGGCCGAGGCCCGGGCGGTCGAGCAGGCGACGTACGAGGCGCTGGGGCGGGGCATCGGCACGGTGGACGTGGTGGGCCGGGAGCGCGGCAGCCCGACGCGGGCGGTCGGGGCGGCGATCGCGGCCGCGATCAGCGAGGGACCGGCGCGGGCAATCGCCTGAGGCTCGCCGAGGGGGTGGCACCGGCCGATAGCAAAGTGATATCATCCTGACATCATCCGCTCTGCGAGGGAGAGAGCCATGGTTCAGGAAAGAGAGTATCGCCCGCTGTCGGGCTGGCTGCCGCTGGTCGTCACCGTCGCGCTGGTGATCGCCGGTCCCTGGTATTTTTTCTATGCCTTGCACGCCGGCGCCTCCGGCTGGCACATCGCGAGCAGCATCGTGATCCTGGCGGTCGGCTTCGTCATGGGCTTCGGCTTCATGGCGATCGCGCCCAACGATTCCCGGGTCCTGCTGCTCTTCGGCGAGTACAAGGGGTCGGTGCGCGAGTCCGGTTTCTTCTGGGTCAATCCCTTCTTCAGCAAGAAAAAGCTGTCGCTGCGCGTACGCAACTTCGAAACCGGCGCTCTTTCGACCCCGGAGAAAAAAGACTCCGTCGGGCAAGTCGTGCAGCAGCGCAGCCGCACCCACGGTCGGCCTTCCAAGGTCAACGACCGCGACGGTAACCCTATCGACATTTCCGCCGTGGTGGTCTGGCGCGTGGTCAACACGGTTGAGGCGCTGTTCGAAGTCGACGACTACGAGGATTTCGTCGCCGTGCAGAGCGAGGCCGCGCTGCGCATCATGGCCAGCCGCTATCCCTACGACAGCGAAGATCACGAGGTGTCGCTACGCGGCGACACCAACAGGATCTCGGCGCAGCTGCGCGAAGACATCCAGGAGCGGCTCGACAAGGCGGGCGTCGAGGTCATAGAGGCGCGCATCAGCCACTTGGCGTACGCCTCCGAGATTGCCGCGGCCATGCTGCAACGGCAGCAGGCGCAGGCCGTCGTTGCGGCGCGCACCAAGATCGTCGAGGGGGCGGTCGGCATGGTGCAGATGGCGCTCGACCATCTCGCGCGGGACCAGATCGTCGAGCTCGACGACGAGCGGCGCGCGGCGATGGTCTCGAACCTGCTCGTGGTGCTGTGCAGCGACACGCACACGCAGCCGGTCGTGAACACCGGGACGCTTTACAACTAGCTTGGCCAAGCGCGACGCGTTCCTGCTGCGCCTCGACCCGGAGATCCTCGCCGCCCTCCGGCGCTGGGCGGACGACGATCTCCGCAGCCTGAACGCCCAGATCGACTACCTGCTCCGGCAGCAGCTGCGCGCGGCGGGCCGGATGCCGGCGGCCGGGGCGCGGGGCGAAGATCAATCCGGCGACGACTGAGGCGCCGGGCGGGGCTTCACATGATGCGCTGCAACGGTCATGCTGTCCGGCAGGATGACGATGGATCGAGTCGACAGCAGCCCCAGCCGCCTGGTCGCGGCACGCCGGGTCGTGATCAAGATCGGCTCGGCATTGCTCGTGGACCGCGCCACCAACAGCCTCGACCGTCCCTGGTTCGAGGGCCTGGTCGAGGACATCGCGCGCCTCCGCCGCCGCGGCCAGGAAGTGCTGCTGGTTTCTTCCGGGGCCATCGCCCTGGGGCGGCGCCACCTGGGTCTCCGGGCCGGCCCCCTGCGACTGGAGGAAAGCCAGGCGGCCGCCGCGGCCGGCCAGGTGCGCCTGGCACACGCCTGGCAGGAAGCGCTGGGGCGCCACGACATCCCCGTGGCCCAGGTCCTGCTGACGCTGGGGGACACCGAGCAGCGCCGCCGCTACCTCAATGCGCGCGGCACCCTCGAGACGCTGCTCGGACTCGGCGCGGTGCCCGTCATCAACGAGAACGACACCGTGGCCACCGAGGAGATCCGCTACGGCGACAACGATCGCCTGGCGGCGCGGGTCGCCCAGATGACCAGCGCCGACTGCCTGGTGCTGCTGTCGGACATCGCCGGCCTCTACACGGCCGACCCGGCCCGCGATCCGGACGCCTGGCTGGTACCCGAGATCCACGCCGTCACCCCCGAGATCGAGGCCATGGCGGGCGAATCGGCCACGGACGTCGGCTCGGGCGGGATGATCACCAAGCTCATGGCCGCACGGATTTCCCTGGCCGCCGGCTGCAACATGGTGATTGCCTCCGGCCGGGTCCGGCACCCCTTGCAGGCGCTCGAGGAAGGTGCGCCCTGTACCTGGTTCGTCGCCGCCGCCTCGCCGGCCCGGGTGCGGAAACAGTGGATTGCGGGCGCGCTCAAGCCGAGTGGCGAGCTGGTGGTGGACGCGGGCGCCGCGGCGGCGCTGGCGCACGGCAAGAGCCTGCTGCCGGCCGGCGTGGTGAGCGTCAGCGGGCGCTTCGAGCGCGGCGACCTGGTGCTGGTGAAAGACCAGTCGGGCCGGGTGCTGGCCCGGGGGCTGTCGGCTTACGATTCGGCCGAGGCCGGCCGGATCATCGGGCTGCGGAGCAGCATGATCGAGCAGGTGCTGGGCTACCGGGGACGGGAGGAACTGGTGCACCGGAACGACCTGGCAATGGTGAATGAGCATGGTTGACTTGCTGGGACTCGAGGGCTCGGGCGCGGTGGCCGAGCTGATGGCCGGCCTCGGCCGGCAGGCGCGGGCGGCGGCGGCGGGCCTGGCCCGCAGCACGGGCGCGCAACGGAACGATGCCCTGGAGGCGGCCGCCACGCTGCTGCGCCGGCGGGCGCCGGCGATTCTCGCAGCCAATGCCGAGGATGTGGCGGCGGCCCGCGAGCGCGACTTGTCGGCGGCCCTGGTGGATCGCCTGCGCCTCGATCCCGAGCGTGTCGAAGCGATGGCGGCCGGGCTCGAGGCGATCGCCGCGCTGCCCGACCCGCTGGGGCGCGTGCTGGCCGAGTGGACCCGGCCGAACGGGCTCGTGATTCGCCGGGTCAGCGTGCCGCTCGGCGTGATCGGCATCATCTACGAGAGCCGCCCCAACGTGACCGCGGATGCCGGCGCCCTGTGCCTCAAGTCGGGCAATGCGGTGATCCTGCGCGGCGGCTCGGAGAGCTTCGCCTCCAGTACCCAGATCCATGCCTGTCTCGAGGAGGCGGTGCGCTCCGCCGGGCTGCCGGAGGCCGCCATCCAGATGGTGCCGACCCGCGAGCGGGCGGCCGTGGGCGAGCTGCTCGGCGGCCTTGGCGGCTGCGTGGACGTGGTCGTGCCGCGCGGCGGGCGCGGGCTCATCGAGCGGGTGCAGCGGGACGCGCGCGTGCCGGTCATCGGGCACCTCGAGGGGGTCTGCCACGTCTACGTCGACAGGGCCGCCGACCTGGAGATGGCGCGGCGGGTGGTCCTCAACTCCAAGCTGCGGCGCCCCGGCATCTGCGGCGCCGCCGAGACGCTGCTGGTGGAGAGCGCCTGCGCCGGCACGCACCTGGCGCCGCTGCTCGCGGCCCTGCTGGACGCCGGCTGCGAAGTCCGCGGCGACGCGACGGCCCAGGCCGCCGATGCGCGGGTGCGCCCGGCCGAGCCGGCGGACTGGCCGCGCGAGTACCTCGACGCCATCATCGCGGTGCGAGTGGTGGACGGCCTGGACGAGGCCATGGCCCATATCGCCCGCTACGGCTCCGGGCACACGGAGGCGATCGTGACCGCCGATCCGGCCCGGGCCGCGCGCTTCCTCGACCAGGTCGACAGCGCCATCGTGCTGCACAATGCCTCGACCCAGTTCGCGGACGGCGGCGAGTTCGGGATGGGCGCCGAGATCGGCATCTCGACCGGACGAATCCATGCCCGCGGCCCGGTGGGGGCGGAACAGCTGACCAGTTACAAGTACCAGGTCCGCGGCGCCGGGCAGGTCCGGCCGTAGGCAAGCCCCCCCCGCCCTGTGGTAGGGTGCGCGTTCAACCCCACCGACCCCCCCGGAGAACACATGTTGTCCAGGTTGCCCGCAGCCGCAGCGGCGGCGTTGTTTTTAGTTACCGGAGCGTCGCTGCAGGCGCAGGAGGAAGTCCCCGTGATCAAGGACGGCAGCACCGTCAGCATTGAGTACACCCTGAAGCTGGACGACGGCTCCACGGCCGACACCAACGTCGGCGCCGAGCCGCTGACCTACGTCCAGGGCGAGCAGCAGATCCTGCCCGCGCTGGAGGCCCAGCTCGCCGGCATGACGGTGGACGAGACGCGGCAGGTCACGCTGACCGCCGAGGAAGGCTACGGCCCGGTCCGCGAGGAAGGCTACCAGGAAGTCCCGCTGGCCATGATCCCGGAAGACGCCCGCAACGTCGGCGCCCGGCTGGTCGGGCAGAACCAGCAGGGCCAGCCGATCCACGCCCAGGTCAAGGAACTGAAGGACGAGACCGTCGTGCTCGACCTCAATCACCCCCTGGCCGGCGAGCAGCTGCATTTCGACGTCAAAGTACTCGAGATCAAGTAAGCTCGGCGGAGAAAACTACGGGCGCCACCCTGCCGGGCGGCGCCCATGTTTTTTGGCGCTGCAGGGTGCGCCAGCCGGGCGCCGGCACCGTACAATGGCGGCCAGAGGCGCGACGCAGCAGGGGAGAGTGAGAGATGACACGCTGGAAGCAGCTTGCCGAGGCAATCCGGGAACTCCAGGACGAGGGCCAGATCGATGTCTTCATCGGTGACCACTCGGTCAGCTTCGAGGTCAACGTCGACGACCAGGGCGTCTATCTCACCGTCTGCCCGCACTGTGTCGGCGAGGCGGTCAACCTCGCGCTCGGCGGCGAGGAGCAGAGCGCCCCGCCGGACTGCGAACTCCACTGAGGCGCGCGCAGGCCCTCAGATCCTGAACGGCAGCGCCTCCCGGATGCTGGCCGGGTCGGCATCAGCCAGGTTCTTCGGGATCTCCTTGGCCACGCAGTGGCGCGTCGCGGGCGACAGCTCCTGGCGCAGGTAGCCGAGGAAGCGCGGGTCGGCGACCACCACCAGCCGGTCGAAGGCCTTGGCCATCCGCCCGGCGTCGAGCCGCTCGGCGACTTCCTTGGCGAAACGAATGCTTTCCTGCTCCGTCGGGCTGACCGTCTGGCCCATGCTGTGGCGGCCGGAGCCCATGCTGTCGAAGGCGCGCCCCGGCTTGTCGGTCGTCAGCTCCTGGTCCTGCAGGCGCCCCTTCGGATGCACCAGGTCCTCGAGTTCTTCGAGCGGCGCGTTGTGCTTGTGGTGGGAGAAGATCCGGCAATGGGTGCTGGAGGCCACCACGACCCAGGCATCGCTCATGTTGCGTTCTCCTTGCCGCATGGTCACCCTGCGATCGGAAAGGGCGGGCGACCGGGACCCTCGTAACCTCAGCCTAGTTGCCGGCCGGAGCGATTGCCAGCGCCCGGGCGTACATGCGGTCCCCGGGGCCCGACTACAACATCTTGTATTCTCCAGGCATCATGTCCAGAATGCCTTGTGTTTGAGAGCTTGGCCGGAACAACAACTTACGATCGCTAATTAAGGCCCATTGTCTGGATCCTGCATGAGCGAAGAACCAACGCCAGAGCCGGTGTCCCGGATCGCCGCCGATCTGGGCGGCGCTCTCCGCAAGGGCCGCGCCACGCCTTCGCGCATCGGCCTCAACCCCGCCATCACCAAGGTCGCCGTCGACCTGCTCAACCTGGAGCCGGAGACGGCCGAGCAGATCCTCAGCGAGTCCCTCGAGACCATCCGGGAGGCCATTGGCGCCGACTCGGTGTGCTTCGCCCTCCTGGCCCTCGACGGCTCGGCGGTGGAAGAGGTCAGCCACGCCTCCACCGTGCTGGCCGGCTGCTGTCCCGAGCGCCTCAAGGGCGTGCGGATCGACGAGCTCGACTGGCTGCGCGGGAAGCTGGGCCACATGCGCCTGGTGGAGATCCGTGACGCCGGCCGGCTCCCGGCGCAGCTGGAGGCAGAATCCCACCTGATGCGGGAGATGGCGGCGGGTGCGGCGCTGTTCGCTGGGCTCGACATCGGCGGCAAGCTCGGGGGTGTGCTCGGCGTGCTGTCGGCGCGGCCGGTCAACGACTGGCACGTCGACGTCTACCTGCTGCTGAAGCTGATGGGCGCGAGCCTGTCGGCCGCGCTGACGCGCCTGAAACTCAACCGCGAGCTCGACGACATCGAGGAGCGCGAGGAACTGACCCGCTACGCGGCCAACGACGGCGTGTGGGATTTCGACGTCGAGAGCAACACCATCCGCTTTTCGCCGCGGTGGAAGGTGATGATGGGCTACGGCGAGGACGAGCCGGACGAGGACATGCCGGACTGGCGCCAGCTCGTCCATCCGGAGGACATGGTGCGGGTGCAGGGCAAGATCCGCGACCATCTCGAGGGCAAGACCGAGCTGTTCGAAAGCGTCCATCGCATGCGGCACCGCTCGGGCGACTGGCGCTGGGTGATGAGCCGGGCGAAGGCGATGATCGACGAGGAGGGCCGCATGTTGCGCCTGGTCGGCGTCGAGCTCGACATCACCGACCAGAAGCTCTACGAGGAGGCCCTGTTCCGCGAGAAGCAGAACGCCCAGATCACGCTGCAGTCGATCGGTGACGGGGTCATCACCACCGATTCGGACTGCCGCATCGAATATCTCAATCCCATCGCCCAGGAGCTGACCGGCTGGAGCCTGGACGCCGCGGCCGGCCGCGCCGTGGACGAGATCTTCCGCAGTTTCCACGAGGAAACCTGCGAGCCGATGGAAAACCCGCTGTCGGTCGCGATCCGGCGCGACCGGCTGTACAAGACCATGCGCCCGACGCTGCTGATCCGGCGCGACGGCAACGAGCTGTACGTCGAGAGTTCCGCGGCCCCGATCCGCAACGATGTGGGCCAGGTGATCGGCGGCGTGCTGGTGTTCCATGACGTCAGCGAGGCGCGGGAGCTGAACCGGCGGCTGTCCTATCACGCCAGCCACGACATGCTCACCGGCCTGGTGAACCGCCGCGAGTTCGAGGCCCGGCTGGAGCGGGCGCTGAAGATGGGCCGCGCGCGCGAGGCCCAGTACGCCCTGTGCTACATGGATCTCGACCAGTTCAAGATCATCAACGACTCCTGCGGCCACATGGCCGGCGACGCCCTGCTCGGCCAGCTGGGCGCGCTGCTGAAGTCCAAGATCCGCTGGCGCGACACCCTGGCGCGCCTCGGCGGCGACGAGTTCGGCGTGCTGCTCGAGAACTGCACGCTGGAGGAGGCGATCAACACGGCCGAGGCGCTGCTGAAGGCGGTGCAGGAGTTCCGCTTCATCTGGGAGGACCGGACCTTCCGCCTCGGCGCCAGCATCGGCGTGGTCCCGATCGTGCCGGAAACCGCCAGCGTCGCGGAGCTGCTGACCGCGGCCGACAGCGCCTGCGCGGCGGCCAAGGAATCCGGCCGGAACCGCGTGCAGACCTGGCAGGAGAACGATATCGACCTGATGCGCCGGCGGCGCGAGATGCAGTGGGCCGCGCGCATCAACAATGCGCTCGAGGAGTCCCGCTTCGAGCTGTTCCGCCAGCCCATCATGCCGCTGCAGGGGGAGCCCCGGGGCGCCCACTACGAGCTGCTGCTGCGCATGCGCGACGAGCAGGGCCAGATCATCGCGCCCGACGTCTTCATCAACGCCGCCGAGCGCTACGGCCTGACGCCGAACATCGACCGCTGGGTGATCACCAACGCGCTGCGCTGGCTGGTCTCCGAGGCGGACGAGCGCGAGCGCCTCGCCATGTGCTCCATCAACCTGTCGGGCCAGAGCCTGTGCGACGACAAGTTCCTGCCCTTCGTCATCGAGCAGTTCGAGCACAGCGGCCTGGATGCCTCCAAGATCTGCTTCGAGATCACCGAGACGGCGGCTATTGCCAGCTACTCGCAGGCCAACCGGGTCATCAACTCGCTCAAGGAGCTCGGCTGCAAGTTCGCGCTGGACGACTTCGGCACCGGCCTGTCGTCCTTCGGCTACCTGAAGCACTTCCCGGTGGATTTCCTCAAGATCGACGGCAGCTTCGTCAAGGAAATCCTGCACGACCCCATCGACCGGGAAATGGTCCGCTCGATCAACGAGATCGGGCATTTGACCGGCAAGCAGACCATCGCCGAGTTCGTCGAGACCAAGGAACTCATCACCATGCTGCGCGGCATGGGCGTGGACTACGCCCAGGGCTACGGCGTGGGCGAGCCGCGCCGGATCATGGACCCGGAGTTCGCCGCGCGCGGCGCGCGCTAGCCGCCACGCCTGCTAAGCTTCCGGCTTTGCCTGTCGGAGCTTGCTCATGACCTTGCTGATTCTCGGCCTGCTGCTGTTCTTCAGCATTCACCTGGTCCGGGTGGTCGCGCCCGATTTCCGCCAGTCGATGATGGACCGCATGGGCGTGTGGGGCTGGAAGGCGGCGTACTCGGTGCCCGCGATCGTCGGCTTCGTGCTGCTGATCATCGGCTACGACCAGGTGCGCTGGACCAGCGCCGTGCTATGGCAGTCGCCGCCCTGGACTCGCATGGCGGCGACGCTGGTGATGGCGCCCGCGCTGGTGCTGTTCATCGCCGCCTACCTGCCGGGCAAGATCCGCGACGGCCTGCGCCACCCCATGCTGATCGCGGTGGTGCTCTGGGCCGCCGTTCACCTGCTGGCCAACGGGCGGGTCGCCGACGTTATCCTGTTCGGCAGCTTCCTCGTGTGGTCGCTGGTCGTGCTGGCGGCTGCCTGGCGCCGGCCCTGGCAGCCGAAGGCCGGCCGGAACGGGCCGGTCTTCGACCTGGTGGCGGTACTGGTCGGCGTCGCCGCCTGGATGGCGCTGATCCGCGGCGGTCACGCCCTGCTGTTCGGCATGCCGGTCGGCTAGCGACCGGCATGCCGGACCGGCGGGACGGGCGCGGTCAGGCGGCCTGCTGTCCCGCCTGGCGCGGCCGGCCGGGGAAGTCGTCAACGGCGATGGCCTCGGCGGTGAGGGCCATGGCCTCGCGCATTTCCTCGGCCTCGAGTTCGTTGATGAGGCCTTCGGCGAGGCCCTTCGCGAGCACCCGCTCCAGGTTCGCGGCAGTGACGCTGGTGCCGAGCTTGCGCTCGATCGGCTCCGCGGCGATGACCTTCTGCAGCGCGAGTTCCATGAGGCCGAGCGGGTCGTCCGCGTTCAGTTCGTAGAACATGCCGGCGGTGAGCCGGTCGCGCGTCTCCGAGGGGCTGAGCAGCAGTTTCGCCACCTCGTGCCCGAGCCGGTCCGAGGCCGGCCGGAACCGGCGGCCGAGCGGCAGCACGAAGGGCCGCAGGAAGCCGCCCACGCCCTTCACCGGGAAGTTGCGCAGGATGCCGTCCAGGCGTTCCTCGATGATGGCCAGCGAATCGTCCAGCGCCCAGCGCACGATCGGCAGGTCAGCGGCGGGCCGGCCGTCGTCCTCGAAGCGCTTCAGCACGGCCGAGGCCATGTAGAGGTGGCTGAGGATGTCGGCGAAGCGGCCGGAGAGTTTCTCGCGCCGCTTCAGGTCGCCGCCCAAAGTCAGCATGGCGACGTCCGCCAGCAGGGCGAAGGAGGCGCTCATGCGGGTCAGCTTGCGGGCATAGGGCGCGGTCGGCCCGAGGTCGGGCGCCTTGACGAAGCGCGCGCCGGTGACGGCCAGCACAAAGGAGCGCACCAGGTTGCTGATGGTGAACCCGGCGTGGGCGAAGAAGGCCTCGTCGAAGGCCTTCAGCCCGGCGGTCTCGTCGGTGTCGGCGGCGGCCAGCATTTCCTTCAGCACGTAGGGATGGCAGCGGATGGCGCCCTGGCCGAAGATGATCATGCTGCGCGTCAGGATGTTCGCGCCTTCCACCGTGATCGCGACGGGCACGGTCTGGTAGGTCTGGGCGAGGTAGTTCTTCGGCCCCAGGCAGACCGCGCGGCCGGCGTGGACGTCCATGGCGTCGTTGATCGCCTGGCGCATGCCCTCGGTGTTGTTGTACTTCAGGATCGCGGAGAGCACCGACGGCTTGCCGCCGAGCGCCAGCGCCGTGGCGGTCAGGACGCGCGCCGCATCCATCCGGTAGGTGACGCCGGCGATGCGGGCCAGCGGCTCCTCGATGCCCTCGAAGCGGCCGATCGGGATCTTGAACTGGCGCCGCACCCGCGCGTAGGCGCCGGTCATCCGCGCCGCGGTCTTGCCGCCGGCCGTGCCGAGCGCCGGCAGGGAGATGGCGCGGCCCACCGACAGGCAGTCCATGAGCATCTTCCAGCCGTTGCCGACCTGGGGCTGGCCCCCGATCACCCACTCCATCGGCACGAACACGTCGGTGCCGCTGTTGGGCCCGTTCTGGAAGGCGCCGGCCGGGTTGTGGCGGCGGCCGATCTCCACTCCGGGGGTGTCGGTCGGGATCAGGGCGCAGGTGATGCCCAGCTCCTTCTTGCCGCCCAGCAGCCCGTCGGGGTCACGCGCCTTGAAGGCGAGGCCGAGAATGGTGGCGATCGGGCCCAGCGTGATGTAGCGCTTGGCCCAGTTGACGCGGAAGCCGAGCACTTCCTTGCCCTTGTACTCGCCCTTGCAGACCACGCCCTCGTCGGGCATCGAGCCGGCGTCGGAGCCGGCCCAGGGGCCGGTCAGGGCGAAGGCGGGGATCTCGCGGCCGTCGGCCAGCCGCGGCAGGAAGTGCTGCTTCTGCTCCGGCGTGCCGTAGTGCATCAGCAGCTCACCGGGGCCGAGGGAGTTCGGCACCATGACGGTCACCGCGGCGGCCACACTGCGGCTGGCGATCTTCATCACCACCTCGGACTGGCCGCGCGCCGAGAAATCGAGCCCGCCGTATTCCTTCGGGATGATCATGGCGAAGAAGCGGTGCTTGCCGAGGAAGTCCCAGACCTCCGGCGGCAGGTCGTCCAGCTCGTGGTTGATCTTCCAGTCGTCGAGCATGCGGCAGAGGTCCTCGACCGGGCCGTCAAGGAAGGCCTGCTCCTCGTCGGTCAGCTCGGCCCGCGGCGTGCGCAGCAGGGCGTTCCAGTTCGGGCGGCCGGTGAACAGCTCCGCGTCCCACCACACCGTGCCGGCGTCGATGGCGTCCTTCTCGGTCTGGGACATCGGCGGCAGGACGGACTTGAACCACTTCAGCAGCGGCCGGCTCAGCAGGGTCCGGCGCAGCGGCTTGAGATTCAGGAGTCCGGCCGCCACCGCGAACACGATCCAGGGGGCGGGGGACAGGCCGCCGCCGGCCAGCTGGATCACGAGCAGCAGCGCCGCCAGGGCCCCGGTCCAGACCGTCAGGCTGCTGCGCAGGTAGGCGAGCGTGCCGGCGACGACCAGGGTAAGTAACAGGATAGTCAGAGCAGTCATGGTGTCCTCCGCCATGTCGGGAGCCGGGCGCAGCTGGCTTTGCACCGCATCTGCCGCGCCGCATCATTCGCTTATAACCCACTCAAACGGGGCCCTGCAAGCAAACAGGTCTTCGATTCAAACAGCCGTTGGGATTCGGTTTTTGCGCTGCAAAATCAACGCCGAGGGGCAGCGCGGCGGCGGCGGCCGGCCATAGTCCGCGGTGCCCCGGGCCGGTCAGGTGCGAGGCCCCGGGCAATCCCGGGTTGTGCGCCGCAACAGGGATTCGGGGGCCGGTTTCAGGCCTCGAGCCGGAAGCGCATCGAGAGATCCACCGCGCGCAGGTTCTTGGTCAGCTCGCCCACCGAGATGTAGTCCACGCCGGTCTCGGCGATAGCGCGGACCGTGGCCAGCGAAACGTTCCCGGAGGCCTCCAGGCGGATGGCCCCCGGGGCGCGGTGCGTGCGGACCACGGCTTCGCGCAGCGCGGCCAGGTCGAAGTTGTCCAGCATGATGATGTCCGGCTCGCCGGCGAGGGCGAGGTCGAGTTCCACCAGTGACTCCACCTCGATCTCCAGCGTGAGCCCGGGATGCCGCGCGCGGGCCGCCCGCAGCGCCTGGTCCAGGCCGCCCGCAGCGATGATGTGGTTCTCCTTGATTAGCAGCGCGTCGAAGAGGCCGTGCCGGTGGTTGGCGGCGCCGCCGCAGGCGACGGCGTATTTCTGCGCCGAGCGCAGCCCCGGCACCGTCTTGCGCGTGTCCAGCACGCGGCAGCCGGTGCCGGCGACGGCGTCGGCGTAGCGCCGGGCAAGGGTCGCGGTGCCCGACAGCGACTGGAGGAAGTTCAGCGCCGTGCGCTCGCCGCTGAGCAGCGGCCGCGCCGGCCCCGCGAGCCGGCAGAGCTCGGCCCCGGCCGCGACCGGGTCGCCGTCCGCGGCCTGCCAGGCGATCGAAACCGCTGGGTCCAGCATGGCGAAAACCCGCTCGAACCAGGCCGTCCCGCACAGCACGGCGTCCTCCCGGGTGATGACCGTGGCTTCGGCCCGGCAGCCCGGGGGTACGAGGTCGGCGGTGACGTCGCCGGGGCCCACGTCTTCCGCGAGGGCGCGGGCGACGACGTCGTCCAGGTCGGCGGGGAGCTGGGGCGGGCGCATGCTTGTTCCTTCGCAGCGGGCGGCGGAAGTATAGCCCGGCAGGCCGCGTTCCGGCCCCGGCGCGCCCTGCCCGGCGGAGGGGCTCTGTTATACTTCGGGTTATACGTATGGGGCTGCAAGCCCCTTCATTCATCCAGCGCGATACAGTTTCGAGGAGTACGCAATGGCGCACACCCTGCCTGACTTGCCCTATGCCATGGATGCGCTCGAGCCGCATATTTCGAAAGAGACACTCGAGTACCACTACGGCAAGCACCACAAGACCTACGTCGACAAGCTCAACCCCCTGATCGAAGGGACCGAGTGGGCCGACAAGTCGCTGGAAGACATCGTCCGCGGCAGCACGGGCGGCGTGTTCAACAACGCGGCCCAGGTCTGGAACCACACTTTCTACTGGCATTGCCTGGCGCCGAACGGCGGTGGCGAGCCGACCGGCAAGCTGGCCGAGGCCATCAACGCCGCCTTTGGTTCCTTCGCGGCGTTCAAGGAGCAGTTCTCGGACAAGTCCGTGACCCTGTTCGGCTCCGGCTGGGCGTGGCTGGTGAAGCAGCCCGACGGCAAGCTCGCCATCGTGCAGACCAGCAACGCCGAAACGCCGATCACCGGCGACAGCAAGCCGCTGCTCACCTGCGACGTCTGGGAGCATGCCTACTACATCGATTACCGGAACGCGCGCCCCAAGTACCTGGAAGCCTTCTGGCAACTGGTGAACTGGGATTTCGTCGCGTCGAACCTGGAATGAGCCGGAACATCAAGCAGGAGAACAGTGTCGATGGAAGCCATCAACGAGCGGATCAAGCAGACGCTGGAGTCGAGTCCGGTGCTGCTGTTCATGAAGGGGACGCCGGACTTTCCGCAGTGCGGCTTCTCGGCGCAGACAGTGGCTGCGCTGCGGGCCTGCGGCGCCGACTTCGCCTCTTTCAACATCTTCGAGGATCCTGAGATCCGGGAAGGGCTGAAGGCCTATTCCAACTGGCCCACCTACCCGCAGCTCTACGTCAACGGCGAGCTGATCGGCGGCTGCGACATCGTGGTCGAGATGTATCACTCGGGCGAGCTGAAGAAGCTGCTGGACGAGTCGGCTGCCAAGGCCTGACTCGCCCGGTTGCAGGCCTCAACCCTGCCGCGACTCGTAGATGTCGCGGAACTGGTTGACGATGGTGCAGAACACGTCGGCGGTAATGCGCGCGTCGTAGCCGGCGGAGTGCGCCGAGCTGCTGTCCCATTCCAGCCCGGCGGCCTCGACGATGCGCGACAGCACGGTCTGGCCATACGCCACGGCGCCCAGCGTCGCCGTATCGAGGCTGGAGAAGGGATGGAAGGGGTTGCGCTTGATGCCGCAGCGCTCCACCGCGGCGTTGAGGAAATTAAGGTCGAAGAAGGAGTTGTGACCCACCAGGATGGCCCGGGTGCAGCCGTGCCGCCGGACGGCCGTGCGGACCTCGCGGAAAATCCGCTGCAGGGCGTCGCGCTCGGGCAGGGCCGGCCGCAGCGGATGCCAGGGATCGATGCCGTTGACCTCCAGCGAGGCAGGGTCGCAATTGGCGCCCGGGAAGGGCTGGACGTGGTAGCGCCAGTCCTCGCCGCGCGCGAAGCTTCCGTCCTCGGTCGGCTCGATCAGCACCGCGGCGATCTCCAGCAGGGCATCGGTGCGGGCATTGAAGCCGCCGGTCTCGACATCGACCACGACCGGCAGGAAAGCACGGAAGCGGCCGGCCATCAGCCCGGCCGGCGGGCTCCCGGGTTCTTCCGGGACGTCGCTCACGCGCTCACCAGCGACCAGCTGACGGTCTCGCCGGCGCGGAACGGCACCAGGGTGTCGGCGCCGACGCGGTACTCCGCGGGCGGCTGCCAGGGACGCCGCTCGAGCACGATCCGGTCCTCGTTCAGCGGCAGCCCGTAGAAGCGCGGCCCGAACTCGCTGGCGAAGGCTTCCAGCCGGTCCAGGGCGCCGGCCTGCTCGAACAGCTCGGCGTAGATCTCGATGCCTACCGGCGCGGAATAGATGCCGGCGCAGCCGCAGGACGACTCCTTGCTGCCGCGGGTATGCGGCGCGCTGTCGGTGCCGAGGAAGAAGCGCGCGCTGCCGCTGACGGCGGCATCCAGCACGGCCTGGCGATGGCGCTCGGCCTTGAGCACCGGCAGGCAGTAGTGATGGGGGCGCAGGCCGCCGGCGAACAGCGCGTTGCGATTCAGCATCATGTGCTGGGGCGTGATGGTGGCCGCCACGCCGTCGCGCGCCCCGCGCACGAAGTCCACGCCGTCCGCGGTCGTGACGTGCTCGAGAATGACCTTGAGCCGCGGGAAGCGCTCCACCACCGGTGCGAGGATGTTCTCGATGAACACGCGCTCGCGGTGGAACACGTCCACCTCGGCGTGCGTGACCTCGCCGTGGACCTGCAGCACCATTCCCGCTTCTTCCATGGCGGCCAGCGCGGCCTCGCAGCGCCAGATGTCGGTGACGCCGGAATCCGAGTTGGTGGTCGCCCCGGCCGGATAGAGCTTCACGCCCGCGATCGCGCCGCTGTCCCGGGCCCGGCGGATCTCCTCGGGCGGAGTGTTGTCCGTGAGATACAGCGTCATCAGCGGCTGGAAGTCGCTGCCCGCCGGCAGCGCCGCCAGGATGCGGTCGCGATAGGCGAGGGCGGCCGCGGTCGTCGTCACCGGGGGCGAGAGGTTGGGCATCACGATGGCGCGGGCGAAGCGGGCCGCGGTGTAGGGCAGGACGGCGCGCAGCAATTCCCCGTCGCGCAGGTGCAGGTGCCAGTCGTCGGGACGACGCAGGGTCAGTCTCATGCTTCGCTCTCCGGGGCGCCCAGGTCGTGGTCGAGCAGCATCGCCAGCGTCAGGCGCACGCCGAAGCCGGTCTGGGCGGTCGGCACGTGGGCGAGGCCGCCCTTGTGGTGGCCGGCGGCGAGATCGACGTGCAGCCAGGGCAGCTCGTCCGGCACGAAGCGCTGCAGGAAGCGCGCGGCGAGGATGTGATCGCCGTCGTTGTCCAGCGAGCACTGCTGCACGTCGGCGACCCGGCTTTCGAGCGCCTCGTCATAGTCCTCGTCCATGGGGAAGGACCAGACCCGCTCGCCGGAGTCGCGCCCGGCCGCGACCGCGCGCTCGAGCAGCGCCGGGCGGTTGCCGAACACCCCGCTGTAGCGATGCGTCAGCGCCGCCACGCAGGCGCCGGTCAGGGTGGCGTAGTCGATGACCAGCGCCGGCTGTTCGCGCGCCGCCAGCGCCAGGGTATCGGCCAGCACCATGCGGCCCTCGGCGTCGGTGTGGATCACCTCGATGGTGGTGCCGTTGAGGGCGGTCACCACGTCGCGCGAATTGTAGGCCGCCGGGCCGATGCGGTTCTCGGTGATCGCCAGCCAGCAGTCCACCGGCTGGTCGAAGCCGACTCGCGTCAGCGCGAGCAGGGTGCCGAGCGCGACCGAGCTGCCCTGCATGTCTTCCTGCATGTCGAGCATGGCGCGGAACGGCTTCAGGTTGGTGCCGCCGGTGTCGAAGCAGATGCCCTTGCCGACCAGCGCCAGCGCTGCAGCCGGGTCGGCGCCGCGCGGCCGGTAGCGCAGCCGGGCGATGCCGGCGTCGCGATGCGGGTTGGCCTGGGCCACGGCGAGGAAAGCGCCGGCCCCGAGCTCCGCCAGTTCGCGTTCGCCGAGGAAGCTCATCTCCCAGCCTTCGCGGCCGGCCAGTTCTTCGAGCAGGCTGCGATAGCCGGCCGCATCCAGCCGGTTGGGCGGCAGCGCGGCCAGCCAGCGGGCGAGATGATTGCCCTCGGCCTCGGCACGCAGCCGCTTCAGGTCCAGGTCCGGCGCCTCGTCGAGCAGCGTGATGGTGGACAGCCGCGAGTGGCCCGGCTCCGCCTTGCGGCGAAACTTCGGCATTTCGCCTTCGGCCGCCAGCAGCGCGGCGATGCCGGCCTCGAGCCAGCCCGGCGCCGCCGCGGCCGGGGCGCCCGCCGTCATCACGCCGACCTTGGCCGGGCGGTGCGAGCGGATCTCCGCCGCCGCCTTGCGCGCGACCGACAGCCGCGCGAACGCCGCGGCCGCGGGGTCCAGCGTGGCGACCGTGACCGGGCACGGCGAATCGAGATGAAGAGTGAAGACGGCGCCCGCCTTGGTCAGCTTGCGGCGCCGTGCTGCGGCGGCCAGGGCATCGCCGCCGGGCACCGCCTGCCACGCGCCGCGGGCGGCGCCGGCCGGCAGCAGCACGAGGAGGTGGTCGAGCTGCGGCAGCGCTTTCGGGTCACGACGTCGCACGAGGCGGGGCAGGGTGCCTTCCGGCAGCAGACTGGTCATTCCTTATCCTTGACCTGGAGGGGCGCTAGAACCGAAGATAACCGGCGCAAAACAACGACGGTCGCGACGTGTCTGGTCCCTGTTTTTGCGGGGCGTCATCGTAGCAGCAAGGCCGCGAATATTCACCCGAGCGACCCCTGGAGGCCCCGGTCGCTCCCGCCCCGAGGGGAGCCCGCGAACATGTCCCACGACCCCAAGTTCCAGGACCGGGACCCGGATGAAACCCGGGAATGGCTGGATTCCATCGACTCGGTGCTGCGGGTGCACGGCGGCGAGCGCGCCCACTGGCTGGTCGAGCGCCTGATCGACCACGTGCGCCGCGCCGGCCATTACCTGCCCTTCGGTCCGAACACCGCTTACCTGAACACCATCTCGGCCGCCCGCGAGCCCTCCTACCCGGGTGACCGCGAGATCGAGAAGCGCCTCGAGGCCTGGCTGCGCTGGAACGCCATGGCCATGGTGGTGCACGCCAACCGCCAGAGCTCCGAGTACGGCGGTCACATCGCCAGCTACGCCTCCTCCCTGACGCTCTACGAGGTGGGCTTCAACCACTTCTGGCGCGGCGCCACGGAAGAGAACCGCGGCGACATGATCTTCATCCAGGGCCACTCGGCGCCCGGAATCTACGCGCGCTCCTTCCTCGAGGGCCGCCTCGGCGAGGACGACCTGCTGAAGTTCCGCCAGGAAGTGAGCGGCGGCCTCTCGTCCTACCCCCATCCCTGGCTGATGCCCGACTACTGGCAGTTCCCGACGGTGTCCATGGGCCTCGGGCCGATGAAGGCGATCTTCCAGGCCAAGTTCACCAAGTACCTCGAGCACCGCGGCCTGGTCGAGCCCTCGGACCGCAAGGTCTGGGCCTTCCTCGGCGATGGCGAGATGGACGAGCCCGAGTCGATGGGCGCCATCGGCCTGCCGGTGCGCGAGGGCCTCGACAACCTGGTCTTCGTCATCAACTGCAACCTGCAGCGCCTCGACGGGCCGGTGCGCGGCAACGGCAAGATCATCCAGGAGCTCGAGGCGACCTTCCAGGGCGCCGGCTGGAAGGTGATCAAGGTGATCTGGGGCCACGGCTGGGACGCGCTGCTGGCGCGCGACGACAAGGGCCTGCTGCGCCAGCGCATGGAAGAGTGCGTGGACGGGGACTACCAGAACTTCAAGTCCAAGGACGGCGCCTACGTGCGCGAGCACTTCTTCGGCAAGTATCCCGAACTGAAGGCCATGGTGGCCAACATGTCGGATGCCGAGATCTGGGGCCTGAACCGCGGCGGCCACAGCCGCGGCAAGGTCTACGCGGCCTACAAGGAGGCGATGGAGACCGAGGGCCGCCCGGTGGTGATCCTCGCCAAGACGGTGAAGGGCTACGGCATGGGCGCCGCCGGCGAGGGCCGGATGATCGCCCACCAGCAGAAGAAGCTCGACCTCGAAGACCTGAAGGCTTTCCGCGACCGCTTCGACATCCCGATCTCCAACTCCGAGATCGACGAGGTCCCGTTCCGCCGGCCGGCCGACGACAGCCGCGAGATCGAGTACCTGAAGGCGCGGCGCGAAGCGCTGGGCGGCTACCTGCCGCGGCGCATCGCCAAGGCGCCGCCGCTCGATATCCCGGCCTGCGAGGAAGTCTTCAAGGCCCAGCTCGAGGGCAGCGGCGACCGCGAGATCTCGACCACCATGGCGATGGTGCGGATGCTGACCGCGCTGTGCCGCGACAAGTCGGTCGGCAAGCATGTCGTACCGATCGTGCCGGACGAGGCGCGCACCTTCGGCATGGAAGGCATGTTCCGCCAGTTCGGCATCTGGTCCCGCGAGGGCCAGCTCTACACGCCGCAGGACGCCGAGACGCTGAGTTACTACAAGGAAGACAAGAGCGGCCAGATCCTGCAGCTCGGCATCAACGAGGCCGGGTCGCTGTGCGCCTGGACCGCCGCCGGCACCGCCTACGCCAACCACGGCGTCAACATGGTGCCCTTCTACCTTTTCTACTCCATGTTCGGCTTCCAGCGCGTCGGCGACTTCATCTGGGCGGCCGGCGACGCGCAGGCCCGGGGTTTTTTGATCGGCGGCACCGCCGGGCGCACGACGCTGGCCGGCGAGGGCCTGCAGCACCAGGACGGCCACAGCCACATCCTGTCCTCGACCGTGCCCAACTGCCGCTCCTACGACCCGGCCTACGGCTACGAGCTGGCGGTGATCGTCCACGACGGTCTCAAGCGCATGTTCCAGCGCGGCGAGCGGGTGTTCTACTACGTCACCTGCATGAACGAGAACTACGTCCACCCGGCGCTGCCCGAGGGCGTGGAGGACGGCATCCTCAAGGGGATGTACGAGCTCCGTAACGCGGGTGAATCCAGGCAGCCGCGGGTCCAGCTGATGGGCTCCGGGACCATCCTGCGCGAGGTGCTGGCGGCGGCCGACCTGCTGCGCGAGGAGCACGGCGTGGAGGCCGACGTCTGGAGCGTCACCAGCTTCAACGAGCTGCGCCGCGAGGCGCTGTCGGTGACCCGCCGCAACCGCCTGCACCCGGCGCAGAAGCCGGAGCAGTCGTACGTCGAGCAGTGCCTGGCCGGACGTGAAGGGCCGTTCATCGCCGCGACCGACTACATGACCGCCGTGCCCGACCAGGTGCGCGAGTGGGTGCCCGGCCGCTTCGTCACGCTGGGCACCGACGGCTACGGCCGCAGCGACGCGCGCGCCCCGCTGCGCAACCATTTCGAGGTAGACCGCCGCTACATCACCGCGGCCGCGCTCGCGGCCTTGGCGGCCGACGGCGTGATCGAGGCGAAGGCGGCGGAGCAGGCGATCCGGGCCTACGACATCGACCCCGACAAGCCCGACCCGGTGGAGCTCTGAGCATGGCCGGCGGGAAGGAGATCCGCGTCCCCGACATCGGCGACTTCACCGACGTCGAGATTATCGAGGTGCACGTCGAGCAGGGCGCCACGGTCGCCGCCGAGGACCCGCTGATCACGCTGGAGACCGACAAGGCTTCGATGGACGTGCCGGCGCCCTCCGGCGGCACGGTTGCCGAAGTCAAGGTCGGCAAGGGCGATCGCGTGTCCGAAGGCGACGTCATCGTGGTGCTGGAGGGCGGCGAGCACGAGGGTGGCGAGAAAGAAAAGCCCCCCGAGGGCGAGCAAGCCGGCAAGAAACAAGAACCCGAGAAGAGCGAGCAGGCCGAGAAGGACGCTAAGGCCGAGCGGAAGGAGACGCGCGGCCGGACGGGCTACGCGCCGCCGGACCTGGCCCCGCAGCCCGGCGCCGAAGTCCATGCCGGTCCCTCGGTGCGCAAGTTCGCGCGCGAGATGGGTGTGAACCTGGCGCAGGTGAAGGGCAGCGGCGTCAAGGGCCGCATCACCCATGACGACGTCAAGGCCTGGGTGAAGCAGGCGCTGCAGGGCGGCGGCGCGGGCGCGGGACTGCCCTCGGTGCCCGAGGTGGATTTCTCCAAGTTCGGCCCGACCGAGCTCAAGGAACTGTCGCGCGTGCAGCGCATCTCCGGGCCCCGGCTGCACGCCTCCTGGGTCAACCTGCCGCACGTCACCCAGTTCGACGAGGCCGACATCACCGAGACCGAGCGCGCTCGCAAGGACCTCAAGGCCGACGCCGAGAAGGAAGGCGCCAAGCTTACGCCGCTGGCGTTCATCCTGCGAGCCTGCGTCAAGGCGCTCAGAGAGTTCCCGCAGTTCAACGCCTCGCTGCATCCGGACGGCAAGCAGCTGGTGGTGAAGCACTACTACAACATCGGCTTCGCGGTGGACACGCCGGGCGGGCTGGTGGTGCCGGTGATCAAGGAGCTGGAGAAGAAGAGCCTGTTCCAGGTGGCGCGCGAGCTCGGCGAGCTGTCGGAGAAGGCGCGCGAGGGCAAGCTCGCCGCGGCCGACATGCAGGGCGGAAACTTCACCGTCTCCAGCCTGGGCAGCATCGGCGGCACCTTCTTCACGCCCATCATCAACGCGCCCGAGGTGGCGATCCTCGGCGTGTCGCGCCACCAGATGCAGCCCGTATGGCAGGACGGCGAGTTCGTGCCGCGGCTGATGCTGCCGCTGTCGCTGTCCTACGACCACCGCGTCATCGACGGCGCCGCCGCAGTGCGCTTCACGCGTTACCTGGCCGAGCTGCTGGCCGACACCGACCGGCTGCTGGCCTAGGGGCGCACCATGAGCAGCAACAAGGAAATCCGCGTCCCCGACATCGGCGACTTCACCGACGTCGAGATCATCGAGGTGCTGGTCGGCGAGGGCGACAGCGTCGCGGTGGACGAAGGCCTGGTCACGCTCGAGACCGACAAGGCCTCGATGGACGTACCGGCCACGCATGCCGGCAAGATCGTCGAGCTGAAGGTGGGCAAGGGCGACCGCGTGTCGGAGGGCGACCTCATCGCGGTCGTGGCCGTCGAGGAAGAGAAGTCGGACGAGGCCCAAGAGTCCGAGCCGGAGTCCGAGGAGGCGCCGCCGGAGCCTGGGCGCGAGGCGCCGGAGGTGGGGGGGGTGGCCGCCGCGGTCGGGCGCCCGGAGGGCGAGGAAAAGGACGAGGAACAGGAAGAGTCCGAAGGCGACTACGATACCGATCTATTGGTACTCGGCGCCGGTCCGGGCGGCTACACGGCGGCGTTCCGCGCCGCCGACCTCGGCCGCGACGTGACGCTCATCGAGCGCTGGGACACGCTCGGCGGCGTGTGCCTGAACGTCGGCTGCATTCCCTCGAAAGCATTGCTGCATGCCGCCGAGGTGATCGAGGAAGCCGCGCACATGTCCGAGCACGGCATCGTCTTCGGCACGCCGAAGATCGAGCTCGACAAGCTGCGCAGCTGGAAGGAGGGCGTGGTCGGGCGCCTGACCAAGGGCCTCGACACCATCGCGAAGCAGCGCGAGGTCAAGGTATTGCACGGCACGGCGAAGTTCACCGGGCCGCATACTCTGCAACTCGACGGCGCCGACGGCGAGCAGGAACTCAGCTTCCGCCAGTGCATTATCGCCGCCGGCTCCGAGTCCATGGCGCTGCCCGACATGCCCGACGACCCGCGGGTGATGGATTCCACCGGCGCGCTGGCGCTGGACGAGCTGCCGAAGAGTTTGCTGGTCATCGGCGGCGGCATCATCGGCCTCGAGATGGCCTGCGTGTACGACGCGCTCGGCGTGAAGGTGAGCGTGGTCGAGCTGACCGACACCCTGATGCCCGGCGCCGACCGCGACCTGGTGCGGCCCTTGGAGAAGCGCATCAAGGCGCGCTACGCGGCGATCATGACCGGGACCAAGGTCGCCGGGATCAAGGCGCTCAAGGGCGGCATCAAGGTGAGCTTCGAGGGCAAGAACGCGCCGGACAAGCCGCAGACCTACGACCGCGTGCTGGTCGCCGTGGGGCGCAAGCCCAACGGCGAGGCGATCGACGCCGCGGCTGCGGGCGTCAAGGTCGAGCGCGGCTTCATCCCCGTGGACCGCCAGCAGCGCACGAACGTCAAGCACATCTTCGCCATCGGCGACATCGTCGGCCAGCCCATGCTGGCCCACAAGGCGACGCACGAAGGCAAGGTCGCGGCCGAGGTCGCCAGCGGCGAGAAGAGCGCCTTCGACGCGCGCGTGATCCCATCGGTCGCCTACACCGATCCCGAGGTCGCCTGGGTCGGCCTCACCGAGACGAAGGCCAAGGCCGACGGTGTCGAGTACGAGAAGGGCGTGTTCCCCTGGGCCGCCTCGGGCCGCTCACTCGCCATCGGCCGGGACGAGGGCGTCACCAAGCTGCTGTTCGAGCCGAAGAGCGGGCGGCTCATCGGGGCCGGCATCGTGGGCACCAACGCCGGCGACCTGATCTCCGAGGCCGCGCTGGCCATCGAGATGGGCTGCGACGGCGCCGATATCGGCCTCACCATCCATCCGCATCCGACCCTGTCCGAGACCGTCGCCATGGCGGCCGAGGCGTTCGAGGGGACACTGACGGACCTGTACCTGCCGAAGAAACGCGGGAAGTAAACCCGGTTGACAGGCCTCGTGGAGGAATGGGCCAAGATTGCCGCGGGTGGAAGTTCATGGCTTTGCAGAGCTCGAGCCGGTACCGCCTATCGAGCTCGCCGATTTTGTGCGGCGTTTGGTACGCCCACAGCGAGTCAGCCATCATCGGAGGTGAGTCGTGATCTGGCCTTTCTACACCGCGCTGCTCGCGCTACTGTTCGTTGCTCTTAGCGTTCGCACGCTGCGGTTGCGCAGGCGGTACAAGCTGGCCCTCGGTGATGGCGGTAACCCGCTCATGCTCCGCGCCATACGTACCCATGCCAATTTTGCCGAGTACGCGCCGCTGGGCCTTCTGCTTCTGGCTGGGGCTGAAATCTCGGGCTCGCCGGCCCTGCTGACTCACGCCATTGGCCTCATGCTGCTTGCCGGTCGCGTCCTGCACGCATTCGGTGTATCGCGTGAAGCGGAGGTGTTTGCCTTCCGGGTCAGTGGCATGGCATTAACGTTCACGGCGTATTTGGTGGCGGCTGCCTATATCCTGTTCCGGTCAGCCGCAGGTGGCGCCTGACAATCCCTTCGAGCCGACGCCGCTTCTCGGCGCGGCTTGGCTCTGGTGTTAGACCCCGGCAGAGGTAGCCCCTTGACCCTGTTCGAGTACCTGGCCATAGCTTTCGGGCTCCTCTACTCTCTGGCCGCGCTTCGCATTCTCGGGGGCCTGCGGGCGGCGATCGATCCGTCGCGCAGGTACTGGGTGCACCTCGTCATGAGCCTGCTCATGCTCGCGACCGTGGCCGCGAGTTTTTGGGCGTTCTGGTCATACCGGGAGGTCGTCGAATGGACCTTTCCACGTTTCGTTCTGGCGCTCTCGCTTCCGGGCCTGATCTACTTCATGGCGGTCGCTCTGATTCCAGAGAATCCGGAGCAGGTCAAGTCCTGGAGGGAACACTATTTTCACGCCCGAGTGGCGCTCTTTTCGGGGTTTTCCGTCTGGGGATTGAGTGCGGGACTGAATGCGTCGCTGAACCTCGACATGGCGCTGAATCACCCAGCCCGGCTGGTTCACGTGAGCGCAGTACTGATCGGCGCCCTGGGTGCGGTTTCCTCGAACGAACGCGTACACCAGGGGATCGTCCTGTTCGGTGTTTTCACCGTGGCCCTATGGGGTCTGACGATCGGTTTGGGAGCGGGAGCGCTCGCATCCTGAGCAGACCAGATGTGGAGGCATCGATTCTCGTCATATATAGGAACAAGCCTGGTTCGGAAGGGGCGATGACCAGTTGATGAAAACCTCCCACCGCCGCGTCGCTCTTGTCACCTGCGCCGAGTACCCCGACCTCTTCGAGGACGACCGCCTGCTGGCCCGGGAACTGGAGCAACTCGGCATCACCCCGGTGCCGGCCATCTGGGACGACCCGGCGATCGACTGGACGGCCTTCGAAGCGCTGGTCATACGCACGCCCTGGGATTACTACGAGCGCGCGGAGGAGTTTCGCCCCTGGCTCGACGCGCGCATCGCCAGCGGCGTGCTCATTTGCAACGCCGGCGACATCCTCGACTGGAACTTCGACAAGCGTTACCTGCAGGACCTGGAGGCAGCGGGCGTGGCGCTGGTGCCGACCATCTTCATCGGGCGTGGCGAGCGGGCCGACGTCGCGGCGCTGGCCCGTGCGCGCGGCTGGGACGAAATCGTGGTCAAGCCGACGGTCTCGGGCGGCGCCTACCGCACTCATCGCTTCCGTGTGGTGGAGGCGGCGGCCTACCAGGCCCAGATCGACGAAACGCTCGCCGACCGCGGCCTGATGGTGCAGCCCTTCCTGCCCGAGATCTTCGCCGGCGAGCTCTCGCTGCTGTTCTTCGACGGGGTCTTCAGCCACGCGGTCCGCAAGCGGGCGAAGCCCGGCGACTACCGGGTGCAGTTCCGCTTCGGCGGCACCACGGAGCGCGTCGAGGTCGAGCCGGCGCTGGTGGCGCAGGCGCGGGCCTGCGCCCTGGCGGCGCCGTCGTTGCCGGTCTATGCCCGCGTGGACGGCGTGATCAAGGACGGGCAGTTCCTGCTCATGGAGCTCGAGGTCTTCGAGCCCCTGATGTTCCTCAGCCACGACCCGGAGGCGGCGGGACGTTTCGCCCGTGCTATCCGGGGGCGCCTGGGAAAGCCGGCCTGACCGACCGCCTGATTGGCGGGATAAAGTCACGTAACCGCTTGATTGTATGAATTCTGCGACTTCCCGGCGTTGCGTTTCCGCGCGCTCGGTGACGGGTTTTGCGGCACTGGTTCCGTATGACAGGACAGGCCCGTTCGACCGAAGAGCAGATTCGCCATGAACTCATCCATTGTTCGTTCCGGTTCCCTGCCCGAGCCCCTGGACACGCTGATCGATGCAGTGCTGCGAGCGCCGCGACGCACCCTCGTGGTGGCACTGCTGCTGATCGCAGTGGCCGGCCTGGGCCTGGGGCAGCTGGTCAAGGAACCTGCGGTCGACGCCTTCGTGCCCAGCGATCACCCGGCCGCCAAGCAGCGCGACCGGGCCCGCGAGCTGTTCGGCATCGAGGACCCTATCGTCGTGGCCATGATCGACGATACCGGCCGGTCGCTGTTCCGGCCCGATGCGCTCGCGGCGCTGCGGCGCATCCACGAGGCCTTCGAGCAGGTGCCGGGCGTGCGTCGCGGCGACCTGTTCAGCATCGCCGGGGAGAAGGCCATCCAGGGCATCGCTGGCGACCTGCAGGTCGAGCCCATCCTGGTTGAAGGCCCGATCGGTGAGGCCGAGGCGGCTCTGGCGCTGGAGCGCTTCGGGGCCATGCCGATGCTGCAGGGTTTGCTGGGCGCGCCGGACGGACACGCCTTGACGTTGATCGTTCCGGTCGACGACCCGAACCATGCCGGGGAGGTGTATGCAGCGATTCGCGCCATTGGCGAGGCCGAGGCGCCGCCGGGGACGACGGTGCACGTGGCCGGGGTGGCCGGCATGAACGCCAGGCTCGCCGAGACGGTCGACACCGACACGCGGGTCCTGATTCCGGCGGCGATCCTGGCGGTGCTGCTGGTCCTGGTCGTCGGCCTGCGCACGCCGGCTGGGTTCATCGGCCCGCTGGTGGTGATTGCCGCCTCGGCGCTGGTCACCATCGGGCTGATGGGCTGGCTCGGGGCCCGCTATTACCTGATCACGACGGCGTTGCCGGTAGTCATCATGGCGATGGCGGTAGCCGACAGCCTGCACCTGAACGTGTTCTACCTGCGCTATCGGGCGGAGCACCCGGATGCCGACGCCCGCACGGCGTTGCGCGACGCGATCGCCAGGACCTGGCGCCCGATCATGCTGACCAGTGTGACCACCATGGCCGGCCTGGTCGGGCTGGCGTTCGGTGCGGCCATGCAGCCGATCCGTGAGTTCGGCCTGTTCGCTGCCGTCGGCGTGCTGGCTGCCGGTGTGCTGACGCTGACCGTGCTGCCGGCGGTGATGCTGCTGCTCGACCTGAAGCCGCGGACGGGGCGCCCGCGGCTGGCCGTGGCCAGCCATATCGAGGCGCTGATCGCGCGCCGCTCGCGCGCCTGCCTGGCGCATCCCATCCTCGCGATCGGCGGCATGGGACTGGTGGTGGTGTCGCTGATTGCCCTGGCGGGCCAGGCTCGCTTCGACTACGAGCGCCAGCGCTACTTCGAGGCCGCAGACCCGGTGCGCCTCGCGGACCAGGCCCTGGGCCGCTCACTGGGGGGGTTCAACTTCCTCGACGTGGTGGTGCGCGCCGAATCGCCGGGCGACCTGATGCGTGCCGACGCGCTGGCTCAGCTCGACCAGCTGTCGCAGCGCATCGCGGCGCTCGATCACGTCGTGCGCGTCGCGGCGATCCCGGACTACATCTCGCACATGCACTCGGTGCTGACGGACGCACCGCCGGGCGCGCTGCCTCGCATCGAGGATGCGCCTTCGCAGTACCTGTTCCTCTATGAGGCGGGCGGCGAGCCGGACGATTTTCATCACCTCATCGACTACGACCATCAGCACGCCCTGATTAGGGCGCGCCTGGACACCGATCGATTCAGCAGCACCCAGCCGACCGTGCATGCGCTCCAGGCGCTGGTTCGCGACTGGTCGGCGGAGACCGGCCTGGGCGCCGAGATCAGCGGCCGGGTCGCCGTGAATGAAGGCTGGATGCAGCACCTGGCAGACCATCACTTCCGCGGCCTCGCGCTGGCGATGGTGCTGGTTTTCGCCATCGCCGTGCTGGCCTTTCGCAACGTCGCTCCGGCGCTGCTGGCGATGGTGCCGGTGGCCGTCGGCGTGCTGTTCGTCTATGCGCTGATGGGCGTGGCAGGCATCGATATCGCGCCGGCGACCTCGATGTCGGCCGCCATCGCGACTGGCCTGGGGGTGGATTTCGGGATCCACCTGATCAGTCACCTGCGACAGAAGCTCCAGGCCGGGGTGCCGCTGTTCGAGGCGCTCGAGGGCGAGTACCCGGTGATCGGTCGCGCCTGCCTGATTTCCGGCCTCGCGCTGGTTCTCGCGCTGGGCGTGATCGGATTGAGCTCGGCGCCGCCGCTGCGCTGGTTCGGCCTGCTGGTCGGCGCCGGTGCGGTCGGCTCGATGCTCGGCGCCCTGATTCTCGTACCCCCCGCACTGGCGCTGTCCGTGCAGTTTCGTCGCTGGAGACTCGCTCATGCGTAACGGAATGCTCTGCCTCCTGTTCCTCGCGCTCGCCCTGGCCCATGGCCACGTACGCGCGGACGATCCGGACGCCCGGGCCCTGGCCGAGCGGATCGCCACGCGGCCGTCCAGCGAAGGCCGCGTCGGGATCATGAACTTCACCCTGACCAACAAGTCCGGGAAGCAGCGGGAGCGGGTCGCAAAAGTGGCCCATGCCGACCTCGACGGTACCGAGCGCCTGCTCATTTACTTCACTGCGCCGGCGGCGATCCAGGGCACCTCGTTCGTGACCCATACGCATCAGCAGAGCGTTGACGAGAGCTGGCTTTACCTGCCGGCGACCGAGCGGGTGCGGCGGATTCCGGCCTCGCAACGCGCCGAGTACTTCCTCGGTACGGACCTGTCCTACGGTGACATCCAGGACAATTTCAGCTTCGGGCTCGATGATTGGCGCTTCGATCCGCTCGAGCAGGTGGAGCGCGACGGGCGCCGCTGGCCGGTGCTGAAGGGGCATGCGCCCGACGCGGACACCGCGCGTGAGCTCGGCTATTCCGCCTTTACCGCAGTCGTCGATCCCGACACCCTGATTCCGATCGAGATCGAGTATCTCGATCCGCACGGCGATCCGCTCAAGCGCGTCGAAGTACTGGATCAGCAGCGCATCGAAGGTATTTGGACGGCGATGCAGTTCACCGTCGTCAACCACCTCAAGCGCCACCGCACCGATGTCTACTTCAGCGAGTTGCGCCACGTCCCGGAGATCGGCCTCGAGGTGTTCGACGCCGAGACCCTCGCTTTTGGCGCGCCGCGCCTGCCCTGATTCCGGCAGAGGGTTCAAGACCATGGTCCGAAGGACACGTGACGCATCGATTCGTCGCGCGGGGTCGCTGGCGCTGATGCCGCTGCTGCTCGCGGCCGCGCTGGCCGAGGCCGCACCGCGGCTCGAAAGCCAGCGGCACCAGCTGGCGTTGTGGAGTGCGGTGCGGACCGACGACGGCGAAGTATCCCTGGCCCGACTCAGTGCCAGCTCGGAATGGCGTTGGCGCTTCGGCGACCGGTGGCAGGCGGAGCTGGGCGCCCGGCTGGAGCTGGCCGACGACGATACCGGTCTTGGCACGGTGCGAACGTTCGCGCCGGCGTCCCGTCCGCTGATCGACAGCGAGCATGCCAGGCTGGAGATCGATGCGGCCACGCTCAGCCGTCAGCACGCCGGTCAACAGATCGTGCTGGGCAAGCAGGTGGTGGCTTGGGGCGTGCTCGACGGCTTGCGGGTTACCGACCGGTTCGCGCCGGTGCGCCTGCGTGATTTCGTGCTGACCGAGGTCCGGCCGGAACGGATCTCGCGCTGGGGGGTGCGGGTTCGGCAGCGGGCCCTGGACGGCTGGTTCGATTTCGCGGTGGCCCTGGACGACACCGTCGACCAGTTGCCGAACCCTGGGGATACCTTCTCGCCGCTGGCGCCGCGGAGCCGTGCGGGTCTCCCCCTGGACGCCGTCGCGCCGCCCCTGGTTGTTGCCGATCGCGGCCACGCTCCCAGCGATGCCACAATCGGACTGCGGTTCAGCCGTGGCCTCGCTGCCGGCAGCTTCAGCGTGCTGGTCCTGGACGGACCGGACACCGAACCGCGTTTCACGCCCCAGCCCGATGGCACCGTGCGCCTGGACTACCCGCGGCGCAGCCTGTTCGGCGCGACCTTCGAAGCCTCGGCCGGGGCGTTCGTCTGGCGCGCTGAACTGGCGCACATTCCGGACCAGCCAGTAAATCGCAGCGGGAGCGCCGGACTGCTCATCGACCGCGAGGCGCGCACGCTCGCCGGCATCGGTCTCGACTGGCGCGGTGAGGACGGCCTGTTCGTCAATGCCCAGTTCGGCATCGACCACTTGAAGGAGGGCGCCAGCGATGCAGCCCTGGTCAGGCCGCAAACCGACTGGATCGGCACCGTGCGGGTGCAGAAAAGCCTGCTGCAGGACACCATCATCTTGCGCGCCGAGTGGATCGGCTCACTCGCCGACGGCGACGGGGCCTTCCGGCCGTCGGTGGAATGGGCGTTGAATGATACGCTGCGCCTGGGCGCCGGCATCGATTGGCTCCACGGCCAGCCCGACGAACTGTTCGGCCAGTTCCGCGATCAGAGCCGCGCCTGGCTGCGGCTGACCGCCTCGTTCTGACGACGGGCGTCCGGCGAGTCGTAGGATGGTCGGGCCGGCCTCCGGGAGGGTGAGCAGATGAACTCCAGCGATTTTTTCCGCCGCCTTGAAGCGCTGTTCCACGAGCTGGAGGCGCTGTCGACGGAGACCCGCGAGGTCCGGCTCGCGGCGCTGGCCGCCGCTGAGCCCGAGCTGCATGCTGAGCTGGTTCGCATGCTCGAGCCGAGCGACCGGCTCGCGCGTGACGAACGGGCGCTGGACTCGGTCGCCGGCCGCGGCGGTATCGCCGCCTCGATCGTCGACCTGGCTGATGACCTGCCCGGCGATCCCGAGATGGTCGGGCGGTACCGGCTCATCCGGCTGATCGGCCAGGGCGGCATGGGGCGGGTGTACCTCGCGGAGCAGTCCGAGCCGGTGCAGCGGCGGGTGGCGCTGAAGCTGACCCGGCGGGGCCTGGACAGTCAGGAGGCGCTGGCCCGCTTCCGGGCCGAGCGCCAGGCGCTGGCGGTCCTCGAGCACCCGAACATCGCGCGGGTGTTCGACGCCGGCAGCCTGCATGACGGTCGGCCGTGGTTCGCGATGGAGTACATCGAGGGCGTGCCTATCACCGAGTGGGCGGCCGCGCGGCAGCTCGGCCTGGCCGAGCGCATCGAGCTGCTGCTGCCGGTCTGCGAGGCCGTGCAGCACGCCCACCGCAAGGGGCTGATCCACCGCGACCTGAAGCCGTCGAACATCCTGGTCGTCGACCAGGGTGGACAGGCGGTGCCGAAGGTGATCGACTTCGGCATCGCGCGGGTGCTGGAGGGGGACGCCGAGGACCGGACGAAAATGACCCGGCTCGGTGAATTGATCGGCACGCCGGAATATATGAGCCCGGAGCAGGCCGCGCTGGGCGAAATCGACATCGACACGCGCTCGGACGTCTACTCCCTGGGCCTGGTGCTCTACGAACTACTGGTCGGGACGCTGCCGATCACCGGCCGGGAGCTGCGCGCGCTGGGCTTCGTGGCGATGTGCCGGCAGATCCGCGAGGGCGACACGCCGCGGCCCAGCCAGCTGCCGCCGGCGGACGCCACGACCGGTGACGCGACCACGCAGACCTGGCGCGCCCGGCTGAAGGGCGATCTCGACTCGGTGCTGCTCAAGGCGCTGGCCAAGGACCGCGAGCGGCGTTACGGCAGCGCAGCCGAGCTTGCGGCCGACCTGAGGCGCTACCTCGCGAACGAGCCGGTGCTGGCCCAGCCGCCGTCGCTGACTTACCGGGCGGGCAAGTTCGTGCGGCGGCATCGCTGGCCGGTGGCGGTCGCCGTTGCGGCCGGCCTTGCCATCGTCACGGGCGCGGTGACCGCGACCTACGGGCTGCTCGAAGCGCGCGTCGCCCAGGCCGAGTCAGAGCGGCAGCGGGCCACGGCCGAGGAGTCGCTGCGGTTCATGGTCGGCTTGTTCTCCGCTGCCGACCCGCGCGAGAACGCCGGTTCCGATCCCTCGGCACGCGAGTTACTCGATCGCGGACGCCAAAGAATCGATGAGCTGGAAGACGCTCCGGCGGTGCGCGTTCGACTGCTCGAGTCGCTCGGCGAGATCTACCGGTCGCTGGGCGACCTGGACGGCGCCCAGGCACTGGTCTCGCAGGGCATCGACGAGCACCGCGCGGCAGGTTTGACCGACCCGCGCCGGCTCGCCCGGATGCTGGGTCAGCTGGGCGCCGTGCATCGCGAACGCGGTGATCTGACTGAGGCCGAGCGCTGGTTCAGGGAGGCGCTGGACGGGCTCGAAGCCGCAGGGATGATGGACAGCCAGGAAGGCGGTTTCGCGCTGAACCAGCTGGCCATCGTCTTGTCCCGAACCGAGCGCTTCGACGAGGCGGTCGAGGCCTACCGTCGCGCGCTGGCCATTACCGAGAGACTGGCCGCGGATCCGGCGGAAGACAGTCTCGTCGCGCAGCAGCGTCTCAACGTGCTGCGTGCGAACATGGCCGTGGTCCAGTACCGGCAGGGCGATCTCGACGGCGCGGCTGATTCCTTCGAGCAGGTCCTCGCCGCGGTGCAACAGGAACTGCCGCCGACGCATCCCTACCTCGGCACGTTGCACAACAACCTGGCCAACGCCTACCAGCGCCTCGGGCGGAGGACCGCGACGCAGGTGCATGCCGAGCGGGCCCTGGAGATCGACCGGGCCGGCCTGGGCGAGCGACACCCGACGGTGGCCGACAGCCTGCTCAAGCTGGGCCAGTCGTTGCAGCTTCTCGGGGACTACGATGCGGCCGCGCAGGCATTCGCCGAATCGCGCGAGATCCTGGTCGAGAACCGCGGCGAGGACAGCTTCCAGGTCACGATGAGGGATTTCGAGCTGGGCTTTCTGCAGCTGCTGCAGGGTGAGCCGGCGCGGGCCCTGCCGTACTTCGAAGCCGTGGTCGAGCATGCCGAGCGGACCACGGACCTCGCCGACCGACAACGGGCCGGTTTCTACCGTAATCTCGCCATGGCCTATCGCGGCATCGCCAACGTCGGCGCAGCCGGTCAGGCGGCACGCCGCGCGCTGGACGTGGCCGGGGACGCAGCGCCGTCGCGCGGCGAGCGGGCCAAGGCGAAGCTGACACTGGCGTTGCTGGCGGCGGATCGCGGCGCTACGGATGAGGCCGAGCAGTGGCTGGCGGCTGCGATGCAGGACGACGAGTGCGCGCTCGACAAGCCCTGCGCCGTGCTGGATTACGCCGCGACTGTACCCTCGCGCGCTGCCGTTCTTGCCCGCATGAATCGGCCGGAGGCGGCGATCGTGGCACTGCAGTCCGGGATCGAGAACCAAGGCTGGCACTTCGGCATGCTCAAGGATCCCGATCTGGCGTTGCTGCGGCGGGATTCTCGCTGGACGGCGCTGCAGGCCAGCTTTCAGGCACGGGTCGAAGCGGATCGGCGCGACGCTCGCTGAACCCCGCCGAGCCGGCATCGCAAGCACGGCGGCCCGGCGAATCAGTCGGGCGTGAGGCGGTCCAGACGCTGGGCCAGCCAGCGCCGCGCGAAGCGCCAGTCCCGTTCCGCCGTGGCCAGCGAAATCTCCAGCAGGTCCGCGGCTTCTTCCATGGTCGCGCCCCAGAACACGCGCAGCCCGACCAGCTCGGCTTTGCGCGGATCCTGCGCCTGCAGTTCGTTCAATGCCTCCGGCACTTCGAACAAGTCGAGCGGCGAGTCGTCGTGCACGGCGGAGAGGGTGATGCGCTGGAAGTCGCCACCGCGCTTCTGGGCGCCGCGCTGGCGCTGGTAATCGATGATCGCGCGCGCCATGACCTGGGTGGCGTAGGCGAAGAAGTGGCGCCGGTTTTCGAACTCGACGGGCCGTTCGAACAGCTTCAGGATCGCGTCGTGCGCGACCATTTGCGGTTCCACCGTCAACCCATCCAGCGCCCCGCGGTTGCCGGCCTCCAGCTGGTTGCGGGCGATGCGCTCAAGCTGGCCGACTACGGCGGCGACCAACGCCTCGTCGGCGGCGCGGTCGCCGCGCGCGGCGCGGCCGAGGAGCTGGGTGATCGGGGCATCGTCCACGTCGTCAGGTTCCGCCAGGGCCGCAGCTTCGGGTGCAGTATCCTGTCGCTCCGAAGCGATCGTCAAGACGAACCGTTCGCAGTGCCGGCGTCGATCGCGGCGGCAAGTCTCCGGAGCCGTGCGACGGTGTTTCGGCGCGGGCGTTTCTGGAAGAATGGCGCCGGCCGGCTTCCACGCTGCGGAACTCCGTCGAGTGAGTGACGGCCGGCACGCCTGTCGGGGCCTTGTCGGGGCCCTGTCGGGCTCGTGGCGGCATGATGTCGTGGTCCGGACCTGCCGGTGATGAAAGACTCGCTCCGCCTCGAACACGGGATGCAGCCATGATTGTCAGAAAGCTACGCCTCCAGCGGGGCTGGTCGCAGGACCAGCTCGCCGAACTGATGGATGTCAGCGTGCGGACCGTGCAGCGGCTCGAGCGCGGGCAGAAGCCCAGCCTGGAGACTGCGCGGTCACTGGCGGCCGTGTTCGAGGTGGATATCTCGTCATTCATCTCGGAGGAAACGGACATGCCGGAAAAAGCTGAACTGCAGCAGGACGAAAAAGAAGCCATCGAGTATGCCAAGGGCGTGAAGGAGTTCATCCACGGGCTGGGCGCGTACGTCGTCATGGCCGTGGTGTTCTTTGCCGTCTTCGGTTTCGATCGCCCGATCCTGTACTGGATCTTCCTCGGCATCGGCGCCGGCCTGGCGATCCAGGCGCTCTTCACCTTTGAAATCGTTCGTTTTCCCTTCCAGGACTGGGAGAAGCGGATGGCCGAGAAGAAGCTCGGGCGCAAGCTGTAACGAAGGGCGTCCCCGGAGTAGGGGTTTTCCCTATTGCTAAGACCAATGCGAATCATTAGCATTCGCGGGTCAAATCCAAGGGGACTCTTCACAATGCCTTATCAGAAAACTTTTGCCGCCGGCCTCGCGCTGGCGCTGTGCTCGCCGGCGCTGCTGGCGGTCGAAAACGACCGTGAGCCCGCAGCAGACCTCGACACGGTGGAAGTGTCGGGCAACAACCGGATTGACCCGTTGCTGCCCGATAACATGCCCTCAGTCGAGGACGGCATGGTCTTTTCCGGGAAGAAGACCACGGCGATCGACCTGGAAATCCAGCCGACCTTCGTCGAGCCCAACCTGCGCCAGATGTTCGCCCGCTTGCCCGGCCTGTTCGTGTCGGAGCAGAAGATCCCGAGCATCTACAACGTGAACTATCGCGGCCTCGGCAATCCGCACGAATCGGAGTTCGTCGCCTTTTTCCAGGACTCGGTGCCGCTGGCCTCGGACCTGTTCGGTTACCCGACGATCTATTACCTGCCGCCGGCCCAGCGCGTCGAGCGGGTCGAGTTCGTGCGCGGCGGTTCCGGCCTGCTGTTCGGGCCGCAGATCGGCCCGACCATCAACTTCATCACCCGTCGCGCCGACGCCGGGGCCGATGCCGGGGGCTCCACCGAGCACAGCTTCGGCACGGACGCGTTCTACAGCACCCACAACCAGGCCAGGTGGGGGGACGGCACCTTCGGGCTGATGGCGACCTACGACCGTCGCCAGGCCGACGGCCCGCGGCTGAATGAAGACTTCGAGGTGGATGCGGGCTATCTGGGCGTGGCCTATGAAGGCATCGACGACGTCCGTATCGGGTTCGACCTCGACCTCTACCAGTCGGACTCCGGCGAGGCCGGGCGGCTGAACTCGGCGGAATTCGCCGCCAACCGCGACCTGACCAAGACCCCGTTCAACCGGGTGGAAATCGACCGGCTGATCGCCACGCTCAGCTACGACCAGCGGCTGGGCGAGGATGCGACGCTGAACGGCCGGCTCTGGCATTCCTACCAGGACCGCTTCAGCCGCCGCTCCGCGCCCTTCATCGATCCCGCCGACGAGCCGGCCACGACCAACATCGACCAGCAGGAATTCAAGACCTTCGGCCTCGACCTGCGCTACGCGCGCGGCTGGGGCGCGGACCACGTCCTGACCGTCGGCACGACCGCCTATCGCACGGACAGCCCGCGCACCCGGCATGTCAGCCCGGACATCCGCTCGAATACACAGCGGCCCGAGGACCTGTTGTATGACCAGGACCGGGTGATCACCTACAACGCCTTGTTCGTGGAGAACCTGTTCCGTTTCGGCAACCTGAGCCTGGCCCCGGCCGCGCGCTTCGAGCGGGTCAACTATGACCTGTTCGAGAACGTGCAGCAGCCCGGCCTGTCGCGCGACCCGATCGACGTGGACCAGACCGAGAACGAGGTGTTGTTCGGCCTCGGGGCGATGTACCAGGTGGGCGAGGTCAGCGAGATCTACGCCAATATCTCCGAGGCCTACCGGCCGCAGCGCTTCGATGACCTGGCCAACCCGAGTGCCGAGCTGGCCGCGGAGAATGCGCCCGAGGTCTCCCGTGCCATGAACTACGAGCTCGGCGTGCGCAGCAGCCCGGTCACCGGGCTGGTGCTGGACGTGAGCCTGTTCCGGATCGAAGTCGAGGACAAGGTCGAGCAGATCCAGGTCAACGTCAGCGACGTGCTGCGGGTCAACAGCGGCGATTCCCGCCACCAGGGCCTGGAGTTCAGCGTCGAGTACGATTTCTTCGCGCTCCGGCAGTCGCCGAGCCGGCTGCTCGGCTTTGTCAACGGCTCGCTGCTGGATGCCGAGATCACCCGGAGCGTGACTGCCAGCCTGGTGGGCAATACGCCGGCGTTCGCCCCGGAGTACCTGGTCCGCACGGGCCTGATGTACGACAACGACCGCTGGAAGGTCGCCCTGATCGCGACCCTGGTCGACGAGCAGTTCTGGCAGGACTCCAACCTGCCGCGGGGCACGGGTGACGCGCAGATCGACGCCGTGATTCCTGCCTACGAGGTGGTGGACCTGAACGCCGAGTATCGCCTGGCCGATGCCTGGACACTGTTCGGCGGCATCAACAACCTCCTCGACGAGGACTACTACAGCCGGGTCCGTAACGACGGCATCGAGCCGGCTGCGGAACAGACGTTCTTCGCCGGCTTCCGCTTCGAGTTCTGAGTACTGCGCCAGGCCGCGGGGCGAGGCTTGCCTCGTCCCGCGGGCCCTGGCGGCAGGGTCGCCTGCCGTTTGCCCGGCCCGTGCATTCCGTGGAACATGGGGCCTGGCGCGGAGCGAGGACCGATGACCAGCCGACCGTCCACTACCAGATGCATCGCCAGCGTCGTGGGCGCCACGCTGGTCCTGTTCGCTTCCGTGCCCGTGGCCGCGACCGCCATGCCGCCTCCGGCGCCGTCTTTCGAATACACGCGCGGCGCCCTGGCCACGGCCGATTTCGGCGCCGCGCGCCTGTCGGGCGCCGAGAACCGCATCGCCTTCCACGCGGCGACGCGGCGGCTGTCCCACGGCGATTTCCGCTGGGCGCTCGACTACGCCTACCAGCGCTTCGAATACACCGGCCTGCCGACGCGCAATCGCGACCTGCACCGCCTCGAAGTGCCGCTGGCCTGGCGGGGCGACGGGCCGATGGCCTGGTCGGGCGAGCTCCGGCCGGTGATTGCCGCTTCGTCGAACGTCTTCAAGGAACTCTGGTCACGCGGGAGCGCCGATGACCTGATGCTGCACGGGCGGGTGTTGCGGGAACACGCGCCGGCAGGCGCCGGCTGGGGCTGGCGCGCGGGGGTGGCCTATGACGACGCCTTCGGCACGGAACAGGCCTATCCCGTGCTGGCCCTGCTGCGGGAGCACGAGGGGTTTCGGCTGGAGCTCGGCTGGCCCGTCACGCGGACCATGCTGGAGGTCGCCCGCGGCGTCGAGGTCGGCGGCGAGGTCGCGCCGGCCGGCGCGCGCTGGCACGTGGTCAGCGACGAGCGCGACGGGGCGAGCTTCGATTACGAGGTCCGCGCCTGGCGGGCCGGCGCCAAGCTGCGCTGGCAGACGGCGGGCGGCCTCTTCCTCACCACCCGGGCCGGGCTCGAGTTCGAGCGCCGCCACCGGCTGGAGGACGACACCGGCGCGGTGGTCGACCAGGGGGTCGGCGAAGCGACCTTCGTCGAGCTTGCCGCCGGCTATCGCTGGTAGCCGCCCCGGGACGCGGCGCGCAGCCGTCGGACCAGGGTGACCGTCGCGAGCACGATCGCCCCGGCCAAGATCCCCACGATCGCATTGAACAGCAGCGGCGCGAGGAATCCGGCGCCGCCGAGGTAGTTCGCCAGCGCATGGCCCCAGTGCTCCAGCGGCCCGATGCCGTGCACGATAATGCCGCCGCCGACCAGGAACATGGCGGCCGTGCCCGCGATCGACAGGCCTTTCATCAGCCAGGGGGCAAGCCGCAGGATGCCGCGCCCGGTCGCGGAGGCGAGCTTCGAGCCTTCTTTCTGCGACAGGTACAGCCCGACGTCGTCGAGCTTCACGATCGCCGCCACCAGGCCGTACACGCCGATGGTCATCAACAGCGCGATGGTGATCAGCACCGCGACGCGCGTGCCGAAGGGCGCGGCGGCGACGATCCCGAGCGCAATGACGATGATCTCGGCCGAGAGGATGAAGTCGGTGCGGATGGCGCCCTTGATCTTCCGCTGCTCCAGTGCGACCAGGTCGACCCGCGGATCGGCCATGGCCCGCACCAGCACCTCACGCTCGGCCTGGTCCTCCGCGGGGCGGTGCAGGAACTTGTGCGCCAGCTTCTCGCAGCCCTCGTAGCACAGGAACAGCCCGCCGAGCATCAACAGCGGCAGCACTGCCCACGGCGCCAGCGCGCTGATCGCCAGTGCGGCGGGCACCAGGATCGCCTTGTTGCGCAGCGAACCCTTGGCCACGGCCCAGACCACGGGCAGTTCGCGCGCGGCGCGGATTCCGGTCAGCTGCTGGGCGTTCAGCGCCAGGTCGTCGCCCAGTACGCCGGCGGTCTTCTTGGTGGCGACCTTGCTGAGGACCGCGACGTCGTCGAGGACGGTGGCGATGTCGTCCAGCAGCGCGAGCAGGCTGGCGCCTGCCATGCCCTAGTTCCTCTCCTCCGCGTCGATGGCTGCGGCGATCTCGCGCGCCAGCTGGATCTGGGCAGCGCGGCGCTCCGGTTCCCGCGGTCCCGGCCAGGCGGCCACGATGGCGACGACCAGGCGCCGCTCGGGGTCTAGGTGGATGAACTGGCCGAAGATGCCGCGCGCCTGGAAGGTGCCGTCCCCAAGCGGCCACCACTGGTAGCCGTAGCCGCCGGGGAAGCCGGTGTCGGCCTGGGTGCTGGTGGCTGCCGCCAGCCAGCCTGCGGGCAGGATGGACTCGCCCTCGATGCGGGCCCCGTCGAGGATGAAGCGGCCGAAGCGGGCGTAGTCGCGCAGCGTCGCCTGCAGGCAGCAGCCGCCCTGCTCGTTGCCCACGTGGTCGACCAGCCAGGTGGCGTCGCGCTCCATGCCGTAGGGCTGCCAGATCTTCTCCGCCAGGTACTCGGCCAGCGGCTTGCCGGTCGCCTCCATCACCAGCAGGCCGGCGAGGTTGGTTTCCGGTGTCTTGTAGCGCCATTGCGTACCGGGCGCGAACTCGCGCGGCTGGTGGCGCATGAAGCCGACCGAGGCGTCGATCCCCGGGGCGGGCGGCTCGCGGTACAGGCGACGGATGTCGGAATCCGGATCGGCGTAGTCCTCGTTGAAAGCCACGCCCGAGGTCATGGTCAGCAGCTGGCGCACGGTGACGCCGTCGTAGGCCGTGCCTTCGAGGGCGTCGATGTAGCGCGTGATCTCCGTGTCGAGGCCCTCGATATAGCCGTCGCGGATGGCCGCGCCGACCAGCGTGGAGGTGATGCTCTTGGCCACGGAGAAGGAGGTCCAGCGGTCGGCCGCCGACTGGCCGAGGCCGTAGCGCTCGAGCCGGACTTTGCCGTCGTGGACCACGATCAGCCCGGCGACGTATTCCTCCGCCATGAAGCCGGCCAGCCGCCCGGCCTGGATGCCGCCCGGCTCGTAGGCCGCCAACGGCGCGCCGGCCGGCAACGGCGAGGGCGTGGCGGCGCCGGTGACCGTGCGGGCCGGGAACAGCGCTTCCATGGCGCGGAAGCCGCTTTTCTTCTGCTCCAGGTCCCAGGTGAAGACCTCGGTGCCGCGGGTGTTCACGGGCTCCAAGGCGCTGCGCATCGCGGCGTCGTCGGCCGCAGCGGGCAGGGCGAGGAGGGCGGAGGCCGCGAGCAGCGCGGCGCCGTGGCGGTGTGTTTTCATGGGCGGCATTATACTGCCCCGACTACCCGATCGATGGAGCCTGAGCAGGATGCAGTTCAAGCCTTTCATGCCGCCGCACCGGACCCTCATGGGGCCGGGCCCCTCCGACGTCCACCCGCGCGTGCTGGAGGCGCTCGGCCGGCCGACCATCGGCCATCTCGACCCGCAGTTCGTGGCGATGATGGACGAGCTCAAGCAACTGCTGCAATACGCCTTCCGCACCGAGAACCCGCTGACCATCCCGGTCTCCGGCCCGGGCTCGGCCGGCATGGAGACGGCTTTCGTCAACCTGGTCGAGCCGGGCGACACGGTGATCGTCTGCATCAACGGCGTGTTCGGCGGCCGCATGAAGGAGAACGTGGAGCGCTGCGGGGCCACGGCGGTGGTGGTCGAGGACCCGTGGGGCCACCCCGTGGACGTGGACAAGGTGGCGCTGGCGCTGAAGGAGCACCCGGAGGCGAGCGTGCTGGCCTTCGTGCATGCCGAGACCTCCACCGGCGCGCGCTCGGACGCCGAGACGCTGTGCCGCCTGGCGCATGAATACGGCTGCCTGGTGATCATGGACGCCGTCACGTCGCTGGGCGGCATCCCGGTGGAGATCGACGCCTGGGGCGTGGACGCCGTCTATTCGGGTTCCCAGAAGTGCCTGTCGTGCACGCCGGGACTCTCGCCCGTGAGCTTCTCGCCACGCGCCGTGGAGCGGATCCGCAGCCGCACCCACCGGGTGCAGAGCTGGTTCCTCGATCTCAACCTGGTGATGGGCTACTGGGGCAGCGGCGACGCCACGCCCAAGCGCGCCTACCATCACACCGCGCCGATCAACGCGCTCTACGGCCTGCACGAATCGCTGCTGATGCTGGCCGAAGAAGGGCTGGAAGCCAGCTGGGCCCGGCACCAGCGCATGCACGCGGCACTCGCCGCCGGGGTCGAGGCCATGGGGCTGGAGTTCCTGGTGACAGCGCCATGGCGCCTGCCGCAGCTGAATGCCGTGCGCGTGCCGGTCGGCGTGGACGAGGCGGCGGTGCGCCAGCGGCTGCTGGCCGAGTTCGACCTGGAAATCGGCGGCGGTCTCGGCGCCCTGGCCGGCAAGGCCTGGCGCATCGGACTGATGGGCTACGCCGCGCGGCCGGACAACGTCCGCCTCTGCCTCGAGGCGCTCGGCACGACCCTGGCCGGCGCAGAAGGCGTGGACGCCGGCGCCGGCCTGCCGGCGGCCGAGGCCCTGCTCGGGCGCGCCGCGGCCTGACGTACTTCGCCCCGGGAGTCGTGGAACATACGGGCGAGGACGCAGGGACGATTCGCTAGAATCGAGGCCTGATTGGCGCCAGGATGGACCACGATGGCCAGGACACTGCTGCTTTATGCCGGCGTTTACGGGCACACCCGCAAGATCAGCGAGCGCATCAAGGCGACGCTGGAAAGCCGCGGCCACGAGGTCGAGCTGGTGCCGGCCGCGCAGGGCGCGGACCCGGCCGGCTATGACGCGGTGCTGATCGGCGCGGCCATCCGCAACGGCAAGCACAATCCCGCGGTGCTGGAGTTCATCGAGCGGCACAAGGCCGAGCTGGACGCGAAGCCGAGCGGCTTCTTCTCCATCAACCTGGTGGCCCGCAAGCCGCACAAGAACACCCCCGAGACCAACCCCTACACCAAGGCCTTCGTCGCCAAGAGCCCGTGGCAGCCGAAACTGCTCGGCGTTTTCGGCGGCGACCTGGACTACCAGCGCTACAGCGCCTTCGACCGCAACGTCATCCGCTTCATCATGTGGCTGACCAAGGGTCCGACCGACCCGCAGACCAAGGCGGAGTACACCAACTGGGACGAGGTCGAGCGCTTCGCCCAGCGCTTCGCCGACCTGGCGGCGGCCTGAGGCGGCCATGAGCGCCGGGACGGGGCGCCGCCAGCACCTCCTGCTGGCCCTGCTGGTGGTGTGGCTGGTCGTGACCAGTCCATGGGTCCACATGTTGCGCCAGGTGCCCCGCAACGCCGGCTGGGTCGACTATGCCCACATCGGGCTGGGCGTGCTCGCCGCGGTCCTCGCCGCGACCTACTTTGCGGCCTGCTGCCGCCGCGGCGGCTGGCGCGTTTACTTCCCCTGGCTGTCGGGACGCATGGGCCCGACGCTGCGCGAGCTGCGCGGCGTGTTCCGCGGCGAGCTGCCGACGGCGGAGGGCGGCGGCCTGTTCGCGCTGGTCGAGGGGCTGCTGCTGCTGGCGACGCTGCTGGCGGGCCTCACGGGCGTGGCCTGGCTGGTGCTGGCCGGAACTCCCGAGGCCGTGGCCTGGCGCGGCTACCACATCCTCGCCGCACAGGGCATGATCGCGCTAGTGGTGCTGCACGTCGTTACCGTCTCGCTGCACCTGCTCGATTTCATCAGGGAGTAAGTCATGGCGAATAACAACAGCAACGCCGGCAGCACGCATGCCTGGCGGTTCTTCCGCTGCGGCGGTTTCGACCAGGTGTCGATCGAGAGCGGCGCGGACCTGCGCCACCTCGGCGAGCTCGACCCCAAGCTCTGGACGGCGCTGAGCTGCCCGACCACCGGCCTCGAGTTCGATTCCCGCACCCTGGCCCTGCTCGACACCGACGGCGACGGCCAGATCCGGGTGCCGGAAATCGTGGCCGCGGTGCAGTGGGCCTGCCGCATGGTGAAGGATCCGCAAGCCCTGTTCGGCGACGGCGCGCTCCCGGTCGAGGCCATCGACGACAGCCACGAGGAGGGCGCGGTGCTCAAGGCGGCGGCGACGCAGGTGCTCGGCTATCTCGGCAAGTCGGAGGCGGGCGTCCTGGCGGTCGATGACTTCGCCGACATGACGAAAATGTTCTCGCCCACGCACGTCAACGGGGACGGGGTGGTGCCCGCGGGGGTCGCCGGCGACGAAGCGCTGGCCAAGGTCATTGGCGACATCGTCGCCACCCAGGGCGGCGTGCCGGATCGGAGCGGCGAGCCCGGGATCACGGCTGAGACGCTGGACGCCTTCTTCGAGCAGGTCGAGGCGGTGCTGGCATGGCGCCGGGGGGCCGCCGAGTCGGCTGAACTGATCCTGCCGCTGGGCGAAGCCACGGCCGGAGCAGCCGACGCCTTCGAGGCCGTCCGGGCCAAGGTAGACGACTACTTTGCGCGCTGCCGCCTCGCGGCTTTCGATCCACGGGCCGTGGAAGGGCTGAATGCGCCAGTGGCGGCCTACGGGACGCTCGGCGAGCGCGTGATCGGCGCCGGCGACGCGGAGGTCGCGGCGCTGCCGCTGGCGGAAATCGGCGCCGACAAACCCCTGCCGCTTGCCAAGGGCGTCAACCCGGCGTGGGCGGGACAGGTGGCGCAGCTGCACGATGAAGTGATCGAGCCGCTGCTCGGCGCGCGCGAGGCGTTGACGCTGGAGGAGTGGCTGGAGCTGTCGGCGAAGTTCGATGCCTACCGGGTCTGGATGGCGGACCGTCCCGACACACAGGTGCACGATCTCGACCTGGCGCAGCTCGAGCAAGTGGTCTCCGGCGACACCCGTGAGCGCCTCGCCGCGCTGATCGAGCGCGACCTGAAGGCGGACGCCTCCGCGGCGAACATCGATGCCGTGGAACGGCTGGTGCGCTACCAGCGCGACCTGGTCACGCTGCTGCGCAACTTCGTCACCATGAGCGAGTTCTACGGCGGCGAGAGCAAGGCGATCTTCCAGGCCGGCACGCTGTATCTCGACCAGCGCAGCTGCGAGCTCGTCATGCGCGTCTCGAACATGGCCAAGCACGCCACCCTGGCGCCGTTCAGCGGCTGCTATCTCGTGTACTGCAGCTGCGTGCGTGCCGGCGCCGGTCCGATCGAGATCGTCGCGGCACTGACCGGGGGCGAAGTGGACGAGCTCATGGTGCCGGGGCGCAACGGCATGTTCTGCGACCGCCAGGGGCTCGACTGGAAGGCGACCGTGGTGAAGGTCGTCGAGCAACCGGTCAGCATCCGCCAGGCGTTCTGGTCGCCCTATCGTCGTGTCGGCGCGATGGTCGAGAACCAGCTGCGCAAGTTCGCCGCCTCGCGCGACAAGGACATGGAAAACAAGGCGGCAGCCAATGTCGCCGGTGCCGCCGCCAAGGCCGACGGCGGGCAGGCCGCGCCGCCGCCCTTCGACATCGCCAAGTTCGCCGGCATTTTCGCCGCCATCGGCCTCGCCGTGGGCGCCATCGGCACGGCGCTGGCGGCCGCCATTGCCGGCCTGTTCAGCCTTGCCTGGTGGCAGCTGCCGCTGGTCGTGGTCGCGATGGTGGCGATCATCTCCGGGCCGTCCATGCTGCTGGCCTGGCTCACGCTCAGGCGGCGCAACCTCGGTCCGCTGCTCGACGCCAATGGCTGGGCGGTGAACGCCAGGGCGCGGATCAACCTGCCTTTCGGCGAGTCCCTCACGGGCCTGGCCGAGCTGCCCGCCGGCTCGAAGCGCTCGCTGTACGACCCCTTCGCCGACAAGAAGCGGCCATGGAAGGCGTGGCTGTTCCTGGTGGCGCTGGCGGTGCTGCTGTTCCTGCTGTGGCGCCGCGGGGTGTTCGCGGGCCTGCTGGGCGGCTGAGGACCGGCGGCGCCGTCAGGGCGCTGGCAGGTTGAAGACGCCGAATGCGTCCTTGGTCAGGCTGCCCAGGTAGAGGCGGCCGCCGGCTTCCGTGACGCTGGTCACCGGCGCGAAGCTGCCCGGGCCTTCGTGTTGCAGGTTGTGCAGCACCTCGCCGTCCAGCGACAGGCCCAGCACGAAGGCGTGCGGCGCCGGCTGGGGCTGCATGAACTGTGGCAGGCGGAACACCAGCTTGCGGAGCCAGGGGTAGCCGGAGAGCGCGTCCAGCGCCGGATTGCGGACGGTGAACAGCGCCAGCCAGTAGGCGTCGCGGTCGTTGCTGGAGATGCCGTCCGGGATGCCCGGCAGGTTGTCGATGAACACTTCGTGGGTGCCGGCGCGCTCGCCGGCCAGCCAGTAGCGCAAGACGTTGTAGCTGCCGGTCTGCACCACCAGCACCGAGCGCTCGTCCGGCGCCAGCGCCACGCCGTTGGCGAACTGCAGGCCGTCCAGCAGCACCGTCACCCGGCCCGTCGCCGGGTCGTACTGCAGCAGCCGGCCGTGGCCGCCGTGCTCGAGGAGGTCGTCGCGCGCCTTCATGGCCGGGCCGAATTTCCACGAGGCGTCGGTGAAATAGATGGTGCCGTCAGCGGCGATGTCGAGGTCGTTGGTGAAACCGAAAGGCAGCCCCTCGGCCGCGGTGGCCAGCACCTCGATGGTACCGTCGGCGTCGATCCGCAGCAGTCCCCGGTAGCCGTCGCAGACCACCAGGCGGCCCTCGCCGTCGAACTCCAGCCCGAGCGGCCGGCCGCCGGTCTGGGCGAACAGCCGGGGGGCAGCCCGGCCCGGCACGAAACGCACGATGCGCCCGTCGTCGTAGCCGACGTACACGGTGCCGTTTCCTGTCACCGCGACATCCTCGGGCCCGGCGCCGACGCCGCGGCCGACGCGGCGGACCTCGGCCAGCCGGTCGTTCACCGCATAGGGGCCCTCCAGCGCCGGCGCCGGCGGCGCCTCCCAGGCCACGGGCTCGATCGGCACCGGCGCGGTAGCGAGCCAGATCAGCGCGAAGACCACGAGGACCAGCAGGAGTCTCATTGCGGTTCCTTCATGGGCCGGTTCAGGCAGCTAACTCCTGCAGCGCCGCCTTGAGAGCGGCCGGCAGCCGCTCGCGCAGGCGCTCGGGCCGCGCCAGCTGGGCCGCGATCAGCCGGGTGGCGAAGGGCTTCGCGGCCTCGACGATGTCGATATCGGGATAGATGGCGCGCGCTACGCCCTCGACGGTAACCAGCGCTTTCACCAGCAGGCCGTAGCCCGCCGGGATCGCAATCCGGAAGTCGGCCAGCATCTCGAGGAAGCCGAGGGCGAAGCCGCGCACGTCGGCCCGGTCGGCTGCGGCGAGATGCGCGCGCATCAGGCGTTCGACGCGTTCGCGCACCGCCGCCTCGCGCGCAGGCGGGATCTCGAGTCCCAGCGCGCGCGAATACTTCAGCGCCCGGTCGGCGTCGCCGTAGACGGTAGCGACCAGCACCTGCGCGATGGCGATCCGCTGCGCCGGCGTGGTGCGGCCGGTGATGCCGAAATCGAGATAACAGATCCGTCCGTCGGGCGTTACGAACAGGTTGGCGGGGTGCAGGTCGGCGTGGTAGCGGCCGTGCACCAGCACCTGGCGCATGAAGACCTCGGCGCCGTGCGCCGCCAGGCCGCGGGCGTCGATCCCGGCGCGCTCCGCCGCCCCCAGCTCGTTCAGCCGCCAGCCCTCGACCAGCTCGGTGGTGAGCACCCGGCGCGTGGTCAGCGGCCAGGCGACCCGCGGCACGACGACCAGGGGATCGTCCGCGAAGTCGCGCGCGAAGCGGTCCGCGACGCGGCCCTCGTGGCGCAGGTCCAGCTCGCTGCGCAGCGTGTCCCCGAACTCGTCCAGCAGCTCGCGCGGGCGCCAGCGAGCCAGCCGGCCCAGCCGCGAAAGCCGCTCCGCCCAGCGGCGCGCGACGGCGAGGTCGGCCTCGATCATCCGCGCGACGCCCGGCCGCACTACCTTGACCGCCAGCGGCGTGCCGGCCGGCAGCGGCGCACCGCTCACGGGCCGATAGTCCCGCGCCAGCACGGCCCGATGCACCTGGGCGATCGAGGCCGTGGCCACCGGCTCGGGGTCGAACTCCCGGAACAGCCGCTCGGGCGGGGCGCCGAGCTCGCGCGTGATGGTCGCGCGCACGGCGGCGGCAGCCACGGGCGGCACGCGGTCCTGGAGCCGCTCCAGCTCGAACACCGTCTCGGGGGCGAACACGTCCGGTCGCACCGACGCCAGCTGGCCGAGCTTGATGAAAGCCGGCCCGAGCTCCTCGCAGGCGAGACGCGCCTGGCGGGCGAAGATCACCCGGCGCGCGTGCCCGCGCACCAGCCCGAAGCGGGACTGCCACAGCGCCCGCCCCAGGCGTGCCAGTGCGACGGCGGCGATGGTGTGGCCGCGGCGCGCCACAGCCTAGTCGCCGGAACGCGCCAGCAGGGCGTCGATCGACGCCTGCAGGGATTCGACCCGGCCGCGGAGCTCGGCCAGCTCGAACACCAGCGCCTCCAGCTGTGGCGCCACGTCGCCTCCGCCGCCGGCCGGGCGGTCGCCGGCGCTGCGTTCAGCGAGTTCCGCCTTGAGGCGCTCTTTCTCCGCGTCCACCAGGGCGGCGAGGCCATCGACGAAATCCTCCGGCCCGCCGCCGGTGCCGGGCGCCTGGTCCCGGCCGCGCGCGATGGCGGCTTTCCAGCCCTCGTCCGCGCTCTCGTGGACCAGGGCCCAGGCAGCCAGGAAACGTACGAAATCGGTCATGGGCTCGCATCCGGCAAGACGGGCAGGGGAACCAGTATAGCCAGCGCGCGGCCGGCCGGCTTGGGGGTGCCGCCTGCGGGTGTTAGCTTAGGCGGTGTTCCGCGAGGGCGGCGAGGGGGCAGGACGGGTGGCCGAGATTCCCGAGTGGTTCAAGATCGTCTACACCGTGCTGGTCGTGGCGTTCATGATCATTTACTGGCCGCGGCACGGGCCGGCCAATTTCCTGTGGTTCTCGGACGTGGCGTTCATCGGCGCCGTGCCTGCGATGTGGCTGGAAAGCGGCCTCCTGGCGGGGGTGCTGGCCTGCATGGCGCTGCTGCCCGAGATCCTGTGGAACGTGGACTACGCGTCGCGCCTCTTGTTGCGCCGCCGGATCACCGGGCTGACGGAATACATGTTCGATCCCTCCATCCCGCGCTGGCTGCGGACCGTTTCGCTGTTCCACGTGCCGCTGCCGCTGGTGCTGGTCTGGCTGGTGGCGGCCTACGGCTATCCGCCGGAGTCACTGTTCTGGTCCGTGATCGCCGGGGCGGTGATCCTGGCGCTGAGCCGCATCTTCAGCAGCAAGGAGAAAAACATCAACTGGGTGTTCGGCCCGGCGATGGTGCAGCATCGCGTCCGTCCGGCGACCTACCTGCTGCTCCTTTACTTGAGCTTCCTGCTGCTGGTGTTCGTGCCGACGCACCTCGTGCTGCTGCGCCTGTTCTAGGGCTCGAGGTCGATGGGCTCGGCCGCCCGGCTCGAGGACGACTGGAAGCGATGCGCGCCGTAGCGCAGCAGCAGCACGGCGACCGCCAGGATCAGCACCGCGCCGGTGGTCACGAGGATGCGCGACTCGCTCAGCTCCTCGGCGCTGATCAGCTTCCGCGTCATCACCGTGATCGTGATGTAGAGCAGGAATTCCACCGGCAGTTCGTCGGTGCGGAAGTAGATACCGACCATGGCGCCCAGCTCGAGGTAGATGAAAAGCAGCAGGATGTCGTGCAGGGTGGCCTCGCGCGCGGCGATCATCTCCAGCACGAAGGCCGCGGCGGACCAGAAGATCGCCGCCCCGATCACGAACAGCGCCACGAGCTGGAAGGCGCTCACCAGCCGGTCGCCGAGTCGCTCGGCGCGGTTCTTCGCCTGCGCCGCCGGCTGTTCAGTCTCGTTCAGTGTGCTCATCGCGGTTCCCCCCCAAGAATGCATCCGGGGCCTGAGCCTAGCGCAAACGTCGCCGGCGCGTGAGGGGCGGGCGCGCGGGGCGCGGTCAGGCGACGGCGCGCGGGTCGACCAGCAGCGCGGCGGACTGTGGCTGCAGCACGGTGCTCATGGCGTGCGAACCCGGCTCGGGATGATCGCGGTTGTAGTGCACGCCGCGGCTCTCCGGGCGCAGCAGGGCGCTGCGGGCCACCAGCAGGCCGACGGAGGCCAGGTGCCGCAGTTCCAGCAGCGCGGGGGCGGGGCCGTGTGCCCGGAACAGCGCCTCGGCCCGGGACTGCAGGGACTCGAGCCGCACTGCGGCCGCTGCCAGCCCGCGATCGCTGCGGACGATGCCGACTTCGCGGGACAGGATGCGTCGCAGGCTGCGGGCCAGCTGGCGCGCCTCCGCCGCCGCCGGCAGCGGCAGAGCCG
>NZ_JAALFH010000015.1 GCF_011058255.1 Thioalkalivibrio sp. XN8 | reverse complement strand
TTACGGCACGGAGTACGCGGTCCAGCGCAACGAGACCCTGTGGGGGATCGCCCAGCGCGTCCGGCCCGATCCGGCCCTGACCACCAACCAGGTGATGGTCGCCCTGTACGAGGCCAACCCCGAGGCCTTCTACGGCAATATCAACCGCCTGCGTGCCGGCGCCATCCTGCGGGTACCGAGCCGCGCGCAGATGGCCGGCACGACGGCGCGCCAGGCCACTGCCGAAGTGCGCCGCCAGACCGAGAGCTGGGAAGCCCGGGCCGCTGCGCCGGCGGGTGAGACCGAGCGCCGGCTGGAGCTGGCCCCGCCGGCCGAAACTGTGCCGCCGGAGACGGCGGCGCAGCGTGCTGCGGCGACCACGCCGGACGCCCCCGCGGGCGTGCCCGCTGCCGGGCCCTCGGGCCAGGTGCTCGAGGCGGTCGAGGAGCTCCGCGGCGAGCTGGCGGAAACCCGCCGCATGATGGAGTTGAAGGACGCCGAGATCGCGGCCCTGCAGGCGCGACTGGCGGAGCTCGAAACCGCGCCGGGGACCGAGGTCCCGGCGGAGCCTGGGGACGCGGCGGTCACGCCGCCTGTCGCCGAGCCGGTCGCCGAAACCGAGACCCCGGTCGCCGCCGAGCCTGAGACCCCGGTCGCCGCCGAGCCGGAACCCCCGGCCGCGGCGGAGCCGGAGCCCGTGGCCCCGGTTGCCGCGCCGGTGCAGCCCGAGCCGACGCTGGTCCAGCGGGTGCTCGGCTGGCTGGGCGCCTTCTGGCTGTGGCTGGTCCTGGCCGTCGCCCTGGTCGCCGCGCTGATCTTCGTGCGGAAGCGACGGGAAGAAGAGCGCTCCATCGAGGAGGAACTGGCCGAGACGGGCACCTGGGAAGCGATGGAGCCGACCGGCGCGCAGCTCGGCGTCGGCGGCGCCGCCGCGGCCAAGGTGAGCCCCCGCCCCGCGACGGGCGAGGGTGCCATCCAGGTCGAGGAATCCAAGCCCGAGGCCGAGGCGCCCGCCGAGCGCAAGGCGCCCCTGCCGCAGCGTGAGCCCGGCTCGGAGGCGGGGCTGCGGGAGGATTACCAGTATCCCTTCGAGGATACGATCGCCAGTGAGGCCGGCATCAATCTCGACCAGTCCGACCCGCTGGCCGAAGCCGACTTCCACATGGCCTACGGGCTGTACGACCAGGCGGCCGAGATCGTCAAGAAGGCGATCGCGCACGAGCCGGATCGTTACGACCTGCGGCGCAAGCTGATCGACATCTGTTTCGTCTGGGGCAACGCGCAGGAATTCCTGGCGCAGGCGCAGTCCATTCGCGAAACCGGCGGCCCGGAGGCGGAAGCCGACTGGCCCAAGATCGCCATCATGGGCCGGCAGATCTGCCCGGGCGAGCAGCTGTTCGAGGGCGGCGGCGACGTCGCCGTGGACCTCGACCTGGGCGAGGCGGGACTCGAGGCGCCGGCCGGGGCCACCGATACCGGGTCCTCCGGCAGCTGGGTCGATTTCGACGTCGGCGAGGCGGCAGAGGACTTCGCGGGCGGCGACGAGTCGGTCGTTTCGGTCGGCGGCGACACGCAGGAGCAGCGGGCGCTGGAACCGACGATCGAGCAGTCCGCCGAACTGGACCTGGAAGAGCTGGGGCTCGACCTCGATCTCGGCGCCTCGGGCGAGTTCGCCCTCGAGGATCTCGCCGAGCAGGCCCCGGACGAGCTGGAGGAAGAGGGCGCAGCGGCGGCCGAGTCCGAGGACGAGGGCACCATGGTGATGGATGTCTCCGACCTGCCGCGGGAAACCCAGGACCCGACCCAGCGCAGCGAAGCGCTCGGCCTCGAGGAGGAGGATCCGACATTTTCCGGGCCGGCCGGCTTCGAGGTCGAGGACCAGGGCGACGAGACCATGCTTGACCGGGGGCCGCGTATCGGCACCGACGACGAGCCGACCATCATGGGGCTGCAGGTGGCCCTTGAGGACGACGAGGAATCCGAGCAGACCATGGTGCGGAAGTTCGAGGGCTTCAGCGGGGACGAAACGGCCGAGTTGCCCATCGACACCAGCCTCGACCTCGACGACCTCACCCAGGTGCTGGAGGCCGAGGTGGGCGCGGCAGGCAGGGAGGTCGGTGAGGACGACGCGACGCAGCTCGCCCCGGGCCTCGCGACCCCGGAGCCGGAGGCGCCGGAAGACACGGCCGTGCTGCCGACGGAGGAAGTCGACGAGATCGGCACCAAGCTGGACCTGGCGCGGGCCTACATCGACATGGGCGATCCCGACGGCGCGCGCAGCATCCTCGAGGAGGTGGCGGCTGAGGGTGACGAGGCGCAGCAGGAGGAAGCGCGCCAGCTGCTCGATGGCCTGAGCTGAGCCATGCCCGCCGGTGACGGAAGCGCCCCGCCGGCCCAGGCGCCGACGGGGTTCCATCCGGCGTTCCGCATCCTGCTGCTGCTGGTGCTCGCCGGCCTGCTGTTCCGTTATTCCCTGGCCGCCGTGGCACTCACCCTGCTGGTACTGCTGCTGGCCGCGGCCGCCGGCGGCCGCGAGATGCTGGCCGGGGTCCTGAAGGCGGCCCGCCGCATCCGCTGGCTGCTGCTCTCGATCGTGATCATCTACCTCTGGGTGGCGCCCGAGCCGGGCCCTGCGGGCAATCCGTGGCTGCCGTCGTGGAGCGAACTCGACCTGGCGCTGCGGCGCAGCGGCGTGCTCCTGGTGCTGGTGATCGCGGTGGAACTCCTGCGGCGCCACACCGGCGCCGTCTACATGGCGGCCGGACTGGTGGCCCTGCTGCGTCCCCTCGCCCGGCTCGGGGTCGACGTGGAGACGTTCGCCCAGCGGCTGGCGCTGACCCTCGAGGCCGTGCCGCAAACTGCCGAGCGGGTCGCCGCGGCGGCCGCCGGCCGCCGGGCGGGTCCGGCCGGCTGGGGCGAGGCGGCGGCCGTGCTGGTGCGCGACATCGAGGCGCAGGCGGTGCAGCTGCCCGAGACGGCCGGCTTGCCGGAACTGGGCCCGCCGGGCGTGCGTGACTGGGCGTGGCTGGCTCTGGGTGTGCTCGCCTGCTTCCTCGGCAGCCAGCTGTGAATGAGCTGGCGCCCGGCTGCCAGCGGATCGTGGTGGGCGTCGAGTACGACGGCTGCGGGCTGCTCGGCTGGCAGGCCCAGAAGGATGGTCCCAGCGTGCAGGCCGCCCTCGAGCAGGCCCTGTCGCAGGTGGCGGATGAGCCGGTGGCCGTCACCGGCGCCGGCCGCACCGATGCGGGCGTGCACGCCACCGGCCAGGTGGCCCATTTCGACACCCGCGCGCGCCGCGCCCCCCGCTCCTGGGTGCTGGGTGCCAACACGGCGCTGCCGCCGGGGATCGCGCTGCGCTGGGCGAAGCCGGCGCCGGAGGGCTTCCATGCGCGCTTCTCGGCCGTGCAACGCAGCTACAGCTACCTGGTGCTGAACCGGGAGGCGCGCCCGGCGCTGTGGCGCGACCGGGCCTGGTGGGTGCACCGCCCCCTGGACGCCGCCGCCATGCACCGGGCGGGGCAGCAGCTGCTGGGCGAGCACGATTTCTCGGCCTTCCGGGCCGCCGAGTGCCAGTCGCGCACGCCGATGCGGCGCCTGGACTGCCTGGCCGTCACGCGATGCGGCCCCTTCCTCCGGGTCGACGTGACGGCGAACGCTTTCCTGCACCACATGGTGCGCAACATCGTCGGCACGCTGGCGGTGGTCGGCCGCGGCGAGGCGCCGGCATCCTGGGTGGCCGAAGTCCTGGCGGGCCGGGACCGATGCCAGGGCGGCGCCACGGCGCCGGCTGCCGGGCTCTACCTGGTGCGGGTCGACTACGGCGACCTGCTGGCCCAGCCCGAGGCCGAGCTCCCGGGTCCGCCGGCATGAACGGTTTCGTTTATCATCGGCCCAACCATCGCCGGGAGCGCGCATGAGCTGGTTCGACAAGTTGATGCCCTCACGCATCAAGACCGAGGGCGGCACCCAGGGCCGCAGCCGCTCCGTGCCCGAGGGCCTGTGGACCAAGTGCCCGGCCTGCGACGCGGTGCTGTACCGGCCGGAGGTGGAGCGGAGCCTGCATGTCTGCCCCAAGTGCGGTCACCACATGCGCATCGGCGCCCGCGAGCGCCTCCAGCAGTTCCTGGATCCCGGCTCGGGCCGGGAGCTCGGCCAGTCGCTGCAGCCCGAGGACCCGCTGAAGTTCCGTGACAGCAAGCGCTACCGCGATCGCATCCTCCAGGCCCAGAAAGCGACCGGCGAGCAGGATGCCCTGGTCGCCGTGACCGGCACGCTGCGGGGCCTGCGGCTGGCGGCCTGCGCCTTCGAGTTCGGCTTCATGGGCGGCTCCATGGGCTCGGTCGTCGGCGAGCGGTTCCGCCGCGCCGCCGAGACCGCCGCCGACCAGCGCATGCCGCTGGTGTGTTTTGCCGCCAGCGGCGGCGCCCGCATGCAGGAGGGCCTGTATTCGCTGCTGCAGATGAGCAAGACGGCGGCGGCGCTGCGGCGGCTGGCCGCGGCCGGCATGCCGTACGTCTCCGTCATGACCGACCCGACCACCGGCGGGGTGTCGGCCAGCCTGGCGATGCTCGGCGACGTCAACATCGCGGAGCCGAAGGCGCTGATCGGTTTTGCCGGCCCGCGCGTCATCCAGCAGACCGTCGGGGAGACCCTGCCGGAGGGCTTCCAGCGCAGCGAATTCCTGCTGCAGCACGGCGCGCTCGACATGATCGTGGATCGCCGCGAGCTGCGCCCGACCATTGCCCGGCTGCTGTCGATGCTGACGGGTCGTCCGCTCCGGGAAGAAGCGGCGCAGGCCTGACTTGGCACGCCGCACCCTGGCCGAGTGGCTGGCCTGGCAGGAGCAACTGCATCCGGCGACCATCGAGCTCGGCCTGGAGCGGATCCGGACCGTGCTCGAGCGCCTGGAGCTGACCCGGCCGGCGCCCCAGGTGTTCATCGTCGGCGGCACCAACGGCAAGGGCAGCTGCGTCGCCGCCCTCGAGGCGCTCGCCATGGTCTCGGGCCGGCGCACCGGCGCTTACACCTCGCCCCACCTGTTGCGCTACAACGAGCGCGTGCGCATCGACGGCGAGGAGGTGGACGATGCCGCCCTGGTCAGCGCCTTCGAGGCGGTGGAGGCGGCGCGCGGCGACGTCCCCCTGACCTATTTCGAGTTCGGCACCGCCGCGGCGCTGCAGATCTTCCGGCGCCGGGCGGTGGAGACCGCCGTGCTGGAGATCGGCCTGGGCGGGCGGCTGGACGCGGTCAACGCGGTGGCGGCGGACGCCGCCATCGTGACCAGCGTCGGCCTCGACCACATGGAATGGCTCGGGCCCGACCGGGAGAGCATCGGCCGCGAGAAAGGCGGGATCTTCCGCGCCGGGAAGCCGGCGGTGATCGGCGAGCGCGACCCGCCCGCCACGCTGCTGGCCGCCGCCGGCGCCGGCGCGCTGCGCCTGGGGGTGGATTTCGACTGGGACGAGCAGGGGGAGCAGTGGCGCTGGCATGACGACCGGCGCGTGCTCGCGGGCCTCCCGCTCGCCCCGCTGCCGGCCCCGGCGCTGCGCGACAACGCGGCCAGCGCCATCGCGGCCTTTGCCGCCCTGGAGCCGCGCCTGGCGGCGGCCGACGCGGCCGAGGCGATCGGCCGGATTCGGCTGGCCGGCCGCCTGCAGCGCGTGCCAGGGCCGGTGGAATGGTGGCTGGACGTGGCCCACAATCCCGCCGCCGCCGCCATGCTGGCCGGCGCGCTGGCCGCGGCGCCCGGCACGGGGCGCACCTGGTGCGTGCTGGGCATGCTCGGCGACAAGGATGCCGGCGGCGTCGCCGCCGCACTGGCGCCGCAGGTCGACGGCTGGTTCCTGGCCTCGCTCGAGCCGCCGCGCGGGCTCTCGGCCGCGGCGCTCGCCGAGCGCCTGCCGGCGCCGCCCCGGGCCGAGGCGTCGTCGGTGGCTGAAGCCTGCGAACTGGCCCGCCGGGCGGCCGCCCCGGGCGACCGCATCGTGGTGTGCGGTTCGTTTCACACCGTGGGCCCGGCCTTGGAGTGGCTGGGTTATACTGCGCCCCCCAGACCCGCTAGCGCCGGCCCACCGACGATCCTGGTATGAATCGGCAGTTGAAGGAGCGCATCGTCGGCGCCACCGTCATTGTGGCGCTCGGCATCATCGTCATTCCCTGGTTGCTCGATGGCCCGGCGCAGTCGCCGCGCGCCGTCGAGCGGCCGCTCGAGCTGCCGCCGGCGGATGCGCCGGCGCGGACCTACGCTATTCCGCTCGATCCCGCGGCCGGCCGGCCGGTGCAGGTGGGCGGCAC
>NZ_JAALFH010000014.1 GCF_011058255.1 Thioalkalivibrio sp. XN8 | reverse complement strand
TTATCAAGTCGCTCGTCCAATTCTTCCTCCGCGCGTAGCAAGTCGTAACGCGTCTGCAGGTTCAGCCAGAACTGCGCTTCCATGCCAAAGTACCTACCAAGTCGCAGTGCAGTGTCCGCAGTAATTGACCGCTTGCCGTGTACGATCTCACCAATGCGCCGCTGCGGCACGCTGATTTCCTTCGCCAGGCGATACTGGGAAATCCCCATAGGCTGAAG
>NZ_JAALFH010000004.1 GCF_011058255.1 Thioalkalivibrio sp. XN8 | reverse complement strand
GGCGCGCCAGGTCGTCCACGCTGGCGAAGGGCCGCTCGCATCGCGCCGCCACCAGTCGCTCCGCGCCACTGGTGGACAATTCCGCCACCAGCCGCAACCCCAGCCGCGCCGCCGGCTCGCCATCTTCGCCGGGTTCCAGCGTGCAGTCCCAGTCGCTGGCGGCAACGTCCACCGGCCGTACCTCGACGCCGTGGCGGCGGGCGTCCTGCACCAGCTGCGAGGGCGCGTAGAAGCCCATCGGCTGGCTGTTGATGAGCGCGCACAGGAAGGCGGCCGGCTCGTGGCGCTTGAGCCATGCCGAGACGTAGACCAGCAGCGCGAAGCTGGCGGAATGCGACTCGGGGAAGCCGTACTCGCCGAAGCCGGTGATCTGGCGAAAGATGCGCTGGGCGAAGTCCTCGGTGTAGCCGCGCGCGCGCATGCCCTCGATGAGGCGGTCCTCGAACGGCCCCAGCCCGCCCTTGCGCCGCCAGGCGGCCATGGCGCGGCGCAGCTGGTCGGCCTCGCCGGCGCTGAAGCCGGCGGCGACGATGGCGAGCTGCATCACCTGCTCCTGGAAGATCGGCACGCCGAGGGTGCGCTCGAGCACCTGGCGGACCTCCTCGCTCGGGTAGCTGACCGGCTCCTCGCCGTTCCGCCTTCGCAGGTAGGGATGGACCATGTCGCCCTGGATCGGGCCCGGGCGTATGAGGGCGATCTCGATCACCAGGTCGTAGAAGCAGCGCGGCCGGAGGCGCGGCAGCATGGCCATCTGGGCGCGCGACTCGATCTGGAACACGCCCATGGTGTCGGCGTCCGAGATCATGTCGTACACCGCCGGGTCCTCGGCCGGCACCGTGGCCAGCGTCCAGCGGCGGCCGCGGAAGTTCTCGATCAAGCCGAAGCTGCGGCGGATGGCGCTCAACATGCCCAGCCCGAGCACGTCGACCTTGATCATGCCGACGGCGTCGAGGTCGTCCTTGTCCCACTGGATCACGGTGCGCTCGGGCATGGCGGCGTTCTCCACCGGCACCAGTGCCTCCAGGCAGCCGTCAGCGATGACGAAGCCGCCGACGTGCTGGGACAGGTGGCGCGGGCTGCCGACCAGCTGCCGCGCCAACGCCAGCACGCGCGCGATCACCGGGTTGTCGGGATCGAAGCCGGCGTCGCGCACCCGCTCCGGCGCGATCTCCCGGCCGTCCCACCAGTGCATGGACTTGGCCAGCGCGTCGCACTGCAGCGGCGCCAGGCCCAGCGCCTTGCCGGCGTCGCGCAGGGCGCTGCGCGGCCGGTAGCGGATCACCGTGGCCGCCAGCGCGGCGCGGTGGCGGCCGTACTTCGTGTAGATGTACTGGATGACCTCCTCGCGCCGCTCGTGCTCGAAGTCCACGTCGATGTCCGGCGGCTCGTTGCGTTCCTTGGAGATGAAGCGCTCGAACAGCACCGACATGCGCGCCGGGTCGACCTCGGTAATCCCCAGCGCGAAGCACACCGCCGAGTTGGCCGCCGAGCCGCGGCCCTGGCACAGGATGCCGAGGCTGCGGGCGTGCCGGACGATGTCGTGCACGGTGAGGAAGTAAGCCTCGTAGCCGAGCTCCTCGATCAACGCCAGCTCGCGGTTGACGACCTGGCGCACCGCCTCGGGTGCACCGTCCGGCCAGCGTCGTGCCATGCCCTCCTGCGTCAGCCGGCGCAGCCAGGAGGACGGCGTATGGCCCGCAGGAACGAGCTCGGCCGGGTATTGCCAATCGAGACCGTCCAGGGTGAAGTGGCACCGCTCCGCAATGGCGATGCTCTCGGCCAGCAGCGCCGGCGGGTACAGCCGCGCCAGCCGCTCGCGCGGGCGCAGGTGGCGCTCGCCGTTGGGGAACAGCCGCCGGCCGAGCGCCTGCAGCGGGGTGTTGAGGCGAATGGCGGTCACCAGGTCCTGCAACGGGCGGCGCGCCGCGACATGCATGTGCACGTCGCCGGCGGCAACCAATGGCAGGCCGAGGCGCTCGCCCAGCGCCTCCAGCTCGGCCAGGCGCGCGGCATCGTCGCCGCCGGCGAACAGCCCGACCGCCAGCCAGGCCCGGCCCGGGAACCGCTCGGCGACCCAGCGACCCTCTTCTTCCGCAGGCGCCGCGCCGGGCAGCCACAGCGCCAGGCAGCCCGGCAGCCCTTGCCCCGACTCATCGACGAGATCGGCGCGCTCGAGGCGGTACTCGCCCTTGTTCGCCGCCCGCCGGCCGCGCGTGATCACCCGGCACAGGCGGCCGTAGCCTTCGCGATCGGCCGCCAGCAGCACCAGCTCAAGGCCGTCCTCGAGCCGGAACGCGCTGCCGATGATGAGCTTCAAGCCATGTTCGCGCGCCGCCTCCCAGGCCCGCACCACGCCGGCCACCGAGCACTCGTCGGTCAGGGCCAGCGCCGTGTAGCCGAGTGCAGCGGCCTGCTCGACCAGCTCGGCCGGGTGCGAGGCGCCGCGCAGGAAGCTGAAGTTGGAGCAGCAGTGCAGCTCCGCGTAGGCCGGCGCGCTCATCCGAACACCCCGTGCAGGAACCACTGCGGCCGGGCATTCGTGCCGTCCGGGCGCTCCCGGAACACCCACAGCCGGGCGCCGGCCGGCGTCCGCGCCACCCAGTAGTCGCGCGCGATGCCCGGCCCGTCCCACCAGCCGGTCTCGATGCGCTCCGGCCCGCGTTCCAATAGCAACTCGCCTTCGTGCCACGGGCGGCCGCCGCGGCTGCGCAGGCGGCGCGGC
>NZ_JAALFH010000013.1 GCF_011058255.1 Thioalkalivibrio sp. XN8 | reverse complement strand
CCTCGTCGAAGCAACCTCACCGGCCGGTGCCGTCCCTGGCCCTGGCGCCGCTCAGAAGCGGTACTTGAGGCCCGCGATGGCGCTCCAGCCGTAGAACTCGTTCTCCGCCAGCCGGTCCGAGCGCCCGCCGCTGAGGAATTGCAGCGGCTCGTCGGTCACGTTGAGCAGTTCGAGCGACGCCGTCAGGCCGTTGCCGAAGTCGTAGCTGCCCTTCAGGTCCACCTGCGTGCGGGCGTCGACGTACAGGTCGCTGTCGCGGTCCTCGCCGACCTCGTCGAGGTACTCGCTGCGGTAAGCCACCGCGGCGCGCAACTCGAAGCCGCGCTTCTCGTAGAACAACGCGAAGTTCGCGAGATGGTCCGACTGCAGGAAGAACGGCAGCTTGTCGTCGCGGCCGAACACCGTCGCCTCACTGTCGGTGAAGGTGTAGTTCAGCGCCACGCCGAAGCCGCTGAAGGGCGACGGCAGGCCGGTGAACTGCTTCTGGTAGTTGAGCTCGATGCCGAGGATCTCGCCGCTGTCGGCGTTCTCCGGCCGGCTGAGCTCGAGCTCGCTGAAGAAACGGCCCTCGAAGTCCGTGTTCTCCAGCTCCGTGACCTGGGTGTAGATCGGGCTCTCGATATCCTTGTAGAACAAGCCCAGCGCCACCAGGCCGCCGCCGGCCGGGTACCATTCCACCGAGGCGTCCCAGTTCATCGACTCCAGCGGATCCAGGTCCGGGTTGCCCTCCTCGACCGAGCCCTCGAAGACGTCCACGTCCACCGGGTCGACCTCGAAGATGCGGAAGGGCGCCAGGTCCTCGTAGTTGGCGCGGCCGATGGTGTTGGTCCAGGCGGCGCGGACGACCACGTCCTCGCGCGCGGCCCAGCGCGCCTGCAGGCCCGGCAGCCAGTTGGTGTAGCTGTTGCTGCCGAACCGCGTGGGCAGGTCCGCGGCCAGGTCGCCGTCCTCGAAGGTGATGTCCGGGGCCTGGGAGTCGATATCGGTGCGCTCGACGCGGACGCCGCCGACCAGCCAGAGGTTGGTGTAGTCGATGCCACCCATGAGATAGCCGGCGGTGACGTCCTCTTCGACCACGAAGTCGGACTCGGCGCTTTTTTCGCGGCTGTCGTCATCGCTGATCTCGAAGCTGCCGAGATTGGCCGCCAGGAAGGCGTTGGCCGCCTGGTGGTCGATCGCGGGGCCGATGTTGTAGCAGCGCTGGTCGCAGAAAAAGCCCCGCTTGCCCGGCCGGCTGAGGCCGCTCATCGTCAGGTCGCCGTCGAAGCCGTCGTAGACGATCGCGGTCTCGTCGCTGGTCTTCTCGCGCCCGGTGAACTTGCCACCGAACTTGAGGTAGGCCGGGCGCTGGTCGAAGGTGAAGTCGCGGCGGAAATCCAGCCGCAGGGCATTGAGGTCTTCCTCGACGATCTGGTTGGCGACCTCGAGCTCGTCGAACTCGAAGTTGGCCGGCTCGTCGAACTCCGGCCCGGCGTCGACATCGAAGAAGAAGCTCGAAGTATCGTAGGTCATCGGCAGCACGTCGGCCAGGGCGAACTTCCATTCCTCGTCGTAGGGCGTGTCCTGCTCGGCCTTGCCGAAGGTATAGGCAGCCTCCACGGTCCAGCTGCCCAGCAGGAATTCGCCGCCGAGGGTGCTGTTGAAGATCGACTGTTCCTCGCGGCGGTCCTTGGAGGCCCGCTCGCCCTCGCCCTCGGTGAAGGTGCCGGAAATCGGCGTCTGGTCGATCAAGTCGCCGTTGCGGTAGTCCCACAGCGTCTCGAGCCGCTGCTCGGTGTCGCGGAACTCGTTCCAGATGTTGCGCAGGTAGACGCGCGTGCCGTCGCGCGGCTGCCATTCGAGGTTGGCCACCACGCTGGTACGCACGCGCTCGAGCGTGTAGTCGCGCAGCACGAGCTCTTCGGGCACGAAGAAGTCGCCCTCTTCTTCCCAGATGTTGCCGCCCTGCACGTTCTCCGACTCGAACTCGCGCTCCGAGTGGCTCGCGCTCAGGAGCACGCCGAACTGCTCATCCGGCCCGAACAGATCGCCCCAGCTCGCGCTCACGCCGAAGGGGCTCTCGCCGTTCATGTCGTAGTAGCCGTACTCGGCAGCCACTTCGCCGCGCTCACCCTCGCGCAGATCGAAGGCGCTCGGGGTCACCAGGTTCACGGAGCCGCCCACGGCGTTGCCGTCCATGTCCGGCGTTACCGTCTTGGTGACCTCGAGCCTGGCGAGCACGTTGGACGGGATGGTGTCCAGCGCGATGCGGCGGTCGCTCTCGGGCGCGCCGATGATCGCGCCGTCGATGGTCACGTTGTTCAGCGCCGCGTCGATACCGCGCACGGAGACATAGCGGCCTTCGCCCTGGTCAATGGTGATCGACACGCCGGGGACGCGCTGCAGCGCCTCGGCCGCGTTGCGGTCGGGCAGCTTGCCCACGTCGTTGGAGGTGACCGAATCGCGGATCACGTCCGCATAACGCTTGTCCTGGATCGAGTCCAGCTGGGCGGCGCGGAAGCCGGTCACCACGACCTCTTCCATCGGCCCGGCGGCGGCCAGCGCGACGGGACGCTCGACGACGCCGGTGGCCGGCACCGCGACGTTCAGCGTCACCGATTCGTAGCCCGAGGACCGGACCTGGATGTCATACGTGCCCTCGGCGAGGTTGCGCACGCGATAGCGCCCGGCCGCGTCCGCTACGGCGCGGATGTTGCCCGGGTTAACGGTGATCGCGGCGCCGGCCAGCTGGCGGCCGGTGGCCTCGTCGACCACCCGGCCGGTGATGTCGCCGGCGACGGCGGGCAGGGCGAACAGGGTCAGCGCGGCAGCGCCGGGAAGGAGCAGGTACCTGGTCTTCATTCTCTCGATCCTGGTGGCGCGCCGGAACAGCCCCGGCGCAAAACGCGGAACATTGAAACAGGCCGGTGTTACGGAATGATTAAGGCGGCGCCAGGGCCTTGGTCCCCGACCAGCCGGCCGCGGGAATATCTATTTATTGTCCCTAATTATCGAAGATGTTATTTTCATCGCCGCTGCATGTAATTTTTATTAATGCGTGGATATTAACCGGGTGATAACTTGAAAATGTCGCAGAAATTAAAAGAACTACGCGCCAAGGAAGCGAGGCTCGCCAAGCTCACGGCAGAACTCAAGGCCCTCGAGAACGACAAGGAACTGAAGACCGACCTGAAGTTGCGGGAAGAGATCGAGGCGCTGCTGAAGAAGCACAACCGGCCGGCCACGGTGCTGGCCGAGCTGTTCGACCTGAAGGGCGGGCGCGGCCCCGGCAAGGGCGCCGGGGGCGGCCGGGCCAAGGCCGCGGGCCCGGTGCGCAAGCGCCGCCGCCGCCGGCTGAAGATTTACACCAACCCGGTCACGGGCGAGGTGGTCAAGACCCGCGGCGCCAACCACAAGATATTGAAAGCGTGGAAGGCCGAGCACGGCTCGGAGACGGTCGAGGGCTGGGCGCAGACCCAGGAATAACACGGCTGCCGTAACAGGCCGGGCACGCGTGAATTAAATAATAACTCCCGCGTGCCCGGCGCCGGTTGTTAATTCTTTTCCTGCTCTTCAATCCACGCCTGCATCCGCGCCTCCAGCGCCGACAGCGGCATGCCGCCCTCGCCCAGCAGGTGGTCGTGGAAAGCGCGGATATCGAAATCCGCGCCCAGCGCAACCTCGGCCTCGGAACGCAGCCGGCGGATGAGCAGCTCCCCGATCTTGTAAGCCAGGGCCTGGCCCGGCCAGGCGATGTAACGCGCGACCTCCGTGCGGACGTTGTGGGGCGCCAGCGCAGAGTTCTCCAGCAGGCAGGCTTCGGCCTGCTCGACGGTCCAGCCGTACCAGTGGATACCGGTGTCGATCACCAGCCGGCAGGCGCGCCACATCTCGAACGTCAGCCGGCCGAAGTGCTCGTAGGGCGTGGTGTACAGCCCCATGTCGATGGCCAGGTACTCGGTGTAGAGGCCCCAGCCCTCGCCGTAGGCCGTGATATAGCTCTGGCGGCGGAACTCGGGCACGCCCTCGAGCTCCTGGGAGACCGAGAACTGGTGGTGATGCCCCGGCACGCCCTCGTGCACCGTCAGCGCCGGCAGCTCGTACAGCGGCCGCTGGTCGAGCGCGTAGGTGTTCACCATGTAGCCGCCGGCCACGCCGCCTTCGAGGTCGCCCGGCCAGTAGCGGCCGGTGGTGTAGTTCGGCGCCATCGACGCCGGCACCGGCCGCACGCCGTAGGGCAGCCGCGGCAGGTTGCGGAAAAAACGCGGCATCTGGTCGTCGGCCCGCTTGGCGATCCAGGCCGCGTGCATCAGCAGCTCTGCCTCGCTCCGGGCGTAGAACTGCGGGTCGGTGCGCAGGAACTGCAGGAACTCGGCGAAGCTGCCCTCGAAGCCGGTCTGCGCGATCACCTTCTCCATCTCGGCGCGGATGCGCGCCACCTCGGCCCGCCCGACCTCGTGCACCTGCTCGGGGGTCATGTCGCGGGTGGTGTGGTAGCGCACCAGCTCGCGATAGTAGTCGCGCCCGCCCGGTACGGCGGAAATCCCCACGGTCTCGCGCGGCGCCGCCAGGTACTCGTCGCGGAAGAAGGCCAGCAGCGCCTGGTAGGCCGGCAGCGCATGTTGCTCGATCGCTGCCAGCGCCTCGGCGTGCAGGCGGGCCCGCTCGGCCGCCGGCACCTGCGCCGGCAGGCTCTCGAGCGGTGCGAAGAGCATGCTCTCCGCCGCCGGCGTGTTCGCCAGCGTCTCGACCTGGGTTATGACGCCGGGCAGGATGTACGCCGGCTGCACCACGCCGGTTTCCAGCCCGCGCCGCAGCCAGGCGACCTGCTGCTCGAAATAGCCCGGGATCCTCTCGATGCGCCGGATCCAGGCCTCGGCCTCGGCCACCGTGCGCGGACGGGTGGAGAGCGCCAGCGAACCGGGGTAGGAGAAGAAGCCGCTGTCGTTGGTGAAGGCGATGCGCTCGGGCTCGAAGGCCGCGAGGACCACCGCCGAGCCCAGCAGGTAGTCCAGCACGGCGTGACTGACCTGCTGGCGCGGGTCCAGTGCGTCGGGGTCGATGGCCTCGAGCCGCGCCAGGAACGCCGCATTGGCCTCGTTGCGCGCCGCGACCGCATCGAAGGAGCCGTCGGGCCAGCGCCCGGCCGCCTCGAGATCGCCCTGCCGGCCCGCCGCGACGGGGTTCTGGGCCAGGCGCCAGGCCTCGTAGTCGGCGACCAGGGCGTCGAACTCGGCGACCGGGTCGGGGCGTACGGTGGCGCAGCCGGCGAGCAGGCTCGCGGCGATTATGGAAACCAGCAGTCGAAGCATCGGGCAGACCTCGGGCGAAGCGAGCGCGGATTATAGCCCCGGCAACAGTCGCACCTGGCCGAAGCGGCGCGCCCGCGCGAAATACCGCCGGTCCGCCGTCACGAGCTCGGCCGCCGGAAAGTGGAGCGCCGTCGCGTGATAGAGGGTATCGAAGAGGTGGGCTCCGGTCCGTTGTGCGAGGTCGGCTCCGACCCGGTAGACATCATCCTCCTGCCAGGTCTCCATCTCGATCGCCAGCAGGTCGTCCAGGGCGGCCTGCCATCCTTCCGGCCACTTGCGCACCAGCACGGCAGCCATCTCGGCGATGAAATGCGGCGGCTGCAGGAGGCGCACGTCCCCGGCGGCGACCGCCGCCAGCAACTCCAGCGCGGCTTCCGACCCGGCGCTCTCGTCCTCGAGGCGAAAGAACCACTGCAGGGCAACGCTGGCGTCCAGTACCCGGATCAAGGACGGCCCGCTCGCCTGGCCGCGTCGAGTTCGTTCGTGCCGGCCACCGGCGCGCGGTCGCGGCGCGCCAGGATGCGCCGGATGGCCGCCCGGCTGCGGGCCTGGCGCTGCTGGCGCTGGACCGCCTCGCGCATGAGGGCCGCGATCACCGCGCTCTTGTTCTGGCCCGCGAAGGCCTCGTTGAACGCGTCCCGGACATCGTCGGGGACGCTGAAATTGACGGTCGCTATTGGCCGGTCCATTGTTGAAACTTTCAACAACGTTACCTCTCGGTCGCGACCCGATAAAGCGCCAGCATAGGGGTGGTGCCGACTGCCGGACAGCCGGGATTCGCGGGCCGGGAAACTGGATTCAGCGCCAGCGCGCGATGGCGTCGAGCATGCCGCGGGTCGAGGCGTCGCCGCCCTGGAAGCCGTCCGGCTCCGCCACGGCGTCGGTCATCTCGCGGGCCAGGCGCTTGCCGAGCTCCACGCCGGGCTGGTCGAAGGCGTTGAGCCCCCAGATGATGCTCTCGACGAAGACCTTGTGCTCGTACAGGGCCACCAGCTTGCCCAGGGTCTCGGGGTCGAGCTTCTGGAACAGCAGCGTGGTGCTGGGCCGGTTCCCTGGGGACTGTCCCCAGGACCGGTCCTGGGGACAGTCCCCATCCGACAGCGCCCGCGCCTGGGCCAGCATGTTCGCCAGCGCCAGGTCGTGCTGCTCCTGCGAAGGCCCGGACGCCTGCACCGGCGCCAGGAAGTCGATCGCGACCTGCTGCGTGCCCTGGTGCAGCAGCTGGAAGAAGCTGTGCTGGGCGTTCGAGCCGGGCTCGCCCCACAGCACCGGCGCAGTGTCCACGGTGACCTTGGCGCCGTCGCGCTGCCGGGCCTTGCCGTTGGACTCCATGTGCAGCTGCTGGAGATACGCGGGGAAGCGGGCCAGCCGGCTGTCGTAGGGCAGCACGGCGAGGCTGTTGCAGCCGAGGAAGTTGGTGTTCCAGGCCGACAGCAGCCCCATCAGCACCGGCAGGTTGGCGTCCAGCGGCGCGTCGCGGAAGTGCCGGTCCATGGCCCGGCCGCCGGCCAGCAGGGCGCGGAAGTTGTCCATGCCGATGCCCAGCGCGATCGAGAGCCCGACCGCCGACCAGAGCGAGTACCGGCCGCCGACGAAATCCCAGAAGCCGAAGCGGTTGGCCGGCGAGATGCCGAACTCGTCCATGGCCTCGTGGTTGGTGGAGACGCCGACGAAGTGGGTGCGCACCGCCTCGGCGCCGTAGCGCTGCACGAACCATTCCCGCGCGGCCCGCGCGTTGGTCAGCGTCTCGAGCGTGGTGAAGGTCTTGGAGCAGATCACGAACAGCGTGGTGGCCGGGTCGATCTTCGCCAGCACGTCGCCGAGGCCGACGCCGTCGATGTTGGAGACGCAGTGCACCCGCATCCCGGGCGCCCGGTAGTTGGCCAGCGCGCCGACGGCCATCTCGATGCCGAGATCCGAGCCGCCGATGCCGATGTTCACCACGTCGGTGAGGTGGCGGCCGGTGCCGTGGCCGGCGTACTGGCCCGAGTGCACGGCATGGACGAACGCCTCCATCCGGTCGAGCACCTCGTGCACGGCGGCGGTGGCGTCGAAGTCGCCGTCGAAATAGGGGTCGTCGCGGTCCGAGCGCAGCGCCACGTGCAGCACCGCCCGGTCCTCGCTGTTGTTGATGTGCTCGCCGGCGAACATGCGCTCGCGCATGACCTCGACGCCGGTCTCGCGGGCGAGCCGGTTCAGCAGCTTGAGGGTCTTGCGGGTGAGGAGGTTGCGCGAGAAGTCGAGCAGCAGGCCCTCGGCCTCGACCGAGAAGCGGGTGAAGCGCTCCGGGTCGCGCCGGAACAGGTCGCGCAGGTGACGCTTCTTCAGGTCCTGCCGGCAGTGGTCTTTGAGCGCGCCCCAGGACTTCAGGCCCTTCGGCCACACGGTCTTCTTGCTTCCCATCCGCTAAGCTCCACCGTCACCGGCCACGCCGGATCATCCCCGGTGCTCGTTACGGTAATAAGACAGGTACCAGTCCACGAAGCGGCTCACGCCCTCTTCCACCGGCGTGCTCGGGCGATAGCCGACATCCGTCGCCAGCGCCTCGACGTCGGCCCAGGTGTCGGGCACGTCGCCCGGCTGCAGCGGCAGCAGGTTCTTCTCGGCGGTCTTGCCCAGCTTCTGCTCCAGGATCTCGATATAGCGCATCAGCTCCACCGGGCCCTGGTTGCCGATGTTGTAGAGACGATACGGGGCGAAGCTGGTGCCCGGGTCCGGGGCGTCGCTGTCCCAGTCCGGGTTCGGCTCGGCCGTCCGGTCCAGGCAGCGCACCACGCCCTCCACGATGTCGTCGACATAGGTGAAGTCGCGCTTGTGGTTGCCGTAGTTGAAGACATCGATCGGCTGGCCTTCCAGGATCGCCTTGGTGAACTTGAACAGCGCCATGTCCGGCCGGCCCCACGGCCCGTAGACCGTGAAGAAACGCAGCCCGGTCGTCGGCAGCTGGTACAGCGCCGCATAGGTGTGGCACATGAGCTCGTTGGCCTTCTTCGTGGCGGCGTAGAAGGACAGCGGGTGGTCCACGTTCTGGTGCACCGAGAAGGGCATCCTGGTGTTGGCGCCATAGACCGAGCTGGTCGAGGCATAGACAAGGTGCTCCACGCCGCCGTGCCGGCAGCCCTCGAGCAGGTTGGTGTGCCCGACCAGGTTGCTCTCGACGTAGGCCATGGGGTTCTCGAGCGAATAGCGCACCCCGGCCTGGGCCGCGAGATGCACCACGCGATCGAACTTCTCCGTCTTGAACAGCTCCTGCATGCCGCTGCGGTCGCAGAGGTCGAGCTTGCGGAAACGCCAGTTGGAGTAGTTCTGCAGCCGGCTCAGGCGGGCGCGCTTGAGCGTGGGGTCGTAGTACTCGTTGAGGTTGTCCATGCCGACAACCTCGTCCCCCCGTTCCAGCAGGTACTTCGCCGTGTGATTGCCGATAAAGCCGGCCGCGCCGGTGACGAGCACTTTCATTAACAGAATCCGTCCTTGGCCTCGCGTTGGAACGCTGGAGACCTATACATATTAATGTCTCTTGCACCTGATTGCGTCGTTCTTGGCGCAGCCACCCCGTCCGACTATCATTGCCGACTTGCACGACGCCCTGGACTGATCCCCCCGTGAACAGCAAACCGCTCAATTTCGCGCTGATGGGACTGGCTCTGCTGGCCATCTGGCTGCTGCTGTCCGGCCTGTACAAGCCGGTGCTGCTCACCTTCGCCGTGCTGTCCGTGCTCCTCACCCTGTGGCTGTCCGCCCGCATGGGCGTCATTGATGCGGAGCACCACCCGGTCTGGGCGGTCGCCCGCTACCTGCCCTACTGGCCCTGGCTCTCCGTCGAGATCGTGAAGTCGAGCCTCGACGTGGCCCGCCGCGTGCTGTCGCCCGCCATGCCCATCAGCCCGACCGTGTTCGAGGTCGACGCCAGCCAGCATACGACAATGGGCCGGGTGGTCTATGCGAACTCCATCACGCTGACGCCGGGCACCGTGACCCTGGCGCTCGACGGCAGCCGCCTCACGGTGCACGCCCTGTCGAGCGACACCATCGACTACCTGCTCAGCGGCGAAATGGACCGCCGCGTCACCCGTGCCGAGGGCCAACGCGCCGGGAACGAGCCGGAGCCGCCGTCACGATGATCATCGCCGCGATCCTCGCCATCATGGTCACGATGGCGCTCGCAGTGACGCGCGCGCTGCTGGGCAAGACCGTCTACGACCGCATCCTGGCGGTGAACGTCTTCGGCACCAAGACGGTGCTGCTGATCGCCGCGCTGGCCTTCCTCACCGGCCGGCCGGACGTGCTGGACATCGCGCTGGCCTACGCCCTGATCAACTTCATCGGCGTGATCGCGGTGCTGCGCTATTTCGAGTACGGCGGCCCCGAAGAGGACCTCCGCTGATGGACCTCGTCATCGACCTGCTCAGCTGGTTCCTGATCCTGGTCGGCGGCGCCTTCGGCATCATCGGCGGCATCGGCCTGCTGCGGCTGCCGGATTTCTTCAGCCGCATCCACGCCGCCAGCCTGACCGACTCGATGTGCGCCCCCTGCATCATCGGCGGGCTGATGCTGCAGTCGGGCCTCAGCCTGGTGACCGTGAAGCTGGCGTTCCTGCTGGTGTTCCTGTTCCTGACCAGCCCGACGGCCTCGCACGCCCTGGCCAAGGCGGCCCTGCACGGGGGCCTGCATCCGGGCGCCCGCCACCCGAGCGCCGGGGAGCCGCCCGCGAACGGCGGCCATGAGGCGGCCGACGGGGCGCAGGGCTGATGGATACCGTCGTCGACATTCTGCTGCTGGCTTTCCTGGCCGTCTGCGCCATCGCGATCCTCCGGCTGCGCGACCTGTTCGCCATGGCCATGATGTTCGGCCTGTTCAGCCTGATCACGGCGGGGCTGTTCACCACCATGGACGCGCCGGACGTCGCCTTCACGGAAGCGGCGGTCGGCGCCGGCATCTCGACCATCCTGATGCTCGCCACGCTGGCCCAGACGGCGCGCCGCGAACAGCCGGTCACCGGCCGGAGCAAGCTGCTGCCGCTGCTGGTGGTGTGGGTGACGGGCGCCGTCCTGATCTACGGCACCGTGGACCTCCCGGCCTTCGGCGACCCCTCGGCCCCGGTCCACACTCACGTCGCCCCCTACTACCTGCAGCAGTCGACGGCGGATATCGGCATCCCCAACGTGGTCGCCTCGATCCTGGCCAGTTACCGCGGCTACGACACCCTGGGCGAGGTGGTGGTGGTGTTCGCGGCCGTGGTCGGGGTGCTGGCGCTGCTGGGGCTGCGCGCCCGGCCGCCCCGGGTGGTGCGCCGCCCGGTACGGCGTCTCGACCAGCACGCGGTACTGAAAGTGATCGCCAAGCTGGTGGTGCCGGTGATCCTGCTGTTCGCCCTCTACGTGCAGTTCCACGGCGAGTACAGCCCGGGCGGCGGCTTCCAGGCCGGCGTGATCTTCGCCGCCGCCATCATCCTGTTCGCGCTGGTCTTCGGGCTCGACGAGGCCCGCCAGGTGATTCCGCCGCGGGTGCTGCAGAGGCTCCCCGCCGCCGGCGTGCTGATCTTCGGCGGCACCGGGCTGCTCACCATGCTGCTGGGCGGCAACTACCTGGACTACGACATGCTGCGCGAGTCGCCGCAGAAGGCCCAGCAGATGGGCATCATCATGGTGGAAATCGGCGTCGGCGTGACGGTGGCCTCGGTGATGCTGCTGATCTATTTCACTTTCGCCGAGCGCGGCCGCCACCGGCGCCCCGACGGGAACGGCGACGACGGACCGGGAGGCGCGGCGGAATGAGCTTCTTCGCCCACTACAACTACCACCTCGCCATCATCCTGGCGATGATCGGCCTCTACACCATGATCTCGCGCACCAACCTGGTGAAGAAGGTGGCGGGCCTGAACATCTTCCAGGTCTCGGTGTTCATCCTGTTCATCAGCCTGGGGGTGGTCGAGGACGGCACGGTGCCGATCCTGAGCGAGGGCTACACGGCCTACTCGAACCCGCTGCCGCACGTGCTGATCCTCACCGCCATCGTGGTCGGCGTGGCCACCACCGCGCTGGCCCTCGCCCTGATCGTACGGATCAACGAGGCCTACGGCACGGTGGAGGAAGACCAGGTCCAGGCCAAGGACGAAGAGCCCTGAGCACGGCGTCCCACATGCTCCCGCTGATCGTGGTCGTGCCCATGCTGGGCGCGGCGGTGGCGGCGCTGTTGCCGGCCGGCCGCCTGCCCTGGCTGTGGGCCACGGCGGTGAGCTGGTTCATGCTCTGGGCCGCGGCCGGGCTCGCCGCCCAGGCCATGGACCTCGGCGTGCTCAGTTACTGGATGGGGGGCTGGGCGCCGCCCTTCGGCATCGAGTACCGCCTCGACCCGGCCAACGCCCTGCTGGCGCTGCTGATCGCCCTGCTGGCGGCGGTCGTGCTGCCCTACGCCGGGCCGAGCCTGGCCAGCGAGGTGCCGGAGCGCAAGACGCCCTATCTCTACGCCGCGCTGCTGCTGTTCCTCGCCGGCCAGATGGGCATCTCGGTCACCGGCGACGCCTTCAACGTGTTCGTCTTCCTCGAGATCTCCTCGCTGGCGACCTACACCCTGATCGGCCTCGGCCGGGACCGCCGCGCCCTCACCGCGTCGTTCTCCTACCTCATCATGGGCACGGTCGGCGCCACCTTCTTCCTGATCGGCGTCGGACTGCTGTACGCGCTGACGGGCACGCTCAACATGGCCGACCTCGCCGCGCGCATCCCGGCGGTGGCGGAAACGCGGACCGTGCACACTGCCTTCGCCTTCATCGTGGTGGGCGTCTGCCTCAAGCTGGCGCTGTTCCCGCTCCACCTGTGGCTGCCCAACGCCTACACCTACGCGCCCAGCGCCGTCACCGCGCTGATGGCCGCGACCGCCACCAAGGTGGCGATCTACGTCCTGGTCCGCTTCATCTACACCGTCTTCGGCCCGGCCTTCGCCTTCGGCGACATGCCCACCGCGCACCTGCTGGTGCCGCTGGCGGTGATCGGCCTGCTCAGCACCTCGGTGGTGGCGATCGGCCAGGGCGACATCAAGCGCATGCTGGCCTACTCCTCGGTGGCCCAGATCGGCTACATGGTGCTGGGCATCGGCATGGCGACCGCGCTCGGCCTCACGGCCGCCCTGCTGCACGTGTTCAACCACGCGCTGATGAAAGGCGCGCTGTTCCTGGCGCTCGGCTGCATCGCCTACCGGCTCGGCACCACCCAGCTGGCGGTCTTCCCGGGTCTCGGCCGGCGCATGCCCTGGACCATGGCAGCCTTCGTCGCCGGCGGCCTGAGCCTGATCGGCGTGCCGCTGACGGTCGGGTTCATCAGTAAGTGGCACCTGGTGCTGGCGGCCATCGAGCTCGGCTGGTGGCCGATCGTCGCCGTGATCATCGTCGGCTCGCTGCTGGCGATCATCTACATCTGGCGCGTCGTCGAGGTGGCCTACCTGCAGCCGGCCGAGGACCCGGGCCGCTGCGAGGCGCCGCTGGCCCTGCTGGTGCCGACCTGGATCCTGGTCGGCCTGAACTTCTGGTTCGGCATCGACACCCGCGTCACCATCGGCATCGCCGAACGGGCGGCCGCCATGCTGACCGTCGGGCTCAACGGAGGCGCGCCATGATCCCGAGCGCCTCCACCGCGCTGGAGATCGCGATCCTGGTGCCGCTGGTCGGCGCCCTGCTGATCGTCCTCACCGGCAAGCGCCCGAACCTGCGCGAGACGGTGACCCTGGTCACCGCCGTGGCGCTGTTCGGCGTGGTGCTGCGCATCCTCTGGAGCCTGCGGCGCGAGGAAGTCATCGAGATCACGCTGATCGAGATGATGCCGGGGCTCAGCATCGCCTTCCACACCGAGCCGCTGTCGATCCTGTTCGCGCTGCTCGCCAGCTTCCTGTGGATCGTGACCTCGGTCTATTCGATCGGCTACATGCGCGGCAACAACGAGCAGCACCAGACGCGCTTCTATGCCTGCTTCGCCATCGCGCTGTCCGGCGCCATGGGCGTGGCCTTCGCGGCCAACCTGCTGACGCTGTTCGTGTTCTACGAGGTGCTGACGCTGTCCACCTACCCGCTGGTGGCGCACAAGGGGGACGAGAAGGCGAAACAGGGCGCCCGCACCTACCTCGGCATCCTGCTCGCCACCTCCATCGGCCTGTTCCTGCCGGCCATCATCTGGACCTATTCGGTAGCCGGCACGCTGGACTTCAGGCCGGGCGGAATCCTCGAGGGCCGCCTCAGCGGCGGCCTCGCGACCGTGCTGCTGCTGCTGTTCGTGCTCGGCGTCGGCAAGGCCGCCGTGATGCCCGTGCACCGCTGGCTGCCCGCGGCGATGGTGGCGCCGACGCCGGTCTCCGCGCTGCTGCACGCGGTGGCGGTGGTGAAGGCCGGCGTGTTCACCATCACCAAGATCGTCATCTACATCTTCGGCCTGGACTTTCTCGTCGAGGTGCCGACCGAGCGGCTGCTGGTCTACCTCGTCGGCTTCACCATCATCGCCGCCTCGACCGTGGCGCTGCGCCAGACCAACATCAAGCGCATGCTGGCCTACTCCACCATCAGCCAGCTGTCCTACATCGTGCTGGCGGCGCTGGTGCTGGCGCCGCTGTCGGAGATCGGCGCGGCCGTGCACATCGTCGCCCACGCCTTCGGCAAGATCACCCTGTTCTTCGCCGCCGGCGCCATCTACATCGCTTCCAGGAAGACCGAGATCACCCAGCTCTCGGGCATCGGCCGGCGCATGCCCTGGACCATGGCGGCCTTCGCCATCGGCGGGCTGTCGATGGTGGGCGTGCCGCCGACCGCCGGCTTCGTGTCGAAGTGGTACATGATTGCCGGCGCCTTCCAGAACGACAATTATTTCGTGCTGGCGGTGCTGGTCATCGCCACGGCGCTGAACGCGGCCTATTTCCTGCCGATCGTGTTCCGCGCCTTCTTCGACACCGAGGACGAGCCGCCGCAGAAAGACCACGGCGAGGCGCCCTGGCCGATGGTGGCGGCGCTGACCACCACGGCGGCGCTGGTATTGTTGTTCTTCGTCTTCAACGGCCCGGTGGTGGACCTCGAGTACGGCATCCTGAAAGGACCCGAATGAACGAGCGCGACGACAAGCACGACCACTGGCTGGCCCGGCCCGCCACCATCCGCTGGCTCTGGCGCGTCTTCGGCCTGGTGCTGGGCCTGGTGGTGGCGGCGCAGTTCTTCGTCGGGGTGCACGGCCACTTCGGCGTGGACGGCTGGTTCGGCTTCAACGCGGCTTTCGGCTTTTTCGCCTGCGTGGCCATGGTGCTGTTCGCGAAGGTGCTCGGCTGGCTGGTGAAGCGGCCGGAGCAGTATTACCGGGACCAGGAGCGCTGAGGACGGACGGGACACGATGTTCGAGCTGATCATTCCGCCGGCGTTCGTGATGCTCATCGGGGCCTTCCTGGTCGCGGTGTCGCGCCCCGGCCTGCGCCCGCTGATCGCGCTGGCCGCGCCGCTGGTCACGCTCTACGCCATCTGGCAGATCCCCGACGGCATCCAGCTCACCGCCACCTTCCTCGGCTACGAGGTCCAGGTCGTCGAGGGCGGCCCGGAACGGCGGCTGTTCGCCACCGTGTTCGCGCTGATGGGTTTCGGCGGCGTGCTGTTCGCCTTCCGCCAGGCCAAGTGGTACGAGCTGGCCGCCGCCATGGCCTACTCCGCGGGCGCCATCGGCGTGAGCTTCGCCGGTGACCTGATCGTGATGTTCCTGTTCTGGGAGCTGATGGCGCTGTTCTCGGTGATCGTGGTCTGGTGCGGCGGCACCTTCGGCTCCAAGCGCGCCGGCATCCGCTACATCATCATGCACCTGCTCGGCGGGATCATCCTGAAGGTGGGCATCGAGGGCATCATGATCCACACCGGCTCGGTGGAGATCAGGCCGCTGGCGCTGGACAACTTCGACACCTGGATGGTGTTCATCGGCATCCTGGTCAACGCCGCCGCGCCGCCCATCAGCGCCTGGCTGGCCGACGCCTATCCCGAGTCCTCGCCGACCGGCTCGGTGTTCCTCTCCGCCTTCACCACCAAGACGGCGGTGCTGGCGCTGATGCTGCTGTTCCCGGGCCAGCCGCTGCTGATCTGGATCGGGCTGTGGATGATTTTCTACGGCATCATCTACGCCCTGCTCGAGAACGACATCCGCCGCATCCTGTCCTACTCGATCATCAACCAGGTCGGGTTCATGGTGGTGGCGGTGGGGATCGGGACCGAAATGGCCCTCAACGGCGCCGCGGCGCATGCCTTCAGCCACATCTTCTACAAGGCCCTGCTGTTCATGAGCGCCGGCGCGGTGATCTACCAGACCGGCCGGCACAAGTGCTCGGAGCTGGGCGGCCTGTTCCGCACCATGCCGCTGACGACCATCTGCGGCACCATCGGCGCGCTGGCCATTTCCGCCTTCCCGCTCACCTCGGGCTTCATTTCGAAGTCGCTGACCGTCTCGGCCGCGGCCGGGGAGCACATGACCCTGGTGTGGTTCCTGCTGGTGGCGGCCTCGGCCGGCGTGTTCCTGCACGCCGGCATCAAGTTCCCGTGGTACGTGTTCTTCCAGCGGGACTCCGGGCTGCGGCCGAAGGATCCGCCGTGGAACATGCAGGCGGCCATGGTGCTGTTCGCCGTCGTGTGCATCGGGCTCGGCGTCTTCCCCGAGCTCCTCTACGGCCTGCTGCCCTACCCGGTCGACTACGTGCCCTACACCGCCGAGCACGTCATCACCCAGAGCCAGCTGCTGCTGTTCGCCGGCCTGGCCTTTTTCGTCATGCTGCCGCTGATGAAGCGGACGCTGACCATCAGCCTGGATCTCGACTGGTTCTGGCGCGTGGGCTGGGTGCGGCTGTTCCGCGGCTTCGAGGCGCTGCTCGGCGGCCTGCAGCGCGCCGCGAGCGCCCTGGCCTTCGGCCTGCTGCGTCGTTTCTCGGGCGAACTGATGCGCCATCACGGCGCCGAGGGCGTGCTGGCGCGGGCCTGGCCGATCGGCAGCATGCTGCTGTGGGTGGCCGTGCTGCTGGCCGTTCTGCTGCTATTGCGCTATGTTCCCGAGGCAGGCTCACCCTAGGGAGGCGTCGCAGCGCGGACGCGGCATGACACCGTTTCACCACTTAAGCTGGCTCGATTCCCGCCGCCGCGGCGCCATCGCCGCCGCGCTGCTGCTGGCGCTGGCCCTGCCGCTG
>NZ_JAALFH010000012.1 GCF_011058255.1 Thioalkalivibrio sp. XN8 | reverse complement strand
GCAGGCCCGGCCCGCCGTCGCGACCGCTCGCTGCAGCGCCCTGCGCCTGCCCGGCGGCTGGCTCGTGGCCGGGGAACTCGAGCCCGCCGAAGTCTGCGACGACCCCGCCGCAGTCGCGGCCTGGGAGCGCGCCGAGCTCGAGGCCGGCCTGCCCGAGGTCTACCCCGAGACCAGCGGCGAGTTCGTGGCGCAGATGATCAACCTCGACCGCATCGGCGCGGTCAGCTTCACCAAGGGCTGCTACCCGGGCCAGGAGATCGTCGCGCGCGCCCATCACCTCGGCCGCATCAAGCGCCGCGCGCAGGTGTTCCGCCTCGACGGCCCGCCGCCCGCGCCCGGCACCAAGCTCGAGCAGCCCGGCGGGACCGTGGTCCGGTCGGTGGCAGCCGACGGCGGGTCGCTGGCGCTCGTTGTCGTCGCCGATTCGGACGCGGCCTGACCGCGAAACCGCGGTTCCTGCACCTGACCGTGAGGCCAGGCCGTGGCACCTGACCGCGAGGTCTGGACGTGTCATACCCCTCTCGCTTGAGGAGATGCCGCTCGACGGGCATGACACGTCCAGACCTCGCTGCAGCACCGCCGCCGGTTTCGACCAGGGCGCAGCCGCACCCGGCCGGCGCCGCCAGCCCCCGCGGTCCGAGCCGGTAGCCGGAGCCTCAGCTACCGAGGTAAGTCAGGGTCCGGCTGCCGAGTCCGAGCAGCGGGGCCGGGAGCGGCCGCCGTGGCCTGGTTGCGCCGCGAAGCGAGTCAATTCCTGTCCTGCAGCGGAATCCGAACGCGTGATGTCCACCGAGCGACATGTCGAGCGAGGGGGATATCACGTGGTCGGGTTTCGCGGTCAGGTGACTTGGCCTGGCCTCGCGGTCAGGCTCACGCGGTCGGGTTGCGCGGTCAGGGGGCCGGGTCGGCCTCCGGCCTCAGGTGCGGGAACAGCAGCACGTCGCGGATCGACGGCTGGTCCGCGAACAGCATCACGACGCGGTCCACGCCGACGCCGAGGCCGCCGGCCGGCGGCATGCCGTACTCCAGCGCCCGGACGTAGTCGGCGTCGTAGAACATCGCCTCTTCGTCGCCGGCGGTCTTCTGCTCGGCCTGCGCGCGGAAGCGTCGCGCCTGCTCTTCCGGGTCGTTGAGCTCGGAGAAGCCGTTGGCCAGCTCGCGTCCGCCGATGAACAGCTCGAACCGATCGGCCAGGAAAGGATCGGCGTCGTTGGTGCGGGCCAGCGGCGAAACCTCGATCGGGTAGCCGGTGACGAAGGTCGGCTGCTGCAGGTCGGCCTCGACGGTGTGCTCGAAGAGCTCGAGCAGCAGCTTGCCGGCGCCCCAGCCGGGTTCGGTATGCGCCTCGAACCGACCCAGGTAGTCACGCAGGTAGCCGGCGTCGCGCTGGCGCGCCGGGTCCAGCCCGGGATTGGCCTCGAGCACCAGCTCTTCCAGCCCGACGCGGCGGAACGCAGGCCCGAGGTCGATCGCCTCGCCCTGCCACTCCAGCCTGGTGGTGCCCAGCACGGCCTCGGCCATCACGCGCAGCAGGTCCTCGGCGATGTCCATCATCGCGACCTGGTCCACCCAGGCCTGGTAGAGCTCAAGCATGGTGAACTCGGGGTTGTGCCGGGTCGACAGTCCCTCGTTGCGGAAATTGCGGTTGATCTCGTAGACGCGCTCGAAGCCGCCGACGACCAGGCGCTTGAGATAAAGCTCGGGCGCGATGCGCAGGTACATGTCGAGGTCCAGCGCATTGTGATGGGTGACGAAGGGCCGCGCGTTGGCGCCGCCGGGGATCGGCTGCATCATCGGCGTCTCGACCTCGAGGAAGCCGCGCGCGTCGAGATAGCTGCGCATGAAGCTGACCATCTGCGAGCGCAGCCGGAACACGCGCCGGCTGTCGGCATTCATCACCAGGTCGAGGTAGCGCTGGCGGTAGCGCGTCTCGGTGTCCGCCAGGCCGTGGTACTTCTCCGGCAGCGGGCGCAGGCATTTCGCCACCATGCGCGCATGGCTGACCCGCACCGTCAGCTCGCCGGTCTTCGTCTTGAACAGCGTGCCTTCGGCGCCCACCAGGTCGCCGAGGTCCCAGCTCTTGAATTCCCGGTACAGGCCCTCGGGCAGGGCGTCGCGCTCGAAGAACAGCTGGATCGCGCCGCTCATGTCCTCGAGGCGCGCGAAGCTGGCCTTGCCCATCACGCGCTTGGCCATCATCCGGCCCGCCACCACGACGTGAATGCCGTCGGCCTCCAGCTTGTCGCCATCGAGGCCGCCGAAGGCCTCCTGCAGGTCGCCGGCGCAGCTGTTGCGCCGGAAATCGTTGGCATAGGCCGCGCCGGCCTCGCGCTGCGCGTCCAGCTTGCGGCGCCGCTCGGCGACCAGGGCGTGCTCGGGCTGTTCGGACATGGCGTTTCCCCGTGCGGTCAGAGGCCCTGCTTCAGGCTGGCCTCGATGAACTGGTCCAGGTCGCCGTTCAGCACGGCCTGGGTGTTGCCGACCTCGACGCCGGTGCGGAGGTCCTTGATGCGCGACTGGTCGAGCACGTAGCTGCGGATCTGGTTGCCCCAGCCGATGTCGGCCTTGGTCTCCTCCAGCGCCTGGGCCTGGGCGCGGCGCTCCTGCATCTCCATCTCGTAGAGCTTGGCCTTGAGCTGCTTCATGGCCGTCGCCTTGTTCTTGTGCTGGCTGCGATCGTTCTGGCACTGCACGACGATGCCGCTCGGCGCATGCGTGATGCGCACCGCGGACTCGGTGCGGTTGACGTGCTGGCCGCCGGCGCCGCTGGCACGGTAGACGTCGATGCGCAGGTCCGCCGGGTTGATCTCGATATCGACCTCGTCGTCCACCTCGGGCGAGACGAAGACGCCGGCGAAGCTGGTATGGCGCCGGTTGCCGGAGTCGAACGGCGACTTGCGCACCAGCCGGTGGATGCCGGTCTCGGTGCGGAGCCAGCCGTAAGCGTAGGGGCCGGTGACGTGCACCGTGGCGCTCTTGATGCCGGCGACCTCGCCCTCGGAGGCCTCGATGATCTCGGCCTCGAAGCCGTGGGATTCCATCCAGCGCAGGTACATCCGGAGCAGCATCTCGGCCCAGTCCTGGGCCTCGGTGCCGCCCTGGCCGGCGTTGATGTCGATGAAGGCATTGTGGGCGTCCATCGCCCCGGAGAACATGCGGCGGAACTCGAGCTCGCCGACTTTCTTCTCGAGCGCCGCGGCGTCGGCCGCGATGCCGGCGATGGTCTGCTCGTCGTCCTCCTCGGCCGCCAGCTCCAGCAGGTCGCGCCCGTCGCTGACCCCCCGGGAGATCGCGTCGAGCCCGGCTACCACGTCCTCGAGCTGGACCCGTTCGCGCCCCAGGGCCTGGGCCTGCTCGGGCTTGCTCCAGACGTCCGGGTTCTCCAGCTCGCGCATGACTTCTTCCAGGCGTTCTTTCTTGCCCGGGTAGTCAAAGGTACCTCCTCAGGGCATCAGCCCTGTCGGCGAGGTCGTCCAGATGCTGGCGAAGCGGCGCGATTTCCATGGCTTGGTTCGATGGCGGGGCAAACGCGCATTCTACCATGCAGCCTCCGCGCGACGAGGGCCCGGCGACGGCCGCTCAGGCCGGTTCGAGGTACTCCACCACCAGCTGCGCCGAGCGGACGCCGGCGTATTCGTTGACGCCGAGCCGGTAGGCCAGCCGCAGCCGCCGCGGCGGCGCGCCGCCGAGCCGGTCCGCCTGGCGAAAGGCGATGGCGTCGAGCACCCGCCGCCCGCCTGCGGGCCGGACCCGCAGCTTGAGATGGTCGAGGCCGACGATGCGGGAGTCCAGCAGCTCGAACACGCCGTCGAACACCGGCTCGGGAAAGCCCTGGCCCCAGGGCGCCGCGTCGCGCAGCAGCTCCGCCGTCGCCAGGCCCAGCGCCTCCTCGGGCAGCTCGCCGTCGGAGACGATCTCGCCGTCCAGCAGGCCGGGCTCTATGCGGGCGCCGACCGCCGCTTCGAGCGCGGCGGTGAATTCATCCAGCGCTGCGGGCGCCAGCGTCAGCCCGGCGGCCATGGCGTGCCCGCCGAAGCGCTCGATCAGGCCCGGGCAGGCGGCGTCCACGTCCGCCAGCGCGTCGCGGATGTGCAGCCCGGACACCGACCGCGCCGAGCCCTTCAGCAGGCCGCTGTCGTCGCGGGCGAAGGCCACCACCGGGCGGTGGTAGCGCTCCTTCAGCCGCGCGGCCACGAGCCCGACCACGCCGCTGTGCCAGCCGGAGCGATACACGCACAGGACCGGCGGCAGCCGCTCGGCCGCCAGCTCCAGGCCGCCAACCGCCTGCAGCGCTTCCTGCTGCATCTGCGCCTCGATCTGCTTGCGCTCTTCGTTGAGGCCGGAGAGCAGTCCCGCGAGCTCCGCGGCGCGGCCCGGGTCATCGCTCAGCAGGCACTCGATCCCGACCGACATGTCGTCCAGCCGCCCGGCGGCGTTCAGCCGCGGCCCGGCGGCGAAGGCCAGGTCGGTCGTCACGGCCTGGCGCGGATCGCGGTTGCCCGCGCGCAGCAGCGCCTCGATGCCCGGGCGACAGGCGCCGGCCCGGATGCGCTTCAGGCCGTGCTCCACCAGGATCCGGTTGTTGCGATCCAGCGGCACCAGGTCGGCCACCGTGCCCAGCGCCACGAGGTCAAGCAGTCCCGGCACCAGGCCGCGCTCGGCCCCGACCTGCCGCGCCAGCGCCGCCGCCAGGTAAAAAGCCACGCCGACACCCGCCAGGCAGCGGCTGGGAAAGCCCTGCCCGGGAATGGCCGGGTTCACGATCGCCGTCGCCGGCGGCAGCTGTTCGCCCGGCAGGTGATGGTCGGTCACCAGCACCTCCATGCCGAGCTCGATGGCGAGCCGGACGCCCGGATGGCAGTTGATGCCGCTGTCGACGGTGATCAGGAGCGCCGGCGGCGCGCCCTCGGCGGCTTGCTGCACCAGCGCGGGACTGAGGCCGTAGCCGTGGACGAAGCGGTCGGGCACCAGGTAGCCCACGTCCCCGCCGAGAGCCCGCAGCACCCGCAGCAGCAGGGCCGTGCTGGTGGCGCCGTCGGCATCGAAATCGCCCACCACCAGGATCCTCGAGCCCGCCGCGAGGTGCCGGGCGACCAGGGCCGCCGCATCCTCCACGCCCTCCAGGCTGCCCACCGGCGCCAGCCCGGCCAGCGCCAGGTCGAGCTCGCCCGGGTCGCGCAGCCCGCGGGCCGCATACAGGCGGGCGAGCACGGACGGCACACCCTGCAGGCTGGCCAGCGCCGCCGGCGCCACCTCCCGCCGGCGGATCGGGCGCCGCTTCAGCATGCCGTCGCCCAGTGTCGCGGGCGGCGCCAGAAGCGCCACAGGTCGATCGTCGCCAGTTCGTAACGGCGCGCGTCGGTGACGATCCGCAAGCGGCCCGGGCGCCCGCGCCGCAGGCCTCGCGCCAGCGGGACCAGCATCTCGGCCTCGAGGCGTTCGAGCGCCGGCAGCGACAGCGTTTCCGGGGCGAGCGGCCAGAGCATCTCGGCCGGCCCCGCGGCGCCCAGCCGTTGCAGCCCGGCGAGGTAGGGTTCCCCCGCGACCTCGGCCGGTCCGCCGGCCGGCTGCGCCTCGAGCCGGCCGCCGCCCCAGGGATGCAGGCCGGCGATCAGCGGTCGTCCCAGCTCGCGCCGGGCCTCGTTGACCGGATGGGCGAAGAACAGCAGCTCCACTTCCGACAGCAGGCGCCGCAGCGCCGGTTCAGGCGGCGCCGGGCGCGCCCCGGTGGCCAGCGTGGGCCCCGGGAAACCGCGCCAGGAGGCCGTGGCGCCGCCGGCGGCCCGCAACAGGTACCAGCGGGCAGGCGACGGCGCGACGAGCCGCAGGCCGTCGCTACCGAAGGTGGCGTTGAAGGCCGCGGCCAGGGCGTCGGCCTCAGCCGGGTCGATCTCGAGCGCCGCCGCGCGCAGGCGAAACGCGCCCTGCTGCTCTGCATCCATGCCCAGCGGCGCGACCCGCAGGCAGTCGCCCGCGACGGCGCCGAGTTCGCCGAGCGCGCTCACCGGCCCCACCGGCCAGCG
>NZ_JAALFH010000003.1 GCF_011058255.1 Thioalkalivibrio sp. XN8 | reverse complement strand
TGCGACACGTCGCCGGCCCAGCCGTAGATGCCGCGACCGCGGTAGATCACGATCGGGGCGGTCGTCGCGCCGGCCGAGTGCACCGCATGCAGCATCTCCTTCATGCCGATGTTCTGACCGGCACGGCCGTCGTAGGCATCAGACGGATCCACATTCATGTCGGCACGAACGAACTGGTCGTTGGCCGCCGAGTTGTGGCACAGGTAGCACATGTCGACGTTATCGACGCGGTTGCCGCCATGCTGGTACATGGAGCCGACATG
>NZ_JAALFH010000011.1 GCF_011058255.1 Thioalkalivibrio sp. XN8 | reverse complement strand
CTGCCCGCCGGCCGCCGCGCCGACCAGCAGCACCGCGCCGTAGAGCAGCGCCATCAGCCCCAGGCCCTTGGCGATGCGTCGCCCGGGGCCGGCTTCGGGCCGGAGCGGCTCCAGTCCGCCGAGGAAAATCGCCGCCAGGAAGAACAGGCCGGCCCACAGCGCCAGCGCCACCGGCGGCGGCACGATGCGCTCGAGCATCCAAACCGCCACGCCCAGCAGCAGCAGCCCGAAGAGGTTCTTGATCTGCTCCATCCAGGCGCCGGCCCGCGGCAGCAGCTTGCCCGCCGAGGCGCCGAAGGCCAGCAGCGGGGCGCCCATGCCGAGCGACAAGGCGAACAGCACTGCGCCGCCGCGCAGGGGATCGCCGGAGGCGCCGATCACGATCAGTGCCGCAGCCAGCGGCGCCGCGACGCACGGTCCCACGATCAGCGCCGAGAACACGCCCATCGCGCCGGCCCCCAGCCAGGTGCCGGACTGCTGGCGATTGGACCAGGCGGCCATGCGCGCCTGCAGCGAGGCGGGCACCTGCAGCTCATAGAAGCCGAACATGGCGAGCGCGAGCAGCAGGAACACCAGGGAGAAGCCGATCAAGAGCGCCGGATGCTGGAAGGTCGCCTGCAGGTTGTGGCCGAGCAGGGCGACCACCACCCCGGCAATGGTGTAGGTCAGCGCCATCGCCAGCACGAATACCAGCGACAGGGAAAAGGCCCGGCGAGTGGTGACGTCGGGACCCTGCCCGACGATCAGGCCCGAGAGGATCGGCACCATCGGCAGCACGCAGGGCGTGAAGGCGAGCAGCAGGCCGAGGCCGAAGAACACCGCCAGCACTGCCGGCAGGGAGCCGTCGCTGATCAGGGCCGCCAGCCGGTCGGTTTCCGATACCGGGCCGCCCGGGTCCGACGCGGCTGCCGGGCCGGCGCCGGCCGGCGCCGGCCCGAGGCTCGCCAGCTCGATGCGCCAGGTCTCCGGGGGATAACAGATGCCGTCCTTGGCGCAGCCCTGGTAGCGGGCGACCAGCACCTCCGTGCCGGCCGGCGGAACGACCCGGGTCGTGGCCCCGTCGAACAGCACCTCGACGTCGCCGAAGGTCTCGTCCCGGATCATCTCGCCACGGGGAAACTCGGCGGCCAGCGGGGCGTCGCCCGCGCTGACGCTGAACTTGTCGCGGTAGAGGTAGTAGCCGGGCGCGATGTCCCAGTCCAGCACGATCGCCTCGCCGTCGCGCCAGGCGCTGGTCCGGAACGCTTCGCCCGGCGGCAGGAAGGCCTGCTGGGTCGGCGCGCCATCGCCGGTCAGGAACGACAGCAGGGAGCGCCGGGGCGGCTCGGCGGCCGGGGTCGCGGCGGGCGCGGCCGGTGCCAGGCCGGCAGGCAGGACTTCGGCCTGCCAGGTCTGCGGCGGCAGGCACACGCCGATGTCGGCGCAGCCCTGGGAGCGGATCTCGATGCTGAACGGGGCGTCGGCCGGCTCGCCTGCCAGCGGGATGCGGATCTCGAACTCGCCGCGGTGGATGGTGGTGGCGCCGAAAAACTCGTCCTCGTAGGGCAGCCCGGCCGGCATGTCGGGCTCGCCCAGCTCGACTGCCGGGTCCAGGCTGCGGAACCCGAAGCGGTCCTGGTACATGTAATAGCCGTCGGCCACCTGCCAGCGCAGGACGACTGCGCTGCCGTCGTGCGCGGCGGTATAGCGGAAGGCCTGTTCGGCCCGCAGCAGCTGGGGCTCGGCCACGGCCTGGAAGGAGCCCAGCGTCGCCAGCACCAGCAGGAGGATTCTCAGCATTCTGGTTCGCCGTTCATGAGCCGGGGGCGCCGGCCACGCTGCTTCTGACCCAGTCGAGGTAGGGCTCGAGGCCACCGCTTACAGGGACCGCCACGATCTCCGGAAGTTCGTAGGGGTGCAAGGCCCTGATGCGGGCGCTCAGCTCGGCCAGGCGCGCCGTGGTGGACTTGATCACCAGCAGCGTCTCGCGCTCCTCTTCGACCCGCCCTTCCCAACGGAAATTCGATACCACGCCAGGCAGGCGATTCACGCAGGCGGCCAGCCCGTCGCCCACCAGCGCGCGCGCGATCCGGCTGGCCGTGTCGTCCTCCGGGGCGGTGCACAGCACGACAATGCATTGCGGCTCAGTCACTTGCGCTATCCCGCTGAATCTCGTGGCGGACAAGGATAGCCGCCCGGGCCGGTTCGCGCCATGCGTAGACGATAACCCTTGACTCCGGTGGAACCGCCCCTATTATTAGCACTCACTCGGGACGAGTGCTAACAGCTTCGCCCCCAAGAACAGTCCGGGTTGGAGCAATCAACCCATTGATTTTCCAAGGAGAATACGAATATGAAGATTCGTCCGCTTCATGACCGGGTCGTCATCAAGCGCCTCGAGGAAGAGCGCACCTCGCCAGGCGGCATCGTGATTCCCGATACCGCCGCCGAGAAGCCGATTCGCGGTGAAGTGATCGCCGTGGGCAACGGCAAGATCCTTGAGAACGGTGAGACCCGGCCGCTGGACCTGAAGGTGGGCGACCGCGTCCTCTTCGGCAAGTACAGCGGGACCGAGGTGAAGGTCAACAACGACGAAGTTCTCGTGATGCGCGAGGACGACGTGATGGCCGTCCTCGAGGGCTGAAGCCCCCGTCCGCCTCTCCCACCGCACTAATCCAGCGAACACCAAATCCAGGAGCAGACATCCATGGCTGCAAAAGAAGTCAAGTTCAGCGATGAAGCCCGCGGCCGCATGGTCCGTGGCGTCAACATCCTCGCCAACGCCGTCAAGGTGACCCTCGGCCCGAAGGGCCGCAACGCCGTGCTCGAGAAGAGCTTCGGTTCGCCGACCGTGACCAAGGACGGCGTCTCCGTCGCCAAGGAAATCGAGCTGGCCGACAAGTTCGAGAACATGGGCGCCCAGATGGTGAAAGAAGTCGCTTCCCAGACCTCCGACGAGGCGGGCGACGGCACCACCACCGCGACCGTGCTGGCGCAGGCCATCCTGCGCGAGGGCATGAAGTCGGTTGCCGCCGGCATGAACCCGATGGACCTGAAGCGCGGCATCGACAAGGCCACCACGGCCGTGATCGGTGAGCTGAAGGAGCTGTCGAAGCCCTGCGAGGACCGCAAGGCCATCGCCCAGGTCGGCACCATCTCCGCCAACGGCGACAGCGAGATCGGCAACCGCATCGCCGAGGCGATGGACAAGGTCGGCAAGGAAGGCGTGATCACTGTCGAGGACGGCTCGGGCCTGGAGAGCGAGCTGGACGTGGTCGAGGGCATGCAGTTCGACCGTGGTTACCTCTCGCCCTATTTCATCAACGACCAGCAGACGCAGTCGGTCGTGCTCGAGAACCCCTACATCCTGCTGCACGACAAGAAGATCTCGAACATCCGCGAGATGCTGCCGCTGCTGGAGGCCGTGGCCAAGTCGAGCCGCCCGCTGCTGATCGTCTCCGAGGACGTCGAGGGCGAGGCGCTGGCCACCCTGGTGGTCAACACCATCCGCGGCATCGTCAAGGTCGCCGCCGTCAAGGCCCCGGGCTTCGGTGACCGCCGCAAGGCCATGCTGCAGGACATCGCGATCCTGACCGGCGGCACGGTGATTTCCGAGGAAGTCGGCCTGCAGCTCGAGAAGGCCACCCTGGCCGACCTCGGCGAGGCCAAGAAGGTCCAGGTCACCAAGGAAAACACCACTGTCATCGATGGTCACGGCAAGGCCGACGACATCAAGGGCCGGATCGAGCAGATCCGGGCGCAGATCGAGGAGGCCACCTCCGACTACGACAAGGAGAAGCTGCAGGAGCGAGTCGCCAAGCTCGCCGGCGGCGTCGCCGTGATCAAGGTCGGCGCGGCCACCGAGGTCGAGATGAAGGAAAAGAAGGCTCGCGTCGAGGACGCGCTGCACGCCACGCGTGCCGCGGTCGAGGAGGGCGTGGTGCCCGGCGGCGGCGTGGCCCTGGTGCGCGCGGTGGCTGAGCTGGGCAAGCTCAAGGGCGAGAACCACGACCAGGACATGGGCGTGAAGATCCTGCTCCGGGCCGCCGAGGAGCCGCTGCGCCAGATCGTCGCCAATGCCGGCGAAGACGGCTCGGTGGTCCTGAACAAGGTGCGGGACGGCAAGGGCAACTACGGCTACAACGCCGCTTCGGGCGAGTACGGCGACCTGATCGACATGGGCATCCTGGATCCCACCAAGGTCACGCGCCTCGCGCTGCAGAACGCGGCTTCCGTGGCCGGCCTGCTGCTCACTACCGAGGTGATGATCGCGGAGGCGCCGAAGGACGACGAGAAGGCGCCCGCCATGCCCGACATGGACGGCATGATGTAGTCATCCGCGCCAGCGGCACTGACGAGGGCCGGGCGGCCGAGGCTGCCCGGCCCTTTTCTTGTCCGCCCCCCGTGGTGACTGGCTGCTATCCTCTGCAGCGATGAATCCCGCCTCCCCGACCGATGCCGTGGCCGCCGGCCTGGCAGCGCTGCCGAAGTCGTTGCGGCGCGACTTGCCGGAGCGCTGGCGGCGCTTCGCCGCCGCCGCCCCGGACGCGGCCCGTGCCTTGGCCGCCGACGAGACCCTCGCGGAGTCGGCGCCCGCGGTCTGGGCGGCCAGCGAGTTCGTCAGCGAGCAGGCCCTGAAGGACGGCGCGGCGCTGCAGGCGCTCGGCGCGGCCGCGCAGCGCCACTGGACGCCGGGCACGCTGCTCGCCCAGGTGCCCACGCTGCTGGAGGAGGCCGCCGACGAGGCCGCCGCCATGAGCCGGCTGCGCGCGTTTCGCCGCCAGGAAATGCTGCGCATCGCCTGGCGCGATCTCGCCGGCTGGGCAGCGCTGGAGGAGACGCTCGGCCACCTGAGCGAGCTGGCCGAGGTCTGCATCCGCGCCGCGGCCGACTGGGTGCATGCCGGCCTGGCGGCGCGCCACGGCGAGCCCCGCGGCGCCGACGGCGCGCCCCAGCGCCTGCTGGTGATCGCCATGGGCAAGCTCGGCGGCGGCGAACTCAACTTCTCGTCCGACATCGACCTGGTCTTCCTTTACCCCGAGGCCGGCGAAACCGACGGTGCACGCAGCCTGAGCAACGAGCAGTTCTTCACGCGGGCGGGGCGCCAGCTGATCCGGCTGCTGGACGAGGCGACGGCCGACGGTTTCGTATTCCGGGTCGACATGCGATTGCGGCCGTTCGGCGAGAGCGGCCCGCTGGTCATGAGCCTGCCGGCCTTCGCCAACTACCTGCAGCAGCACGGCCGTTCCTGGGAGCGCTATGCCTACGTCAAGGCGCGTGCGGTCACCGGCCATCGCGCCGGCATGGGCCTCTATCGCGACATCCTGCGGCCCTTCGTCTTCCGGCGCTACCTCGACTTCGGGCTGTTCGAAGCCCTGCGCGAAATGAAGCAGAAAATCGCGGCCGAGGTGGAGCGGCGCGAGTTGCGCGGCAACATCAAGCTCGGCCGCGGCGGCATCCGCGAGATCGAGTTCGTCGTCCAGTGCCTGCAGCTGCTGCGCGGCGGCGCCGATCCGCGGCTGCGCCAGCAGGGCCTGCCGGCCGCGCTGGCGCGGCTGGAGGAGACCGGGCTGTTGCCGGCGGCGGCGGTGACCGAGCTGCGGGCGGCCTGGCGCTTCCTGCGGCTGACGGAGAACCGGCTGCAGGCCTGGCAGGACCGCCAGACTCACCAGTTGCCGGCGGACGAGACGGGGCGGCTGCGGCTGGCCGTGGCGATGGGCTATGCCGCCTGGGACGAGTTTCACGCGGCGCTGGACGAGCACCTGGAGCGCGTCGACCGCTGGTTCCGGCACCAGACTGCCGGGGCCGCCGGCGGGCCGGCCGAGGACGCCGTCGACACCGCCTGGCGGGCCGACGCCAACGAGGCGGCTGCCCGTGACGGCCTGGCCCGGGCGGGCTTCGCGGCCCCCGAGCGTGCCCTGGCCGCGATGCAGGGTCTGGCGGCGGCCGGCTGGTACCGGCGGCTCGACGAGACCGCCCGCCAGCGCCTCGACCTGCTGGTGCCGGCCCTGGCCCGGGGGGCGGCGGCCCTGGACGCGCCGGAGGAAGCGCTGGAGCGCCTGTTGCGGGTGGTCACGGCGATCGGCGGCCGGAGTGCCTACTACGCCCTTCTGAACGAGAACCCGGCGGCCTTGCAGCGCTTCATCACGCTGTGCGGCGGCAGCGAATTTCTCGCCAGCCAGGTGGCGGTGCACCCGCTGCTGCTCGACGACCTGATCGACCCCCGGGTGATGGAGTCGCCGCCGGGCCGCGAGCAGCTGGCGGTGGAGCTGGAGGAGCGCCTCGCCGGCGTGGAGCCGGACGATCTCGAGGCGCTGATGGATGCGCTCCGGAATTTCCAGCGGGCCGCGGTGTTCCGGGTCGCCGTCGCCGACCTGACGGGCCGGCTGCCGGTGATGAAGGTCAGCGACCAGCTGACCTGGATCGCCGAGGTGCTGCTGGAGGCGTGCATCCGCATCGCGCGCGCCGATGCCGAGCGCCGCCACGGGCAGCCGCTGTGCGGCGCGACCACGGACACCCTGAGGCCGTGCCACATGGCGGTCATCGGCTACGGCAAGCTGGGCGGGATCGAGCTCGGCTACGGCTCCGACCTGGACCTGGTGTTCGTGCACGACGCGGCCGGCGAGCTGCAGCAGACCGAAGGCCCCGAGGTGATCGAGGCCGGCATGCTGTTCGCCCGCATGACCCGGCGCATCGTGCACCTGCTTGCCACGCCGACGGGCTCGGGCGTGCTGTACGAGGTGGACACGCGCCTGCGGCCGAGCGGCAAGGGCGGGCTGCTGGTCACCAGCCTGCATGCCTTCGAGGCCTACCAGCGCGAGCAGGCCTGGACCTGGGAACACCAGGCCCTGTTGCGGACCCGCGCCGTCGCCGGCGATCCCGGCGTCCGCGCGGCTTTCGAGGCGTTGCGCGAACGGGTGCTGGTGGAAGCCGTGCGCCGCGACGGCCTGCGCGGCGAAGTGGCGGCGATGCGCGAGCGCATGCGCAGCGAACTGTCGAAGGGCACCGCCGAGCTGTTCGACCTGAAGCAGGACGCGGGCGGCGTGGCCGACATCGAGTTCATCGTCCAGTACCTGGTGCTCCAGCACGCGGCGGAGCACCCGGGCCTGCTGCGCTGGAGCGACAACGTGCGCCAGCTGGAGGACTTGCGGGACGCCGGCCTGCTGGCGGCGGCGGACGCCGCGCTGCTGCACGAGGCTTACCTGGAATTCCGCCAGCGGCTGCACCGGCTCGCGCTCGCGGGCGGCCCCGGCCTGGTGCCGGCGGCCGACGTGGCCGGCTTGCGGTCGCGCGTCCGCGAACTGTGGCAACGCATCATGGAGGCGCCCGCCCCGCTATAATGCGCGGGCCGGGCAGCAGGAACGAAGATGGCCGAGAACGAACTCCTCGAGGCGAACGCCGAGCGTCACTACCAGGTCCGCCGGGAAGACCTGCCGCTGTCCTGTCCGACGCCGGCCATGATGCTGTGGAATTCCCATCCCCGCGTCTACCTGCCCATCGAGGCCACCGGCAGCGCGAAGTGCCCTTACTGCGGTGCCGTGTTCACCCTGGTCGACGGGCCGGACGAGACGGGTTGAGGCGGCGGCGGCCATGAGCCCGGCCGCCGCGCGCGGCCCCGGCTGGGGCCTGCTCTACGACGCCCGGCTGGTGCCCGACCCCGGCCCGGAGTTCATCGCGTCACTGTGGGCTCGCAGTCCGTCCGGCCTGGCGGAGCGCGGCCGCACGCGGGTGGTGTTCGTCGAGGCTCCGGGCGGGCAATGGGCGGTGCGGCATTACCGGCGCGGCGGGCTGTACGGCCGCCTGGTGCCCGATCTCTATGCCTGGCGCGGGGCCGAACGGACGCGGTGCTGGCGCGAATGGCGCATGCTGGCCCGGCTGCGCGAGCTCGGCCTGCCAGTGCCGCGGCCGGTGGCGGCCGCGTGGCGCCGGCAGGCGCTGTGGTACCGCGCGGACCTCGTGACTGTGCGCATTCCCGGCGCCCGGCCGCTGTCGAGCTGCCTCGGGGCAGGCGGGGAGGTCGACTGGGCGGGGATCGGGACCATGATCTGGCGCTTCCACGAGGCCGGCGCGCAGCACGCCGACCTCAACGCCCACAACGTCATGCTGGACCAGGCCGGGGCGCCGTGGCTGCTGGACTTCGACAAGGCGCGGTTTCGCCCCCCGGGGTCCTGGCGCGAGGACAACCTCGCCCGGCTGCAGCGTTCGCTGCGCAAGATTGCCGGCGAGCCGGGCGCGCCCGCCTTCGACGCCGCGGGCTGGGAGGCGCTGCTGGCCGCTTACGAGGAGGCGCGGCGCTTGCGCCTGCGCGCCAGCGGGCCGTAGTAGTCCTCGCCGTCCGCGCCGGCGGGCTTGAAACGCCGGTGCACCCAGAGGTACTGCTCGGGACAGAGCCGGATTCGCTCCTCCAGCAGCCGGTTGATGCGCGCGGCGTCCGCCGCCGGGTCGTCGCCCGGGAAGCCCGCCAGCGGCGGCAGGATCTCCAGGCGGTACCCCGCGCGGCCCGGCAGCCGTACCGGAAAGAAGGGAATGACCGGCGCCCCGCCGAGCCGGGCGAAGGCCGAGGTGGCCGTGTTGGTTGGCGCAGGCACGCCGAAGAAGGGCACCACGGCGCTGTACTTGCCGCGCTGGTGGGCCTGGTCCGGGGCGTACCAGACGAGGTGGTTGGTCCGCAGCGCCCGGATCATGGCGCGGACGTCGGTCTTGACGAAGGCCTGGCGCGCCGAGCGCTCGCGCCCGCGCCGCATGATCTCCTCGAACAGCGGGTTGCGGTGCGGGCGGTACATGGCGCTCACCGGCGCCAGCCGCGTCAGGAAGCGGCCGCCCAGGTCGAGCGTCGTGAAGTGGCCGGTGAGCATGATGCCGCCGTGCCCGGCCGCCAGCGCGGCCTCGACATGCTCGAGGCCGGACACCTCGACCAGTCGCGCAATGCGCTCGTCGCTCGCCCACCAGCAGATGCCGGTCTCGATCACCGACATGCCGAGCGATTGGAAATGCTGCAGCAGCAGGCGGCGCCGCGCCGCAGGGTCGAGCTCGGGGAACGCCAGCTCGAGATTGCGCGCCGCGATGGCCTTGCGCTTGCCGCCGAGGAGGAAAGCGACCCGGCCGATGCCGCGGCCGACTATGCATTGCGCGCCGAAGGGCAGCGCCACCAACAGCCGCACCACGCCGAGCGCCAGCCATAGCGGCCAGAACCTGGGGCCGAGAAAGCGATACAGCGGGGTCGGTTGTGAGCTCAAGGCGAGTCCGGTGGCGGCAGGGCTGCGGGGTGGCCCGCATTATAGCCAGCCCGGCCGAGGCGCGACCGGCGCTGTGCTACCATCGCGGCCACTCCCCGGGGGCTATGTCCTTGTACCGGTTCTACGTCCTCATCTCCTATCTCGCCCTGCCTCTGGTGGCCCTCGTCCTGCTCTGGAAGGGCGTCGGCAACCCGGCCTACCGCGAACGCTTCCCGGAGCGCTTCGGCTTCGGCCGCAGTCGCCTGGAGCGGCCGGGCATCTGGGTCCACGCGGTCTCGGTCGGTGAGGTCGTGGCCGCGTCGGCGCTGGTCGAGGCGTTGTTGCGCGACTATCCCGAGTACCCGGTGGTGATCACCACCGTGACCCCCACCGGCGCGCAACAGGTGCGCGACCTGTTCGGCGACCGCGTGCTGCACAGCTACGCCCCCTACGACACGCCGGGCTCCGTGCGCCGTTTTTTCGAGCGCATGCGGCCCCGGCTGGCCATCGTCATGGAGACGGAACTCTGGCCCAATCTGTATGCGGAATGCAGCGCCCGGGAAGTCCCGCTGGTGCTGGCCAACGCGCGCATCTCGCCGCGCTCGGTCGGCCGCTACCGCCGTTTCGGGAGGCTGTTCCGCGAGGTGCTCGCACACGGCGTCGTCGTGGCCGCACAGAGCCGTCAGGACGCCGAGCGGTTCCGCCTGCTCGGGGCGGAGCCGGCGCGCACCGTCGTGACCGGCAACCTGAAGGCCGACCTCCGGATACCTGCCGGACTGGTCGAGACAGGGCTGGCCTGGCGGCGCGAGAATGCCGGCGAACGCCCGATCTGGATCGCTGCGAGCACCCACGACGGCGAGGAGCTGGCCGCGCTCCAGGCCCACGACCGGGTGCGCGAGCAGGTCGGCTCGGCGCTGTTGCTGCTGGTGCCGCGTCACCCGGACCGCTTCGACGGCGTGGCCGACCTGCTGGCGCGGCGGGGCACGAGCTTCGTGCGGCGTTCCTCGGGACGCCTGCCGGGAGGCGATGACCCGGTTTACCTCGTCGACACGCTCGGCGAGTTGACGACGTTCTACGCGGCCGCGGATGTCGCTTTCGTCGGCGGCAGCCTGGTGCCGATCGGGGGGCACAACCTGCTGGAGCCGGCGGCCCTGTCCGTGCCCGTCCTGGCCGGACCGCACAACTTCAATGCCGAGGACATCGCCCTGCTCCTGCACGAGGCCGGCGGCCTCGAGATCGTGCCGGACGCCGCCGGCCTGGGGCACGCGGTTACGCGCCTGCTGCAGGACGACGGCCTGCGCCGCGAGCGAGGCGCGGCAGCGCGCCAGGCGGCCGCCGACAGCAGCGGCGCGCTGCAGAAACTGCTGGGGCTGCTGGCGCCGTTGCTGGACGGCCCCCCTTGAGGGGCGCCGGCGGCGGCGTCAGGGCTGGGTCGGCGGCGGGACCTCGGCCGCGGGCTTGAGCCAGCTGTCGACCAGGGCGATGTCCGCTTCCTGCAGCGTGCCCGCCGCCAGCTTCAGGCGGAGCGCGTTCACCAGGTAGGTGTACCGGCTGTTGGCGTAATCCCGCTGGGCCTCGAACAGCTGCCGGCGCGACTGGAGCACGTCGACCGTGGTGCGGGTACCGACCTCGAAGCCGGCCTCCGTGGCGCGCAGGGCGGTTTCGCTGGACTCGACGGCCTGCGCCAGGGCCTGCACGCGACTGATCTCGGCGGTCACCGACAGGTAGGCGTCGCGGGTCGCGCGCTCGGTCTCGCGGGCGACGCGCTCCAGTTGCTGCTGGCTGGCCTCGTGGCGGAAGGTGGCCTCCCGCACGTTGGAGGCAACGGCGCCGCCGGAGTAGATCGGCACGCGGACCTGCAACCCGTAGGCGTCCTGCCAGGAGTCGCTGTTGGCCGGCTGGAACGGCTGGGGATCCGGCGCCGGGTCGCCCGGCAGGGTCTCCGGGATGGTCTGGCGCTCGGACGTGATCCGCGTGTTGCCGCGCGAGGCGAACAGTTCCAGCGTGGGGTAGTGGCCGGCCCGCTGCAGCTCGATTCCGTCGCGGCTGATCTCGGCGGACAGGCGGGCCGCCTCGAGGTTGAGGTTGCGGGTCAGGGCGATCTCGACCCACTGCTCGACGTCGGCCGGGTCGGGCGTGATCAGCGGCGTGTCGCCGCCGGCATCCGCCAGGTCCTCGTAATACTCGCCGGTGATCTCCCGCAGGAATTCGCGGGCCACGGCATAGGCCCGCTTGGCCTCGATCAGCCCTGCCGTCGCCGCGTCGAAGCTGGCCCGGGCCTCCTGCACGTCGGTGATGGCCGAGAGGCCCACCTCGAAGCGCTTCTCCGCCTGCTCCAGCTGGCGGCCGATCGCCTCGCGCGCCGCCTCGGCGGCGTCCAGCGTGGCGCGGGCGCCGAGCACGTCGAAATAGCGCCTGGCGACCCTTGCCATCAGGTCCTGCTCGGCGGCCCGGAACTGGGCCTCGGCCTGCGCCAGCTGCTTGTCGGCCTGGCGCAGCGCAACCCACTGGTCCCAGCGGAACAGCGTCTGGGTCACGCGCAGCTGCCAGCTGCGGTTGGGCTCGACTTCCTGGCGAAAGCCCGTAGACAGCGTGACGACGTCGTCACCCGCCAGGGTGGTGAAAGTCTGGGTGCCCGACGATTCCTGGTGCTGGTAGCTGCCGGTGGCTTCGAGCTGGGGCAGCAGCCCGGCGCGCGCCTGCGGCTTCGCCTCCAGGGTGGCGTTACGGTTCGCGGCGGCCTCGCGCAGGGTCGGGTCGCTGCGCAGCGCGTCGCGGTAGGCATCGAGCAGGCTGGTGGCGCCGGCCTGCGGGGAAACCAGCAGCGCCAGGGCGGCGAGTAGCGGGCACAGGCGATAGAGCTTCATGGCGAATTCCTTCAATCTCGATTCATGGCACTGGTGATATAGTGAGATATATCACCATATCGCCTGTCGGCTGGCAAGGTCCGGCGCGGCGACTCAATAAGGGGTCAGGTCCGGGTCGAGCGCCTGGCCCCAGGCCAGGATGCCGCCGGCCAGGTTCCAGACCCGGGTATGGCCGTGATGCTGGAGGAAACGCGCGACCTGGGCGCTCCGGCCGCCGCTGCGGCACAACACCACGACGCCCCGGTCGGGGTCCAGTTCGCCGAGCCGGTCCGGCACGTCGCCCATCGGGATGTGCAGCGCCTCGTCCAGCCGCGAGATGGCCAGCTCCCAGTCCTCGCGCACGTCCAGCAACAGCAGGTCCTCGCCCTGCTCGCGGCGCGTCACGAATTCCCTCGGCGTCATCTCGGCCACCATCAGAACACGAACTCCGGGGGTTGCCGCGCGTTTTCCAGCGGCGGCAGGCAGGTCTCGAATATCTTCTCGGTCGTCCAGTCGTCCTCGCCCCGTCGCGTCACCAGCAGCGCTTCCATCACCGGCGGGCGCCCCGCCACGAGGAACAGGCGGCCTCCGGGGCGGAGGAGGCGGCTGAGCCGCGGCCCTGGAGCGGGGAGCGAGCCGTTCACGCATATGACATCGAACTCGGCGGGGAATTCCATCGCCAGGCCGTCACCTTCGACCACCTCGACGTTATGGATGTCGAGCGCGGCGAGATTGGCGCGGGCTGCCGCCGCCAGCTCGGGATGCAGTTCGACGGCCGTGACGCGGCGCGCCAGGCAGCCGAGGCACGCGGTCAGGTAACCGCTACCGCAGCCGATCTCCAGCACGTTGTCGTCTTCCCGGGGCCGCACGGACTGCAGGACGCGACCCTGGATCTTCGGCGGCGCCAGCGCCTTGCCGGCGGCCAGCGGGATCTCCGCGTCCGCGTAGGCCAGGGACTGCCACTCCGCGGGCACGAACCGCTCCCGCGGGACCGCCGCCATCACGTCCAGGACGCGCTGGTCGAGCACCTCCCAGGCGCGCAGCTGCTGGCCGATCATCTGTTCTCGAGCGGTGGCAAAATCCATCGTGACAGGCGCCTGGCGCGAGCCGCGGGGCGGCGGAGCGTGCTGAGGTTAGTTGCTGTCGCCCGGTGTGACAAGCGACGGCGCCATGGATTATGGTGAATCGTCGGCAGTCCGCGGGGACTGATCGGCTAAGCTCAACCGATTGCGCGCATGCGCTGTCGCCACAAGCGGACAAAGGAAAGGAATGAGCGCAAGCCCAAGGGACGAACTGCGCGATCCCACGCGCCTCGGCGACGCCGTCACGCGTCCCTATCCCGGGTCGCAGAAAATCCATGTGAGCGGCAGCCGGCCCGACCTGCGCGTGGCGATGCGGGAGATCCGGCAAACCCCGACGCCGTCGGTCGACGGTCCCCGGGTCAATCCGCCGGTGGTCGTGTACGACACGTCCGGGCCGTACACCGATCCCGCGCATCGGGTCGATCTCCTCGCCGGCCTGCCCGGCCTGCGCAGCCGCTGGATCGAGGAGCGCGGTGATGTCGCGCCGCTGGACGAGCGCAGCTCCACCTTCGCGCGGCAGCGGGCCCGGCACCCGGAAGCGGACGCGCTGGCTTTCCCGGCGCTGCGCCGGCCGCACCGCGCGACCGCCGGCGCCAACGTCACGCAGATGCACTACGCCCGGCGCGGGATCATCACGCCCGAGATGGAATACGTGGCGCTGCGGGAGAATGCCGAGCTCGAGGCCCGGCGCGAGGCCTATGCCGCCGCCGGCCTGCTCGCCCGGCACCCCGGCCAGGGCTTCGGCGCGCGGTTGCCGGCGATCGTGACGCCGGAGTTCGTGCGGGCGGAAGTCGCCGCGGGCCGGGCGATCATTCCGTCGAACATCAATCACCCCGAACTCGAGCCGATGATCATCGGCCGCAACTTCCGCGTGAAGGTGAACGCCAATATCGGCAACTCGGCGGTCACTTCCTCGATCGCGGAAGAAGTCGAGAAGCTGGTCTGGGCCATCCGCTGGGGCGCCGACACCGTGATGGACCTGTCGACCGGCAAGCACATCCACGAGACGCGGGAGTGGATCATCCGCAATTCGCCGGTGCCCATCGGCACCGTGCCGATCTACCAGGCGCTGGAGAAGGTGGAAGGGCGTGCCGAGGAGCTGAGCTGGGAGCTGTTCCGCGACACCCTCGTCGAACAGGCGGAGCAGGGCGTGGACTACTTCACCATCCACGCCGGCGTGCGCCTGCCCTTCATCCCGCTGACGGCGCAGCGCGTCACCGGCATCGTCTCGCGCGGCGGCTCGATCATGGCGAAATGGTGCCTGGCGCATCACGAGGAGAACTTCCTCTACACGCGCTTCGACGAGATCTGCGAGATCATGGCGGCCTACGACGTGGCCTTCTCGCTGGGCGACGGCCTGCGGCCGGGCTCGATCGCCGACGCCAACGACGAGGCGCAGTTCGCCGAGCTGGAAACCCTGGGCGAGCTTACGGCCAAGGCCTGGGAACGCGATGTCCAGGTGATGATCGAGGGCCCCGGGCACGTGCCGATGCAGCTCATCCGCGAGAACATGGACAAGGAGCTGGCCGCCTGCATGGAGGCGCCGTTCTATACCCTCGGGCCGCTGACCACCGACATCGCGCCGGGCTACGACCACATCACCTCGGCCATCGGCGCCGCCCAGATCGGCTGGTACGGCACGGCGATGCTCTGTTACGTCACGCCCAAGGAGCATCTCGGCCTGCCGGACCGGGAAGACGTGCGGGAGGGCATGATCGCCTACCGCATCGCGGCGCATGCGGCCGACCTGGCGAAAGGCCATCCGGGCGCGCAGCTGCGCGACAACGCCTTGTCGCAGGCCCGGTTCGAGTTCCGCTGGGAGGACCAGTTCAATCTCGGCCTCGATCCCGAGCGCGCCCGCGAATACCACGACCAGACGCTCCCCAAGGAAGCGCACAAGCTGGCCCATTTCTGTTCCATGTGCGGGCCGCAGTTCTGCTCGATGAAGATTACGCAGGAAGTTCGCGAGTACGCCGCCAGCCGGGGCCACGAGGACGTCGCCGAGGCGCGGCGCAGCGGGATGGCCGAGAAGGCCGTCGAGTTCCGCCGCGACCCCGGGCGGGTCTACCGGCCCGGCTGAGGCGAGAACAGGGAGGCGCACCAGGATGCCGCTGCTCGAAACCGCGACCATTGCCATCGCCGCCGGCATTCTCAGCTGGCTGGGCGTGTCGATGTGGCGGCGGCGCAGCGTGCCGCGCCAGGAGGCGGGCCCCGGCGCCATGCACATGACGGCCGACACCGGCCGGCTGGTGTCGATGCCGGCCCGCAGCGGCGAAGCCGGGCCCGGCGGCGGCCACCCCCTGGCCGGGCTGGGGGACCAGGCGCTGTTCATCAGCCTCGCCGAGCGCATCAGCGACGCCGTCCTGCTGCACGACGAGAACATTCATTACTCCAACGCCGCCGCCGAGACCCTGCTCGGCGCCGGCGCGCCGCTGGCCGGGCGCCGGCTGGCCGAGCTGCTCGAGGACGGGCAGGAGGACGCCTTCGCCGCCTGGCTCCAGGCCCGGCGGGCGGGCCGGCAATCGGTGGTCGCGCTGCGCCTCAGGGACGAGAATGGCCGGGTCCTCGAGTGCGAGCTGTCCGGGTTTCCGGTGCCGCAGGATGACGGCGTGCTCGGCACCGTGGTGCGGCTGGGCCGGGACGAGATGCTGCGCTCGGCGCGCCGGCAGGGCACGCAGCTGGCGGAGGCCACGCTCGACTCGATCAGCGAAGGCGTGGTCATCACGGACCTGCGGGGCCACATCGATTACCTCAATACCGCGGCCGAGGCGCTCCTGGACTGTACCCTGGAGCAGGCCCGGGGCCGGATGCTGGGCGACATTGCCGCACTGGTCGATGAAGCCGACCGCCATGCGCTGCCCGACCCGGTGCGACGGTGCCTGGACGAGGGCCGCCGCATCGACGTGGGCCGCCGCTCGCTGCTGGTGGCGCGGGCGTCGGGCAAGGAACTCTCCGTCGAGATGCGCGCCTCGCCGATCAAGAGCGGCGGCCACGAGCCGTCGGGCTGCGTCGTCGTATTGCACGATGTCTCCGAGCTGCGCGGCATCACCCGCCAGATGTCCTACCAGGCCAGCCACGACCCGCTCACCGGCCTGGCGAACCGCCGCGAGTTCGAGCGGCGGCTGGAGGATGCCCTGCAGCAGGCTCGCAGCCGCTCCACCAGCCATGTGCTGTGCTACCTGGACCTGGACCGCTTCAAGGCGGTCAACGACACCAGTGGCCACACCGCCGGCGACAACATGCTGCGCGAGCTGGCCGCCATCCTGAGCGACAAGGTGCGCGACTCGGACGTGATCGCCCGCGTCGGGGGCGACGAGTTCGGCATGCTGCTGATGGGCTGCCCGCTCGACAAGGCTCGCCAGATTGCAGACGACGTCTGCAGCGCCATCCGGGACTTCAACTTCGTCTGGCGCGACAAGATCTACAGCGTCGGGGTCAGCGTCGGCCTGGTCCAGATCGGCCCGGAGAGCGGCGCCCTGGAAGATGTCCTGAGCGCCGCGGACTCGGCCTGCTACATCGCCAAGCAGCAGGGACGCGGCCGGGTGCACGTGTATTCGGCGCGCGACGAGGCAGCGGCGCGGCAGCGCGGCGAGATCCTCTGGCTGCAGCGCCTGCAGAGCGCGCTGAAGGAAGACCGCTTCGAGCTCCGCACGCAGCCCATCGTGGCCGTGGCGGGCCGGCCGGAGAACGGCCCGGCCCTGGAAGTGCTGCTCCGGCTGCGGAACGCGGACGGCGGCGAGAGCCTGCCGCTCGATTTCATGCAGGCCGCCGAGCGTTACCACCTGATGCCCAGCCTCGACCGCTGGGTCGTGCAGGCGACTTTCGCGGCCGTGGGCGCGGGCACCCTGAAGCTGCCGCCGGATCGCAGCGTGGCGATCAACATCTCCGGCCAGACCCTGGGCGATCCCCAGTTCCTGGAATTCGTGGTCGAGTGCCTGGACCACGGGGCGGTGCAGCCCGAGCAGGTCTGCTTCGAGCTGCCCGAGTCGGCGGTGGCCGCTCATCACGGGCATGCCTCCCGCTTCATCGCCGTGCTGCACGGCCTGGGCTGCCGCTTCGCCCTGGACGACTTCGGCAGCGGGCTGGGCTCTTTCGCCAACCTGAAGCAGCTGCCGATGGACTACCTCAAGATCGACGGCTCCTTCATCCGCGGCCTCGGCACCGACGAGGTCAGCACCGCGATGGTCACGGCGATGATCGAGCTGGCCCGGTCGCTGGGCGTCAAGGTCATCGCCGAGCAGGTCGAGACCGAGCGCGCCTTCGAGGTGGCGCGCGCCCTGAAAGTGGATTTTGTCCAGGGCTACGCCATCGGCCGCCCGGTCCCGCTGGGGGCGCAAGCGGCCTGACCGGGCCCGGCTGCTGCCAAGCCGGCGCAGTCCCGCTATAATGCCGCGGTTTTGTCGGCCCCCGGACGGGGGCACGCGCGTTGTGCGCACTTGGGGAGACGAGGGAGAACTTTTGTCATGTTGACTGAATACGGATTGATCGCGGCACTCGCCTGCGCCGTGCTCGCGCTGGTTTACGGCGCGTGGTCGGTGGGCTGGGTGCTCAAGCAGCCCGCCGGCAACGCGCGCATGCAGGAGATCGCGGGCGCCATCCAGGAGGGCGCGCAGGCCTACCTGAACCGCCAGTACAGCACTATCGCCCTCGTCGGCGTGGTGCTGTTCGTGGTCGTCGGCTTCGTGCTGGACTGGGCCACCGCGATCGGCTTCGCGCTGGGCGCCGTCCTGTCCGCTGCGGCGGGCTACATCGGCATGTTCATCTCGGTGCGCGCCAACGTGCGCACGGCCGAGGCGGCCCGCGACGGCCTCGCGGCCGCGCTGCAGGTGGCTTTCCGCGGCGGCGCCATCACCGGCCTGCTGGTGGTCGGCCTGGGGCTGCTGGGCGTCGCCGGCTACTACCTGGTGCTGCTGCAGTTCGGCACCGTCGAGGATGCCGTGCTCGCGCTCCTCGGGCTCGCCTTCGGCTCGTCGTTGATCTCCATCTTCGCCCGGCTCGGCGGCGGCATCTTCACCAAGGGCGCCGACGTCGGCGCCGACCTGGTGGGCAAGGTCGAGGCCGGCATCCCTGAGGACGACCCGCGCAACCCGGCCGTCATCGCCGACAACGTCGGCGACAACGTGGGCGACTGTGCCGGCATGGCCGCCGACCTGTTCGAGACCTATGCCGTGACCATCATCGCCACCATGTTCCTTGGCGTCGTGATGGGCGCCTCCGTCGGTGCCAACGGCGTGCTCTTTCCGCTGGTGCTGGGCGGCGCCTCGATCGTCGCGTCGGTGATCGGCACCTTCTTCGTCAAGACCAGCGAAGGCGGCAAGATCATGAACGCCCTCTACAAGGGCGTGATCGTCTCCGGCGTGCTGGCGGCGGTGGCCTACTACCCGATCACGCAGTCGCTCATGGCGGACTCGCCGCTGGGCGCGACCAACCTGTTCCTGTGCGCCCTGGTGGGCCTGGCGCTGACCGCGGCCATGGTGGTCATCACCGAGTACTACACCGCCACCGAATACAGCCCCGTGCGCACCGTGGCGGCCGCCTCCGAGACCGGTCATGCCACCAACATCATCGCGGGCCTCGCCGTGTCGATGAAGTCGACCGCCCTGCCGGTCCTCGCGGTCTGCCTGTCGATCTGGGCCAGCTACACGCTGGGCGGCCTCTACGGCATCGCCATTGCCGCGACCGCCATGCTGTCGATGGCCGGCATGGTCGTGGCGCTGGACGCCTACGGGCCGATCACCGACAACGCCGGCGGCATCGCCGAGATGGCCGAGCTGCCGAGCGAGATCCGCGACATCACCGACCCGCTGGACGCGGTCGGCAACACCACCAAGGCCGTCACCAAGGGGTATGCCATCGGTTCTGCCGGCCTGGCGGCGCTGGTGCTGTTCGCCGACTACACGCACAAGCTCGAGGCCTACGACAAGGGGACGGTGTTCCTGCTCGACAACCACATGGTCATCATCGGCCTGTTCCTCGGCGGCCTGATCCCGTTCCTGTTCGGCGCCATGGCGATGGAGGCCGTCGGCCGCGCCGCCGGCTCCGTGGTCAACGAGGTGCGGCGCCAGTTCCGCGAGATCCCGGGCATCATGGAAGGCACGGCCAAGCCCGACTACTCGCGCGCGGTGGACCTGCTGACCAAGGCGGCCATCAAGGAGATGGTGCTGCCGTCCCTGCTGCCCGTGGCGGCGCCGATCCTGGTCGGCTTCCTGCTCGGCAAGGAGGCCCTCGGCGGGCTGCTGATCGGCACCATCGTCACCGGCATCTTCGTCGCGGTCTCGATGACCACCGGCGGCGGCGCCTGGGACAACGCCAAGAAGTACATCGAGGATGGCAACCACGGCGGCAAGGGCTCGGATGCCCACAAGGCGGCCGTGACGGGCGATACCGTCGGCGACCCCTACAAGGACACGGCCGGCCCGGCCATCAACCCGCTGATCAAGATCATCAACATCGTCGCGCTGCTGCTCGTCCCGATCCTCTAGGGAAAGCGCAGGGCAAACAATTTAAAGGGCCGGGAGGCGATCGCCTCCCGGCCCTTTCTTTCTCCGGCGCGCGCCGCGTCCCCGCGGCGATCCCGCCCGCTAGCCCTTCCAGGCGGGCAGCTTCTTGGGCGCCAGCTGGTTTTTCAGCTTCACGTACTGCGGCAGGCCGTCCTTGTAGGGCGGGTAGTCCTCGCCCCTGATCAACGGGGCCAGGTAGCGGCGGCAGGCGGCGGTGATGTGGAAGCCGTCGGCCGCGATGTACTTCTTCGGCACGGTCTTCTCGACGTTGGCGACTTTCGCCAGGTCGGCCTGGCCCACTTTCCAGCGGTACGGCTGGTCGGAGGTGCGGACGATGACGGGCAGCTTGCCGTGCACGCCGGCCAGCGCCATTTCCACCGCGGCCTTGCCCATCGCGTAGGCCTGCTCGACGTCGACTTTCGAGGCGATGTGGCGGGCGGAGCGCTGCAGGTAGTCGGCCACGCCCCAGTGGAACTTGTAGCCCAGCCGGCCACGGACGATCTCGGCCAGGTGGGGGGCCACGCCGCCGAGCTGGGCATGGCCGAACGCGTCGGTGGTGCCGGACTCGGCCACGAAGCGGCCGTCGGGGCGGCGGATACCCTCGGAGGCCACGATGACGCAGCTGTCATGGCGCTCGACCGACTCCTTGACCTTGGCGACGAAGCGGTCCTCGTCGAAGGGCACTTCGGGGAACAGGATGAGGTGCGGCGGCTCGCTCCGGTCCTTGCCCGCCAGCCCGCCGGCGGCGGCGATCCAGCCGGCGTGGCGGCCCATGACCTCGAGGATGAAAACCTTGGTGGCCGGCATGGAGGCGATATCGATGCCCGCTTCGAGCGTCGAGACCGCCACGTACTTCGCCACCGAGCCGAAGCCGGGGCAGTTGTCGGTGATCGGCAGGTCGTTGTCGACGGTCTTCGGCACGCCGACGCAGGTGATGTCGTAGTCCATCGACTTGGCCACCTGGGCGACCTTGTTGGCGGTGTCCATGGAGTCGCCGCCGCCGTTGTAGATGAAGTAGCCGATGTCGTGGGCGCGGAACACCTCGATCAGGCGCTGGTACTCGGCGGCGCTCTCCCGGATGCTTTTCAGCTTGTAGCGCACCGAGCCGAAGGCGCCCCCGGGAGTGTGGCGCAGCGCGGCGATGTCCCGGGCCGATTCCTTGCCGGTATCGACCAGCTCCTCGCGCAGCGCGCCGACGATGCCCATGCGGCCGGCGTAGATCTTGCCTACCCGTGCCGGCTGCTTGCGGGCCGTTTCGATGACGCCGCAGGCGGTCGTGTTGATGACGGCGGTGACGCCGCCGGACTGGGCGTAGAACAGGTTCCGCTTCTTCATCCTTGCTCCTGGGTGGGGCGGTGGGCGATGGCCCGGCAAGCATAGCGGATTCGCCCCGGCCCGGTCGAAGCCCGGCGCCGGGTTTGACCATGCCGCCCGGCGACGGCAATCTTGGCGGTCCGGCCGCGGCTGGCCGGCTATGGAACCAGGAGATAAACGCAATGCGCATCGTTCTGCTCGGCGCCCCGGGCTCCGGCAAGGGTACCCAGGCCAAGAAACTCGTCGCCGACTACGGCTATCCCCAGATCTCCACGGGGGACCTGCTGCGCGACGCGGTGGCCCGGGGTACGGAATACGGCCTGCAGGCCAAGGCCGCCATGGAAGCCGGGCAGCTGGTTTCGGACGAGATCGTGCTGGGCATCCTCAAGGACCGCCTGGCCCAGCCCGATACCTCCGCCGGGTTCATCCTCGACGGGTTCCCGCGCAACCTGTCCCAGGCCAGTTCGCTGGAGGAGGTCCTGGCCGAGATCGGCCAGCCGCTGGACGCGGCCGTGCTGATGGACCTCGATTTCGACATCCTGTTCAAGCGCCTGACCGGCCGGCGCAGCTGCACCGGCTGCGGCCGCGTCTACAACATTCACTTCCTGCCGCCGCCGGCGGACGGCCGCTGCGAGAGCTGCGGCGGCGAGCTGGTGCAGCGCGCCGACGACAAGGAAGAGACCATCGGCCGGCGCCTCGAGGTCTACCAGAAGGAGACCGCCCCCTTGGTCGACTACTACCGCGAGCTCGGCAAGCTGAAGGTCGTGGATGCCGAAGGTTCCTTCGACGAGGTCTATGCCCGGCTGGTCAGCGCGCTCGGGCTCTGACGGGCAACGACGCCAGCAGCGCCGCCGCTAGCCGGCGCCCCGCTGGGCGAGCGCCAGCAGTTCCTCGCCGGCCAGGGCCAGGCGCCAGCCCTGCAATAGCGACAGGTCGCGCCGGCCGCGCACCAGGGCCTCGAGGTCCTTGCGCGTGGCCACCAGCGGCGCGGCGATTTCGGCCGCGGCACAGATTTCCCGCAGCCGCCCGAGCAGCTCCTTGACCAGCCGCTCCTGCCCCGGTTCGAGCCGGGCCTGCACGTCCAGCGTCGGCGGCTCGTTCGCCGCCGCCTGCCGCAACACCTCGAGCAGCGTGTCGCCGATGCGCCGCAACGCGGCGGGCGGCAGGCGGGTGTAGCGGGCGAGGGCGGCCCGGCTGTCCGGGTTCGCCACGGCCAGCGCCACCAGGTCCTCGTCCTGCACGATCCAGCGCCGCGGCCGGTCCCGGTCGCGCGCCTCGCGCTCACGCCACGCCGCGAGGGCCGCCAGCCGCGCCAGCGCCGGCGGCTCCAGCCGGCCCGCGCCCTTGACGCGGCGCCAGGCGCCCTGTTCGTCGAAGAGGTAGAGCGCCGGGTCGCACAGGCTCGCGCTTTCCGCGGCGGCCCAGCTGTCCCGTCCCCGCCGGCTCAAGGTCTCCTCCAGCCGGTCGGCGAGCGGCAGCAGCCATGCCACGTCGGCAGCGGCATAGTGCAACTGCTCCGCGGAGAGCGGCCGCCGGCTCCAGTCCGTGCGAGCGTGGTCCTTGGGCAGCTCGACCTCCAGCTCGGTCCCTGCCAGCTGGTTGTAGCCGACCTGGTCCGGATACCCCAGCATCGCGGCGGCCACCTGGGTGTCCCACACCGGGCCGGGGACAGTCCCCAGGTGGTCGTGCAGCACCTCGAGGTCCTGCCGCGCGGCATGGAAGACTTTCAGGACCCCCGGGTCCTGCAGCAGGCCGGCGAACGGACCCGGCCCGTCGAGCGCCAGCGTGTCCACGCACGCGATGCGCTGGCCGTCCGAGAGCTGCAACAGGCAGAGCTGTGCGCGATAGGTACGCTCGCGCACGAACTCCGTGTCTACGGCCAGCCGGGCCACGCCCGCCCACTCCGCGGCCAGCGCCGCCGCCTCGTCGGCCCTGTCGATATAGAGATAATTGCCCATCGGGCGATTATCCCAGAACCTGCCGCCGTTTACGGGCGACGGGTATGATGCGCAACCATGAAGCCAACGGCAGCCCGGCCTTGATCCGGCTCTTCGTGGACATCGCCCTGCACCGGCGGGGCCCGCAGGACGTTCCGCCGGAACGGCGCGTCTTCGTCGGTGCGCTCGCCGCCTACCTGGCGGTCGGCGCCGCCGTGCTGTGGCCCTCCGCATCCGACCTGGGCGAGCTTTACGCCCAGCTCGCGGTCGACCTGGTGCTCCTGGTCGTCCTGTGCAGCAGCCTGCTCGCGCTCACCGGCCGGGCCGCGCGGGTCGGGCAGACGCTGGCGGCGCTGTTCGGGACCGGCGCCCTGCTCAGCCTGGCGGCCCTGCCCTTCGTCTGGCTGGTGGCGGGCAGCATCGGCGACCCGGCCACGCCCCCCGAGACGCTGCCCCCGGCGGCGCTGCTGGGCACGCTGGCCCTGTTCGGCCTGCTGCTGGCCTCGCTGCTGGTTACGGGCCATATCCTGCGGCATGCCCTGGAGTGGAGCTACGCGGCCGGCGTGCTGGCCGCCACCGCCTATTTCGCGCTCAGCACCTTCGTCTTCCGCAGCCTGTTCCCGGTGACCTGATGCACGTGCACATCCTCGGTATCGGCGGCACCTTCATGGCGGGCATCGCGGCGCTGGCGCGGGCGGCCGGGCATCGCGTCACGGGCTCGGACCGCCCCCTGTACCCGCCGATGAGCACCCAGCTGGCCGAGCTCGGGGTCGAGATCGTCGAGGGCTACGACCATGACCGGCTGGACCCCGCCCCGGACTGCGTCATCGTCGGCAACGTCATGCGGCGCGGCATGGACGTGGTGGAGCGGCTGCTGGACTCCGGGCTGCCGTACTGCTCCGGGCCCGAGTGGCTGGCGCGCGAGGTGCTGCACGAGCGCTGGACCCTGGCGGTGGCGGGGACGCACGGCAAGACCACCACGACCAGCATCCTCGCCTTCCTGCTGGATGCCGCCGGCCTGGAACCCGGCTTCCTGGTCGGCGGGATTCCCGCCGACTTCGGCGTTTCCGCGCGGCTCGGGAAGGCGCCCTTTTTCGTGGTCGAGGCGGACGAGTACGACACGGCCTTCTTCGACAAGCGCTCCAAGTTCGTCCATTACCGGCCCCGGACCCTGGTGCTGGGGAACCTCGAATTCGACCACGCCGACATCTTCCCGGACCTGGCCGCCATCCAGCGCCAGTTCCATCATCTCGTCCGGACGGTGCCCGGCTCCGGCCTGATCGTGTGCAAGGCGGGCGACGCGGCGCTGGCCGAAGTGCTGGCGCAGGGCTGCTGGACCCCGGTGGAATATTTCGCGGGGCCCCGGCAGGACCCGGCCGGAGGCCATGCGGCGCGGCTGGTGCCCGGCGGCTTCGAGGTGCTCGATCCCGCCGGCGAGGTCGCCGCCACGGTCCGCTGGCCGATGCCGGGCGCCCATAACGCCGAGAACGCGCTGGCGGCGATGCTGGCGGCGCGCCACGCCGGCGTGCCCCTGGCAGAGTCGGCGCGCGCGCTGGGCGCTTTCCGCGGCGTAAAGCGCCGGCAGGAATGGATCGGTACGGGCGCCGGCGTCGAACTCTATGACGATTTCGCCCATCACCCGACGGCGATCGCGCGCACGCTGCAGGCGATGCGCGACCCGGCCGGGGAGCGGCGCCTGGTGGCGGTGCTGGAGCCGCGCTCCAACACCATGCGCATGGGCGTGCACGCCGGGCAGCTGGCGCCGGCGCTGGCCGAGGCCGACCGCGCCTACGTGCTGGCGCCGCCGGAGCTCGGCTGGGATGCCGCCTCTGCGCTGGCGGCGCTGGGCCCGCGGGTCCGCGTCTGCGCGGCGCTCGAGGAGCTGGCCGCTATACTCGAGGACGAGCTGGCCGGTGGTGACCGGGTGGTGCTGATGTCCAACGGCAGTTTCGGCGGCCTGCATGGCCGCCTGCTGCGGGCGCTGCAAGCACGGGAAAGGAGCGAGAAAGGATGAGCCTGCATGTCGCGCTGGCGCTGACCGGGGCCTCGGGGGCGCAATACGGCCTGCGCCTGCTGGAATGCCTGCTGGCGGCGGACTGCCGGGTCAGCCTCATGATCTCCAAGCCGGCCCAGGTGGTGATCGGCATGGAGACCGACCTGGACCTGCCCGGGCGCAGTGCCGACATCCGGCGTTTCTTCTGCGAGCGCCACGGCGTTGACGAGGCGCGCCTGCAGGTCTACGGGCGCGAGGAGTGGACGGCGCCGGTGGCGAGCGGCTCGGCCGCGCCGGACGCGATGGTGGTCTGCCCCTGCACCACGGCCACGGTCTCGGCCCTGGCTACCGGCGCCAGCCGCAGCCTCATCGAGCGGGCCGGCGACGTGGTCCTGAAGGAGCGCCGTCCCCTGGTGCTGGTCGTGCGCGAGACGCCGTTCTCCGCCATTCACCTCGAGAACATGCTGACGCTGGCGCGCGCGGGGGCGGTGATCATGCCGGCCAATCCCGGGTTCTACCACCGGCCGCAGGCGGTCGAGGCGCTGGTGGATTTCGTGGTCGCCCGCGTGCTCGACCACCTCGGCCTGTCGCAGCGGCTCATCGCGCCCTGGGGCGCGGCGGAGGACGCATGAGCGCGCCCCTCGAGCTGCCGCTGTTCCCGTTGCAGACCGTCCTGTTCCCGGGCGGCCCGCTGCCCCTGCGCATCTTCGAGCCGCGCTACGTGGACATGATCGGCCGCTGCATGAAGACCGGCGTGGGCTTCGGCGTGACGCTCATCAAGAGCGGCGAGGAGACCAGCGCGACGACCATGCACGACTTCGGCACGGTGGCGAACATCGTCGATTTCGACCAGCTGGCGGACGGGACGCTCGGGGTGGTCGTCATCGGCAGCACGCGCTTCATGGTCCGCTCCGTGGGCCGGCAGCCGGACGGGCTCAACGTCGGCCAGGTGGAGCTGCTGGAGGATGAGCCGAAAATGTCGTTGCCGGCCCGTTTCTCGGACATGGCGCGGCTCCTCGAGGGCGTGTTCGAGGATCTCGGGCCCCAGTACCAGCACGTCACGCCGGATTTCGACGACGCGAGCTGGGTGGGTTGCCGCCTGGCCGAACTCCTGCCCATCGACCTCGAGCACAAGCAGCATTGCCTGGAGCTGTTCGACCCGGTGAAGCGGCTGGAGTACCTCGAGCCGCTGCTGCGGAGCCTGGGGCGCTGACATGAGCGGCGAGGACGCCCTGTTCGCCGGCCGCGAGCTGGTCTGCGTGAATCGCGGGACCGACCCCATCGAGGCCAGCCTGCTGGCGGGCCTGCTGCACAGCGAAGGCATACCCGCGACGGTGACGGGAGCCGACCTGGTCGGCGGCTACAGCGGCGTGCCCAAGGTGTGCGACGTGCGCCTGCTGGTGCCGGCGCGCTACCGGGCGGCGGCCGCGGACGTGCTGGAACGCTACCGCCATGAACGTCCCGCGGACGAGGAATGGACCTGCCCTGCCTGCGGCGAGGTCAACGCGGCCACTTTCGAGAGCTGCTGGAACTGCGGGCACGAGTGCGCTCCTGGCGCCTGACGCCGCTGCCTGTCAGGGCTGACGACCTGACCGCGCTCGCGGGCCGTCATCACCTCCCCTCGCTTGGAAATCTGATGCCGCTCGGCGAGGTGATGACATCCCGCGAGCGCTGCCGCGACCCCGTGGACAGCGGCACGGGCGCAGTTGCGCTGGGTGCCGAGTCCGACGCATGGGCGGTCGGGCGTGAAGTGGCCGCACGGGTGGCAGCGCACGCGCGGGTTTGCTGCGGCCCCGATGCAGCGGTGAAGCGCGTGATGCGTCACTCGAGGGCATCTCATTAACCGAGAGGGACGCATCACGCGCTCGCGCCGCGGACGGGTGTCTGGCCAGCCCTTCGCCTGCGTGCGGCGCACCCCCCGTTCAGCCGGCGAGCTGCTCCATCACCCGGCCGGCGGCGGCGACGGTGGCGTCGATGTCCGCGTCGGTGTGGGCCAGCGAGACGAAGCCGGCCTCGAAGGCCGATGGCGCCAGGTAGACGCCCTCGTCGAGCATGCCGTGGAAGAAGGCCTTGAAGCGCGCCTGGTCGCAGGCCATCACCTGGGCGAAGGTCTGGATCGGGGCGTCGCCGCTGAAGAACAAGCCGAACATGCCGCCGACCGAGTGCCCGGTGAAGGGAATCCCGGCCGCGTCGGCCGCGGCCTGGATGCCGGCGACCAGCTGCTCGGTGCGGGCGCCGAGTTCCTCGTAGAGCTCCGGCCGCAGGCGGTCGAGGGTGGCGATGCCGGCATGCATGGCGACCGGGTTGCCGGACAGGGTGCCGGCCTGGTAGACGGGGCCGAGCGGCGCGATCTGTTCCATGATCTCGCGCTTGCCGCCGAAGGCGCCCACCGGCATGCCGCCGCCGATGATCTTGCCCAGCGTCGTGAGGTCCGGCGTCACGCCGGAGATCTCCTGCACGCCGCCGCGGGCGACGCGGAAGCCGGTCATGACCTCGTCGAAAATGAGCACCGCGCCGCTGGCGTCGCAGACTTCGCGCAGCCCCTCGAGGAAGCCCGGCGCCGGCAGCACCATGTTCATGTTGCCGGCGATGGGTTCGACGATGATGCCGGCGATCTCGGCGCCGATCTCGTCGAACACCTGCCGCACCTGCTCGAGGTCGTTGTAGGTCAGGGTGATGGTGTGCTGCGCCAGCGAGGCGGGCACGCCCGGCGAAGTCGGCACGCCCAGCGTGAGCGCGCCCGAGCCCGCCTTCACCAGCAGCGAGTCCGAGTGGCCGTGGTAGCAGCCCTCGAACTTCACGATCTTGTCGCGTCCCGTGTAGCCGCGGGCCAGCCGGATGGCGCTCATGGTCGCCTCGGTGCCCGAGCTGACGAAGCGCACCAGCTCGATCGACGGCATGATTTCGCAGACCCGGCGCGCCAGCTCGGTCTCGATCGCGGTGGGCGCGCCGAAGGACAGGCCGTCGAGCGCCGCAGTGCGCACCGCCTCGATCACGTCGGGATGGGCGTGGCCGAGGATCATCGGGCCCCAGGAGCCGACGTAGTCGGTGTAGCGCCGCCCGTCCTCGCCCCAGATGTAGGCACCCGCCGCCTTGCGGATGAAGACCGGTTCGCCGCCGACCGAGCGGAAGGCACGGACGGGTGAATTGACCCCGCCGGGGATGTAACGCTGGGCTTCCTGGAACAGGTTCACGATGGCGAGTCTCCTGGATCTGGGCCGGCGCAGGGCGCGCGCGGCAAAACCGTTATTTTATCTGCGCGCGCCCGCGCTCGCAGGCTGCGGAAAGTACTTGGGCTGCCGCATGCGGGTCCGGATCGCCGAACAGGTCCCGGATCACGGCCACGGCATGAGCGCCCGCCGCGATCGTCTCGGCCGCATTGTCCCGCGTGATGCCGCCGATGGCGACCAGGGCAATCGGCAGCGTCGCCGCCAGCTCGCGGAGCAGCGCCAGCGGCGCGCGGACGGCCCCGGGCTTGGTGCCCGACGGCCATACGCTGCCGATGCCGACGTAATCGGCGCCGGCCGCGGCCGCGGCGCGGGCCCGGTCCGGCTCGTTGTAGCAGGACACGCCGATGAGCCGCTCCGGGCCGAGCAGGCGGCGGGCTTCCTGCATGCTGCAGTCCTCCCGGCCCAGGTGCAGGCCGTCGGCGCCGAGTTCTGCGGCCAGGCCCGCATCGTCATTGATGATGCAGAGCGCGCCGCCGGCCCGGCAGGCGGCCAGCACGAGCGCGGCCCGGCGACGGCGCGTGTCGGCGTCGGCCGACTTGTCGCGGTACTGGACCACGCCGGCGCCGCCGGCGATTGCCGCGGCGACGCGCTCGGCCAGCACCGCCTCCGGCAGCAGGTCCGGGTCGGTGATGGCGTACAGGCCAAAAGGCAGGGCGGGTCGTGACATCAGCGCGGCCGGCGCAGCGGCACCAGCTGCCCGCGGCCGGGCCGGAAGGCGCGCTCGAGCCAGCCGTGCACCAGGGCCTGGGCCCTGGCCACCGCCGTGTCCACCGGCTCGCCCAGCGCGATCCTGGCGGCGCAGGCGGAGGCGAGCGTGCAGCCTGAGCCGTGAAAGCTCCCTTCGAGCCGCGGCCAGCGGAACACCTGCGGCGCGCCGGCACCGTAGAGCGTGTTGACCACTTCGGCGCCCTGGTCGGTCTCGTCGCCGCCCTTGGCGAGCACCCAGTCGCAGCCGGCATCGAGCAGCGTCGCGGTTCGCTCCGCCGTGCTGTTGCCCGCCGGCGCCAGGCGCCGGATCTCCAGCGCGTTGGGCGTCAGCAGTGTAGTCAGCGGGCAAAGCCGCTCGAGTACCACGTCGACCAGTTCGTCTTCCGCCAGGCGCGCGCCCCCGGCCGCCACCAGCACGGGGTCAAGCACCACGGGAACGTCCGGATGCTGCGCCAGCAGCTCCGCCACGGCGCGTGCGATCCCGGCCGTGGCCAGCAGCCCGATCTTCACCGCCGCCACCGGGATGTCCGCCATTACCGCTGCCGCCTGCGCGGCCACCAGCTCGGGCGGGGCCGGTTCGACGGCGCTGGCGTTCACCGTGTCCTGCACTGTCAGCGCAGTGATCACGGGGGCGGGATGGGCCCCGGCTGCCGTCACGGCCTGGATGTCGGCGGCGATGCCGGCGCCGCCGGAAGGGTCATTGCCGGCGATGACGAGAACAGTGGGTGGGGTCAGGGGCATCTGGCTTGGGCCGGGAAGTTACACATGCGAGAATTCGCGCCAGTGAGAATTATCGCCGTGGCGGAGAGTCGATGAAAGCTTATATGTGCGTGATCTGCGGTTATGTCTACGAAGAGGCGGAGGGCGACCCGGACGGCGGGGTCGAGCCTGGCACCAAGTGGGACGACGTGCCGCTGAGCTGGCGCTGCCCGGACTGCGGCGCCGGCAAGGAAGACTTCGAGATGATCGAGATCTAGGCCGGGCGGTCGCGCGGCTCCCCCCCGGCCGGCGTCAGCGCGCCCGCGCCGACACCCCGGCCTGGAAGGGCACGACGAGATAGCCCCGGCGGCGCAGCTGTTCCGGCAGGCCCGCGGGGCCGACCAGGTGCAGGGCGCCCACCACCACCAGCGATGTGCCTGGCTGCTGCAGCAGCGCGGCGACCTGCGGCGTCCAGGCCGCATTGCGCTCTTCCACCAGCCGGGCGCGCAGCGCCGGGTAGCCCCGGAAATCCTCCTCCAGCGTCAGCGCCAGGGCTGCCAGGTCGGTGTCGCGCCACGCCGTGACCAGGCGGTCGGTTTCCACGGCGACGATGTCCAGTTCTTCCAGCGTCTTGCGCAACAGGTCGCGCTGGGTCTCTTCCGGCAGCGCCTTGAAGATGCCGAGCTGCTGCTCCAGCGTCTCCAGCCCCGCCGCGGGCCGGCCGTCGCGCATCGCACGCAGGCCCAGCTGGTGATCCACGCCCAGCGCGGGGTCGAAGCCGGCCGCGGCCAGCGCGCCGGTGTAGAGCGACACGGCGGCGAACCAGGGCTCGAGCCCGGCCAGCGCCGCAGGATCGACCCCCGCGTCGCGCGCCAGGGCCTCCAGCTCGCGCCAGCCGGTCGCGCCGAACAGCTCGCGGCTGCGGCGGCCGGGCGTGTCGATGCCCACCCGCTCCAGCGCCGCGGCGGTCGCCGCCGGCTCGAGCTCGGCGGGGTCGAGCTCCATCACCAGCCGGTCGGCTGCGGCGTAGGCCGCCTCGATGGTGGCCGGCAGGGGCAGGTGGCTTGCCCGCAGGAGGTGCACCGAGCCTACCAGCAGCACCTCGCCCGGCGCCCCGGGCGCCGAGACCCGCCAGGCGGGCACGGCAGCCAGCGGGCCTGCCAGCAGGCCGAGCAGCAGGAACAGGGCGAGGCGCGGGACCAGGGCCATTCAGTCGCCAGCGGTGCCGGCGACGCGCGCCAGCCAGGCGAGGCGGGCGGAGGACTCCAGCGAGCAGGTCCACTTGTAGGCCAAATCCAGCGTCTCCGCGGCCGCATAAACGCCATGGCCGCGCACGATACAGGCGCGGTGTCCGGCCAGCGCCGCCGCCACGGCGGCGGGCGAGCGGGCGACGTAGTCCTCGGGCGGGATGTCCAGTACCGGCACGCGCGGGAAATAGTAGCGGCCCTCGAAATCCCGCGGCAGGAAGTCGCCGCCGGCGAGGGTCATGGCGATGCTGTGCGGGCCGTGACTGTGGAGGACCGCGCGGGCACCGGGACTGGCGGCGTAAACGGCGAGATGCAGCGGGGCATCCAGCGAGGCGCCGGCCGGCGGCGGGCCGCCCGGCGAGCAGCGCAGCAAGGCTTCCGGCGTGAGCGTGTCGCCGCAGCAGCCGGTCGGCGTGACCCAGACCGCGTCGCCGTCGCGCACCGAGGCGTTGCCGCTGTGCGAGTCGTTCAGGCCGTGCTGCCTGAGCCAGCGGTAGTAGCGGACCAGGTCCGCGCGCGGGTCGGGCGCGCCTCCGGCGTCGCTCAAGAGACGGCCTCCACCCCTACGGGCGCCCAGCCGACGCTGGTCGCGATCCGCCCGTCGGGCAGCAGTTCCAGCCGGCGGTAGCCCGGCCCGCGCGCGGCATCGACGTCCGCGCGCTCCACGCCCGGCAGGAACTGGAAGCAGGTGGAGGGGGTGGCGAGAAAATGGACGCCGCGGCGCTGGCGCTCGAACACCTGGTGCACGTGGCCCCACACCACCCCCCGGATGCGGCTGTCGCTGTCGGCAATGCGCATGAACTCGTCGGCGTTGTCGAGCCCGACCTTGTCCAGCCAGGAGTGCACCGGCACCGGCTGGTGGTGCAGCACCACCAGCAGGTGGGGCTCCGCGGCGCGGTCGAGGACCCGCTGGAACCGCTCCAGCTCGTCCGGGGGGAGCCGGCCGCCGCCGCGGTCCCCGTCCCAGGTGGCGAGCATCACCAGCCGCCACTGCCCGAGGCGGTGGTCGCCGCAGTAGTGGAAGGGGGGCGCGGAGAGCTCGGCCGCCATGGCGGGCGGGTGGTCGTGGTTGCCCGGGATGCAGTAGACCGGCACGCCGGCCGCCTCCAGCACGCGCCGCAGGTGGCGGTAGGACTCGGGCGAGCCGTCCTGCGACAGGTCGCCCGTCGCCAGGATCGCATCGGGCGCCGGCTGCTCGTCGAGGGCCGCCGCCAGCGTCGCCTCGAGGGATTCGAGGGTGCGCCAGCCCTTGAGCGCGCCGTCGGCTGCGGCACGCACATGGCTGTCGGTGAGCTGTAGCAGCCGCAAGGGCCGTCCTGCGTCCATCTCCCTACCCGGATAGAATCGGCTTGACGGCTAGTGTAACCAATGGCGCCGGCAGAAATTGGGATGCAGTTCATGTCCAACCGGACGATTCCGCTCGACGACCGCCTCTACGACTACCTGCTCCGGGCATCGCTGCGCGAGCATTCGCTGCTGGCGCGCCTGCGGGCCGAGACCGCGGCCCACCCCCGCGTGAGCATGCAGATCGCCCCCGAGCAGGGCCAGTTCATGGCCCTGCTGGCGCGGCTCACGGGGGCGCAGCGCTGCATCGAGGTCGGGGTCTTCACCGGCTACAGCAGCCTGGCGCTGGCGCTCGCGCTGCCCCCGGAGGGGCGGATCGTCGCCTGCGACATCAGCGCGGAGTACACCGCCGTCGCCCGGCGTTACTGGGCCGAGGCCGGCGTGGCGGAGAAGATCGACCTGCGGCTGGCGCCGGCGCTGGAGACTCTCGACGGGCTCCTCGCCGCGGGCGAGGCGGCCCGCTACGACTTCGCCTTCATCGACGCCGACAAGGAAGCCTACGCGGACTACTACGAGCGCCTGCTGGAGCTGCTGCGCCCGGGCGGGCTGGTTGCGGTCGACAACACGCTGTGGGACGGGGCCGTGGCCGACCCGTCCGACAACGAGCCGGACACGGTGGCGATCCGCGCCTTCAACGCCCGGCTGCATGGCGACGAGCGGATCGACCTTTCGCTGGTGCCGATCGGCGACGGCCTGACCCTGGCACGGAAGCGCTGAGCCCTCAGTAGCGGTAGTGGTCGGGCTTGTACGGCCCCTCGACCTCGACGCCGATGTACTGCGCCTGGTCGGGCCGCAGCTTCGTCAGCTTCGCCCCGATGCGCTCGAGATGCAGGCGGGCCACTTCCTCGTCCAGGTGCTTGGGCAGGACGTAGACCTTGTTCTCGTACTGGCCGTCGTTGCCGTGCAGTTCCATCTGCGCCAGCACCTGGTTGGTGAAGCTGTTGGACATGACGAAGCTGGGGTGGCCGTGGGCGCAGCCCAGGTTCACCAGCCGCCCCTCGGCCAGCAGGATGATGCGCTTGCCGTCGGGGAAGATGATGTGGTCGACCTGCGGCTTGATGTTCTCCCACTGGTACTGCTTCAGCCCGGCCACGTCGATCTCGTTGTCGAAATGGCCGATGTTGCAGACGATCGCCTGGTTCTTCATCCGCGCCATGTGCTCGCGCGTGATGACGTGGTAGTTGCCGGTGGCGGTGACGAAGATGTCGGCCTTGTCGGCGGCCTCGTCCATGGTCACTACGCGGTAACCCTCCATGCTGGCCTGCAGGGCGCAGATCGGGTCGATCTCGGTGACCCAGACGGTGGCGCCGAGACCGCGCAGCGACTGGGCGCAGCCCTTGCCGACGTCGCCGTAGCCTGCGACCAGGGCGATCTTGCCGGCGATCATCACGTCGGTGGCGCGCTTGATGCCGTCCACCAGCGACTCGCGGCAGCCGTACAGGTTGTCGAACTTGCTCTTGGTGACCGAGTCGTTGACGTTGATGGCGGGGAAGGGCAGGCGGCCCTCCTTTTCCATCTGGTACAGGCGGTGGACGCCGGTGGTCGTCTCCTCGGTCACGCCGCGGATTGCGGCCTGGGCCTTGGCGTACCAGCCCGGGCGCGCCTCGATGCGCTTTTTGAGGGCCTGGAACAGCGCCACCTCTTCCTCGCTCGACGGGTTGTCGAGCAGGGAGGGGTCCTGTTCCGCGCGCGCCCCCAGGGTGACGGCCAGCGTGGCGTCGCCGCCGTCGTCCAGGATCATGTTCGGCAGGCCGCCGTCGCCCCATTCCAGGACGCGATGGGTGAACTCCCAGTACTCGTCCAGCGTCTCGCCCTTGAAAGCGAATACCGGCACGCCGGCGGCGGCGATGGCGGCCGCGGCATGGTCCTGGGTGGAGTAGATATTGCAGCTGGCCCAGCGCACGTCGGCGCCGAGCTCGACCAGCGTCTCGATCAGCACGGCCGTCTGGATGGTCATGTGCAGGCTGCCGGCCACGCGGGCGCCCTTGAGCGGCTTGTCCTTGCCGTACTTGGCGCGCAGGGCCATCAGGCCGGGCATCTCGGTCTCGGCGATGGCGATTTCGCGCCGGCCCCAGTCGGCCAGGCCGATGTCGGCGACGTGATAATCCGGTGTGATGGTCTGGGCTGCTTGCATGCTCATGATCGCTCCATAATGTCGGGGTCTGCGCGCCGCCGGCGGCGGTGCTGGCAGGCCTCGTGGTCCGTTCGGGAAGGCCTTCGCTGGAAACTCAGGTTTCGTTTCGCAGCAGCTCGGCCCGGTCGGTGTTTTCCCACGTGAATTCGGGGTTGTCGCGCCCGAAATGGCCGTAGGCCGCGGTGGCCCGGTAGATGGGCCGGATCAGGTCGAGCTCCTGGATGATGCCGTAGGGCGTCAGGTCGAAGTGGCGCCGCACCAGCTCGGTCAGCTTCTGGTTCGACACCTTGCCGGTGCCGAAGGTCTCGACCGTGATCGAGGTCGGCTCGGCGACGCCGATGGCGTAGGAGATCTGGATCTCGCACCGCTCGGCCAGGCCCGCGGCGACGATGTTCTTGGCGACCCAGCGCGCGGCATAGGCGGCCGAGCGGTCCACCTTGGACGGGTCCTTGCCCGAGAAGGCGCCGCCGCCGTGGCGGGCCATGCCGCCGTACGTGTCGACGATGATCTTCCGCCCCGTCAGCCCGCAGTCGCCCAGCGGGCCGCCGATGATGAACGAGCCCGTCGGGTTGATATGGAAGCGCTTGCAGGAGGCCAGCCATTCGGCCGGGATCACCGGCTGGATGATGACCTCCATCACCGCTTCCTCGAGCTCCTTGCGGCCGATGTCCGGCGCGTGCTGGGTCGAGAGCACGATTGCCTCGACGCCGGCCGGGCGGTTGTCCTTGTAGCGGAAAGTGATCTGGCTCTTGGCGTCCGGGCGCAGCCACGGCAGCGTGCCGTTCTTGCGCTCCTGGGCCTGCCGCTCCACCAGCTTGTGGGCATAGTAGATGGGGGCGGGCATCAGCGAGTCGGTCTCGCTGGTGGCATAGCCGAACATCAGGCCCTGGTCGCCTGCGCCCTGCGCCCGGGGGTCGCTCCGGTCCACGCCCTGGTTGATGTCCGGCGACTGCTTCCCGATGGCGTTCAGCACGGCGCAGGTGGCGCCGTCGAAGCCGAGCTCCGAGCTGGTGTAGCCGATGTCCAGGATGGTCTGGCGCGCCAGGTCCTCCAGGTCCACCCAGGCCTGGGTGGTGACCTCGCCGGCGACGATGGCCATGCCGGTCTTCACCATGGTCTCGACGGCGACCCGGGCTTTGGGGTCCTGCGCGAGGATGGCGTCGAGGACGGCGTCCGAAATCTGGTCGGCGATCTTGTCCGGGTGGCCCTCGGAGACCGATTCCGAGGTGAAGAGATAGTCGTTGGCCATGCGTCGGGTTCCATCAGGGGGCGGAAAAAGTCCGATAGTATACCGGCAGAGAGGCCGGCTGGCCCCGCAGTGCCGCCGAGGAGGAGCACATGGCCCGTACCGAAACCCCCGCTGTCGAGCTCGGCGCCCCCGCGCCGGACTTCCTGTTGCCCGATCCGGCGGGCCGCCGCTGGAGCCTGGCGGACTGCCGCGGCGAGCAGGGCACGCTCGTCATGTTCATCTGCAATCACTGCCCCTACGTGCAGGCGGCGCTGGCCCGCATCGTCCGCGACTGCCGGGAGCTGGCAGGACACGGCGTGCGCAGCGTGGCCATCATGCCCAACGATATCGCGGCCTATCCCCAGGACGGGCCGGAGGCGATGGCCCGGCTCGCTCATGAAGCGGGTTTCAGCTTCCCCTACCTGCTGGACGAATCGCAGGCCGTAGCGCGGGCCTTCGGGGCGGTGTGCACGCCGGACTTCTTCGGCTACGACGCCGGGCTGAAGCTGCGCTACCGCGGGCGGCTGGATGCGGCCACCCCGGGCCGCGCGGCGCCCGAGGCGGACCGGGAGCTGTTCGAGGCCATGCGCCAGGTGGCTGCGACGGGGACCGCGCCGGAGCCGCAGCTGCCCTCGGTCGGCTGCTCGATCAAGTGGCGTTCATGAGCGCAAGTCGCTGAATATACTGCGGATGCCGCTTGCGCTCGCGCTCGCCGGGCTTGCCGCTGGCGCCCGATTGGGCGAACATGCCCAGTTTACCCGCCAGCTGCCTTTTCGGAGCGTAGATGCCCTCGCGTAGAGATCTCGCCAACGCCATCCGCGCGTTGAGCATGGACGCCGTCCAGCAGGCCAATTCCGGTCATCCGGGCATGCCCATGGGCATGGCCGACATCGCGGAAGTGCTGTGGAACGATTTCCTTCGCCACAATCCCGGCAACCCCCGCTGGCCCAACCGCGACCGCTTCGTGGTGTCCAACGGCCACGGCTCGATGCTCCTGTACTCCTTGCTGCATCTCGCCGGCTATCCCTTGAGCATGGACGAGATCCGCAACTTCCGGCAGTTCGGCTACCGCACCGCCGGCCACCCGGAATACGAGCCCGAAATGGGCGTCGAGACCACCACCGGACCGCTGGGCCAGGGGCTGGCCAACGCGGTCGGCATGGCCATTGCCGAGCGGGTGCTGGCGGCTCGTTTCAACCGGCCGGGCTTCGAGGTCGTCGACCACCACACCTGGGTGTTCACCGGCGACGGCTGCCTGATGGAAGGCGTGTCGCACGAGGCCTGCTCGCTGGCCGGCACGCTGGGGCTGGGCAAGCTCGTCGCCTTCTACGACGACAACGGGATCTCCATCGACGGCGAGGTCGAGGGCTGGTTCACCGACGACACGCCTGCCCGTTTCGCGGCCTACGGCTGGCACGTGGTGCCGGCGGTGGACGGCCATGACCCGGAGGCCGTGCAGGCCGCGATCGAGGCGGCGCGCGCCGAGACCGGCCGCCCGACCCTCATCTGCTGCCGGACCGTGATCGGCTGGGGCGCGCCGAACAAGCAGGGCACCGAGGCGACCCATGGCGCGGCGCTCGGCGCGGAGGAAGTGGCGGCCACGCGCGCCAATATCGGCTGGCCCCACGAGCCTTTCGTCATCCCGGACGACATCCGTTCGGCCTGGGACGCGCGGGAACGGGGCGCGGCGGCGGAGGCGGCCTGGTCCGAGCTGATGCGGGCATATGCCGGCGAATACCCGGAGGAGCACGCCGAGCTGCGGCGGCGCCTGGCCGGTGAGCTGCCCGCCGGCTGGGACGAGGCGGCCGACGCCGTAATTGCGCGGCTGGCCGCCAGCGACAAGGCGGTCGCGACCCGCAAGGCCTCGGAGCTGGCGCTGGACGGGTTCGGCCCGATGCTGCCGGAGCTCGTCGGCGGCTCGGCCGACCTGAGCGGCTCCAACAACACCTTTTTCAAGGGCAGCCGCCGCATTGCCGCAGGCGACTTCGACGGCAATTACCTGCACTACGGCGTCCGCGAGTTCGGCATGACTGCCATCATGAACGGCATGGCGCTGCACGGCGGCTGCAAGCCCTACGGCGGCACCTTCCTGGTGTTCTCGGACTACGCCCGCAACGCGGTCCGCATGGCGGCGCTGATGCACCAGCCGGTCACGCTGGTCTACACGCACGATTCCATCGGCCTCGGCGAGGACGGCCCGACCCACCAGCCGATCGAGCATCTCGCGAGCCTGCGGCTGATCCCCAACCTGCGGGTGTGGCGGCCCTGTGACCAGGCGGAGACGGCCGTGGCCTGGCGCGACGCTATCGAGAGCACGGCCACGCCGACGGTGCTGGCGCTGTCACGCCAGGGCCTGCCGCCGCAGGCCCGCAGCGAAGACCAGGTGGTGGCGATCCGCCGCGGCGGCTATGTACTGAGGGAGGCCGAGAGCGCCCCGGCGGCCATCATCATCGCCACCGGTTCGGAAGTGGCGCTGGCCGTGGCAGCCGCCGAGCTGCTGGGGGCCGACGGGATCGGCGTCCGGGTCGTCTCGATGCCTTGCATCGAGGCCTTCCGGGCGCAGGACGCGGCCTGGCGCGAGGCGGTGCTGCCGCCGGCGATCAGGGCGCGGCTGGCGGTGGAGGCGGGCGTCCCGGACAGCTGGCACCCGCTGGTGGGCGACGCCGGGGACGTGGTCGGGATCGAGCGCTTCGGCGCCTCGGCGCCGGCCCCGGCACTGTTCGAACATTTCGGTTTCACGGCGGAACGGGTGGCCGAGAGGCTGCGCGCACTGCTCTAGTTTCATCAGCGTCAATCGCTCCCCGTCGCCAGGCGGGGCGGCAGGCAAGGAGAAAGACCATGGCGATCAAGGTTGGCATCAACGGTTATGGCCGCATCGGCCGCAACATCCTGCGCGGGCTGTACGAGTCGGGCCGCACCGGCGAGATCAGCATCGTCGCGATCAACGACCTGGGCGACGCGAATACCAATGCCCACCTGACCCGCTACGACACGACGCACGGCAAGTTCTCGGGCGACGTCAGCGTCGACGGCGACAGCCTGGTGGTGAATGGCGACCGCATCCGCGTGCTGGCCGAGCGCAACCCGGCGAACCTGCCGTGGAAGGCGCTCGGCGTCGACGTGGTGCTGGAGTGCACCGGGTTGTTCACCAGCAAGGAGAAAGCCTCCGCCCACCTCCAGGCCGGCGCGAAGAAGGTGATCATCTCGGCCCCCGGCGGCAAGGACGTGGATGCGACGGTGGTGTACGGCGTCAACCACGAGACCCTGAAGGCCTCCGACGAGGTCATCTCCAACGCTTCCTGCACCACCAACTGCCTGGCGCCGCTGGTGCACCCGCTGCACCAGTCCATCGGCGTGGTACATGGCCTGATGACCACTATCCATGCCTACACCAACGACCAGGTGCTGACCGACGTCTTTCACTCGGACCTGCGCCGGGCGCGCTCGGCCACCATGTCCATGATCCCGACCAAGACCGGCGCCGCGGCGGCGGTCGGACTGGTGCTGCCGGAACTGGCCGGCAAGCTGGACGGCTTCGCCATCCGGGTGCCGACCATCAACGTGTCGATGGTCGATTTGACCTTCACCGCGGCCCGCGACACCAGCAAGGAAGAGATCGACCAGGTGCTGGAGGCGGCTGCCCAGGGCCCGCTCAAGGGCATCCTCGGCATCAACCGCGAGCCGCTGGTGTCGATCGATTTCAACCATGACCCGCGCTCTTCGGTCTACGAGGCATCGCTGACCCGCGTGGTCGACCAGCGCCTGGTGAAGATCTGCGCCTGGTACGACAACGAGTGGGGCTTCTCCAACCGGATGCTCGACACCACCATCGCGCTGGTCAACGCCAAGTAGGCCGGCGATGGACGTGATCCGCATGGCGGACCTCGACCTGGCCGGCAAGCGGGTCCTGGTCCGCGAGGACCTGAACGTGCCCGTCGAGGACGGCAAGGTGGCCAGCGACGCCCGTATCAGGGCGTCGTTGCCGACCATCCGCCTGGCCCTCGACAAGGGCGCCGCCGTGATGCTGCTGTCGCACCTGGGCCGGCCCACCGAGGGCGAATTCGACCCCGAGTACTCGCTGGCGCCGGTCGCCGAGCACCTGTCAGGCCTGCTGGGTCAGCCGGTGCGCCTGGAGCGCGACTGGCTCGACGGCGTCGAGGTGGAGCCGGGCGAGGTCGTGCTGTGCGAGAACGTCCGCTTCAACAAGGGGGAGAAGAAGGACGACGAGGGCCTCGCGCGGCGCATGGCGGCGCTGTGCGATGTCTTCGTGATGGATGCTTTCGGTACGGCGCATCGCGCCCAGGCGAGCACCCACGGCGTGGCGCGCTTCGCCCCGGTGGCCTGCGCCGGGCCCCTGCTCGCGGCCGAGCTGGAGGCCCTCGGCCAGGCGCTGCACGCGCCGGCCCGGCCGCTGGTCGCCATCGTCGGAGGCTCCAAGGTCTCGACCAAGCTCACCGTGCTGGAGACCCTGCTCGACAAGGTGGACCAGCTGATCGTGGGCGGCGGCATCGCCAACAACTTCATCGCGGCGGCCGGCCACGGTGTGGGCAAGTCGCTCTACGAGCCGGACCTGCTGGACGATACCCGCGCGCTGGTCGCCAAGGCGCGCGAGCGGGGCGCCGAGATCCCGCTGCCCGTGGACGTGGTCGTGGCGCAGGGCCTGGAGACTCACCACGAGGTGGCCCTGCGGCCAATCGCCGAAGTCCGGGCCGACGAAATGATCCTGGACGTCGGCCCCGCGACCTCCAGTGCCTACGGCACCGTCCTGGCGCGCGCAGGCACCATCGTGTGGAACGGGCCGGTGGGCGTGTTCGAGGATGAACGCTTCGCCGCGGGGACGCGCGCCCTGGCCGAGGCGGTGGCGGCGAGCGAGGCCTTCTCCATCGCCGGGGGCGGTGACACGCTGGCCGCGCTGGACGCCTTCGGCCTGACGGACCGGATCTCTTACGTCTCCACCGGCGGCGGCGCCTTCCTCGAGTTCATCGAGGGCCGCACGCTGCCCGCGGTGGCCATGCTCGAGCAGCGGGCGCGGGATTGAGCGCCGGCCCTTGCTGAAGCGCACCAAGATCGTCGCCACCCTCGGTCCGGCCACCGACCGGCCGGGCGTGCTGGAGCAGATGCTGCGGGCCGGCACCGACGTGGTGAGGCTGAACTTCTCGCACGGGACCGCGGCCGATCGCGAACGCCGGGTGCGGGAGGTCCGGCAGGCTGCCGCCGCGCTCGGACGGGACGTGGCGGTGCTCGGCGACCTCCAGGGCCCGAAGATTCGTATCGAGCGATTCGCCGGCGGCGCGATCGAGCTGGCCGACGGGGCGCCGTTCGTCCTCGACGCCGGGCTGGCGGCGGACGCCGGCGACCAGGGCGCGGTCGGGGTCACCTACCGGGACCTGCCGCGTGACGTCCGCCCGGGCGACACCCTGCTGCTGAATGACGGCGCCATCACGCTCGACGTCGAGCGGGTGGCCGGCAGCCGCGTGGAATGCGTGGTCCGGGTCGGTGGCACGCTCAGCGGCGGCAAGGGCATCAACCGCCAGGGCGGCGGCTTGTCCGCCGGGGCGCTGACCGACAAGGACCGCGGCGACATCGAGCTGGCGGCGCGGCTGGAGCTCGACTACCTGGCCGTTTCCTTCCCGCGCGACGCGGCCGACATGGATGAGGCGCGCGGGCTGCTGCGCGCAGCGGGCGGCGAAGCCCCGCTGGTGGCGAAGATCGAGCGGGCCGAGGCGGTGGCTCATATCGAGGAGATCGCCGGCGCCAGCGAAGTGGTCATGGTGGCGCGCGGCGACCTGGGCGTGGAGATCGGTTTCGCCGAGGTGCCCGGGGTGCAGAAGAACATCATCCGCATCGCGCGGGCGCACAACAGGGTCGTGATCACTGCGACCCAGATGATGGAGTCGATGATCCACGAGCCGATTCCGACGCGCGCCGAGGTTTCCGACGTCGCCAATGCGGTGATCGACGGCACCGACGCGGTCATGCTGTCCGGGGAGACGGCCGTGGGGCGGCATCCGGTGAAGGCCGTGGAGGCGATGGCCAGCGCCTGCCGCGCTGCCGAGCGGCAACGGGTCACTTCGACCTCGCATCACCGCATGGACGAAGTCTTCCAGCGCACCGACGAGGCGATCGCGATGGCCGCCATGTACACCGCCAACCACATGGACGTGCGCGCCATCGTGGCCCTGACGGAGTCCGGCAACACCGCCCTGTGGATGTCCCGGATCCGCTCGGGCATCCCCATCTACGCCTTCAGCCGGAACGAGGCCACGCGCCGCCGCGTGGCGCTTTATCGCGGCGTCTATCCCGTGCCCTTCGACGTGCTCGCGCAGCGGGGCGAGGCCGAATCCGAGGCCGTCTGCCGCGCCCTGCTGGATCGCGGCCTGGTCGCTTCCGGTGACCGCATCCTGCTGACCGAGGGCCATGCCGCCGGCATCGCGGGCGGCACCAATTCCCTGCGGATCCTGTCCGCGCCCTGAGCGGAGCAGGCCGGCGCCTAGAGCGGGATCAGTTCCTTCTCGCGCTCGGCCGCGCGGGACAGCGCGGTGACGGCTACCTGCGCGGTGGGGAAGACCTGGCCGGGCGCCAGCTGCTCGAAGATCCTGGTGCGCCGCAGGCGGTCCATGACCGGGCCCTTGACGTCCGCCAGATGGACCGTGACGCCGGCGGCGCGCAGGTTCTCCGCGGCCGCCTGGAGCGTGCGCAGGGCGCTGGAATCGACGAAGCCGACGCCGCTCATCACCAGCACCAGGTGCTTGATCCCGGGCCGCTGCTCGAACTCGCGGGTGATCATGTCCTGCACATTGCCGACGTTGGCGAAGTACAGGTTCTCGTCCACCCGCACCAGCAGGATCTCCGGCCAGGTCTCCACCTGGTGCCGCGCGACGCTGCGGAACTCGGTCGAGTGGGGCAGCCGGCCGACCACCGCGATGTTGGGGTGCCCGGTGCGCCAGATGTAGAGCAGCACCGACAGCAGCACGCCCATCACCAGCCCCGCCTCCACGCCGTAGGCCAGCACGCCGAGGAAGGTCACCAGGTTGGAGGCGCCGTCGGCCTTGCTGTAGCGCCAGGTCTCCGGGATCGAGCGCAGGTCCACCAGGCCGGCGACCGCCACGATGATGATGGCCGCCAGCGCCGCCTTGGGCAGGCCGCTGAACAGCGGCGCGAACAGGAGCAGCGTCGCCGCAGTGAAGAGCGCGAGGAAAATGGAGGAGAACTGGGTCCGCGCCCCCGAGTTGAAGTTCACCATGCTGCGGCTGAAGCTGCCGGCCACCGGCATGGCGCCCGACAGCGCCGAGCCGAGGTTGGCGGCGCCCAGCGCGACCAGTTCCTGGTCGGCGTCCACGGTTTCGCGGCGCCGGGCCGCCAGGTACTTGCCGATGCTGACACTTTCGACGAACACGATGATGCTGATCAGGGCCGCCGAGGGCAGCAGGTCGATCCAGGTGCTGAGGCCCGGCATCTCGAGATCCAGCATCGGCGGCCGGGTCGTGATCGCGCCCACCAGCGGGACGCGCTCCAGGCCGAAGGCGACCACCGCGCCGGTGGCGAGCGCCAGCACCACCACCGGGGCCAGGCGGGCCGCCAGCATGCGCAGCCGCCGGCCGGCCCAAGTCGAGCCGGCGCTCGCCAGCAGCAGCAGCAGGGCCAGGCCGCCGACTGCGAGCGTCTCCGGGTTGAGAATCGCGGCGCGGGCCCCGAGATAAGCCACCACCTCGTGCGGATGCAGCCCCGAAGGCAGCTCGATGCCGGCGAAATGCCGCAGCTGGTCGGCCATGATCACGATCGCGGCGCCGCTGGAGAAACCCGTCAGCACCGGCTGGCTCAGCAGGTTGGCGAACACGCCCATCCGCAACAGGCCCATGCTCAGCAGGATCAGGCCGGACAGCGCCGACAGGATCAGCGCCGCGGCGACGGGATCGACGTCGCTGCCCGCATGGACCGTGGCTGCGGCCACCATGATGGCGGCCACCGAGGCGGGACCGACCGACAGGTTCCGGCTGGTGCCGAGTAAAGCGTAGAGGATCGCCGGGAGCACCGAAGCGTAGAGGCCGACGACCGGCGGCAGCCCGGCCACCATGGCGTAGGCCAGCCCCTGGGGCACCAGCAGGATGGTCGTAATGGCCGCGGCGGCAAGATCCCCCGCCAGGTCCTGCCGCGTGGCCAGCGGCGCCCAGTGGAAGATCGGGAAGAATTTCAATGCTCGGGAGGGCACGGCCTGCAGCCTGTCAAACGCGTGCCTGCACGATAGTCAAGGCACGGTCCCCCGGCAAGCTGGGGACTGTCCCGGGGACAGTCCCCACCCTAGTTGCCGGCGCCAAGCGCCTCCAGGTCTGCAAGCACCTCGGCCGAATGCTCGTCGACGTCGACCTTGTCGTAATGCTTCGCAATGGTGCCGTCCGGCGCGACCAGGAAAGTCTGGCGGCTGGCCAGCTTCATCACCCCGAAGTTGCGCAGCACCCCGTACCGTGCCGCGACCTCGCCGCCCTCGTCGGCCAGCAGCGGAAACGGCAGGCTGTTTTTCTCGGCGAAGGCCTGGTGGCTGGCCACGTCGTCGACGCTGATGCCGACGATCTCGGCGCCGAGCCGACGGTAGGCGAAGATGTTGTCACGGAACTCGCAGGCCTGGGTGGTGCAGCCCGGCGTATCGTTCTTGGGATAGAAATAGAGCACCAGCCACTTGCCGCTATAGTCCTCGAGGCGGTGCATCTCCCCCGCCTGGTCCGGCAGCTCGAACGCCGGCGCCGGGGCGCCGGGGGCCGGCGCGGCATGCGCGGTAGCGGCCAGCAGCAGCGCGGCGAGCAGGGCAATGATCTGCGGGGCGGCTCGGGTCACGGCGATATCCTGTGTCGGGAGATGTGTTGCGGGTTTCGGCCGGGCACCGGCTACGGATTCCGCGCGCCGGCCTCGGCGCGTTCGGCCGCGAGGCGCTCCAGCGAGGCGTGCCGCACGGACACCCCGGGGAAACTCTCCTGGAAATGCGCCGCCAGCCGCTCGACGATGTAGACCGAGCGATGCCGCCCGCCGGTGCAGCCGATAGCGATGGTCAGGTAACTGCGGTTCGCCGCTTCGATGCTGCCGAGCCAGGTCTCGAGAAAGCGGACGATATCCTGCACATAAGCTTCGACCGTCGGGCTGGCTGTCAGGAACTCGATCACGCCGGCATCGAGCCCCGTCAGCGGCCGCAGTTTCGCCTCCCAGTAGGGATTCGGCAGGAAGCGGGCATCGAACACGAAATCGGCGTCCTTGGGCACGCCCTCGCGAAAGCCGAAGGACTCGAACTGGAGGCCGATCTCGTTCCGCGGCTGGTTGGCTACGCGGTTGCGGATGATGTCGCGCAGTTCGTGCACGCTCATGGTGCTGGTGTCGAGCACCAGGTCGGCGGACTCGGCCAGGGGCGCGAGCAGTTCCTGCTCGAAGCTGATTGCGGAGGACAGCGTCCGGTCGCCGGCCTGCGCCGGCGTATGCGGGTGGCGCCGGCGGGTGTCGAGATAGCGCTGCACCAGGACGTTGTCTGACGCGTGCAGGTAGACCACCTGGCAGCTGAGGCCGCGCTGCCGCAGGTCCTCGAGCAGGCCCCGGATCACCGGGAGGTCTTCCGGCCGCGGCCGCGTGTCGAGACCGATGGCGAGGCGCTCGAACTTGGCATCGTCGCTGTCCACCAGTTCGCCCACCACCAGCGCCAGCAGGCGGGCCGGCACGTTATCCAGGGTGTACCACTGCAGGTCTTCGAGCATGGCGAGCGCCACGCTCTTGCCGGAACCCGAGAGACCGCTGACGATTACCAGTTCCATCGTCGGCGCGGTCCGCGGTTCAGGCCGAAGCCGCGTGCGACTTGTCGTGGCTGACGAGCAGGTCGTAGACGCCGCGGCTGGAACTCGCGCGCCGCAGCGCTGCCGCCAGCGCGTGATCCGACAGCCCCCGCGCGATGGCCGAAACTTCTTCGTGATGACAGCCGACATCCCCGGCAGGCATGGGCACCAGCAGGCCGAAGATCAGGTCCACGGGCTCGCGGTCGGGCATGTCGAAATCGATCGGCTTGGACAGCTTGAGAAAGGCGCCCACCGGAGCTTCCAGCTCGCTCAGGCGGCCGTGCGGAATGGCGATGCCGTTCTCGATGGCGGTGCAGCCGAGCTTCTCGCGGGCGATGAGGCTCTGGAACACGTCCCCCTGGTCCAGGTCGGCGGCCGAGGACAGCAGCTCGCTCAGGATATCGAGGGCGTGTTTCTTGCTGCGAGCCTCGACATTGCCGAGCACGCGGCCGGGTTGCAACAGGGATCCGAAAGTCATTTGGGTACTCCGGGCGCGACGCCCGTAGGCTCAGGCGTTGCGCGGGCGGCCGGCGCCGTTGTGATGATCGGTCAGCTTGTCCTTGTGCCGGCGCACCTGGCGGTCGAGCCGGTCGGTCATGGCGTCGATCGCCGCATACATGTCCTCTTCGACCGCCGCAGCGTGCAGGGTGTCGCCGGCGAGCCGCAGGGTGGCTTCGGCCTTGTGCTGCAGCTTCTCGACCGTGAGGATGCAATGCACGTCGATGAGATTGTCAAAATGCCGGATGACCTTGTCCATCTTGGTGTGCACATAGTCGCGCAGCGGGTCGGTGATGTCGACGTGGTGGCCGGTCATGTTGATCTGCATAGGATTACCCCTTGGAGGTGACGGGGGCTTTCCTGGCGGAAAGCCCGCGGTGTACTTGTATTCTAGTAGCAGCTTTCGTCCGCTGGCTAGGCCGGTGCCCTCAGCGGATGGCCACCCGCCGGCGCTCGTTGGAAGACGGAAATCCCATGGATTCCCGGTACTTGGCGACTGTCCGACGGGCCACCTCGATGCCTTCGCCAGCCAGGACCCGGGCCAGCGCGCTGTCCGAGAGGGGCTTGGCGGGGTCCTCGTCGGCGATCAGCTTGCGAATGCGGGCCCGGATGGCGGTGGAGGAAACGCTCTCGCCGTCGCTGCCCGCGACCTGGCTGGAGAAGAAGTAGCGGAACTCGAACACGCCGCGCGGCGTGTGCATGAACTTCCCGGTAGTGGCGCGCGAAACGGTGGATTCGTGCAGCTCGAGGGTCTCGGCGATTTCCCTCAGCACCAGCGGGCGCATGCCTTCCTCGCCGCGCTCCAGGAACGCCTGCTGGTGGCCGACGATGGCGCGCGCCACGCGCAGCAGGGTCTCATTGCGAATCTCGAGGCTCTTGACCAGCCAGCGGGCCTCCTGCAGCTGGCTGCGCAGCGTCGAGTACTCCCCGCTGCGGCCCAGGCAGCCGGCATAAGCCGCATTGACCCGCAGCCGCGGTGCGATCGCCGGGTTGATCTCGACCTGCCATTCGTCCTCGACGCGGCGCACGAACACGTCCGGCACCACGTACTCCGGCGGCCGCGAGTCGGCTGCTCCGCCGGGCCGCGGGTTGAGTGAGCGCAGCAGCGCCACCGCCGATTCGAGTTCTTCGACGTCGCAGCCCAGCCGGCGGCGGATGGCGGCGTAGTCCTGCTCGCCCAGCTCCGCCAGGCATTCGGCCGCCAGGCGGCGGGCCAGGTCGAGCCCCGGGGTGTCGGGCGCAAAGGGCGCCAGCTGCAGCAGCAGGCACTCGCAGAGGTCGCGGGCGCCGACGCCGAGCGGATCGAAGCGCTGCACGCAGGCGAGCACGCGCTCGATCTCGTCGACGTCGCTGTGAATCTCCGGCTCCAGGTTGGCACAGATCTCTTCGAGGCTGTCCTGGAGGTAGCCGTCGTCGTCGATCGCGTCGATCAGCATGGTGGCGATCATCTTCCGGTCGCCCTCCGGCATGGTGACGTCGAGCTGCGCCAGCAGGTGGTCGCGCAGCGAGCTGCCGCTGGCATCGGCATAGTCGCGCTGCTCGTCGCCCTCGCCGCGGCCCGCACCGCCGTAGCTGCCCGGATAGTCGGGCACGTCGGCGTAGGGCAGGTCCTCCCGGTACGCCTCGCCCTCGCCCGGGGGCTCCGCCGCGGGCTCGGCCTCGGCGGCGCTGTCGGACGGCCGCTGCTGCTCGCCTTTCGGCGGGGCCAGCTCCAGGCCGTCGTCCATCTCCAGCATCAGGTTGTTTTCCAGCGCTTCCCTGAGCTCCGCCTGCAGGTCGAGCACCGGCAGCTGCAGCAGCCGGATGGCCATCTGCAGTTGCGGCGTCAGCGTCAGTTGCTGACTGAGCTTGAGTTGCAGGGTCTGTTTGATCATCGCTGTCGCTTACAGGCGGAAATGCTCGCCGAGGTACACCTCGCGTACCTGCCTGTTAGCCAGTATCTCATCCGCGGTGCCCGAGGCGATGACTTCGCCGGCGTTCAGGATGAATGCCCGCCGGCAGATGCCCAGGGTCTCGCGCACGTTATGGTCGGTGATCAGCACGCCGATCCCGCGGTCCCGCAGGTGGCCGATGATGCGCTGGATATCCAGCACCGAGATCGGGTCCACGCCCGCGAAGGGCTCGTCCAGCAGGATGAAGGACGGCTCCGCGGCCAGCGCCCGCGCGATTTCGACCCGCCGGCGCTCGCCCCCCGACAGGCTCAGTCCCCGGTTGTCCCGGATGTGGCCGATGCTGAGCTCCTCCAGCAGCTCCTCCAGCAGGTTGCGCCGGCCCACCTGGTCCAGGTCCTTGCGGGTCTCGAGCACCGCGAGGATGTTCTGTTCCACGCTCAGGCCGCGGAACACGGAGGCCTCCTGCGGCAGGTAGCCGACGCCGAGGCGGGCGCGCCGGTGGATGGGCAGGGCCGTGATGTCGGTGTCGTCCAGCAGGATCCGGCCGCGGTCGCAGGGGACCAGGCCGACGATCATGTAGAAGGCCGTCGTCTTGCCCGCGCCATTGGGTCCCAGCAGGCCGACCACTTCCCCGCTGGAGATGGCGAGGGTGAGCGAGTTGACCACGGTGCGCCCGCGGTAGCTCTTGGCGATGCCCTCGGCGCGCAGCGTCGTCAAGGCGTCGGCTCCCGTTCCGGTTCGGGCTCCGGTTCCTCCTCCGGCGGGGTGATGATGATCCGGACCCGTTCCCCGCCTTCTTCATCGGCGCTGGCGATCAACCGCTCCTCGGCGATGCGGTAGACCAGCTTGGCGCCGCTGGCCTCGCGCAGGCCGTCGCTCAGCCTGGCCTGGCCCTGCAGCGTCAGCTCACCGGCGCTGAGGTCGTAGCTGATCTGGTTGGCCGTGCCCTGCACGCGGCGCGCCTCCGGCCCGGGCATGGTGCGGGCGAAGCGGGCCGGGGCGCCCTCGGCGCGCGCAAATTGGAGCCGATGGTCGGTGAACCCGATGCTGGCCCGGTCGGACTCGATCGAGCCCATGGGGCCGTCGAGGGTCACGTCGCCGCTGAATTCCCAGGTTCCGCTGGTGAATTCCAGGTCCCGGGTCTCGGCCGTCGCCGCCGTGATCACGATGTCGCCCTGCTGGATGCGCACGTCGCGAAACAGCAGGCGTTCGCCGCGGCGGTCGAAATCGGATGAGGCGGCCTCCAGCAGGATCTCCTGCTGCGCCGGGGGCGGTTGCTGCGCGGCGACCGGCGCGGCGGCGGCGAGCGCCAGCAGCCAGGCGGCGCGACGCCGGGCGCGATGCGCGCGGGATTCAGGGGAGGAAGCGGCCATGCACATCGGATTGTAGCTGCAGCCGTTCCTCCAGCAAGTACGCGACGAGCCCCACGGCATGCAGTTCCTGCGGCCCCAGCGCCAGCGTCACCGGGGCATCGCTGCGCGCCACGCTGGTATCGATGTCCACCTCCAGGCGGTCGGTGCGCAAGCGGGCCGGGCCGTGGTCGCTGGAGTCACCGACGATGTTCACGCCGCCCCACAGCTCGAGCGCCTCCTGGTCGGCAGTGACGGCGCCGGCCGGGGCCGTGAGGAGCCAGGGATTCGGCGAATAAACGTTGTACTCGACGCGCACGTCCTTGAGGAGCGTCTCCCCGCCCAGCGTCACCTGCCGGATTTCTTCTGCCACCAGGCGGTACCGGGGCAGCCCCTCCGCATCGGACGAGGTGATTTCGGCCCCGGTCATGTAATAGCCGTCGGGGGCCGGCCTGGTGTCGACCGGGGGCGGTTCCTGCAGCCGGTGGTTGAGCCACCAGGCGCCGCCGGCGGCCGCCGCCAGCAGGACCAGTGCCAGGCGGTCGCGCCGGTCCACTCAGCGCGCCCCGAGCAGCAGTTCGCAGAACTCTCGTACTGCGCCGCGGCCCCCGGGTCGGCTGGATACCCAGTCGCTGGCTGCGAGGGCTTCCGCCTGGGCGTCCGCCACCGTGGCCGGCAAGCCGACCATCTGCATCGCCGGCACGTCCGGAATGTCGTCGCCGAGGTAGGCGACCTCGGCCGCGGGAATCCCGGTTTCGCGCAACAGCTGCTCCAGCACCGTGGCCTTGTCGTCCCGCCCCTGGATCACGCGGGTCACGCCCAGCTCGCCCATGCGCTTGTTGACCGCGGGGGAGTCGCGACCCGAGATGATGGCGACTTCCACGCCGGCGGCCAGCAGCGCCTTGATGCCGTAGCCGTCGCGCACGCTGAACGACTTGTACTCGACGCCGTCGCTGCCCAGCCAGATGCGCCCGTCGGTGAACACCCCGTCGACGTCGAAGACCGCCAGCCGGATGCGCGCCGCGCGCCGGGCGAGTTCCACCATCACATCACCCCCGCCTGCAACAGGTCGTGGACGTTGAAGGCGCCTTCCAGCCGCCCGTCCGCAGCGACCACCAGCAGGGCCGTGATGGAGTAGGTTTCCATGAGCCGTACCGCCTCCGCGGCCAGCATGTCGCCGCGCACGGTCTTCACGTTGCGCGTCATCACGGACCCGATCGGCGTGGTGGTGAGCTCATGCTTGCCGTCGAGCGTGCGGCGCAGGTCGCCGTCGGTATAGATGCCCAGCACGCGATCCTCGGCGTCGACCACCGCGGTCATGCCGAGTCCCTTGCGCGAGATCTCGAACAGGCCTTCGGCGACGACCAGGTCGGGCGCCACCCGCGGTACCCGCTCGCCGGTCCGCATGATGTCGCGGACGTGCAGCAGCAGGCGGCGGCCCAGCTGCCCGCCGGGATGGGAGAAGGCGAAATCCTCGCGGGTGAAGCCGCGGCTGTTGAGCAGCGCCACCGCCAGCGCGTCGCCCATGGCGAGGGCGGCGGTGGTGCTGGCCGTCGGCGCCAGGTTGAGCGGGCAGGCTTCCTTCGCCACACCCACGTCGAGATGGGCATCGGCGGCGCCCGCCAGGGTCGAGCCGGGCTTGCCCGTCATGGCCACCAGCGGCACGCCGAGGCGCTTGATCAGCGGCAGGATGGTCAGGATCTCGGGCGTCTCGCCGGAGTTGGAGATGGCCAGCACGACGTCCTTGGGCGTGATCATGCCGAGATCGCCATGGCTGGCCTCGCCGGGGTGGACGAAGAAGGCCGGCGTGCCGGTGCTGGCCAGGGTCGCGGCGATCTTGCCGCCCACGTGCCCGGATTTGCCCATGCCGGTGACGACCACTCGTCCGCTGCATTCCAGGCAGTACCTGCAGGCCCGCACGAAGCCCCCGTCGAGTCGTTCCCGGAGGTCCAGCAAGGCCGCCGCCTCCACGTCGAGCACCTCCCGCCCGAGTTTCTTGATCAGTCCGTCGTCGATGTGAGTCTCTGCGGCCATCACTTACCCCAGTAACACATAGCCGTGATAGGCGAAGAACGCGCCCAGCAGCAAGGCGCCTTCGGACCGGCGGATGCGGCTGTTGCCAGCGAAATTGTAGGTCATCAGGAACAGGGCCAGCGTCATGCCTATCATCACGGGCAAATGCAGCGCCAACACCGAGGGTTCGAAGGTCGCGGGATGGATGACGGCGGCGAGCCCGACCACGGCCAGGCTGTTGAAGATGTTGGAGCCGATGATGTTGCCGATGGCCATGTCGTGCTCGCCCTTCAGCGCACTCATCACCGAGACGGCGAGCTCGGGCAGGCTGGTGCCGACGGCGACGACGGTCAGGCCGATCACGAGGTCGGATACGCCGAAGGCGACGGCCAGCTCCTGCGCCCCCCAGACCAGCAGCTGGGCGCCCGCGAGCAGCACGACCAGGCCGAGCACCAGCCAGCCGATGGACTTGGCCATCGGCAGCCCCTCCGGCAGCTCAGCGGCGTAGTCGAGACCGATAGGGTCAGCGGCGTCGCTGCGCTGGCCGAGCACCACCAGCCAGTACAGCACCAGCACCAGCGTGCCCAGGAGGAGCACGCCCTCGACCCGGCCCAGGCGCAGGTTGATGAACACCATCGTCAGGACCAGGGTCACGGCCAGCAGCGCCGGCAGTTCGCGCCGCAGCGTGGTGGAGCGCACGGAGATCGGCATGATCAGCGCCGTCGCCCCGAGCACCAGGCCGATGTTGGCGATGTTGGAGCCGATGGCGTTGCCGGCGGCCAGCTCCGGGTCGGCATCCAGCGCGGCCGTGATGGAGACGAATATTTCCGGGCCGCTGGTCGCCATGCCGACCAGGGTGAGGCCGATCAGCAGCGGCGGGACGCCCAGGTTGCGCGCGGTGCTGGCGGCGCCGACCACGAAGCGGTCGGCTCCCCACATCAGCAGGACGAAGCCGGCGAGCGTCGCAAGAGAGTAGGTCAGCATGGCGGGCGGCGTACTCCTGGAGGCAGGGCAGCAGGCTCGGGCCGGCCATGATACACGCTGCCCTCCCTGGCGCGGATATCCGCGATGCGTGTCCCCCGCCGCAGGGTTCCGTTAAACTCTCGGCCTTTCCGGCCGGGAAAGCCCGGCGCCAGACCGGAAGCCGCCATGAACCGAGAACAAGTTGCCGCCATGATCCAGGCCGGGCTGCCTGCCGCCCGGGTCGAGGTCCATTCCGAGGACGACGTGCATTTCACCGCGCTCGTAGTGGCGGAGGAATTCGCGGGCCTGCGCCCGCTGCAGCGGCACCAGATGGTGTATCGCACGCTGGGGGACAAGATGGGAGGCGAGATCCATGCCCTCGCGCTCACTACCCTGACCCCCGACGAGCTGGCCGCCGGCCGCTGAGCCGCGCCCCCAGTGGACAAGCTGCTGGTCGGGGGCGGGCGGCGCCTGGAAGGCGAGATCCGCGTCTCCGGCGCCAAGAATGCCGCGCTGCCCATCCTGGCCGGCGCCCTGCTGGCGGACGCCCCGGTCCGGATCGGCAACGTGCCGCACCTGCAGGACATCACTACCACCATCGAGCTGCTGGGCCGCCTCGGCGTGGGCGTCACGGTCGACGAGCGCATGCGGATCGAGGTCGACCCGCGCGGCATTTCCTCGCTGGTGGCGCCGTACGAGCTGGTGCGGACCATGCGCGCCTCCATCCTGGTGCTGGGGCCGCTGCTGGCGCGCCACGGCGAGGCGGACGTGTCCCTGCCAGGCGGCTGCGCGATCGGGGCACGGCCGGTGGACCTGCATATCGCCGGCCTGCGGGCGATGGGCGCCAGCGTGGAGATCGAGGACGGCTATATTCGGGCCCGGGCCGGCCGCTTGCGCGGCGCCCGCATCGTGCTCGACACCGTCACTGTGACCGGCACCGAGAACCTGCTCATGGCCGCCACGCTGGCGGAAGGCGAGACCGTGCTGGAGAACGCGGCGCGCGAGCCGGAGGTGGTCGACCTGGCCGAGTTCCTGCAGGCGATGGGTGCGCGCATCAGCGGCGCCGGGACCGACACCATCCGGATCGAGGGGGTGGAGCGGCTCGGCGGCGCCGACTACGCCGTGCTGCCGGACCGGATCGAGACCGGCACCTACCTGGTCGCCGGCGCCATGACGGGCGGCCGGGTCCGCCTGCGGCACGCCCGCCCGGGGCACCTCGACGCGGTGCTCGGGAAGCTGCAGGAGGCGGGTGCCGCCGTGGCCTCGGGGCCGGACTGGATCGAGCTGGACATGGGCGGCCGGCGCCCCAAGTCGGTGAACCTGCGCACCGCCCCTTACCCGGCCTTCCCGACCGACATGCAGGCGCAGTTCGTCGCCCTCAACAGCATCGCCGACGGCACCGGCACGATCGTGGAGACGGTGTTCGAGAACCGTTTCATGCACGTGCAGGAGATGCAGCGCATGGGGGCGGACATCCGGCTGGAGGGCAACACGGCCGTGGTGCGCGGCGTCGAGCGGCTGCGGGCGGCACCGGTCATGGCCACCGACCTGCGGGCTTCGGCCAGCCTGGTGCTGGCCGCGCTGGCGGCCGAGGGCGAGACCCTGATCGACCGCATCTACCACATCGACCGCGGCTACGAGTGCATCGAGGAGAAGCTGTCGCAGCTCGGCGCCAGCATCCGGCGCATGCCGTCGCCGCGGCGCTGATTCGACGCGGCCCTGCGGCTGCCCCCCGTCCGCGCTCGCGGACTGCCGTCGCCCCCCCTCGCTCAATGAAGTCTTGATATCGCTCGGTGAGGCGACGACATTCCACGGCGCTACCGCAGTGCTGCGCAAGGGCTTCGGCAGCGCGGCTAGAGGCGGGCCGGGCGCTCGGCGACCTCCGCCTCGACCTCGAAGGACTGCCCGCGCCGGTTGCCGCTGAGCGTGACCTTGGTGCCCGGCGGCATGGCCGCGATGCTGCGCAGGGCGTCCTGCCAGACCACGACGGGCTCGCCGTTCACGTGCGTGATGATGTCGTTGGGCCGCAGGCCGGCCCGGGCCGCCGGGCCGCCAGCCTGGACCGTCGTCAGGATGATGCCGTAGGGCTCGGGCAGGCCGAGCGCCCGCGCCTGGTCGGGCGTCAGCGTCTGGGTGCCGACGCCGAGCCAGCCGCGGATGACCCGGCCGTGCTGCACCAGGTCGCTCATCACGCCCCGCACGAGATTGATGGGAATGGCGAAACCGATGCCTTCGGAGTCGAGCCGGCGCGAGAAGAACGCCGTATTGATGCCGACCAGCTCGCCGCGGGCGTTGACCAGCGCGCCGCCGGAATTCCCGACGTTGATCGCTGCGTCGGTCTGGATGAAATTCTCGAACTGGGACAGTCCCAGCTGGCCGCGGCCCGTGCCGCTGACGATCCCCTGGGTCACCGTCTGGCCGATGCTGAAGGGATTGCCGATGGCCAGCACCACGTCGCCCACCTCGAGCTGGTCCGAGCGGCCAACCCGGATGCTGGGCAGGTCCGGCAGCTCGATCCTGAGCAGGGCGATGTCGGTCTCCGGGTCGGTGCCGACCAGCCTCGCCGGCGCGCTGCGGCCGTCCACCAGCACCACGCTCAGGTCTTCCATGCCGGCGATCACGTGGTGGTTGGTGATGACGTAGCCGTCCCCGTTCATCACCACGCCCGAGCCGAGGCTGCCGCTGGCCTGGCGCTCCTCGAAGCCGGGCGCCACGGCTGCCCGCCCGACCAGGTTGACCACGGCCGGGGCAGTGGCGGCAACGGCGGCCGCGAAGGAGCCGGGCCCGGCCTGGTCGCCCCGCAGGGGATGGCCGGAGGGCAGCAGGCCGGGGAAGAGGAACACGACCACGAAGGCGACCGCCAGGCCCGCGACGGCGGACTGGAACAGGAACTTCACGGTGTGGCGGGCTTGGCCCATCGGCGCACGGTCCGGTCTCTGCGGGTCGCCCCGGGGGCGCCATTATAGGCAGGAACAGGGCGCGCTGCGCCGCTCCCGCCGGGTCCGGAGGTAGGCAGCACGAAAAGGCGGTGTGTATAATCGCGAGACTGCCCAATCTGCCCGCGAACGAGGTCCCTACGGCCCGTATCGCCGGCCTTTTGCCCCAGGAATCGTTCCAGGAGTGAACTCGGGATGAGTGATGGTGTTGATCTTGGCCGCCGCCGGTTTCTCGGTGCGGCCACGGGGGTGACTTCGGCCATAGGCATCGGCTTCGTCGCCGTGCCTTTCCTTTCTTCCTGGAAGCCCAGCGCCCGTGCCCAGGCGCTCGGCGCCCCGGTCGAGGTGGACATCAGCAAGCTCGATGACGGCGCGCTGATGCGCGTGGAATGGCGCGGCAAGCCGATCTGGGTGCTGAAGCGCACGCCCGAGATGATCGAGCGCGTCGAGCAGGCCGACCCGATGGTCCGCGATCCCATGTCGGAGGAGCCCCAGCAGCCCGAGTACGCCTCCGGGCGCCTGCGGTCCATCCGGCCGGAAGTGCTCGTCGTGATCGGCAGCTGCACGCATCTTGGCTGCTCCCCCTCGCCGCGCTTCGACGTCGGGGCCGAGGACCTGGGCGGCGCCGACTGGCCGGGCGGTTTCTTCTGCGCCTGCCACGGCTCGAAGTTCGACCTGGCCGGGCGCGTGTGGCGCGGCGTGCCGGCGCCGCTGAACCTGGTGGTGCCGCCGCACAAGTACGTCGACGACGCGACCATCCTGGTCGGTGAAGACGAGGGAGTAGCCTGATGAGCGCCGCGACTGACAAGAAGGGCGCCACCGGGGGCGGTCTCTCCGGCTGGTTCCGCAAGCGGTTCCCGTGGGACCAGCTCATGGAGGACCACGTCACCGGGTATTACGCGCCGAAGAACTTCAACTGGTGGTACGTGTTCGGCTCGCTGGCCCTGCTGGCGCTGATCATCCAGATCGTCACGGGCATCTTCCTGACGATGAGCTACAAGCCGTCGGCGGCCGAGGCCTTCGGCTCGGTCGAGTACATCATGCGCGACGTGGAGTGGGGCTGGCTGATCCGCTACATGCACTCCACCGGCGCCTCGATGTTCTTCGTCGTGGTGTACCTGCACATGTTCCGCGCCCTGCTGTACGGCTCCTACCAGAAGCCGCGCGAGCTGGTCTGGATCTTCGGCATGCTCATCTACCTGGTGATGTCGGCCGAGGCCTTCTTCGGCTACCTGCTGCCCTGGGGCCAGATGTCCTACTGGGGCGCCCAGGTGATCGTGTCGCTGTTCGGCGCTATCCCCGTCATCGGCGAGGGGCTGGTGGAGTTCATCCGCGGCGACTACTTCATCTCCGACGTCACGCTGAACCGCTTTTTCGCGCTGCACGTGATCGCCCTGCCCATCGTGCTGCTCGGCCTGGTGGTGGCGCACATCCTGGCCCTGCACGAAGTGGGCTCGAACAACCCGGACGGCGTCGACATCAAGGAAAAGAAGGGCCCGGACGGCCGGCCGCTGGACGGCATCCCCTTCCACCCCTACCACACGGCGAAGGACGTGCCGGCCTGGGTCGTGTTCGCCATGGTCTTCGCGATCATCGTGTTCTTCGCGCCGGAGATGGGCGGCTACTTCCTCGAGCATGCCAATTTCGAGCCGGCCAACCCGCTGAAGACGCCGGAGCACATTGCCCCGGTGTGGTACTTCACGCCCTTCTACGCGATCCTGCGCGCGGTGCCGGACAAGCTGGGCGGGGTGCTCGCCATGGGCGCTGCCATGTTCATGCTGTTCCTGCTGCCCTGGCTGGATCGCAGCCCGGTGCGTTCGATCCGCTACAAGGGGCCGCTGTTCAAGCTGGCGCTGACCCTGTTCATCATCAGCTTCGTGATGCTGGGCTGGCTCGGCCTGCAGCCGGCCACCAGCCTGTACACGATCCTGGCGCGCGTGTTCGCCATCATCTATTTCGCGTTCTTCCTGCTGATGCCGTTCTACTCGAAGATCGACAAGACGAAGACGCCTCCTCCGAGGGTGACCTATCATGGCTAGGCCTGTCCGGATGCTCGTGGTGGCGCTGCTGCTGGCGGCAGCGCCCGGTCTTGCCGTCGCCGCCGGCCCCGGCTTCCCGCTCGAAGACTCTGGTGCGGACGTGGGCAACCAGCCCTCGCTGCAGCGCGGCGCGCAGTTGTTCATGAACTACTGCCTCGGCTGCCACTCCCTGGAGTATGTGCGCTACAACACCCTGGCCGAGGGCCTCGGGCTGACCGAGGCGCAGGTCGCGGAGAACCTCCAGTTCACCGGCGGCTCCCTGCATGACACCATCACCATCGCCATGCCCGAGCGCGATGCCGCGGGCTGGTTCGGCCAGGCCCCGCCCGACCTCACGCTGATCGCGCGCTCCCGCGGCGAGGACTACATTTACACTTTCCTGAAGTCCTTCTACGTCGATCCGGGCTCGCGGCTGACCGGCGTCAACAACAAGGTCCTGCCAGGCACCTCGATGCCCCACGTATTGTGGCAGCTGCAGGGGCTGCAGGAAGCCGTGTACCGGCAGGAAACCGGGCCCGGCGGCGAGCGTATCGAGGTGTTCGAAGGCTTTGAGCTGGCCGAGCCGGGCTCGATGACCCCGGAGGAGTACAGCCAGGCCGCCCGCGATATCACGGCTTTCCTCAGCTGGGCCGCCGAGCCGATGCAACTCGAGCGACAGCGGCTCGGGATCTGGGTATTGCTGTTCCTCGCGGTCCTGTTCGTGTTCTCCTACCTGTATTACAAGGAGCTGTGGAAGGACGTGAAATGACCTTCCGTCAGGAAGCGGCTTCGGCCGCACGCGAGGCAACATGACGCTTTTCTCTAATCCCACCTGTCCGCACAGCCACCGCGTTCGCATCGTGCTCGCGGAGAAAGGCATTACGCTGGACGTGGTGGACGTCGAGTCCTCGAGTCTTCCCGAGGACCTGATCGAGCTGAACCCCTATAACAGCGTGCCGACGCTGGTGGACCGGGACCTGGTGCTCTACGACTCGCGCATCATTGCCGAGTATCTCGATGAGCGCTTCCCGCACCCGCCGCTGATGCCGGTGGATCCCGTCAGCCGGGCGCGGTTCCGCCTTGCGCTCTACCACGTCGAGCGCGACTGGTACTCGCTGGTCGACGACCTGGAGCGCGGCGACAAGCGCACCGCCAACAAGGCCCGCAAGACCCTGCGCGAGAGCCTGCTGGCAAGCGGCGAGCTGTTCGGGGTCAAGCCCTTCTTCATGAGCGACGAGTTCTCGCTGGTCGACTGCAGCATCGCCCCGATCCTCTGGCGACTGCCCCGCTGGGAGGTTGACCTGCCGCCGAGTCACGGCCGCCACATCATCAAGTATGCCGAGACCATCTTCAGCCGCCCCTGCTTCCGCGCCAGCCTGACGGAGCTGGAGAGGGAGATGCGCCCCTGAGCGGCGGCACCCAGGGGCGCAAGCCGCGCCGGCCCTACCTGCTCAGGGCGATGGTCGACTGGATCTCGGACAACGACGAGACGCCCCATATCGTGGTCGACGCCACGGTCGAGGGCGTGCGCGTGCCGCCGCAGTACGTCCACGAGGGCAAGCTGGTGCTGAATATCGGCGCCAGCGCCACCCAGGGCCTCCACCTCGGCGACGACACGGTCGATTTCAGCGCGCGCTTCGGCGGCGTGCCGTTCCCCGTCAGTATCCCGGTCCGCGCCGTGCTCGGCATCTACGCCCGCGAGTCGGGCGAGGGCATGATCTTTACCGACTCCGAGGGCGACCCCCCGCCCGGCAACGACGGCCCGGACGGCGGGTCGGACGACGACAAGCCGAAGGGGCCGCCGAAGCTGTCGGTGGTCAAGTAGCCTCGGCATCGCTCTCTGGCCGCGTCGGCGTTCACCTGTCCGCGCCCTGCGCTGTCGTCGCCCCTGACCGCGCTCGCGAGCTGTCATCCCCTCGCCTCACTTGGAATTCTTATGCCGCTCGGCGAGGGGATGACACCCCGCGGCGCTGCACCGCGACTACTGCTGCTGCGCGGGCACGCGGACGCCACCGAGCCGGACCCGGTACGTGGCGACCTGGGCCGATGAGTCCCAGAGGCCCTGTGGGCTGCCGGCCACGGCGGCGGCAGGAACCAATCCATCCAATTACAGGTGTTGCTCCAGCCAAGCCGCGATTTCCGCATCCGCTGCGGCGCGGTGTGGCTGCAACCCATGGTCGGCGCCCGGGTACACAATCAATCGATGTGGCTGTTCTTCTGCGGCCAGCGCCTTGGCGAGCAACAGCGATTGCTCGACCTCAACCCGCTCATCCTGATCACCGTGCAGCAGCAGGATCGGCAGGTCTCCCGGCAGCTCATCAAGCCAATGCAGCACTGAACGCGCCCTTAGCGGGAGAGACTTCTCGGTCGCGTAATTTGGGATCAACTTGACGAAGACGTTCTCCATCTCTGGATGCTGCGTCAGACTTGCTTCAAGGTCGGCGACGCCGGCTTCGACGATCAGGGCTTTGAGCTGCGGCATATCACGCGAGGCGAGGTAGCTCATCATCCCGCCACGGCTGGCGCCGTACATGGCGATACGGCCGCTGTCTGCATCTGGCATGCCGTTGATGATCGGTATGAGGTTCTTCACATCATGAACATCATCGCCCCCGAACTGGTCCAGTTCGGCCACGGCACTGACCGAGCTCGACCACGCGCGGGCGCCACGATATTGACTGGCGATCACGATATAGCCCAGCTCCGCCAACGGCATCATCTTTGAGTGAATGTGCCCGTAGACGAGCAGTCCACGGCGCGGATTGCCACCGCGGTTATAGACCACAACGGGCAATCTGCGGTTCTCCGTGTCATCGCTTCTTGGTCTAAGCATGACGCCCTCAACCAAGAGGCCGTCTGATTCGTAGACGAAAACCCGGCAATCAATACTCGACTGGCGCTGCTCGATGACGTGTTGAGGGAATCGTTGCCGAAATCCTTCAACATCGAAATTCGGGCGGTCCTGGAACCCCGCCAGCCAGCTGTCATAGCTGGCGAAAGGGCCGAAATAACAGCTGAAATTCTCCAGCAGGGTCGGCGCATTGGAAAACGGGGGCAGCATCTCCGGGCCGATCCGGCTCTCGGCTGCCTGGGCGTGGTTAAGAAGCGCCAGCGCAAGACTGGTGATCAGGATCGCTCGGGACTTCATCGGCACCTCCCTGTGGTGGACGGTACGGTACCCCATTGAGCGACTCGGAGCGACCAGAGGTCCTGTCCGAGGGGGCAGCGCTAGAGTAGCCGGATTCGGGGGTGCAGCGCGCTGTGCGGTCAGGCCGGATCGGGCAGCGACTTCCCGGGGTTGAGGATCCCGTCCGGATCGAACACCCGCTTCACCGCGCGCATCACCGCCAGCGTCTCCGCGTCGAGCTCGAGTGCGACGAACTCGCGCTTGCTGCGCCCGACGCCATGCTCGCCGGACAGGGTGCCGCCCAGCGCCAGCACGGCGCGGAAGACGTCCTCGACGCAGGCCTGCATGCGCTCGAGGTCGGCGTCTTCGCCGAGCACGTTGACGTGCAGGTTGCCGTTGCCGGCATGGCCGAAGGTGACGATGCGGACCCGGTGTTGTTCTGCCAGCCGGGCCAGCTGGTCGGTAAGCTCGCCGAGGCGCGATACCGGCACGACCACGTCCTCGTTGATTTTCCGCGGCGCCAGCGTCCGCAGCGCCGGCGACAGCGCCTTGCGCGCGGCCCACAGGGCCCTGGCTTCCGCCGCATCGTCGGCTGCGCGCCACTCCACCAGGCCGTCGCCTGACGCCGCGCGGCGCAGCGCCTCCACGGCCGGCGGCAGCTGCGCCGCCAGGCCGTCGGCCTCGATCATCAGCAGGGCGCCGGCGCCGGGCGGCAGGTCGAGCGGCTCGCCGGCGCGCAGCAGGGCCAGCGCGGCCCCGTCGAGAAACTCGACGACCCGCGGCACCACCGGCTGGGCCATGAGCCGGCTCACCGCGGCCGCCGCGGCGTGCATGTCCCGGTAGGCCGCGCGGACGGTCACGGTCGCCTCGGGCAAGGGCGTGAGCTTAAGCGTCGCCTCGGTGACGATGCCCAGCGTGCCTTCGGAGCCGATCAACAGCCGGGTGAGATCCAGGCCGACCACGCCCTTGGTGGTGTAGCAGCCGCAGCGGATGATCCGGCCCTCGCCGGTCACCGCTTCCAGGCCGAGGGTGTTCTCGCGCGGCGTGCCGTACTTCAGCGCCCGCGGGCCGGCCGCGTTGCAGGCCAGGTTGCCGCCGACGGTGCAGTAGTCGGCCGAACCGGGGTCGGGCGGCCAGAAAAAACCCTTGGCCGCAGCCGCAGCCTGCAGGGCGCCGTTGGTGACGCCCGGCTGCACCACGGCGACGCGGTTCGCCGGGTCGATGCGCAGGATGCGGTCCATGCGCTCCATGGACATCACGACGCCGCCGTCCTCGGGCACGGCCGCGCCGGTGGTCCCGGTGCCCCGACCCCGGGGCGTCAGCGAGCGGCGCGCCTCCCGGCAGGCCTGCACCGCCGCCTGCACGGCGGCAGTATCGCGGGGCAGGACCACGGCTATGGGCAGGGCCTGGCCCTTGCTGTTGTCATAGCCGTAGGTCCAGCAGTCGGCCGGGTCGGTCAGGAGGCCGTCGGCGCCGACGGCGGCCGCGAGAGCCGCCGCCAGCGAGGGATCGATGCGGGCGTTCATGGTCTGGCTTCAACCGGCGCAGTCGAAGGCTGCGCGAATCCACTCGGGCTCATTCTCGCCAGCGGGGCCGGAGATTGCCACCACGTCGAAGCGGGCCGGGAGCGCCGCCGCGCGCGGATGCGTCATCAGGTAGTGTCGCGCCGCCAGCGCCAGCCGGCGCTGCTTGTGCGGCCCCACGCTGGCCGCGGCGCCGCCATGCCGGGCGTCGGCTCGCGCCCGCACCTCGACGAATACCAGCGTGCTGTCGTCCTGCATCACCAGGTCGATCTCGCCCAGCCGGCAGTGGTAGTTGCGCGCGAGCAGGCGCAGCCCGCGGCGCTCGAGATAGCGGAGGGCGGCAGCCTCGGCATCGGTGCCGCGCGCGCGGCTCACTGCTCCCCGGGGACGAGCGTCTCGGGCGGCGGCTCGATCACGCCATCGGCGGCGATGTCGCCGGCGGGCGGCAGGGGGTCGTGGCGCACTTCGCCGCCGGCGAACCGCCCCCAGTCGAGCGTCCGCCGGATCCGGCCATCGGCGTCCATGCTGAGCACGCCCGTCAGGCCCGGCACGCCCTCCGCCAGCGCGCCGTTGCCATGAACGACCAGCGGGACCAGCCGGTAGGCGTCGGCGCCGAAGGCATACAGGCGCCCACTGCGCTCGACCGCGAAGGCGCCGAAGGCGTCGAACGGCGCGATGGCATCCGCCGCGTCCGGGTTCACCCGCCACGGCATGTCGGGGAACAGGATGCCGTCGAGATCGCCGTTGTCCCGGCGCGTGGCGTCGTAGACCAGCGACGTGGCGTAGACGGGCAGGTCGCCGGCGTAGTGGAAGCGCAGCTGCGGCCGCAGCAACTGCGCCTCGGTCGAGCGGGCCGCGAGGAAAATCAGCGTGGCGTCGTGGCGCCGGCGCGGCTCGAATTCGACCTGCCGCCCGAGGATCCCCTGCACCCGCTGGTAGCGGTTCTCGCTCTCCTCCAGCAGCAGCAGGGCGCGGATGGGGAAGGCGAAATCACTGTTGCGCGGGTCGTAGACCTGCCAGGCCAGGACCTCGCCGCCGCCCTGGCGGAAGGCTGCGATGAAGCTTTCCGCCATCCGCTGGCCCTGGTCGGTGTTCTGGCCGAGCACCAGCGCACGCCGATGCCCTTCCAGCAGGGCGCGTTCGGCCGCGGCCGCCGCCTCTTCCTCCGGGGCCAGCGCGAACTGCGCCAGGTAACCGGCCGGCACCGCGCCGCTGTCGGCCCAGTTGAGGGCCAGCCCGGGCACGGCGGGCAGCTCGGCGCCGGCAAGTTCCGCCAGGTCGCTCTTGAGCAACGGCCCGACCACGAACTCGGCGCCCTCGCGCACTGCCATCTCGTAGGCGGCGAAGGCGCCCAGCGCTGCCGTGTCATAGGTCGTCACTACGGGCCGCTCGGCCTCGCCTTCATGCTGCAGGTAGCCGGCCACGAAACCGTCACGCACCGCGGCCGCGGCCGCGGCCTGCCGCCCGCTGAGCGGCAGCAGCAGGGCCACCTGGCGCGGATACCCGGTCAGGGCCTGGTATTCCTCCAGCAAAGTCGCGACCAGGCGGTTCGCGGCGGGATGCCAGCCGTAGGCCGCCAGCCAGCCCTCCAGGCCGCTGCGCAACTGCGGCAGGTCGCCCTGGCTGGCCGCCGCGACCCGCCCGAGAGCGAGCCAGCCGGCGACTTCCGGGCTGACGTCCGGCGGCGTCGCCAGGTCGACCCCCGCTGCCGTGGCTTCCTGCATCCGGTTCCACAGGCGGCGCTGGTTGGCGTCGCGTTGTGCCGGGTCCGTCAGCAGCGCCTCCCGGGCGACCAGTGACGCCACGCCTGCGGCCGGCTGCCGGGCGGCGAAAGCGGCATCCGCGCGCAGCGCGAGGATGGCTGCGGCGTCCGGGTCGTCCGCTCCAACCGGGAGGCCGGCCAGCTGCTGCAGGGCGTCTTCCGGCCGGCCTGCGGCCAGGGCGTCTTGCGCGGCCGCCAGCGCTGTGCGTGCCACCACCGCGGGATCCGGAGGCGGCTCGCGCTGCAGGCCCGGCACGCAGCCCGTCAGCAGCAACGCCAGCAGCGCGGCGAGGGGCAGGGTTTGCGCGTGACGGGGCGAGCGATGCAGCATGCGTCGAGTATCCGGCCGGGACGGTGCGTGGGGAAGGGCGATTATAGTGGCAAACACAACGGGAACGCTGTGGGTGGTGGCGACGCCGATCGGCAACCTCGAGGACCTGTCCCCGCGCGCGCAGCGCATCCTCGGCGAGGTGGCGCAGGTGGTCTGCGAGGACACGCGCCACAGCGGCCGGCTGCTGGCCGCGTTCGGGATCAAGCAGCGCCTCGCTTCACTGCACGAGCACAACGAATCGCGGGTCGCCCCCGGGCTGGTCGCGCGCCTGCTGGCGGGCGAGGACCTGGCGCTGGTGTCCGACGCCGGCACGCCGCTGCTGAGCGACCCCGGTTACCGCCTCGTCCGGGCCGCGGCGGAGGCCGGGGCGGCCATCAGCCCGGTGCCGGGGCCGTCGGCCCTGCTGGCGGCGCTGTCGGTGGCCGGCCTGCCCACGGACCGCTTTGCCTTCGAGGGCTTCCTGCCGGCCAGGGCCGGCGGCCGGCGGGCGCGGTTGGGGGCGCTGGGCCAGGAGCCGCGGACGCTGGTGTTTTTCGAGGCCGGCAACCGCGTCACGGACTTCCTGGCGGACGCTGCCGAAGGCCTCGGCGCCGAACGCGAGGCGGTGCTGGCGCGCGAACTGACCAAGCTGCATGAGACGGTCTATCGGGGCACCCTGGCCGAACTCCTGGAGCGGACCCGGACGGACCCCGACGCGTGCCGCGGGGAGATGGTGGTGCTGGTCGCCGGGCGGGCGGAGGCGCAGGCAGGTGGAGGCGACCGGGCCCTGTTGCAGCAGTTGTTGCCGGCGCTGCTGGAGGAACTGCCGCCGAGCCGGGCCGTGAAGCTGGCGACGAGACTTTCCGGCGTGCCGCGGCGGGAAGTTTACGAACTGGCGCTCAGGCTGGGCGGGTCGGGCGTACAATAGGCAGGCGCAGGAGCCGGCCGGGCAGTCGCTCCGGCCTCGGCCGGGGAGGAAAGTCCGGGCTCCGCAGGGCAGGGTGCCAGGTAACGCCTGGGCGGCGCGAGCCGACGGAAAGTGCCACAGAAAACATACCGCCTAAGCGCTTCGGCGCCGGCAAGGGTGAAAAGGTGCGGTAAGAGCGCACCGCGCGTCCGGCAACGGTACGCGGCACGGTAAACCCCACCTGGAGCAAGACCAAATAGGGAAGCATGCGGCTCACGCCGCGACGCGCGGCCCGCGCGCGCTTCCGGGTAGGTCGCTCGAGACGCACGGCGACGTGCGCCCCAGATGAATGACTGTCCCCGACAGAACCCGGCTTACAGGCCGGCTCCTGCGCACTCTCCCGAGACTGGCGCGCCCTGAGAGGCCTCACCGGCCCAAAAGCTCAGGTTGCGCGGCAGGAATATCCCATAACTGGTTGATTTATAGCCAGACGAGTGGGCCGGGTTCCACCTGCGGAAAGCGTTCTAAGTGTCCGTTGCTAAAGAAATTTTTTTGTTTCAGGCAGTTGACTTGGGGGCAGTCCGGTTCATATAGTGGCGCCAAGTGGGGATAAGTGGGAAGAAATGGGGGCCAGTGCCTCCGGGACACCATCATGTTTCGCGGCGCCAACCGGATTTCGCTCGATGCCAAGGGTCGCCTCGCGATCCCGACGCGCTACCGCGCGCGCATCGAGGAGCGCTGCGCCAACCAGCTGATCGTCACCGTCGACCGTGACTACTGCCTGCTCGTCTACCCGCTGCCCGAGTGGGAGGAGATCGAGCGGCGCATCGCCCGCCTGCCCACGCTGAACCGCCAGGCCAGGCGCCTGCAGCGGCTGATGGTCGGTCATGCCACCGAGGTCGAGCTGGATGGCCAGGGTCGCATCCTGCTGCCGCGCGAGCTGCGCGAATTCGCCGCCATCGATCGGCAGGTGATGTTCATCGGGCAGGGCAACAAGTTCGAGATCTGGGACGAGGAGCGCTGGAACGAGCGGCGCGACCAGTGGCTGACCGAGGAGTCCGCAGCCGAAGGCGGGCTCGCGGCCGAACTCGAAAGCTTCAATTTCTAGTGGAGCAGGGCGCGACGGGACATGCGCCGGTGCTCCTCGGGGAGGTGCTGGAAGCCCTCGCCGTGCGCCGGGACGGTTGTTACCTGGATGCCACGCTGGGGCGCGGCGGGCATGCGGCGGCCATCCTCGAGCGGTTGGGTGAAGAAGGAAAACTGCTGGCCGTGGACCGGGACCCGGAAGCCATCCGGGCAGGTCGGCGGCGATTCGCCGGGGACCAGAGAGTGTCGATTGCCAGGGGGAATTTCGCCGAGCTGGAACACATCGCCCGCGAGGCCGGCTTCGCCGCCGGGTTCGACGGCATGCTGGTGGACCTCGGCGTGTCCTCGCCCCAGCTGGACGACCCGCAACGCGGCTTCAGTTTCCTCCGCGACGGGCCGCTCGACATGCGCATGGACCCGGAGTCGGGGGACAGCGCCGCCGCCTGGCTGGCGCGCGCCGGCGAGGACGAAATCAGCCGCGTGCTGCGCGACTTCGGCGAGGAGCGCCATGCCCGCCGCATCGCCCGGGCCATCCTGCGCGCCCGGGACGAGGCCCCGATCGAGACCACCGGTCGGCTCGCCGCCGTGATCGCCGCCGCGATCCCCGGGCGGCCGGAGCCCGGCAAGCATCCCGCTACCCGCAGCTTCCAGGCGATCCGGATCCATGTGAACCAGGAGCTGGCGGCGCTCGACGCGGTGCTCCAGCAGTCGCTGGCGCTGCTGGCGGCCGGCGGCCGGCTGTGCGTGATCAGCTTCCACTCGCTCGAGGACCGGCGCGTGAAGCGTTTCATCCGGCGCCACGCCGAGGTCGCCGAGCCCTGGCGCGGCCTGCCCGAGGTGCCGCCCCATGCCCGGCCGCGCCTGCGCGCCGTGGGCAAGGCGGTGCGCGCTTCCGAGGCGGAAGTCGCGGCGAATCCCCGCGCCCGCAGCGCGGTGCTGCGCGTCGCCGAGAAGGTGGCGGCATGAGGTCCGCGATGCGCACGGCCGGGCTCGTGGTGCTGCTGGCCGCCGCCACGGTTGCCTCCGCAGTGGCCGTGGTGGATGCGCGCCACAGCGCCCGGCAGCAGTTCATCGAGTTGCAGGGGCTGCACCGCGACCGCGACCAGTTGAACATCGAGTGGCGCCAGCTGCAGATCGAGCGCAGCACCTGGGCGGCCCACGCGCGGGTCGAGCAGCTGGCCCGCGACCGGTTGTCGATGCGCGTACCGGCGCCGGCCGAGATCGAGATCGTCAAGCCATGAAGCGCCGCATCGACCAGGACCTGTTCGAGCGCCGGTTCCGGCGCCGCATGTTGTTCGTGGCGGCCAGTTTCGCGCTGCTGGGCATGCTGCTGGGCGGGCGGGCCGTGAAGCTGCAGTTCGTCGATCAGGCCTTTTTCGCCCGCCAGGGCGACGCGCGCCAGATGCGCGAGGTCGACATCGCGGCGCACCGGGGCACCATCACCGATCGCCGCGGCGAACCGCTGGCGGTCAGCAGCCCGGTGGACAGCGTCTGGGCGAACCCGGCCGAGCTGCGCAACGCCCGCGACCGGATTCCGGAGCTGGCGCAGCGGGTGGGCAGGGAGCCCGAATGGATTCTCCGGGCGATCAGCTCGCAGCCGGAGCGCGAGTTCCTTTACCTTCGGCGACACCTGCCGCCCGAGCAGGCGGCGGCGGTGATGGAGCTCGGCATCCCCGGCGTCCACCTGCAGCGCGAATATCGCCGTTTCTACCCGACCGGCGAGGTCACGGGCCACCTGCTCGGCTTCACCAACATCGACGACGCCGGCCAGGAAGGACTGGAGCTCGCCTACGACCACTGGCTGGCCGGCCAGCCGGGGCGGAAGCGGGTACGCCGGGACCGGCTGGGCAACATCATCGAGGACGTGGCGAGCATCCGCGAGGCGCGTCCCGGGCGCGACCTGCGCCTCAGCATCGACCTGCGGATCCAGTACCTGGCCTATCGCGAGCTGAAGCGGGCGGTGCAGGCTCACCAGGCCAGGTCCGGCTCCATGGTGATCCTCGACGTGCGCACCGGGGAAGTGCTGGCGATGGTCAACCAGCCGAACTTCAACCCCAACGACCGCGGCCAGCTGCAGGCGGAGCGCTATCGCAACCGTGCGACCAACGACATCTTCGAGCCCGGCAGCAGCATCAAGCCGCTGATCATCGCGGCCGCCCTGAGCAGCGGCAAGTTCGCCGTGGATGCCGAGATCGATACCGCCCCCGGCTGGCTGACCATCGGCACCAAGACCATCGAGGATCGCGACAATCTCGGCCGCATCGACTTCGCGACCCTGCTGCTGCGCTCGAGCAATGTCGGCGCCTCCAAGGTGGCGCTCGCGCTGGAGCCGCGGCAGCTGTGGAGCGAGCTGCGCCGCTTCGGCCTCGGCGAGGTCTCGGCGACCGGCTTCCCCGGGGAATCGGCCGGCGTCCTGATGGAGCCGGAGCTGTGGCGCCCGATCGGCCAGGCGACGCTCGCCTACGGCTACGGCCTGTCGGTCACCCCGCTGCAGCTCGCGCACGCCTACGCGGTGCTCGGCGCCGACGGCCGTGCCGCCCCCGTCTCGATGCTGGCGCTGAACCGGCCGGCCCAGCTGCAGCAGGTCATCGAGCCGGCCGTGGCGCGGGCGGTGCTGGAGATGATGCAGCCGGTGGTCAGCGCCGAGGGCACTGCACCGCGGGCCGCCATCCCGGGCTACCGCGTGGCCGGGAAGACCGGCACGGCACGCAAGTTCACCTCGGGCGGCTACCACGACGACCGTTACCTGTCGGTGTTCGGCGGGATCGCGCCGGCCTCGGAGCCGCAGCTGGCGGCCGTGGTGATGATCGACGAGCCGTCCACCGGCGTCTATTACGGCGGCGAAGTGGCGGCGCCGGTGTTCGCGCGGGTACTCGGCGACGCGCTGCGCATCCTCGGCATCCCGCCCGACGACGGCGCCGGCGCGCGCTCCGCGGGCACCCTGGTCCAGGCGGCGGGGCAGCCATGATGCTCGCAGCCGACACGCCGCCGGTGATGACGCTGGGCGAGTTGCTGGGGCCGCTGGCCCCGGCGGCCCTGGCCGCGCACACCGTCACCGACATCACCCTGGACAGCCGGCGGGTGGTTCCCGGCGCGCTGTTCCTGGCCGTGCCCGGTGCCCGCAGCCACGGGTTGCAGCACGCCGCCGCGGCGGCGGCGGCGGGCGCGACCCTGGTCGCCTGGGAGCCCGCCGCCGGGCTGGGCGCCCCGCAGCTTCCCGAGGCGTGCCCGGCGTTCCCGGTGCCCGGCCTGCAGGCGCACCTAGGCGAGATCGCGGACCGGTTCTTCGGCGCGCCGTCCAGCCGGCTCGAGGTCGTGGGCATCACCGGCACTAACGGCAAGACCACCTGCGCGCACCTGGTGGGCGGGGCGCTGGAGACGCTCGGGCGCCGCGCCGGCCTCATCGGCACGCTGGGCGCGGGACCGGTCGGCGCCCAGCGGCCGTCGGGCCTCACCACGCCGGACGTGGTGGAGGTGCACCGCACGCTGGCGGACCTCGCGGACCTCGGGCTCGGCGCGGTGGCCATGGAGGTGTCCTCGCACGCGCTGGACCAGGGTCGCGTGGATGGCGTGCGCTACGCGGTCGCCGCCTTCACCAACCTGAGTCGCGACCACCTCGATTACCACCCCAGTCTCGCGGCCTACGGCGCGTGCAAGGCCCGGCTGTTCCTCGAGCACGCGCCGCGGGTGAGCGTGATCAATGCGCTGGACAGCTTCGGCCGCCGGCTGCTAGAGCGCTTGCCGGCGGCGGCACCGCGCATCGTCGTCACCGATGCCGCGAGCGACGCGCTGCCGGGCGCGCGCTGCCTGCGTCTCGACGCCGTCACACCGCTGCCCGACGGACTGGCCGTCGAATTCGAGGGCGACTGGGGGCCGCTGGCGCTGCATTCGCCGCTGGTCGGGGCATTCAATGCCGAGAACCTCGCGGTCGCCCTGGGCGTGCTGCTGGCGCTGGATGTCGCCCCGGCGGCGGCGGCAGCGGCGCTGGCCGCGCTCCACGCGCCCGGCGGCCGCATGGAAACCTTCCCGGACCGGGCGCGTGACGTGCTGGCGGTCGTCGACTATGCGCACACGCCGGACGCGCTGGCCAAGGCGCTGGCGGCCCTGCGGCAGCACTGCGGCGGCCGGCTCTGGTGCGTGTTCGGCTGCGGCGGCGACCGCGACCGCGGCAAGCGCCCGGAGATGGGGCGCATCGCCGAGCAGCTGGCGGACGAGATCGTGATCACCGACGACAACCCGCGCCGGGAGGACGGCGTGGCGATCGTCACGGACATCCTTGCCGGTCTCGAAGACCCGGCCCGCGCGCGCGTCGAGCGCGACCGGGCGGCGGCGGTCCGCCTGGCGCTGGCCGCGGCGCAGCCGGGCGACGTGGTGCTGGTGGCGGGCAAGGGCCACGAGGAAGTGCAGATCGTCGGCGACGAGCAGCGGCCGTTCAGCGACCGCCGGCTGGTCGCCGGGCTCACGGGAGGTGCGGCGTGATCCACGGCAGCCTGACCGGACTCGCGCGCAGTCTCGGCGGCACCCTGCTCGGGCCGGACCCGGGCTTCGCCGGGGTTTCCACCGACACGCGGAAGCTGGCGCAGGGCGAGCTCTTCGTCGCCCTGCGCGGGCCCAACTTCGACGGCCACGAGTTCGTGGCCCGGGCGGCGGAAGCGGGCGCCGCCGCCGCGGTCGTCGACCACCCGGTCACGGTCAACCTGCCGCAGCTGCTGGTGGAAGACACGCTGGCGGCGCTCGGCGGCATCGCGGCCGACTGGCGCCGCCGCTTCGAGCTGCCGGTGCTGGCGGTGACCGGCAGCTACGGCAAGACCACGGTCAAGGAAATGATGGCCGCGATCGCGGCGAGCCGCGGCGAGATCCTGGCCACGCGGGGTAACTACAACAACGAGGTCGGCCTGCCGCTGACCCTGTTCCGGCTCGACGAATCGCACCGGGCCGCGGTGCTGGAGCTGGGCGCCAACCACCAGGGCGAGATTGCCCGGATGGTGGCGATCTGCCGGCCGTCGGTCGGCCTGGTCACGGCGGCGGGACCGGTCCATCTCGAGGGCTTCGGCGGCCTGGCAGGCGTGGCGCGCGGCAAGGGCGAGATGTTCTCCGGCCTGCCCGCGGACGGCGTCGCGGTAATGAACCTCGACAGCGAGTTCGTGCCCTTGTGGCGCGAGCTCGCCGGCGGGCGCCGGATCGTCACCTTCGGGCTGACTGCCGAGGACGCCGAGTTCCGGGCCGAGGATATCTGCCAGTCACTGGACGCCGACGGCCCGCTGCTGGAGTTCCGTCTGGTCACGCCCGACGGCGCGGCCGACGCGCGGGTGCGGCTGCCGGGGCGGCACAACGCGATGAACGCCGTGGCCGCGGCGGCGACGACCTGGGCGGGTGGCTGGACGCTGGAGGAGATCGTCGCCGGGCTGGCGCGATCCCACGGCGTCGGCGGCCGCATGACCCTGAAGAAGGCGCCGGGCGGCGCGCTGGTCATCGACGACACCTATAACGCCAACCCGGCTGCGCTGCAGGCGGCGATCGAGTACGCCACGGCCCTGCCGGGCGAGACCTGGCTGGTGCTGGGCGACATGCGCGAGCTGGGCGATGCCTCCCGCAGCCTGCACGCGGCGGCAGGCGAGTTCGCCCGCGCCCATGGCGTCACGCGCCTGTATGCGCTCGGCGGGGACGCTGCGGCGGCGGCGGAGGCTTTCGGCGATGGCCGCTGTTTCGACGACTTGGAGGCGCTGGCCGCGGCCCTGGCGGGCGAGTTGCCGCCGGGCGTCAACCTGCTGGTGAAAGGCTCGCGTGCCATGGGCCTCGACCAGCTGGTAGCGCGGCTCGTGACGCGGGAGGGCGGCTGAGATGCTGATGTACCTGGCGGAATACCTGGCGCGCTTCGAGTCGGGCTTCAACGTCTTCCAGTACCAGACCTTCCGCGCCATCCTCGGCGCGCTCACGGCGCTGGCCATCTCGCTGCTGGTCGGGCCGTGGATGATCCGCCGGCTGACCTTCCACCAGATCGGGCAGCAGGTGCGCAGCTACGGCCCCGAGTCGCACCTGCCGAAGGCGGGCACGCCGACTATGGGCGGCGCGCTGATCCTGGTGGCGATCACCGTCGCCACGCTGCTGTGGGCGGACCTCGGCAACCGTTTCGTCTGGATCGTGCTGGCGGTGATGCTGGGCTTCGGCCTGATCGGCTTCGTCGACGACTACAAGAAACTCGTGGTCGGCGACAGCCGGGGACTGGCGGCCCGCTGGAAGTACTTCTGGCAGTCGGTCGGCGCGCTGCTGGCCGGCGGCGCCTTCGTGTTCACCGCCACCAACCCGGCCGTGGACCTCGGCCTGATCGTGCCTTTCTTCAAGGACGTGGTGCTGCCGCTCGGCACTGTCGGCTTTATCGCGCTGGCCTATTTCGTCATCGTCGGCTCGAGCAACGCGGTCAACCTGACCGATGGGCTGGACGGTCTGGCCATCATGCCCACCGTGCTGATCGGCGGCGCGCTGGGGCTGTTCGCCTGGGTCACCGGCAACGTCAACTTCGCGGGCTACCTGGGCATTCCCTACGTCGCCGGCGTGGGCGAGATGCTGGTGTTCTGCGCCGCGCTGGTCGGCGCCGGCCTCGGCTTCCTCTGGTTCAACACCTACCCCGCCCAGGTCTTCATGGGCGACATCGGCGCACTGGCCCTCGGCGCTGCGCTGGGCGCGGTCGCCATCGCGGTGCGCCAGGAAATCGTGTTCTTCGTCATGGCGGGCGTGTTCGTGCTCGAGACCGTCTCGGTCATGCTGCAGGTCGCGTCCTTCAAGCTCACCGGGCGCCGGATTTTCCGCATGGCGCCCATCCACCACCACTTCGAACTCAAGGGCTGGGCGGAACCGAAGGTAATCGTCCGCTTCTGGATCATCACCGTGATCCTGGTCCTGTTCGGCCTCGCCACGCTGAAGGTCAGATGATCGCGCACCCGGAACCCAGCCGTCGCCCCCGCGCCGCCGCCCAGCCCGTGCTGGTGGTCGGGCTCGGCGCGACCGGCCTGTCCTGTGCGCGCTACCTCGCGCGCTTGGGCCAGCGGGTGCGGGTGGTCGACAGCCGCGCCGAGCCGCCCGGCCTGGCGGCGCTGGGAGCGCTGCGCGAGACCGTCGAGCTGCGGCTCGGCGGCTTCGACAAGGGGGTGCTGGACGGCGTGGCGGAGGTCGTGGTGTCGCCCGGCGTGTCGCTGCGGGAGCCGCTGCTGGAGGAGGCGCGCCGCCGCGGGCTGGCCCTGCTCGGCGACATCGAGCTGTTCGCCCGCGCCGCCCCGGCGCCGGTCGCGGCGATCACCGGCTCGAACGGCAAGAGCACGGTCACCTCCCTGCTGGCCGAGCTGGCGCGGGCGGGCGGCCTGCGCGTGCGCGAGGGCGGCAACCTCGGCACGCCGGCGCTCGACCTGCTGGAAGGCGAGGTGCCCGACGTGTACGTGCTGGAGCTGTCCAGCTTCCAGCTCGAGGCCACCGCCTCGCTGCGGGCAAAGGCCGCCTGCGTGCTGAATCTCAGCGCCGACCACATCGACCGTCACGGCTCCATGGAGGCCTACGCGGAGGCCAAGGCGCGCATCCTGCACGGGGCCGAGCGGGTCGTCCTCAATCGCGACGACCGCATCGTGATGGCGATGTGGGACGGGCGCACGCCCTGCATCCGCTTCGGGCTCGGCGCGCCGGCCGCGGGCGAGTACGGCCTGCTGGACACGCCGGCCGGCCCGGCGCTGGCGCGCGGCGAGGAGGCGCTGGCGCCGGTGAGCGTGCTGCGGGTTCGCGGCCGCCACAACCAGGCCAATGCCCTGGCGGCGCTGGCCATGGTCGAGGCCGTCGGCCTGGATCCGCGCGCCTGCCTGCCGGCGCTGGCCGCTTTCCGCGGCCTGCCGCATCGCGCGGAGTGGATTGCGGAGCGCGGCGGCGTCGAGTACATCAACGACTCCAAGGGCACCAATGTCGGTGCCGCGGTGGCCGCGATCCAGGGCATGGACCGGCCGGTGGTGCTGATTGCCGGCGGCGACGGCAAGGGCGCGGACTTCGCGCCGCTCGCCGCCGCGGCGCGGGAGCGCGTGCATGCGGCGGTGCTGCTCGGGCAGGATGCGCCGGTGCTCGAGGCAGCGCTCGCGGGGACATGTCGCGTCGAGCGGGTCGACGGTATCGAGGCGGCGGTAGTCGCGGCGGCCCGCCTGGCGCAGCCCGGCGACTGCGTGCTGCTGTCTCCGGCCTGCGCCAGCACCGACATGTATCGCGATTACCGCGAGCGCGGCCAGCGCTTCGCCGCGGCGGTCCGGGAGCTGCCGGCATGAGCGCCGCCGCGCCCCGCCTGCGCACGGGCTACGCGCTGGACGGCTGGCTGGCGGCCAGCGCGCTGGCGCTCGCCCTGCTCGGCGCGGTGATGGTCGCCTCCGCCTCCGTCACCATGGCGGAACGCGTCCACGACCAGCCCTTCTATTTCCTGCTGCGCCAGCTGCTGTACCTGGGCGCCGGCGGCTTCGCGGCCGCGGTCTGCATGGCGGTGCCGAGCTCGGCGCTGGAGCGCACGGCGCCGCTGCTCCTGGCGGCGGGCTTCGCCCTGCTGCTGCTGGTGCTGGTGCCCGGCGTGGGTCACGAGGTCAACGGCGCGACCCGCTGGCTGCGGTTCGGGCCGTTGAACGTGCAGGCTTCCGAGCCGGCCCGGCTGGCGATCCTGGTGTACCTGTGCGGCTACGTGGCGCGGCGCGGCGAGTTGCTCGAGGCCGGCTTCCGCGGCCTGTGGCAGCCGCTGCTGGTGGTCACCGCCGCCGGCAGCCTGCTGATGATGCAACCGGACTTCGGCGCCACGGCCGTGCTCTTCGCCATGGCCATCGCGGTGCTGTTCGTCGGCGGGATGAAGCTCGGCTACCTGCTGCTGATGGGTCTCGCGGGCGGGGCTTCGCTGGCGCTGCTGGTGCTGACCTCCGAGTACCGCATGCGCCGGCTGACGGCTTTCCTCGACCCCTGGGCCGACCAGTGGGGCTCGGGCTTCCAGCTGACCCAGTCGCTGATCGCCATCGGCCGCGGCGAGTGGTTCGGCGTCGGCCTGGGCGAGAGCGTGCAGAAGTTGTTCTACCTGCCCGAGGCGCACACCGACTTCATCTTCGCCGTCTACGCCGAGGAGTTCGGCCTGCTCGGCGTGTTCCTCATGATTTTGCTGTTCGTCCTGCTGGTGTGGCGCGCGTTCGCCATCAGCGCGGCCGCGGCCGCGGCGCGGCGCCCGTTCCAGGCCTGCCTGGCGTTCGGGCTGGGGACCTGGCTCGGCATCCAGGCCTTCATCAACATGGGCGTCAACATGGGGCTGCTCCCCACCAAGGGGCTGACCCTGCCGCTGGTGAGCTACGGCGGCAGCAGCCTGGTCGTCACCGGCGCTTCCATCGGGCTGCTGCTGCGCATCCACTACGAGCTCAGCGCCGACGGCCTGGCCCGCCGGACGCGCCCGCGGAGGCGGTCGTGAACGCGCGGGTGCTGGTGATGGCGGGCGGCACGGGCGGCCACGTGTTCCCGGCACTGGCGGTGGCCGAAGCGCTGCGCGCCCGGGGCGCCGAAGTGACCTGGATGGGCACGCGGCTGGGCCTCGAGGCGCGGGTGGTCCCGGCCGCCGGGATCCCGGTGGAATGGATCACCATCGGCGGCCTGCGCGGCAAGAGCCTGGGCACGCGCCTGGCGGCACCGTTTCGTATCGGCCTGGCGGTGGCCCAGGCAATGCGGATCATCGGACGCCTGCGGCCCGCAGTCGTGCTGGGCATGGGCGGCTATGCCGCCGGCCCCGGCGGCGTCGCGGCCTGGCTGCTGCGCAAGCCGCTGGTCATCCACGAACAGAACGCCATCGCCGGCACCACCAACCGGATGCTGGCGCGCCTGGCCCGCCGTGTGCTGGCCGCGTTCCCGGGGGCGTTCCCGGCCGGCGTCCATGCCGAGGTGGTCGGCAACCCGGTTCGCCCCGCGATCGCCGCGCTGCCGACGCCGGGGCGCCGCTACGCCGAACGGAGCGGCCGCCTGCGGCTGCTGGTGCTGGGCGGCAGCCAGGGCGCGCTGGCGCTGAACGAGTCGGTGCCGGTCGCGCTCGCGCACCTGCCCGAGCCGCTGCGGCCGGAAGTGCGTCACCAGGCCGGGCGCAATACCCTCGAGCGCGCCCGGGACGCCTATGCCCGCCACGGCGTCGAGGCCGAGGTGACCGAGTTCATCGACGACATGGCCGAGGCTTACGGCTGGGCCGATCTCGCCATCTGCCGCGCCGGCGCGCTCACGGTGTCGGAGCTGGCGGCCGCCGGACTCCCGGCGGTTCTCGTGCCCTTCCCGGCGGCGGTGGACAACCACCAGACCCTCAACGGCGGCTACCTGGTCGCCGCCGGCGGCGCGGTGCTGCTGCCGGAGAAGCAGCTCGGCCACGAGCGGCTCGGCCGCGTGCTCGCGGGCCTGCTGGCCGACCGGGGCCGGTTGCTGGACATGGCGCGGCGCGCGCGCGGCGCGGCCCGGCCCGAGGCGCTGGCGGCCATCCAGCAGGCCCTGGTCGAGGCCGGCGGCCTGGACCTGGAGGCGGCGGCATGAAGAACCGCATGCGGCGCGTCCATCGCATCCACTTCGTCGGCATCGGCGGGTCCGGCATGGGCGGCATCGCCGAGGTGCTGCTCAACCTCGGCTACGAGGTGCAGGGTTCGGACCTGCGCAGCGGCGCGGTGGTGCAGCGGCTGGAGTCGCTGGGCGCGCGCGTGATGCTCGGGCATGCCGCCGGCCACCTGGACGACGCCGACGTGGTCGTGGTCTCGAGCGCCGTGCCGGCCGACAACCCGGAAGTGGTCGAGGCGCAGCGGCGGCGCATCCCGGTGGTGAAGCGGGCGGAAATGCTGGCCGAGCTGATGCGCTTCCGCTACGGGATCGCGGTGGCCGGCACCCACGGCAAGACCACCACCACCAGCCTGGTCGCCAGCGTGCTGGGCGAGGCGGGCATGGACCCGACGTTCGTTATCGGCGGCCGGCTGAACAGCGCCAACACCCACGCGCGGCTCGGCACCGGCCGCTTTCTCGTGGCGGAGGCCGACGAGAGCGATGCCTCCTTCATGCACCTGCAGCCCATGCTGGCGGTGGTCACCAACGTCGAGCCCGACCACATGGGCACCTACGGCGGCGACCTGGAGCGGCTGAAGCAGGCCTTCGTGGATTTCCTGCACAACCTGCCTTTCTACGGCCTGGCCGTGGTCTGTGCGGACGACGCCGGCGCCGCCGGGCTGCTGGACAACATCGGCCGCGCCGCCCTGACTTACGGCTTCAGTGCCGGCGCCGACGTCCGGGCCACGAAGTTCCGCCAGGAAGGGCGGGAGTCACGCTTTACCGTGACGCGGCCGGGCGGGGCGGCGCCGCTGGCGGTCCGGCTCAACCTGGCCGGCCGCCACAACGTGCAGAACGCCCTGGCGGCGATCGCCGTGGCGCTGGAGCTGGAAGTGCCGGACGAGGCGCTGCTGCGCGCGCTGGCGAACTTCGGCGGCATCGACCGCCGCATGCAGGAGCTCGGGGCGTTGCCCGCCGGCGACGGGGAGGCCCTGCTGGTGGACGATTACGGCCATCACCCGACCGAGCTGGAGCGGACGCTCGAGGCGATCCGCGGCGCCTGGCCGGGGCGCCGGGTGGTGGTGGCGTTCCAGCCGCATCGCTACAGCCGTACCCGCGACCTGATGGACGACTTCGCCCGCGTGCTGTCGGGCGTGGACGCCCTGCTGCTGTGCGAAGTCTACCCGGCGGGCGAGGCGCCGGTGCCCGGCGCCGACGGCCGCGCCCTGGCCCGCGCCATCCGCTCGCGCGGCAAGGTCGAGCCGGTGTTCGTGGCGCAGGTGGAGGCGCTGCCCGAGGCGCTGGCCGCCGTGCTCCAGCCGGGCGACGTGGTGGTCACCTTCGGCGCCGGCAGCATCGGCGCCGTGGCCGCGCGCCTGCCGGCCGCCATGTCCGCGCCGGCCGGGGAGGGCGCGCCGTGATGGCCGCCATGCAGCACAGCCCGGCCTTCGAGCCCCGCGGCGAGCTCCGGCGCCACGAGCCCATGGCCCGCCATACGTCCTGGCGCGTCGGCGGGCCGGTGGACACCTGGTACCGGCCGGCCGACCTCGAGGACCTGGCGGGTTTCCTGGCGGCGCTGCCGCCGGAGGTGCCGGTGCACTGGGTCGGCCTGGGCAGCAACCTGCTGGTGCGCGACGGCGGCCTGCGGGGCGCCGTGATCAGCACCCACAACGCCCTCTCGGCCATGGCGCGGCTCGGCGCGCACGGCATCCGCGCCGAGGCCGGCGTGCCCTGCGCCAAGATCGCTCGCAGCTGCGCCCGCTGGGGGCTCGGCGCCGGCGAGTTCTTCGCCGGGATTCCCGGCACGCTGGGCGGCGCGCTGGCGATGAATGCCGGCGCCTTCGGCGGCGAGACCTGGGACTACGTGCGCGCAGTCGAGACGCTGGACCGCGCCGGGGTGCGCCGCCGGCGCGCCCGGGACGAGTACGAGACCGGCTACCGCAGCGTGCGCGGCCCGGCCGGCGAGTGGTTCGTCGCCGCCGAGCTCCAGTTCCCGGCTGGCCGCCCGACCACCCAGGCGTCCATCCGGGACCTGCTGGTGAGGCGCAAGGCGACCCAGCCGATCGGCCTGCCGAGCTGCGGCTCGGTGTTCACCAACCCGCCGGGCGACCACGCGGCCCGGCTGATCGAGGCGGCGGGCCTGAAGGGCTGCCGGATCGGCGGGGCCGAAGTCTCGCCCAAGCACGCCAATTTCATCATCAACACCGGCGAGGCGACTGCGGCCGACATCGAGGCCCTGGTGCGGCACGTGGCGGCCGAGGTCGAGCGGGTGCACGGCGTGCGCCTGGCGACCGAGGTCCGCGTCGTCGGCGACCCGGCCCCGGCCGCCCCGGAGGCGCGGTCATGAACCGCGTGCAGGTCAGCGACCCCGCCGCCTTCGGCCGCGTGGCCGTGCTGATGGGCGGCGTGTCGGCCGAGCGCGAGATCTCGCTGCTGACCGGGGAGGCCGTGCTCGCGGCCCTGCGCCGGCGCGGCGTGGACGCCCACCGGGTCGATCCGGCCGACGGGCTCGACGCGCTGCTGGCGCGACCCCGCTTCGACCGCGCCTGGATCGCGCTGCACGGCCGCGGCGGCGAGGACGGCCTGATGCAGGGCGCCCTCGAGACGCTCGGCATGCCGTATACCGGCAGCGGCGTGCTCGGCTCCGCCCTGTCGATGGACAAGCTGCGCAGCAAGCAGCTGTTCGTGGGCCGCGGCCTGGCGACGCCGCGCTGGCGCGTCATGCGCGCCGCGGCGGAGGTCGCCGAGGTGATCGCCGAGCTCGGCCTGCCGCTGATCGTCAAGCCGGCGGGCGAGGGCTCGAGCGTCGGCATGAGCAAGGTCACGACCGAGTCCGAGCTGCCCGCGGCCTACGCCGAGGCCGCCCGCTGGGCGGGCCCGGTGCTGGCCGAGGAGTGGGTGACCGGGGGCGAGTACTCGGTCGGCGTGCTGCAGGGCGAGGTGCTGCCGGCGGTCCGCATCGAGACACCCCGGGCCTTCTACGACTACGAGGCCAAGTATTTCTCGGACGACACGCGCTACCACTGCCCGAGCGGCCTGTCCGCCCAGGCGGAGGGGGCCTTCGCCGCGCTGGTGCGGGCGGCCTTCGACGCGGTCGGCGCCAGCGGCTGGGGCCGGGTGGACTTCCTGTTGCCGGCGGACGGCGTGCCGCGCTTCCTCGAGGTCAACACCATCCCGGGCATGACCAGCCACAGCCTGGTGCCGATGGGCGCCCGGCAGGCCGGGATCGATTTCGAGGAGCTGGCCTGGCGCGTGCTCGAAACCAGCTTCGAAGCGCGGGGGTCCGCCGCCGCCGTGACCGGGGAGGCGAGCCATGGCCAGGGCTGACCAGCGCCGTGGCGCGCGCCGCCGCCCGGGCCGGGGCAAGAGCGAGCCGCGCTTCCGGCTGCGGCTGCCGCAGCTGCCGGCCTGGCCGTGGCGAGAGCTGGGCGTGGGCGCGCTGGTGCTGGCCGCGCTGGGCGCGACCGCCTGGGGCGCGGCCGCTGCGCTGGACCGGCCGATCCGCCAGGTGCTGGTGCACGGGTCTTTCGAGCGGGTCAGCGTGCTGCAGGTCGAGGCGGCGCTGGGCGACTTGCGCGAGCAGGGCTTCCTCGGCGTGGAGCTGGACCAGGTGCGTGCCCGCATCGTCGCCATCGACTGGGTCGACGACGCGGTGGTGCGGCGGCGCTGGCCGGCCGAGGTCGAGATCACGGTGATCGAACAGGTACCGGCAGCGCGCTGGGGCGAACGCGGCCTGCTCAACACCCGCGGCGAACTGTTCGTGCGCGACAGCCGCCACGTGCCGGCCGACCTGCCGCACCTGTCGGGACCGGAGGACAGCGAGCAGCTGGTGGCGCGGCGCTACCTGGACGCACGCGCCCGGCTGGCCACGGTCGGCCTCGGGCTGCGGGCGCTGGAGCTGGACGCTCGCGGCGCCTGGCGGATGGAGCTCAGCAACGGCTTCGAACTGCGGCTCGGCCGCGAATCGTTCGACGCGCGGCTGGACCGCTTCGTGCGCGTCGCGGCGCCGCTGCTGACGCCGCGGGCCGCGACCGTGGAGTACGTGGACCTGCGCTACAGCCGCGGCTTCGCGGTCGGCTGGCGGGAGCGCGGGGAGGCGGAGGATGCGGCAACGCAGGGGAACGTGACCAATGGTTAAGCGCAACGCCAGGGACACCATCGTCGGGCTCGATATCGGCACCTCCAAGGTGGTGGCGATCGTGGGCGAGCTGACCGAGGAGGGCGGCCTGGAAGTCATCGGCATCGGCAGCCATCCCTCGCGCGGGCTGAAAAAGGGCGTGGTGGTCAACATCGAGTCCACGGTGGCCTCCATCCAGCGCGCGGTCGAGGAAGCCGAGCTGATGGCCGGCTGCGAGATCTCGCACGTCTACGCCGGCATCGCCGGCAGCCACGTGCGCAGCCTCAACTCGCACGGCATCGTCGCCATCCGCGAGCGCGAGGTGACGCCGGGCGACGTGGAGCGGGTGATCGACGCCGCGCGCGCCGTGGCGATCCCGGCCGACCAGAAGATCCTGCACATCATCCCGCAGGAGTTCCTGATCGATTACCAGGAGGGCATCCGCGAGCCGATCGGCATGTCCGGCGTGCGCCTGGAAGCGAAGGTGCACATGGTCACGGGCGCCGAGAGCGCGGCCCAGAACATCATCAAGTGCGTGCAGCGCTGCGGCCTCACCGTCGAGGACATCGTGCTGGAGCAGCTGGCCTCCAGCCACGCCGTGCTGTCGGACGACGAGAAGGACCTGGGCGTCTGCCTGGTGGACATCGGCGGCGGCACGACCGACATCGCGGTCTTCGCCGGCGGCGCCATCCGCCACACCGCGGTGATCCCGATCGCCGGCGACCAGGTCACCAACGACATCGCCGTGTCCATGCGCACGCCGATGCCCTATGCCGAAGAGATCAAGATCCGCTACGCCTGCGCGCTGTCGCAGCTGGCGAACCCGGACGAGACCATCGAGGTGCCGAGCGTGGGCGACCGCCCGCCGCGGCGCCTCGCGCGCCAGACGCTGGCCGAGATCGTCGAGCCCCGCTACGAGGAGCTGTTCACGCTGATCCGCAACGAGATCAGGCGTTCCGGCTTCGACGACATGATCGCGGCCGGCGTGGTGCTGACCGGCGGCAGCTCGAAGATGGAAGGCGCGATCGAGCTGGCCGAAGAAGTGTTCCACCTCCCGGTGCGGCTCGGCGTGCCGCACGGCGTCACCGGCCTGGCCGACGTCGTGCGCAACCCGATCCACGCCACGGGGGTGGGGCTGCTGCTGTATGCCCTGCACGAGCTGCAGCAGCGGCAGGGAGAGTCGCCCATGGGCGGCGGCGTCAAGGACGCCTGGGCCCGCATGAAGGCGTGGTTCCAGGGCAATTTCTAGTCAACAACGGGTCGGGGCAATCCCGAGGAGAGCGCAATGTTCGAACTGGTAGACGGCTACAACTCAAACGCGGTCATCAAGGTGATCGGCGTGGGCGGGGGCGGCGGCAACGCCGTGTCCCACATGATGGACTGCGGCATCGACGGCGTGGAGTTCATTTGCGCCAACACCGACTCGCAGGCGCTGAAGAACTCGCGCGTGAAAACCGCGATCCAGATCGGCTGCAACATCACCAAGGGGCTCGGGGCGGGGGCCAATCCGGACCTCGGCCGCCAGGCGGCGATGGAGGACCGTGACCGGCTGCGCGAGGCCATCGAGGGCAGCGACATGCTGTTCATCACCGCCGGCATGGGCGGCGGCACCGGCACCGGCGCGGCGCCGATCGTGGCGCAGGTGGCGAAGGAGCTCGGCATCCTGACGGTGGCCGTGGTGACCAAGCCCTTCGGCATGGAAGGCCGCAAGCGCTCGGACATCGCCGACCAGGGCATCACCGAGCTCGCCAAGTACGTCGACTCGCTGATCACCATTCCGAACCAGAAGCTGCTGACGGTGCTGGGCAAGCAGACCACGCTGCTCGACGCCTTCCGCTCCGCCAACGAGGTCCTGCAGGGTGCCGTGCAGGGCATCGCCGAGCTCATCACCCGGCCGGGCCTGATCAATGTCGACTTCGCCGACGTCCGCACCGTGATGTCCGAGATGGGCATGGCGATGATGGGCACGGGCCGCGGCACGGGCGAGGACCGGGCGCGCGACGCCGCCGAGGCCGCCATCTCCAGCCCGCTGCTGGAAGACATCAACCTCGAGGGCGCCAACGGCATCCTGGTCAATGTGACGGCCGGCATGGACCTGGCCATCGGCGAGTTCGACGAGGTCGGCATGGTGGTCAAGGAGCGCGCTTCCGACGACGCCACGGTGGTCATCGGCACGGTGATCGACCCGGCGATGGAAGGCGAGGTGCGGGTCACGGTCGTGGCCACGGGGCTCGGCGGCGTGGTGCAGCAGCGCCTGCCGGAGCGTCATGGGGACCGGGATCGCGTGCGCCGGACCGTGCGCGTGCGGCCGGTGCCGGATGCCGGCACCCCGCCCAACTACAACGACCTGGAGTCCCCGCCGGTGGTGCGCCGCCGCGTCAGCGAGGACGAGCCGGTCGAGGCGCCGAAGCGGGCCGTGGGCCAGAGCTTCGACTACCCGGCCGACACCGAGATGCTCGATATCCCGGCCTTCCTCCGTCGCCAGGCCGACTGAGGCGGGGGGTGCCGGCAGGCGAGCGCTTCCGGGGGAGCCCTGCTCTTCCTCTCCCGGGAGCGCTCGCTTTATGTTGCAGGCGCAAAAATAATTATGTTACCTTGCCGAATTATTTCGCCTGCGTGACACTGCCATGCTGAGACAGCGAACCCTGAAGAACACGATCCGCGCCACCGGCGTGGGCCTGCATACGGGCGAGAAGGTGCTCATGACCCTCGGCCCGGCGCCCTTGAACACGGGGATCGTGTTCCGCCGCACCGACCTCGAGGGCGCTCCCGAGGTGCGGGCCGACGGCATGCTGGTGCGCGAGACGACGCTCGGCACGACGCTGATGCAGGACGACGTGCGCGTGGCCACGGTCGAGCACCTGATGTCCGCCTTCGCGGGCCTGGGCATCGACAACGCCGTGGTCGAGCTGTCCGCCACCGAGGTGCCGATCATGGACGGCAGCGCGGGGCCCTTCGTGTTCCTCCTGCAGTCCGCCGGCATCGCCGAGCAGGCCGCGCCCAAGCGCTTCATCCGCATCCGGCGTCCCGTCGAGGTGCGCGACGGCGACAAGTGGGCGCGCTTCCAGCCCTACGACGGCTTCAAGATCAATTTCGAGATCGAGTTCGACCACCCGGTCTTCAAGCGCCACCTGCAGCGCGCCTCGATCGATTTCGCCACCACGTCTTTCCTGCGCGAGATCAGCCGCGCGCGGACCTTCGGCTTCATGCGCGACATGGAGTTCCTGCGCTCCATGAACCTCGGCCGGGGCGGCAGCCTCGACAACGCCATCGTGCTGGACGAATACCGCATCCTCAACGAGGACGGCCTGCGCTACGAGAACGAGTTCGTGCGCCACAAGATCCTCGACGCCATCGGCGACCTCTACCTGCTCGGCCACTCCATCATCGGCGAGTTCACCGGCTACAAGTCGGGCCACGGCCTGAACAACCAGCTGCTGCGCGAACTGGTGCGCCACGAGTCGGCCTGGGAAGAAGTGACCTTCGAGGACGAGCGGGACGCGCCGCTCAGCTTCATTCCCGCGGCGGCCTGACGCACTGCCGGTACCGCCTCACCGTACCGCGGCCACGCGCCGTCATGGGTCCGCTGCTAAGTCGCTAGGCGCGACACGGACAGGCATCAGCCAGCCCGTGTTGCAGAGCGGCAGATCAAGCCGGATAGGCGGCCTTGTCTGAGAAGCTGGCCACGCTGCTGAGCCTGCTGCGGGTCACCGTCGAGGTCGCACAAGGGCTGGAACGTCACCTGCCCGGCGAGCGAGATAAAGATTTCCCGAGCGAGGCGGGCAGGTGACGGTTCAGCCCCCTGGAGCGGGCGCGGGCCTGACCTTCACCCGCACGCGCTTGACCTGCCCGTCGTAGCGGGGCGCCAGTCGCTCGACCAGTGCGGGGGCGTGGAAACGGATCCGGCTGGCCCAGGCCGCGCTGTCGACCAGCACCACCACCTCCCCCTCGGCCTCGTGGAAAGCGGCGCCGGTGACGTGTGCGCCCAGGCCGTCAGGCAGCAGCGCCCGGACCCGGGCGTCGAGCTCGCCGGCCTGGCGGGCGCGCTCGACCAGGCGCGACAAATCGTTGCCTGACAGCAAGTCTTTGAGTTGTCTGGGTTCGCGCTGGCTGATGTGTGAATTCCGAGCTTGTATGTCACGGCATTTTCCTGCATTCTTCGGGCGTTTGTAAAAGGCTAAGGCGTCGTGAGGCGCCCTCGCAAAGCCACCGGTCCGAGGCGCCGTCCCCACAGGGCGGCTGACGACAGCGGAGCTGCCGAACGTCATGAACGAGAAAACGTATGCCCGTAGCACTCGTGCAACCACCCGCACCGCGCGCGTTCGACCGCAGGGCGTGGGACAGGTGAGCATGTTCATCTTCACCTCGCGCAACGGCCGCACCCGGCAGGTCCCGCTGTCCCTCCGGGAACTGGCCGTGGCCGCCGTGGCCGTGGTGGCGCTGGTGTTCACCGCCGGGCTGATGGCCGGCCGGATCTCCCAGCCGGACCCCGAGCAGGCCGTGTTCGCCGAACTCCGGGCGCAGCTCGAGGCCCAGCAGGCCGAGCTCGACACCCTTCGCGACAGCGCCGGGCGCAACCACGACGCCCTGGCCGCCCGGCTCGGGCAGCTCTCCGCGCACATCATCCGCCTCGACGCCCTCGGGCAGCGCCTGGTCAGCATGGCCGGCCTGGAGGACGGCGAATTCGACTTCGGCGCCGAGCCGGCCCTTGGCGGCCCCGAGGCCATCGACCAGGCGGCCTCGCTGCAGTCGGGCGAGATCATGGCCCTGCTGGACGAGCTCGACGGCCAGATCCAGGACCGCTCGCGCCAACTCGACATCCTCGAGGCCCTGATGTTCAACCGGCGGCTGACCGAGGCGGCAAGCCTCGAGGGACGGCCGATCCGGGGCGGCTGGATGTCGTCCGGTTTCGGCTACCGGACGGACCCCTTCACCGGCAAGCGCTCTTTCCACCGCGGCCTGGACTTCGTCAGCCCCAAGGGCAGCGACGTGCTTGCCGTGGCCGCCGGCGTGGTGACTTTCTCGGGCAAGCTGGCGAACTACGGCTACATGGTGGAGATCGACCACGGCAACGGCCTGGTCACCCGCTATGGCCACAACAGCGAGAACCTGGTCGCGGTCGGCGATGCAGTGCAGAAGGGCGAGGTGATCGCCCTGGTCGGCTCGACCGGCCGGTCCACGGCTCCGCACGTGCACCTCGAGGTGTTCGACAACGGCCGCCCGGTCAACCCGCGCCAGTTCCTCCGTTGACCTGTTGGGGACTGTCCCCGGGACAGTCCCCAGTTTCCCCCGGTGCCGCCAGCCCGTAAAATAGCTGTCTTTTGAGCGGCGGCGCTTCCCGGCCCCGGCCGCTCCCGCTTTCGTCCACGGGCGCCCGCGACCCGCGAGCGCGTCCCCGAGGTACCCAGTAGTGCGCAATTTGTTGGCAGGGATTTTCGGCAGCCGGAACCAGCGGCTGCTCAAGGATTACAGCAAAAAAGTCAAGCAGATCAATGCGCTCGAGGAGAGCGTGGCGAAGCTGGACGATGCGGCCATGCAGGCCCGCACGGCCGAGCTCAAGGCCGAGGTCGCCAACGGCAAGGCGCTGGACCAGGTCCTGCCCGAGGCCTTCGCGCTGGCCCGCGAGGCGGCCAGGCGCGCCCTCGGGATGCGGCACTTCGACGTGCAGCTGATCGGCGGCATGGCGCTGCACGACGGCAAGATCTCCGAGATGCGGACCGGCGAGGGCAAGACCCTGGTGGCCACCCTGCCGGCCTATCTCAACGCCCTCTCCGGCAAGGGCGTGCACATCGTCACGGTGAACGAGTACCTCGCCCGGCGCGACTCCGAGTGGATGGGGCCGGTCTACCGCGCCCTCGGCCTGACCGTCGGTGTGATCCACGCCAACCAGGACCCGGCCGAGAAGCGCGCCGCCTACGCCGCCGACATCACCTACGGCACCAACAACGAGTTCGGCTTCGACTACCTGCGCGACAACCTGGCCTTCAGCCTGGAGCAGCGCGCCCAGCGGGGCCTCAACTACGCCATCGTCGACGAGGTGGACTCCATCCTGATCGACGAGGCCCGCACGCCGCTGATCATCTCCGGCCCGGCCGAGGACAGCACCGCGACCTATGTCGCGGTGAACAAGCTGGTGCCCTCGCTGCAGCCGGCCGCCGACAAGGACAGCCCCGGCGACTTCACCGTCGACGAGAAGTCCAAGCAGGCCTACCTGACCGAGTCCGGCCACGCCCATGTCGAGGAACTGATGGCCAAGGCGGGCCTGATCAACGAAGGCGAGAGCCTGTACGACGCCCGCAACATCATGCTGATGCAGCATCTCTCGGCGGCGCTGCGCGCCCACTTCATCTACCGCCGCGACGTGGAGTACATCGTCAAGGACGGCGAGGTGGTGATCGTCGACGAGTTCACCGGCCGCACCATGCCGGGCCGGCGCTGGTCCGACGGCCTCCACCAGGCCATCGAGGCCAAGGAAGGGGTGAAGGTGCGCCAGGAGAACCAGACCCTGGCCTCCATCACCTTCCAGAACTATTTCCGCATGTACGACAAGCTCGCCGGCATGACGGGCACCGCCGACACGGAAGCCTTCGAGTTCATGCAGATCTACGGCCTCGAGGTGGTGGTGATCCCCACCCACAGGCCGATGGTCCGCGACGACCAGCCGGATCTCGTCTACCTGACCAAGACGGACAAGTTCGACGCCATCCTCGAGGACATGCGCGACTGCCAGCAGCGCGGCCAGCCGGTGCTGGTGGGCACCACCTCGATCGAGACCTCCGAACTGCTGTCCGGCATCCTCAAGAAAGAGAAGCTGAAGCACGAGGTGCTGAACGCCAAGCAGCACGCCCGCGAGGCCGAGATCGTGGCCCAGGCCGGCCGGCCCGGCGCGATCACCATCGCCACCAACATGGCGGGCCGCGGCACCGACATCGTGCTCGGCGGCAACCTGGCGGCGGAGCTGGAGGCGGCGGGCGAGGACGAAGCCGTCCGCACCAGGGTGCGGGAGGAATGGCAGCAGCGCCACGAGCAGGTGATCGAGGCCGGCGGCCTGCACATCATCGGCACCGAGCGCCACGAGTCGCGGCGCATCGACAACCAGCTGCGCGGGCGTTCCGGGCGCCAGGGCGACCCTGGCTCGAGCCGCTTCTACTTGTCGATGGAAGACAACCTCATGCGCATCTTCGGCGAGCCGGGGAAGACCAAGGCGCTGCTGGCGCGGGTCGGCATGAAGGAAGGCGAGGTCATCGAGAGCAAGCTGCTGACGCGCCAGATCGAGCGCGCCCAGCGCAAGGTCGAGGCCCACAACTTCGACATCCGCAAGCAGCTGCTGAAGTACGACGACGTGGCCAACGACCAGCGCAAGGTCATCTACCAGCAGCGCACCGAGCTGATGGAGGCGGAGGAAATCAGCGATTCCATCGCCGGCATCCGCGAGGAGGTGGTCCACGAGCTGGTCGAGAAATTCGTCGCGGCCGACAGTGTCGAGGAGCAGTGGGACCTCGAGGGGCTGGAGCAGGCGCTGGCCACCGACTTCGGCGTGCAGGTCGAGTTCCAGGACTGGGTGACGCACGACCAGAACGCCGAGCCCGAGGCCATCCGCGCCCGCGCGCTGGAAGCCGTGGACCAGGCCTACGAGGCCAAGGTGGAGCAGGTCGGCGCGCCGGTGATCCGGCACTTCGAGAAGGCCGTGATGCTGCAGCAGCTCGATATCGCCTGGAAAGAGCACCTCGCCGCGATGGACTACCTCAGGCAGGGCATCCACCTGCGCGGCTACGCCCAGAAGAACCCCGAGCAGGAATACAAGCGCGAAGCCTTCGACATGTTCGGCGAGATGCTGGATCGCGTGAAGCACGACGTCATCAGCATCCTCTCGAGGGTCCAGATCCGCACCGAGGAAGAGGTCGAGGCGATGGAGCGCAAGCGCCGCGAGGCCGCCGCCGCCAAGATGCAGCTGGAGCACGCGCAGGCGCATTCCCCGGTCGGTGCCGGGGACGTGCCCGCCGGCCCGGTGGCCGATCCGCGCGCCCCGGCCGCTGCCGCCGCCCGCGCCGCGGCCGGCCAGGCGCCCGAGCCCTTCGTCCGGGACGAAAAGAAGGTCGGCCGCAACGAACCGTGTCCCTGCGGGTCGGGCAAGAAGTACAAGCACTGCCACGGCAAGCTGAGCTGACCCCGCCCGTCCCGCGCATCCACGTCGTCGCCGGCGTCCTGCAGGACGAGGCGGGCGATGTGCTGGTGGCCCAGCGCCCGCCCGGCAAGAGCCTGGCCGGCGGCTGGGAATTCCCGGGCGGCAAGCTGGCCGCCGGCGAGGGGCGCCTCGAAGGGCTGGCGCGCGAGCTCGAGGAAGAGCTCGGCATCCGGCTCGATCCAGCCCGTTGCCGCCCGCTGATCCGCTATGTCCATCGTTACCCCGAGCGGGTCGTCGAGCTCGACGTGTGGCGCGTCGGCGCCTGGAACGGCGAGTTGCACGGGCGCGAGAACCAGGCCCTGGACTGGCGCCGCCCCGAGGTGCTGCTGGCGTCCGGCCTGCTGCCGGCCGATGCGCCGGTGGTGAACGCCCTGCAGCTGCCGCCGCTGGTGGCGGTGACACCATTCCCCGACGATGGCGACGAGGGCGGCTTTCTCGACCGTATCGAGTTACTGGCCAGCGGGGGAGGGCCGCTGCTCGTCTGCCTGCGCCGGGCGGACCTGGACCTGCCCGAGCTGCTGGAACTCGCGGCGGGCGCCGCGTGCCGGGTGGACGGCACGTCGGCCCGCCTGCTGCTGCACGGTGACCCGTGGGGCCTGGTCGCGGCCCTGGATTCGGCGCCGCCTGCGCTGCGGGCGCGGCTCGACCCCGCCCTCGCCGGAATCCACGCGCCCGGCCGCTACCTGGAGCGCGCGGGGAGACCGTCGTTGCCGGCGGGTCTTTGGCTTGGGTACTCCTGTCACGACGCGGCACAGCTCGCGCACGCGCTGGACGCCGGCGCCGGCTACGCCTTTCTAGGCCCGGTCCACGCCACCGCCAGTCATCCGGGTCAGCCCGGGATGGAGTGGGAAGCGTTCGAGGCGCTGGTGGGGGAGCTGCCCTTGCCGGTCTTCGCGATCGGGGGACTCGGCCCCGCCGACCTCGAGACCGCGTGGGCGCACGGTGCGCAGGGGATCGCTGCGATCCGGGGGCTCTGGCCATCCTGAGGCCCGGGTAACAGGGGCTCTACACTTGGTGGGACCCGCTTGCAGGCTGGCCTAGGCTGTCCCAGAGACTCATGGCGTCGTGGGTCTCGAATCTACGGCGGGCTGGCCGGTTGCGTTGATGCTGTCCAGTGGTTCAACTCGGGGCGCGTCAACAGGTCCGCAACCGTATTTCGTTGAAAAGTACTCAAGACTTATTAATGAATATCGACCCGTCTTGAATACGACTGAAGGGCCCGGGACGTTCGCCAAGACCCGCTGCTGGCCAGCGCTATCCTGCCTCTTCTCCCGGATGCGAGCATCGAACGGAGCGAAATACTCGAGGCTATCACGGCTCTCGCCAAGACTAGCCTGATCCAGCAGAAGGTAATCTGCGCCCCAGCGGCACGAGAGCGTCGAAAGTTGGTAAGGAGAGGTTGCGAAGTAAGCATCAATGAGATCAAACATTCGCGCGCGCATCTCAAGCAAGTGGTACTCATAATTCGGATAGTGGGCCTTCATGTCTACCAATAGTGCTCGTCCAGTAGCGTAAGGTATGAAGCTCGGCATGACCTGGTTCGGCCAAGCAACGATCAGACTATCGGTCGGGATGCCTCTCAGGAAATCCAATACTGCGCGCTCGGAGTTGCCGATGGTGAGCAGGCTGGATACTTGGTGAGTCTTGGCGGCTCCCAACGATGCGAGAAAGATCAAACCTACCGCTGCAGAAGCCGCCATCGGCAATGCTCTGAACTGCTCGCTCCTGAATAAGGTTTGCTGCAGCCCTGCAACAAATAACAGGGGCGTAACGGTAAACAGCGGGTAGAGCGCAAATCGATACGATATGAAAGGTCGCAGGGCCAGTACTGTCACGAACAGTAACAGGCTCGGGATTATGAACAACATAACAGGGAAAAAAATGGAAGGAGAAGATCTCAGCGAGAGGAGCCCAACCGCACTCAATACTCCTGCGCTCAGAAACAGGGCGAGCGCGAGAGGAGCGGGTACGGCCGGGTGAAATTGCCCGAGCGCCATCGAAACTACGTGATCAATCGGCTCAAAGACGCTAGGGGCATATCGACCGTTGGGGCCGTTTTCCGGGAACTCGAGAACGCGTTCGCCCGGCACGAGTAGCGGGCCGTAGCCCTCCAACGGCTGAATTTGATGGGCCACAAGTATCAAGGCAACGATCCCTGTACCGACAAGACAGCATAGGTGTCCCCACGTCATCAGGCCTCCGGCGCCCAGTGCTTTGCGGAGCAACAGGACGTGCCCCGCATACATAAGGCCCATGGCCGGAGCCACGGGCGCGTACAGAAGCCCGGCAAGTATGGTCAGCGCTGCCCCGAAGAGCGGCCGGTCATGAACCAAAGAGACCAACATCCATGCAAGTAACGGAAACGCAAAAGCATGCGGCGTCGCGGAGCTAATCTGTTCGACAAAGGTGACCTGTGCAGCTGCAAATCCGGTAGTAGCGACGGCCGGCAAGATGCCGAGTCGAATTGCCCCGACGCCTATTCCGGACAGGAACAGCAAATAACAACATGCACCCAACCACCTGTGATACTGCTCCAAATCTAGGCCAAGCGTGACCATGGCCTGCGTCAGCCACTTGTACAAGAAAGGTTGGGGGGCACTGTTCAGGAACTCGCCAGAGTAGTCGACCGAACTCAGGCGCGCTGGATCTAGGTGATAGAGGATCCGGAACTCTTCATGAAAATGACTATCTTCGAAGAAAATCTGGAGCCGGAGCACGACCAGCAATAGCAGAGCTAGAAGCAGTAGCAAAGCGACTGTCTTTCTCTTCACATGGCAGTTACCGGGAGCGACTAGAGACATGGCTTATCGAGTTCGGACGTGGCTCGTTTGATTGGTAACGAGGTCTAATTCCGCTTTGATCCTGCGTGAGAAATTCTCGTTGATTCCCCGTGGGTCCTTCTGGTAGCTGTAGTCAAAGTAGCGCATCACCTCCTCCCATCGGGGCGAGCCGTAGAAAGCGTCAATGCCAACCAAGCTCTGCGCCTCAATAGGTTCGGCGAGCGGCATCACCAAGCCGGCATCAAGGTACCCGTTGTAGTCGAACGGCAGGCCATCCAAGCGGTGATCATAGAGAACCGGTCGACCGGCACGTAAGAGATCCGTTGCCACTGTGCTATTCCCGCAAATGGCAAGATCTGTTCGGTGGATGTCACGAGATAGTGGAGCGTCGACAGATACTGTGAATCGTGCGCTGTTGGGAGAGACTCGTTCCATCCTCGGCCTTACGACCTTGACAGGGTGAGGGCGAACGAAAATCCGGGTCCGTGGGAACACGGCGAGCCAACTCCTCAAGATTTCGTTCAGCCGCTCCTCGTTCGAGAGCGCTGTGAGGTAGATGCCAAGGCTGAGTCGGATTGCTCGCTCATTCACTGTTCGCATTCGTTCTGAGGGCGCGTCCGACGACCGAAAAATGATGTCCAAGGCTCTCGGGGAATGAGTCTGGAACATATTCGCAACGGCTTCGCTGGTGACCGCGATAACGTCCGCATGAACAGGGGGCACATACCGATCGCGCCAATTCGCGTTCGCATGATTCGCGAAGAAAACGCGCTTTCCCAGCTGATGTGCGGCGGCAGCCAGCGCGAGGCTTTCTGGCGCGTACTGGCTAGCTACGAATATGGCCTTCGCATGCCCATCCAGTAGCCGCTTGGCTTTCATGTAGTAAGGCAACGTACTAAAAACGCGACACGCTGGCATAAAAGAGTGTCTGCGCTCGATTCTGGTGGCGTAGCGATACAACCTCCGAGAAAAGCCAAGATACTGGATTAGGGCCAGGGCAACAGCGGGTCGAAGCAAGTTTTTTGGTGAAATTAGTATTCTTTCATCGGGAATATCAGCGAGTGTCTCTTGTACAGAGCGCAGCGTCCGTTCTTCGCTCGGATAGGACGCGAAATAGAGCAGCTCCGACTGTCGCTTCTGGGGCCGGGTGATAGCCACGAAGCACGTGAAGCCGTAACAGACAAGCAGAAGACTTCGAACTGGTCGCGGAGAGCGAAGATATAGTCGACTCGCCAAGCGAATGACTCGACTATTCCGGGTGGCGGACTCGAAGACTAGTGCGCGCTCCTTTGAATCGTCCATGGAGCGTACAATGCGGCTGGCCAAGAAAAGAGAATAGCCCATCTCACTCCTGGGGAAAGTATGCGCAGCTTGCTTCTAAGGCTGGCCCGAGGCTCTGCATTCTATACGCTAGCCAACTCCATCGAAGCGATCTCGCCATTCCTCGTGGCCGTTATCGTAACCCGGATTCTGTCGCCATCCGAGTACGGCGCATGGGTGTTGTTCATCGGGCTAGTTACGTTCCTGCGCCCGGTCTTGAACTTGAGCCTGCAGGACGCACTGCGCATGCGGTTCTACGACATGGATGAGCGCGAGTTAGCGAGATTCATATGGTCTTGCTTTTGCCTGACGACTTTCTGCGCGTCCGTTTGTGTCTTGTTCCTGTACTCGATTCGAGAGGAGCTTTCTGGAATGCTGAGCCTGCCCGCGGCGTGGCTACCAGCAGCGGCAGTCACCGCCTATTTTTTTGCGAATTTCTATTTTCTTCTGGCCTATAACCAGTTCGCCCGACAGTCTTCCCATTTTTTGGTTCTCCATGTCGTGCAAACTATGGCCAGTATCAGCGCTATCGCTGCATTCGTTGTCAGCGGATGGGGTTGGGTTGGCATTGCGATCGGCAAGATTTTAGGGCTGGCAATCGGTTGTTGCCTGGGTGTGTTGTGGCTGTCTCGGGAGCTTCCCGTTCGAACAGCTCGTCGCGAGCAACTGGACCTCGCGCATCTTGCGAAGTTCGGCCTGTTGTACTTGCCGGCGGGTATGGGGCTGGTTGCAATTCCGCTCACCGACAGGGTGATTGTTACAAAGGTTCTTGGGCTTGCCGAGAATGGATTCTATGGCGTGGCTGCGCTCTTCGGCATGGCATTGTTCGTTGCCATCAACGGCATCTTGCATGCGTGGACACCCTGGCTATTCAGGAACCTCGCGTTGGGTACGGCGAAACGCCAAGAAATAGCGTTGGTATCGGTGGTCTTCTTGCTGGTGCTTCCGCTGGGCGGGATTGCAGCCCTGTCGTTGTCAGCCTTGATTGCGCCGGTGGTCATTGGTGCTCAATTCGAGTCTGCGTTCCCGTTGATTCCCTGGGCTATCGCTGGTGCTATTTCGATGGGCTATTTCTTTCATGTGCAGACATTTCTGTTGTACAAGAAAGCGGTCTGGGAGATGTCTGCAAGCAGCCTGCTTTGTATCATTGCCAACGGGGTTCTGAGCTACTACGGCGCAAGGTACGCGGGGTTGGCGGGCGTGTTTGCAGCGACCGTGGGAGCATTCCTCGCGTCAACTATGCTTAGTGGCATGCTTGCGTTAGTCAGGTATCGGCGCACGCCCTTCATTGTCGAGGGAAATAGGTCAGAATCTAACCTATGAAGGACCAAGGGCATAAGGAGTTTTGATTTAGGCAAAGTCGGCGTTTGTATCCTTTGTCACGACGTTGGGCTTGGGTGTGAAAGCGTGGTCCACTAGAAAGCGGGATCGAGGTTGTTGTCACGATCCAAGCCCGTCATACAGCCTATCGGTCAGCATGTTCTGAAGTTTCGTCTACAGAAGTCGATTGAGAGTCGTCCGGTTCGCCGGGAATAGTATGCTCCTCGCCGAACCACTGCCCAAGGTCGACCAGCCGGCAGCGCTCGCTGCAGAACGGCCGCCAGCGGGATTCCGGGGTCCACGGCACGAGCTTGCCGCAGTGGGGGCACTCGACCTCGCGCATCGAACTCAGCAGCAGGTCAGCTCGAAGTGCACGTCGCCCTGCACCTGCACCGGGCGCTGCTCAGGGCCCGACCAGGTCAGGAAGCGCACGGTGAAGCGGTGCTGCCCGCCGCTGATCTCGGGGTAGTACTCGACCCCGGCCGGCAGCGAGATACGCACCAGCTGGCAGCCGATCGATCGGTCGATCTGGTACTGGAACATACCGCCGGCCGCGAGCTCCGGCCGCCCGGGGGACGACTCGCGCGTCAGCCAGAGCAACTGTCCGATCGCATCGCACAGCGGCTTGAGGTGGCGGAACCAGGCCTGGAAGTCTGTGTAGCGCTGGTGCTCCGGGAGGCTCAGCCAGTGCTTGAAGTCCGGCAGGTCGAACTCGCAGGTGCCGCCGGGGATGGCGCTGCGGTGGCGGATCGAGGCTAGGAACTCCGAGTTCTTCAGCGGCTGGATGTACTGGGCGCCGCACTGTCCCAGCTGCTCGCGCAGCTGCCCGATCCGGACCAGCAGCGCATCGAGGCGGGCGCGGTCCACGCCGGGGCGGTTGCCGAAGCCGGTCAGCACCGTCGCCTGGCGCTCGAGATCCTTCAGCACCTCGCCGCGCACGTCGCCGCGGCTGACGATGGCAAGGATCTCGATCAGGCTCTGCATCGCGGCGCGGCTGGACCAGGCCGAGGGCTGGCGGGCATGATGCTGCGCCTGGCGGCCGAGGAACTCGATACGCAAAAAGGTGCGCATCCGCTCGGTGAGCGGCTGCTCGTAGACGATCAGGTCCTGCGCTTCCTGGCGGAGCGGGACATTCGCCGCACCTTGGCTCATCGCCAGATTCTGTACGATGCCGGGGGCAACCGCAAACCCCGGCGCGCACGGACCCTGAGCGCTACGGCAGGCGCACGCCCGGCCGGTCCCGGTCGCCGTCGCGGGCGATGTCCCGGTACAGCCCGTCCAGCACCGCCACCGCCGCCTCCAGGCTTTCGCGTGGACCGTCGTTGGTGATCACGTCGTCGGCGGCCGCGAGCCGCTGTTCGCGGGAGGCCTGGGCGGCGAGGATCGAGCGGGCGAGCTCCTCGTCGCTGCCGTCGCGCGCCATTAGCCGCTCGAGCTGCATTTCGGCCGGGCAGTCGACGACCAGCACTCGGTCTACCCAGCCGGCCAGGCCGAACTCCACCAGCAGGGGGGCAACGATGACCTGGTAGAGGCCGTCCGCCGCTTCGACCTGCTGCACCGTTGCGGCGAGGATCAGGGGGTGCAGCAAGGCTTCCAGCTGCCTGCGTGCTGGTTCATCGCGGAACACGCGGGCCCGCAGCGCCGCGCGGTCGAGGCGGCCGTCGGCGTCGAGCACCTCGGGGCCGAAAAGGCGGGTGATCTCCTCCAGCGCCGGCTGCCCCGGTTCCACGACCTGCCGCGCCACCTGGTCGGTGTCGATGACCGGCACGCCGCGTTCGGCGAACAGCCTGGCGACGGTGGACTTGCCGCTGGCGATGCCGCCGGTCAGGCCGATGTGCAGCCGGCCGTCACGAAATGGCGGCGCCTCGATCAACGTTATTTCAGCCCGGCGTAGCCCAGCCAGGCGTCGGCCAGCTGCGGCCCCCACAACAGCGCGATCCAGCCCGCAGCTGCCAGGTAGGGGCCGAAGGGAATCGGGACCTGGCGGTCGCGGCCGAGGAACAGGATCATGGCGATGCCGACCGCGGCGCCTACCACGGCCGAGAGGAGGATGATCAGCGGCAGCATCTGCCAGCCGAGCCAGGCGCCGAGGGCGGCCAGCAACTTGAAGTCGCCGTAGCCCATGCCTTCTTTGCCGGTCGCCAGTTTGAACAGCCAGTACACCGACCAGAGGCTGAGGTAGCCGGCGATGGCGCCGACCACCGCATCCTCGAGCGAGACGAAAGCCTGGTCGCCGGCCAGCAGGTTGAAGGCCAGGCCGGCCCACAACAGCGGCAGGGTCATGCTGTCGGGCAGCAGCTGCTCGTCGAAGTCGATGAAAGTCAGGGCGATGAGTGTGCCGGTCAGGCCGATCGCTGCGGGCGCGGCCAGCGGCCACGGCAGGAGAAAAGCCGTCGCAGCAAACATCAGGCCGGTCAGCAACTCCACGGCCGGGTAGCGTGGCGAGATCCGCCCCCCGCAGCCGGTGCAGCGGCCGCGCAGTATCAGCCAGCTCAACACCGGGATGTTCTCGACGGCGCGGACGGTCCGGCCGCAGCCGGGACAACGCGAACGCGGCGCCACGAGGTCGAAGCGGCCCTCGGGCAGCTCCGGCGCCGGCAACTCCATCTCCGCCGTGCACTGGCTGCGCCATTCCCGGCGCATCATCAGCGGCAGGCGGTAGATCACGACGTTGAGAAAGCTGCCGACCAGCAGCCCGAAAGCCAGGGCAATGCCGGCCAGTGCCAAGGGCGGCAGGGCCGCGAGCGTGTCAACCACGGCCGCGTCCCGCCGGGATCAGACGACCGCGCCGAGCTTGAAGATCGGCAGGTACATGGCGATAACGAGGCCGCCTACCAGTACGCCCAGGATGGCCATGATCATCGGCTCCAGCAGGCTGGACAGGTTGTCCACTGCGTCGTCCACGTCGCGCTCGTAGAAATCGGCAACCTTGCCGCACATCTCGTCCAGCGAGCCCGATTCCTCGCCGACGGCCACCATCTGGATGACCATGTTGGGGAACAACTCGGTCGCCTCCATGGCGCGTTGCAGGCGCTGGCCGGTGGCGACTTCGGTGCGGATCTCCAGCGTGGCCTTCTCGTAGACGATATTGCCGGTCGCGCCCGCGACCGACTCCAGCGCCTCGACCAGAGGCACGCCCGCGGCGAACATCGTGGATAGGGTGCGGGTGAAGCGGGCAATCGAGGCCTTGCGGATGATGTCGCCGACCACCGGCACTTTGAGGATCAGTCTGTCTAGAAAGTGGTTGAACGGCCGGGAGCGCTTCTTGAAATACATGAAGATTGAGACGGCGGCGACCAGGGCCACAACGATAAAGAAGCCGTTCGTCCGCACGAATACCGAGATGCCGATGACGAACTTGGTGAAGGCTGGCAGGTCCGCACCAAAGTTCTGGAAGATTCCCTCGAACTGTGGGATCACAAAGATCAGCAGGATGGCCGTGACGATGAACGCGACCACAAGCACTGCGGCTGGGTAGGTCAGGGCTTTTTTGATCTTTTTCTTGATCGCCTCCGTCTTCTCTTTGTAGGTGGCGATCTTGTCGAGCAGTGTCTCGAGCGCCCCGGACTGTTCGCCCGAGTTCACTAGGTTGACGAACAAGTCGTCGAAGTACAACGGATGCTTGGCCAACGCATCGGCCAGCGTGGTGCCGCTCTCGATATCGGTCTTGATCGCGGTGAGCAGCTTCTGCATCGAGGGGTTTTCGTGACCGGCGGATACGATATCGAAGGCCTGCACCAGCGGTATGCCAGCCTGCATCATGGTGGCAAGCTGGCGGCTGAAAAGCGCAATGTCCTCCGTGGTAATGCGAGCACGCGGTTGGAATAGCGTGCTCTTGCGTCGAATCTGTGTCGGCACAAGACCCTGACGGCGCAGGGTCGCCCGAACTGCCGCTTCATTGACAGCCACGAGGGTGCCTTTCAACAGCGTGCCTTTCTGGTCCTTGCCCTGCCAGGCGAAGGGATACTGCTTGGCGGCTTCAGCCATGGCGTCCTACTCGTCCTGCGTTTGACTTAATTGCCGGTCCAATGTAGCCGGGTCCGCGTCAGTCGATTGTGACGCGGTTCACTTCCTCGAGACTCGTGATGCCGTTCTTGACCTTGATCAAGCCGGCGCGGCGCAGGTCCCAGACGCCTTCTTTCTCGGCCTGCGTCGCGATCTGCAAGGAATTGCCGCCTTCCATGATGATGCGGCCGATGGTCTCGGAGACCGGCATGACCTGGAAGATGCCGGCGCGGCCCTTGTAACCGTCGTTGCACTTGCCGCAGCCCACCGGGGCATAGATGGTGACGCCTTCCTCGACCTCGGCCTCGCTGAAGCCCTCGCGCAACAGGGCTTCCTTGGGAATCTCCCGCGGTTCCTTGCAGTTGTCGCACAGCCGCCGCGCCAGGCGCTGGGCGATGATCAGGCTGACGGACGAGGCGATGGCGTAGGGCGCGACGCCCATGTCCACCATGCGGCTGAGCGTCTTGGGCGCGTCGTTGGTATGCAGCGTGGACAGCACCAGGTGGCCGGTCTGCGCGGCCTTGATGGCGATCTCCGCCGTCTCGAGGTCGCGGATCTCGCCCACCATGATGATGTCCGGGTCCTGGCGCAGGAAGGCACGCAGCGCCGAGGCGAAGGTCAGTCCGACTTTCGGGTTGACGTTGACCTGGTTGACGCCGGGGAGGTTGATTTCCGCCGGGTCCTCGGCGGTCGAGATGTTGCGATCCTCGGTGTTGAGGATATTCAGGCCGGTGTACAGCGACACGGTCTTGCCGCTGCCGGTCGGGCCCGTGACCAGGATCATGCCGTAGGGCTTGGACAGGGCGTCCATGTAGAGCTGCTTCTGGAAGTCCTCGTAGCCCAGGGCGTCGATGCCGAGCTTGGCCTGGCTGGGATCGAGGATACGCAGCACGACCTTTTCGCCGTACAGCGTTGGCAGGGTGTTGACGCGGAAGTCGATGGCCCGGTTGGCGGACAGTTTCAGCTTGATACGTCCGTCCTGCGGGATGCGACGCTCGGCGATGTCCATGCGGGACATGACCTTGATGCGCGCCGTAACCTTGTTGGCCAGGCCGACTGGCGGCCGAGCCACTTCTTTCAGCACCCCGTCGAGGCGCGTGCGGACGCGATAGAACTTCTCGTAGGGCTCGAAGTGGATGTCCGAGGCGCCCTTGTGAATGGCGTCGAGCAGGATCTTGTTGACGAAGCGCACGATCGGTGCGTCATCGATCTCGTCCCGGGTGAGGTTGCCTGCGTCATCGCCATGCTCCGCCGCGACGTCGACGTTCTCGAGGTCGAGGTCGTCGCCCCCGAGGCTGTCAAGCGTGGTGTCCAGCGCCTCGGACAAGCGGGCGATCACGGCGTCGAGCTTGTTTTCCTCGACGACGATGGCCTCGATGCTCATCCCGGTGGCGAACTTGATCTCGTCGATGGCCTGCAGCCGGGTCGGGTCGGAGACACCGACGAACACCCGGCGCCCGCGCCTGAACAGCGGCAGCACCCGGTGCTTCTGCATCAGGCGCTCGTCGATCAAGCGGGCGGTGTCGAGGTCTATCTCGATGGCGTCGAGATCCAGGACCGGGACGCCGAACTCGTGGCAGGCCGCGCCGGCGATGTCGCGGGCGTCGGCCAGGTTCTTCTCCACCAGGTAGGTGACGATCGAGGCGCTGGCGGTCTTCTGCGCCTCGGCCTCGGCCTCGACCGCGATCGATTCGTTGATGACCCCTTCCTGCACCAGGCGCCTGGGCAGGCCGGAGAGCCGGGGTTGGACGTTCGCTGCCATTCTTTTGTCGGGCCGGGGTCCTGTGGGGGCGAGATTGAACAGTGTCCCGCCGGGCGAGCCAGGCGGCTGCCGATTGGTTCACATAATCACCCGGAGTCTAACGCAAGCCGGGCTGATCGACCAATATAAAAAAGGGCACCGCCGGTATGGCGGTGCCCTTAGAACGAAGAGGAATTAGGAAAGCCGGATGTGCTTGTTCTAAAAACCCTAATCGTTAAGTTAAGCGCGAAGGCTTAGGTACCGGCGGCACCACGGCAGTTGGCCGGAACATGCTTTGCTTCGCCAGCGCTCAGGCTGCATGCCCACGTAATGGGGTCTTCCGGGTTGGCCTGCGTCGGAGTCAACAGGATTACCGGTTCGGTAGAGGCGCCCGTTCCGTCAGAGCCACCCATGGTAACGGTGATCACGCCGGTAGCATCGGTAATGGCAATGCTATCAACGTAACGCGTACCAGCGGCTGGGAACGTGTAGCCGGTATTGGCCGCAGTCACGTTGGCGAGGCCACCGAGTGAAGATGCGGTCTCGGCGACGGCGCTACGCGCTTCAGAAGCAAGCGAGATGCCCTCGCTAACCTTCGAACGGATCGTGTAGTCCTGGTAGGCCGGCAGCGCGATGGCCGCCAGAATGCCGATAATCGCAACCACGATCATCAGTTCGATAAGGGTAAAGCCCTTCTGCTGCTTATGCATTTGAATACTCCCTTGGAGTGGTAAGAAAACCGATCGCGGAATACACCGCACGTGCCGAAGAATAAGCAAGCGCCGTGCCAACCCGGCTCAGCCTCATCCAAGCAATTGTTTTCTTTGAGAATGCCGCAAGGCGGGCCGGACATGGCGCCGAGAACGTGACGGCCGCTAACTGCGCTCCAGCGTCACAAACTGACGCGACACGTCAGTTTTGGTCAGCTCACTCGATGCCGAGCTTCTTGATCCGGTAGCGCAGGGCGCGGAAGCTGATCCCCAGCAGCCGGGCGGCCTGGGTCTTGTTGTAGCGGGTCTGCTCGAGCGCCTTGACGATGGCGGCGCGCTCGATGTCCTCGATCTTGATGTCGAGGCTGGTGTCCTCAGGATTGATGTAGGACTCCGCCGGCACGGCCCGGGCGGGCGGGGGAATGATCTCGGCTTCCGCGTCGGGAGGCCCGGCAGCCGGCCCGCGCAGCTGGATGTCGTCGGCCTCGATGCGTCCTCCCTCGCACAGCGCCAGGGCTCGCTCCAGGGTGTTCTCCAGCTCACGGACGTTGCCGGGAAAGCGATGCTTCTCCAGCACCCGGCAGGCCTCGCGGGTCAGCTCAGGCTTGGCCACTTCGTTGCGGGCAGCCAGCCGGCCCAGCAGGTAATCGGCCAGCTCGAGGACGTCGTCGCCGCGCTCGCGCAGCGGCGGCACCCGCAGCTCGATGACGTTGATGCGGTAATACAAATCCTCGCGGAAGCGGCCGTCGGCCACCAGCTTGCCGAGGTCCTGGTGGGTGGCCGAAAGAAAACGCACGTCGACCGGGACCTCGCGGGTGTCGCCGACGGGGCGCACCGTGCGCTCCTGGATGACGCGCAGCAGCTTGACCTGGGTCGCCAGCGGCAGGTCGGCGATCTCGTCGAGCAGCACGGTGCCGCCCTCGGCGGAGCGGATCAGGCCTTCCTTGTCCGCCGCAGCGCCGGTGAAGCTGCCCTTGGCGTGGCCGAACAGCTCGGACTCCACCAGCTCGGCCGGGATGGCGCCGCAGTTGACCGGGACGAAGGGCTGGCCGGCGCGCGCGCCGGACTCGTGGATCAGCCGGGCGACCAGCTCCTTGCCGGTGCCGGACTCGCCGACGATGTGCACCGGCGCCTGGCTGCGGGCGACCTTGGCGATCATGGACCGCACCTGGTCCATGGCCGGGGAGCTGCCGAGCAGCAGCGGGCCGTCGCCGTGGGTAATGGTCTCGACCAGCTCGGCCTCGTCCATCTTGCGCAGCTTCAGCGCCGTGGCCACCAGCTTGCGCAGGTCCTTGACCTTCACCGGCTTCGACACGAAGTCGTAGGCGCCGAGCTTGAGGGCGCGCACGGCGGTCTCGACGTTGCCGTGGGCGGTGATCACGGCCACCGGCACGGTGGGCGCGTTGCGCTGCATCCACTGCACCAGCTCGAGGCCGTCGCCGTCGGGCAGCCGCATGTCGGTGAGGCAGAAATCGTGCCCGTCGGCCAGCAGCTTGCGCCGGGCCTCGGCCAGGTCGGCGGCCGTGTCGGGCCGGATGTCCATGCCCTCGAGCGTCATGGAGAGCAGCTCGCGGATGTCCGGCTCGTCGTCGACGATGAGGACGGTGGGCTGGCTCACTCAGGTCCTCCAGCGCTTGGGGTCGGCGAAGATAATACGAAAAATGGCGCCGCCGTCGGTACGGGGTTCATACATCAGGCTCGCTCGGTTGACCTCGCACAGCTCCCGCGAGATGAACAGGCCGAGCCCCGCGCCGGCGCGCTGGGCGGCGTCAGATCCGGCGCGGAAGAAGGGCTCGAAGACCTGCTCGGCCAGCTCGGGCGGGATGCCGGGACCGCGGTCGCGCACCTCGAGAAAGGGCCGGTTGGTGCCGCTGCGGCGGCCGATGGCGAGCTCGACCCGCGGCTCGCCGCCGGCGGGCGTGCCGTAGCGCACCGCGTTGTCGCACAGGTTGGCGACCACCTGGTAGAGGTGGCTCGGGTCCATGCGGACCTCGAGCGGGGCGTCGTTGATCGACAGGTCCAGGGCGGACGCGGGCAGCTCCGAGGACGCGATGTACTCCTCCAGGAACTGCTTGGCCCAGGCGACCAGGTCCACTCGCTGGGGGTTGAGCCGCTCCCGCCGCGACAGCTGCAGCACGTTCTCCACGATGTCGCTGACGCGGCCGGCGTTGTTCTCGATGATGGTCGCCAGCCGCTGCTGGCTGTCCTGCAGGTTGTCGGCTTCGCCGAGGAGCTGGGCGGCATGGCTGAGCGCCCCGACCGGGTTGCGGATCTCGTGGGCGATGCTGGCCGAGAGCCGCCCGAGCGCCGCCAGCTTGGCCTGCTGGGCGCGCTCGGACAGGATCGCCGTGTCCTCGAGGAAGATCAGCAGGGCGCCGCTCTTGGGCCGGCCGATCGGCGCGAAGTACGGCGCGATCTGGGTGGCGCCGTCGGCCGAGGTGAACGGCGGGGGCGGGTCGCTGCTGCCGTGCTCGCGCCACTGCCGGACGGCCTGGTGCAGGCGTTCGGAGGCCTCCCGCACCGGCCGGCCGCGCCAGCCCGGGGTAAGGCCGAGGTACTTGGCGGCGGCCTCGTTCATCAGCCGGATGCGGTCGTCGGCATCCAGCACCACGATGCTCTCGCGCAGGTTCTGGACGATGTACTCGTTGAGCTGGTTGACGTTCTCCAGGTCCACCCCGCGCTGGCGGGCCAGGGCCTCGCTCTCGGCGAAGCGGCGCGCGAAGGGCCACGCGAACAGGGCCACGACCATCAGCAGCCCGCCGAACAGGCCCGAGGCCGTGCTGTCGCCCACGTCGGCGACGCCCCGGGCCAGGCCGAGGACGTGGATGCCGAGCACGCTGAGGGCCGCCAGCGCGGCGAAGGCCAGGCCCCACAGGCGGGAGCTGATGAGCGCGAGGGCTGCGACCGAGATGATCAGCAGGTTGGCGATGCCGCTGCCGAGCCCGCCGCTGGCCCAGGTCAGCAGCGAGATCGCGGCGATATCGAACAGCCCCTGGGCCAGGGCCTGGCCCGGCAGCGAAGGCCAGTGCTGGTTGACCGCAAAGTCATTGACCGCCGCCCAGACGAAGGCGCCGAGGACGGTGGCGAGGAACAGCTCGGGGTGCGCTTCGCCCACCAGCCGCGGGCTGGTGGGGTAGATCAGCATGGCGAACAGCAGCGCCGCATAGAGCATGCGGTAGGCGTTGAGCAGCCGGAGGGTGCGCCAGGCGAACTCCGGGGCCATGACTTCGGGGCGGGGCTTCATGCGGTGCTTGTCTTGTCCCGGGCTTGGCGCGACGCGGACCGATGGGGGAGAATAACCAGCTTTCGGCCCGGCCCGAAACCCTTTCCCACCGGAGTCCCCGCGGCATGAACCTCCACGAGTACCAAGCCAAGCAGCTTTTCGCCGAGTACGGCATCCCCGTTTCGCGCGGCATTCCGGCCCGCAACGCCGAGGACGCGGCCCGCGCGGCCGACGACATCGGCGGCAGCACCTGGGTGGTCAAGGCCCAGGTCCACGCCGGCGGCCGCGGCAAGGCCGGCGGCGTGAAGGTGGTGGATACGCCGGACAAGGTGCGCGCTGCTGCGGCGAAGATGCTGGGCGAGCGCCTGGTGACCCACCAGACCGGCCCCGAGGGCCTGCCGATCAACATCGTCTACGTCGAGGCCGGCTCCTCCATCGAGCGCGAGCTCTATCTCAGCCTCCTGGTGGACCGCTCGTGCGAGCGCATCGTGGTCATGGCCTCGGCCGCCGGCGGCATGGACATCGAGGAAGTCGCGGCCAAGACCCCGGAAAAGATCGTCACCGTCGCGGTCCACCCGGCCGCCGGGCTGCAGCCCTACCAGGCGCGCCAGGTGGCTTTCGCGCTGGAGCTCACCGGCGAGCAGGTGGGCCAGTTCACCAAGCTGCTGCAGAGCCTCTACCAGCTGTTCGTCGAGCGCGACTGCGCGCTGCTCGAAGTGAACCCGCTGATCGTCAACGGCGAGGGCAAGCTGCATGCCCTGGACGCCAAGATCGGCATCGAGTCCAACGCGCTGTTCCGCCAGTCGCGGCTGATGGAGTGGCGCGACCCCTCGCAGGAAGACGAGATGGAGAACCGCGCCTCCGCGCACGGCCTCAACTACGTCTCCCTGGACGGCGAGATCGCCTGCATGGTGAACGGCGCCGGCCTGGCCATGGCCACCATGGACCTGATCAAGCTGCACGGCGGCGCGCCGGCCAACTTCCTCGACGTCGGCGGCGGCGCCACGGCCGAGCGGGTGGCCGAGGCCTTCAAGCTCATCCTCTCCAACGCCAACGTGAAAGCCATCCTGGTGAACATCTTCGGCGGCATCGTGCGCTGCGACCTGATCGCCGAGGGCATCATCCAGGCGGTCAAGGAAGTGGGCGTCGAGGTGCCGGTGGTGGTGCGCCTTGAGGGCACCAACGTGGAGCGCGGGCGCGAGCTGCTCGAGCAGAGCGACGTGGACATCATCGCCGCCGAAGACCTGACCGACGCGGCCAAGAAGGCCGTGGCGGCCGCCGGCCAGTAAGGGACCCCGACATGAGCATCCTCGTAAACAGCGACAGCAAGGTCATCTGCCAGGGCTTCACCGGCCGCCAGGGCACTTTCCACTCCGAGCAGTGCATCGAGTACGGCACCCGGATGGTCGGCGGGGTGACCCCCGGCCGCGGCGGCGAGGTCCACCTCGGCCTGCCGGTGTTCAACACCGTGCACGACGCCGTCAACGAGACCGGCGCCGACGTCAGCATGATCTACGTCCCGGCGCCCTATGCCGCGGACGCGATCCTCGAGGCCGCCGACGCCGGCATCAAGCTGGTGGTGTGCATCACCGAGGGCATCCCGGTGCTCGACATGGTGAAGGTCAAGGCCGCGCTGAAGGACTACGACTGCCGCCTGATCGGCCCCAACTGCCCGGGCATCATCACACCGGGCGAGGCCAAGATCGGCATCATGCCCGGCTTCATCCACCAGCCCGGCAAGGTCGGCATCGTGTCGCGCTCCGGCACCCTCACCTACGAGGCCGTGTACCAGACCACGAAAAATGGCCTCGGCCAGTCGACCTGCGTCGGCATCGGCGGCGACCCGGTGCGGGGCATGGATTTCATCGACTGCCTCGAGCTGTTCGAGCGCGACGAGCACACCGAGGGCGTGCTGATGGTCGGCGAGATCGGCGGCAGCGACGAGGAGGCCGCGGCCGAGTTCATCGCCCGGCGCATGACCAAGCCCGTGGTGGCCTACATCGCCGGCGTCACCGCGCCGCCGGGCAAGCGCATGGGCCACGCCGGCGCCATCGTGTCGGGCGGCAAGGGTACGGCGGACGAGAAGTTCAAGGCCCTGGATGCCGCGGGCGTGACCACCGTGCGCTCGCCGGCGGAGCTGGGCAGCGCCATTTTGGCCCGACTCTCCTAGAAAGCGGGCCGGTCCAGATCCTGAGGAGTCTCGCAGTGTGCCTTCGTGAACCGAAGGCACCGGCACACTTACTGGCGCGTCGTGGGCGGCCGATCGGATGCGAACGTTGCGTTCACCGATTTGCTAAGCTTGCTCGAACTTTTGGGTTTCTGCTCGAGAGTGCGTGGATCGCACCATATCCTCTGGCGGGACGATCTCGAGGAGATCATCAACCTCCGGCCCAGGGGCGCGAATGCGAAGCCTTACCAGGTCAGGCAGGTCAGACTGCTGTTACTCAAGTACCGCATTGGGCCGGGCGATGAATAAGCGTTACGACATTGTCATCTCGTGGAGCGAGGCCGATGACTGCTTTGTCGCCGAGGTGCCTGATCTCCCCGGCTGCATGGCCGACGGCAGCAGTTACCAGGAGGCTGCGGCGAATGCCGAAACCGCGATCCGGGAGTGGATCGAACTGGCGACCGAGCTGGGGCGCGCCATTCCTGAGCCGCGCCCGCGCCCTCATTACGCCTGAACCCACCTGATGCGGATCGCCATCGCCCAGCTCAATCCGGTCGTCGGCGACGTCGAGGCGAACGTCACCCGCATGCTGGAGATGTGCCGGCGGGCGCACGACGCGCTGCGGGCCGACCTGGTGATCTTTCCCGAGCTGGCGTTGTGCGGTTACCCGCCCGAGGACCTGCTGCTGCATCGCGGGTTCCGGCGCGACGTGGCCGATGCGCTGGCCCGGCTCGAGCAGAGCCTCAACGGCATGTCGGTGCTGGTCGGCTACCCGGAGTACGCCGGCGAGACCCTCTACAACAGCGCGGCCCTGCTGCGGCCGGGCGAGCCGCGGCTGGTCTATCGCAAGCAGCACCTGCCCAACTACGGCGTGTTCGACGAGAAACGCTACTTCGAGGCGGGCACGGAATGCTGCGTGGTGGAGATGCACGGCGTGAAGCTCGGCCTCACCATCTGCGAGGACCTGTGGGCGCCGGGCGTGGCGCAGGCCACGGCCGCGGCCGGGGCGGAAGTCCTGCTTTCCATCAACGGCTCACCCTTCGACACCAGCAAGGTGGCCCGCCGCGAGGCCGAGCTGCGGCTGCGGATCGAGGAAGCCGGCCTGCCGGTCATCTACGCCAACCTGGTGGGCGGCCAGGACGAGCTGGTGTTCGACGGCGGCTCGATGGCGCTGGACGCGGCCGGGGAGCTGGTTTACCGGGCGCCGTTTTTCGCCGAGGCGCTGGAGCTGCTCGAGGTGGCGCCGGGCGGCCGGCTCGTGCCGGGTCACGTCAACCCGGCGCCGGAGCTGGTCGAAGGCGTCTACCGGGCCTTGGAGCTGGGCGTCGCGGACTACGTCAACAAGCACCATTTCCCCGGCGTGGTGCTGGGGCTTTCCGGCGGCGTAGATTCAGCGCTGACGCTGGCGATCGCCGTCGACGCGCTGGGGCCCGAGCGCGTGCGGGCGGTGATGATGCCCTCGCGCTACACCTCCGACATGAGTCGCGAGGACGCCGAGGCCATGGCCCGCACGCTCGGCGTGCAGTACGACGTGGTGTCGATCGAGCCGATCTTCGAGGGCGCGCGCGAAACGCTGGCCGGGGTTTTCGCCGGCATGCCCGAGGACGTCACCGAGGAGAACATCCAGGCGCGCTGCCGCGGCATGATCCTGATGGCGATGTCCAACAAGTTCGGCGACATGCTGCTGACCACCGGCAACAAGAGCGAAATGGCGGTCGGCTACGCCACCCTCTACGGCGACATGGCCGGCGGCTTCGCGCCGCTGAAGGACTGCAGCAAGACCCTGGTCTACCGCCTCTCGCGGTACCGCAACGCGCGCTCCGAGGTGATCCCGCCGCGGGTCATCGAGCGCGAGCCGTCCGCCGAGCTGCGGCCCGACCAGAAGGACACCGACGCGCTGCCGCCCTACGAGGTGCTCGATCCCATTCTCGAGGCTTTCATCGAGGAAGACTGCTCGGTGGACCAGATCGTCGAGCGCGGCTACGACCGCAAGGTGGTCGGCCGGATTCTCGGCATGGTGAAGCGCAACGAGTACAAGCGCCGCCAGGCGCCGCCGGGCATCCGCATCAGCCGCCGCGCCTTCGGCCGCGACTGGCGTTATCCCATTACCTCGGGTTTCGCCGCGAGGTAGCTAGGGACCGGTCCTGGGGACTGTCCCCGGGACAGTCCCCACCGAGCTACCGCGACCGGTTGGCCTCGAGGATGCGCCGCGTGTCGGCGGCGAGTTCGTCCAGCCCCAGGTTGTCGTAGGCCGTAGCCATGATCTCCAGCGCCGGGATGACGGCCGGCGTCTCCTGGAACGTCTCCACCACGTGCCTGGCGCGGTTGATGGCGGCCACGTGCGCGCTGCGGTCGAGGTAGAACTGCGCCACCGTCACCTCGTGGGCCGCGAGGCGGTTGCGCAGGTAGATCATGCGCTGGCGGGCGTCCTCGGCATAGACGCTGTCGGGATGCTGCTGCAGCAGCTGCTGGAAGGTGTTGAAAGCGTCCTGCATGCTGCCCGTCGGGCGCTTGTTCATGTCCACCCGGAACAGCCGCTCGAGCGGCCCCGGGTCCCGGGGGAAGCGTGCCAGCCCCTTCATGTACAGCGCGTAATCGACCCGCGGATGGGTCGGATTCTCGAGCATGAAGCGGTCGGCCGCCGCCACCACCGAGTCGGGCTGGTCGTTTTGCAGGTAGACGTACATCAGCTCCAGCTGGGCCTGCCGGGCCTCCTCGCTGAAGGGATAGACCGCAGTGAGGTTCTCGAAGGCGCCGATCGCCGCCACGTAGTTGCCGCCCTCGACGGCCTTCTGGCCCAGGGCGTAGATCCGCTCGGCGTTGTCGGCCGGGTCGATGTCTTCCTCGTCGTCGCCGCCGAACAGGGCGCAGCCCGGCGCGGTGGGCAGGGCGAGGAGCAGCAGCAGGAGGGCGGGGAGTCGGTTCATGTCGCTTTGGAACGTGAGACGAGGGTGGGCAAGTATACCGGAGATGCCCGTGGGGACTGTCCCCAGGACATGTCCTGGGGACAGTCCCCATCGGCTAAACTCGCCGCATGCAGCGCGTCGAACACCAGGCCGTGATCCCCCCGGAGATGGCCGGCCAGCGGCTCGACCAGGTCCTGGCGGCGCTGTTCCCGGACTATTCGCGCAGCCGCCTGCAGGGCTGGATCAAGGCCGGCCAGGTCACGGTGGACGGACGCTGCCTGCGCCCGCGCGACAAGGTCGACGGCGGTGAGGCCGTCCGGCTGGCGGCGGTGCTCGAGGACGAGAGCCGCGACGCGCCCGAGGCCATCGCGCTGGACGTGGTTTACGAGGACGAGGAGATCCTCGTGCTGAACAAGCCCGCCGGGCTGGTCGTCCACCCGGGCGCGGGCAACCCCGCCGGTACCCTCGTCAACGCGCTGCTCCATCACCGGCCGGGCCTGGCCGTGCTGCCCCGGGCCGGGATCGTCCATCGGCTGGACAAGGACACCAGCGGCATCATGGTCGTCGCCGCCACGCCCGGCGCGCATGCCGCGCTGGTACGGCAGCTGGAGGAGCGCAGCGTCAAGCGCGAGTACCACGCGGTCTGTGTCGGCGTGATGACCGGCGGCGGCACCGTGGACGCGCCCATCGGCCGGCACCCGGTCGACCGCGTGCGCATGGCGGTGCGCGAGGGCGGGCGCGAAGCGGTGACCCATTACCGGGTCCAGGCGCGCTTTCGCGGCCATACCCACCTGCGCTGCCAGCTCGAGACCGGCCGCACCCACCAGATTCGCGTGCACCTGGCCCACATTCGCCACCCGCTGGTCGGCGACCCCGTCTACGGCGGGCGCCTGGTTGTCCCGGCCGGCGCCACCGAGGCCCTGATCGAGGCGCTGCGCGGGTTCCGCCGCCAGGCGTTGCACGCGGCCCGGCTGGAGCTGGTGCATCCCGGCAGCGGCGAGCCCGTGCAGTTCGAGGCACCGCTGGCGGCCGACCTGGAGGCGCTGCTGGCGGTGCTGCGGGCGGACGCCAAGGCATGAGGCCGGCCTGGATCGTGCCCGACTGGCCGGCGCCGGCCGGCGTCCATGCCGCCACTTCGCTGCGGCTCGGCGGCGTCAGCCCGCCGCCCTGGGACTCGCTCAACCTCGGCGGCCACGTCGGCGACGACCCTGCCCGGGTGGCCGAGAACCGCCGCCGCCTGGCGCTGGGGCTTGGGCTGCCGGCGGAGCCGGCGTGGCTGGCGCAGGTGCACGGCATTGAAGTGCTGGTGCTCGACCAGCCGGAGGTCCCGGCCAAGCGGACCGCCGATGCGACCGTGACCGGCCGGCCCGGACGGGTGCTCGTGGTGCTGACGGCCGACTGCCTGCCGGTGGTGTTCTGCCGGGTAGACGGCACCCGGATCGGCATCGCGCATGCGGGTTGGCGCGGCCTGGCGGCGGGGGTGCTGGAGGCCACCACGGCGGCCATGGCAGCCCGGCCGGCGGAACTCATGGCCTGGATCGGTCCAGGCATCGGCGCCGCAGCCTACGAGGTGGGCGCCGAGGTGCGCGACGCCTGCCTGGCAGCGCCCGGCCCGGATGCCGCGGACTTCTTCCGGCCGGGCCGGCCGGGGCACTGGCAGCTCGACCTGGCGGGCCTGGCGCGGCGCCGGCTCGAGGCGCTGGGGCTGGCGGGCGTGTACGGGGGCGGCTGGTGCACCCATGACGACCCCGAGCGTTTCTTTTCCCACCGCCGCGACGGCGCCGAGCGGCCGACCGGGCGGATGGCGACCCTGGTCTGGCTTGGGACCGGTCCTGGGGACAGTCCCCAGGACCGGTCCCACCGTTGAAAACCGCGCCGGAACACCCCATATCGGAATAAACCGAGTCATTCCCGGGGAACCCCCATGCGCATGGACCGACTGACCAGCAAGTTCCAGATGGCGCTCGCCGACGCCCAGTCCCTGGCCGTCGGGCGCGACCACCAGTACATCGAGCCCGTCCACGTGATGGTGGCGCTGCTCGACCAGCAGGGCGGCGGCCTGCGCCACCTGCTCGACAAGGCCGGCGTGAACGTGAACCGCCTGCGTTCGCGGCTGGGCGAGGCGCTGGACCGCCTGCCCCGGGTCGAGGGCACGCCGGGCGAAGTGCATATCTCGCGCGACCTCGACCGCATGCTGAACGTCACCGACAAGCTGGCGCAGCAGCGCCACGACCAGTACATCTCCAGCGAGCTGTTCGCGCTGGCGGCGCTGGAGGACAAGGGCGCGCTCGGCGAGGCCATGCGCGAGGCCGGGGCCGTCAAGAACGCGCTGGAGAAGGCCATCGAGGAGGTGCGCGGCGGCAAGCAGGTGGACGACCCGTCGGCAGAGGAAACCCGCCAGGCGCTGGAGAAATACACCATCGACCTGACCGAGCGCGCCGAGCAGGGCAAGCTCGACCCGGTCATCGGCCGTGACGACGAGATCCGGCGCACCATCCAGGTGCTGCAGCGGCGCACCAAGAACAACCCCGTGCTGATCGGCGAGCCCGGCGTCGGCAAGACCGCCATCGCCGAGGGGCTGGCGCAGCGCATCGTCGACGGCGAGGTGCCGGAAGGCCTGAAAGACAAGCGCATCCTGTCGCTGGACATGGGCGCGCTGATCGCCGGCGCGAAGTTCCGCGGCGAGTTCGAGGAGCGGCTCAAGGCCGTGCTCAACGATCTCGCGCGCCAGGAAGGCCGCGTGATCCTGTTCATCGACGAGCTGCACACCGTGGTCGGCGCGGGCAAGGCCGAGGGTTCCATGGACGCCGGCAACATGCTCAAGCCGGCGCTGGCGCGCGGCGAGCTGCACTGCGTCGGCGCCACCACCCTGGACGAGTACCGCAAGTACATCGAGAAGGACGCGGCGCTGGAGCGGCGCTTCCAGAAGGTGCTGGTGGACGAGCCCAGCGTGGAGGAGACCATCGCCATCCTGCGCGGCCTGAAGGAGCGCTACGAAGTGCACCACGGCGTGGAGATCACCGACCCGGCCATCGTCGCCGCCGCCACCCTGTCGCACCGCTACATTTCCGACCGCCAGCTGCCGGACAAGGCCATCGACCTGGTCGACGAGGCCGCTTCCCGCATCCGCATGGAGATCGACTCCAAGCCGGAGGAGCTCGACCGGCTCGAGCGGCGCGTGATCCAGCTCAAGATCGAGCGCGAGGCCCTGAAGAAGGAGTCCGACGAGGCCTCGAAGAAGCGCCTGCAGGCGCTGGAAACCGAGCTCGAGTCGCTGGAACGCCAGTACGCCGACCTCGAGGAGGTCTGGAAGGCCGAGAAGGCCGAGGTCCAGGGCGCCTCGCACCTCAAGGAGGAGCTGGAGCGCGCCCGTGTCGAACTCGAGACCGCCCGCCGGGCCGGCGACCTGACCCGCATGTCCGAGCTGCAGTACGGCCGGATCCCGGAGCTGGAGAAGCGCCTCGCCGAAGCGGCCGAGCACGAGAAGAAAGAAACCCGCCTGCTGCGCAACCGGGTCACGGACGAGGAGGTGGCCGAGGTCGTCTCCAAGTGGACCGGCATCCCGGTCTCGCGGATGCTCGAGAGCGAGAAGGACAAGCTGCTGCGCATGGAAGAGGCGCTGGAAAAGCGCGTCATCGGCCAGGACGAGGCCCTGCTCGCGGTTTCCAACGCCATTCGCCGCTCGCGCGCCGGGCTGTCCGATCCGAACCGGCCGATCGGCTCCTTCCTGTTCCTCGGCCCGACCGGCGTCGGCAAGACCGAGCTGTGCAAGGCGCTGGCGGAATTCATGTTCGACACCGAGGACGCGATGGTGCGCATCGACATGTCGGAGTTCATGGAGAAGCACTCCGTGGCCCGGCTCATCGGCGCGCCGCCGGGCTACGTCGGCTACGAGGAGGGCGGCTACCTGACCGAGGCGGTGCGGCGCCGGCCCTATTCCGTGATCCTGCTCGACGAGGTCGAGAAGGCGCATCCGGACACCTTCAACGTGCTGTTGCAGGTGCTCGACGACGGCCGCCTGACCGACGGCCACGGCCGCACGGTGGACTTCAAGAACACGGTCATCGTGATGACCTCCAACCTCGGCTCCAACCGCATCCAGGAGCTGGGACCCGCCAGCGACTACGAGGCCATGAAGTCGGCCGTGATGGAGGTGGTGGCGCAGCACTTCCGGCCGGAGTTCATCAACCGCGTCGACGACGTGGTGGTGTTCCATGCCCTGGGCCGCGAGCAGATCCGCGCCATTGTCGAGATCCAGCTGGCGCACCTGCGCGCCCGCCTGGCCGAGCGCGACATGCAGCTCGAGCTGAGCGAGGCGGCGCTGGACCGGCTGGCCGAGGCGGGTTTCGACCCGGTCTACGGCGCACGGCCGCTCAAGCGGGCGATCCAGCAGCAGGTCGAGAACCCGCTGGCGCAGCGCATCCTGCGCGGCGAGTTCGGGCCGGGCACCACGGTGCAGGTGGACGCCAGCCCGGACGGGCTGGAATTCAGCTAAATGGGGACTGTCCCCGGGACAGTCCCCAGGCGGGGCCGATTCGTACATACTTGCGTCGGGCCGGCAGGCCCGGTCCTGTGGGGGTATCACTGAAATGCCGATCTACGAGTACCTGTGCGGCGCATGCGGCCACACGCTGGACGCGTTGCAGAAGCTGTCCGACGAACCGCTGGTGCACTGCCCGACCTGCGGCGAGCCCCAGCTGAAGCGCCAGCTCTCCGCGCCGCGCTTCCGCCTCAAGGGCAGCGGCTGGTACGAGACCGACTTCAAGGGCAAGGGCGACAAGCAGCGCAACCTGGCCCAGTCCGACAGCAAGTCCGACAGCAAGGCCGACAGCAAGGCCGACAGCAAGGCCGACAGCAAGCCGGCGGGCGATGGCGCCAAGCCGGCGGACAAGCCCGCCGCGAAGCCGGCCGCCGCGAGCAAGCCCGCCGCCGGCAAGGCGGAGGGCACGGCCTGAGCGCCGGCAGGTAGCGCGCCTTGCTGAAGACCCTGCGCAAGTACCTGGTCACCGGGCTGATCCTCTGGATCCCGCTCGTCGTGACCTTCCTGGTGGTCCGGTTCCTGATCGGCTTCGTGGACCGGATCCTGCTGCTGCTGCCCGAGCCGCTGCGGCCGGAGAACCTGCTGGGTTTCTCCATCCCGGGGCTGGGCCTGCTGCTGGCGGTGGTGATCCTGCTGTTCTCCGGCCTGTTCGTGACCAATTTCGCCGGCCGCCGGCTGGTGGAGATCGGCGATCGCATCGTCGCGCGCATCCCGCTGGTCCGAGGCATCTACTCCAGCTCCAAGCAGGTGGCCGAGACGCTGTTCGCCGACCACAGCACGGCCTTCAAGCGGGTGTTGCTGGTCGAGTATCCCCGCCGGGGGCTCTGGAGCATGTGCTTCCAGACCTCCGATCTCGAGGGCGAGGTGCAGTACCGCACCGCGCAACAGGTGGTCTGCGTGTTCCTGCCGACCACGCCGAATCCCACCTCCGGCTACGTCCTGTTCGTGCCCCGCGACGAGCTGGTGGCGCTGGACATGAAGGTCGACGAGGGCCTGCGCTTCATCATCTCCCTCGGCGTCGCGATCCCACGCTGGACCAGCCCTGAAGCCGCCAAGGCCAGCCTTGCACGGCCTGAGACGCCCCAGTAACATCCCCGGCCCTTCGCCGGCCGCGTCCCGGGCGCCGGCACAGCCCTTCTCGAAGGAAGCCAAGGTCATGCGTACCCACTATTGCGGCGAGTTCAACGAAAGCCTGATCGGCCAGCAGGCCACGGTCGTCGGCTGGGTGCACCGCCGCCGCGACCACGGCGGGGTGATCTTCGTCGACCTGCGCGACCGCGAGGGCCTGCTGCAGGTGGTGTTCAACCCGGACGACGGGGCCATGTTCGCCCTGGCCGAGAGCCTGCGCTCGGAGTTCGTGCTGCAGGTGACGGGCGAGGTCCGGCGCCGGCCCGAGGGCACCGCCAATCCCGGCCTGGCTACCGGCCAGGTCGAGTTGGTGGCCCGGGAACTCAAGGTGCTCAACCGCAGCGACACGCCGCCCTTCCACCACGACGAGCCGGCCGGCGAGGACCTGCGGCTGCGCTATCGCTACCTCGACCTGCGCCGCCCCGAGATGCTGCGCAACCTGCGCCTGCGCCACCGCGTCACCGGGGCGCTGCGGCGCTTCCTCGACGCCCATGGCTTCGTCGACGTCGAGACGCCGGTGCTCACCAAGGCCACGCCGGAGGGCGCGCGTGACTACCTGGTGCCGGCGCGCAACCACCCCGGCAGGTTCTACGCCCTGCCGCAGTCGCCGCAGCTGTTCAAGCAGCTGCTGATGATGTCGGGGCTGGACCGCTACTACCAGATCGCGCGCTGCTTCCGCGACGAGGACCTGCGCGCCGACCGCCAGCCCGAGTTCACCCAGCTCGACGTGGAGCTGTCGTTCATGGACGAGGACGGCATCACGGGCCTGATGGAGGCCATGGTGCGCGAGCTGTTCCGCGAGGTGCTGGAGGTCGAGCTGGCCGGTCCCTTCCCGCGGATGCGCTGGGCCGAGGCCATGGAGCGCTTCGGCACCGACCGGCCGGATTTACGCAACCCGCTGGAGCTGGTGGAAGTCGCGGACCTGGTGGCCAACGTCGAGTTCAAGGTCTTCGCCGGCCCGGCGACCGACCCGAGGGGCCGCGTGGCGGCCCTGCGGGTGCCTGGCGGCGCCAGCCTGACGCGCAAGGAGATCGACGCGTACACTGCCTTCGTGGCGCGCTACGGCGCCCGCGGCCTGGCCTACATCAAGGTCAACGACGCCGGGGCGGGGCGCGAGGGGCTGCAGTCGCCCATCCTGAAGTTCCTGCCGGATGAGGCCGTGGCCGGGATCATGTCCCGCACCGGCGCCGAGACCGGCGACCTGGTGTTCTTCGGCGCCGACAAGGCGAGCGTCGTCAATGACGCCCTGGGCGCACTGCGCGACCAGCTGGGCGCGGACCTCGGCCTGCTGCAGACGGGCTGGCGCCCGGTGTGGGTGGTCGATTTCCCGATGTTCGAGTGGGACGAGGCCGAGCAGCGCTGGTTCGCGCTCCATCATCCCTTCACCGCGCCGGCGGTGGACGACCACGCCTTGCTGGCCGCCAACCCGGGCGAAGCGCTGTCGCGCGCCTATGACCTGGTGCTGAACGGCTCGGAGATCGGCGGCGGCTCGGTGCGTATCCACGACCGGGCCATGCAGCAGGGCGTGTTCGAGCTGCTCGGCATCGGCGAGGAAGAGGCGCGAAGCAAGTTCGGCTTCCTGCTGGACGCCCTGAAGTACGGCTGCCCGCCGCACGGCGGCATCGCCTTCGGCATCGACCGGCTGGTGATGCTCATGACCGGGGCCGCCAGCATCCGCGAGGTGATCGCCTTTCCCAAGACCCAGACGGCGAGCTGCCCGCTCACCGACGCGCCCAGCGAGGTCCCGGAGGCACAGCTGCGCGAGCTGTCGATCCGGGTGCGCAAGCCTGTCGCCGAATAACCCGAGGGTGGGGACTGTCCCGGGGACAGTCCCCAAGCGGCCGGAGTCGGTGCTGGTGGCGGTCTACACGGCGGCCGGCGAGGCGCTGCTGCTGGAGCGGCACGAACCGCCCGGCTGGTGGCAGTCCGTGACCGGCAGCCTGGAACCCGGCGAGGCGCCCCGCGCGGCGGCAATCCGCGAGCTCGCCGAGGAGACGGGCCTGGGTGCCGACGGTCTCGTCGACCTGCAGGTGAGCCACCGCTTCATTATCGCGCCGGCCTGGCGGCACAAGTTCGCGCCCGGCGTGACCGAGAACCTCGAGCATGCCTTCGCCCTGCGCCTGCCCGCGCCGGCCGCGATCCGCCTCGACCCGGCCGAGCATTGCAGCTACGCCTGGCTGCCCCTGCCCGCCGCGATCAGTCGGGCGAGCTCCTGGAGCAACCGCGCCGTGCTCGAGCGCCTGCTCGCCGCAGAGGGTGCGGGCCCCGGCGGGGCCTAGTCGGAAGGTTTTTTCGCCGACGGATCCAGCGGCACCGGCCCCAGGGCCGGGCTGCCGATTCGCTCGTGCAGCTTCAGCCAGCGCTCGCGCGCCAGGTGCTGGAGGTCGGCGACCGAGTCCTGCTCGTCCATGATCTCCAGGCCCAGCAGCGTCTCGAGCACGTCCTCCACCGTCACCACCCCGGCCGTGATGCCGTATTCGTCGACCGCCACGGCCAGCTGCTGGCGCTTCTCCAGCAGCTGGGTCAGCACGCCGGCCACCGACAGCGTCTCGGGTACGAACAGGGCCTCGTGTTCCAGCTCCGCCAGTGTCCGCTCGCCGTCGCCCGTCGCCATGGCGGCCAGCAGGTCGTCCTTGAAGGCGACGCCGGTGACGGTGTCGATATCTCCCTGGTAGACCGGGATGCGGGAAAAGACGAGCTCCGGGTTGTCGGCCATGAATTCCGCCACGGTCTCCTCGCGGTCCCCCCCGACCACCACCCGCCGCGGCGTCATCACGTCGTGCACCCGCAGCTGGTTGAGGCTGAGCAGGTTGCGGATGATTTCCGCCTCCCGCTCGTCAAGCTGGCCCTCGAGGCGCCCCATCTCGGTCATCGCCAGGAACTCGATGCGGCTGAACACCGGCTGGCTCTTGTCCTTCTTGAGGAAACGCGTGATGACCTGGCTCATCCACACCAGGGGATAGAGCGCCAGGATCAGCAGCTTGATCGCCCGCACCGTCAGCGGCGCCAGCCGCTCCCAGTAATTGGCGCCGAGGGTCTTGGGGATGATCTCGGACAGCACCAGGATGCCCAGCGTGGTCACGGCCGCCACGATCGCCTCGTAATCGATGGTCATGCCGGCGAACTCGAAGCCGCCGCTGCCCCATAGCCGGCTGGCCTGGGCGCCCACGCCGATGGCGCCGACGGTGTGGGCGACGGTGTTGAGGGTGAGGATCGCCGCCAGTGGCCGGTCGATGTCGTCCTTGAACTCCTGCAGCAGCTTGCCCGTGCGGCCGCCCTCTGCGGTTGCGCGCGTGACGTAGCTCGGCGTCACCGACAGCAGCACCGCCTCCCAGATCGAGCAGGCGAAGGACACCAGGATCGCCAGGAAGAAAAACATCAGCAAGACCGTCATTTGGCTGGGCCTCCGCCCTTGTCGTCGCGCCCGTCCAGCGCTTTCAGTTCGTACAGGACTGCCAGCGCCTCGCGCGGGCTGAGACTGTCGGGATCGAGCTGCCGCAGGCGCTGCGCCACCGGGTCGGGCCTTGGCGGCGGCGCGAACAGCGGCAGCTCGGGCTGCGGCCCCGGCGCCGTCGCGCGGCCTTGCTCCAGTTCGCGCAGGTAGCCGCGCGCCCGCCGGATGACCTCCGGCGGGACGCCGGCGAGCGCTGCGACCTGGAGGCCGTAGCTCTGGTTCGCCGGGCCCTCGCGCACGCTGTGCAGGAACACCAGCCTGCCCTCGTGCTCGGTGGCGTCAAGGTGCACGTTGGCGCAGGCCGGCAACTCCCGTGCCAGCGCCGTGAGCTCGAAGTAATGCGTGGCGAACAGCGTGAAGGCCCCGAGCTGCTCGCCGATGTAATGGGCGCAGGCCCAGGCCAGCGACAGGCCGTCGAAGGTGCTGGTCCCGCGCCCGATCTCGTCCATCAGCACCAGGCTGTGGGCCGTGGCGTTGTTCAGGATATTGGCCGCTTCCGTCATTTCCACCATGAAGGTCGAGCGCCCGCCCGCCAGGTCGTCCGAGGCGCCGATGCGGGTGAAGATGCGGTCCACGGGCCCGAGCTCGGCGGATTCGGCGGGGACGAAGCTGCCGGCATGCGCGAGGATGACGATCAGCGCGGCCTGGCGCATGTAGGTGGATTTGCCGCCCATGTTCGGGCCGGTGATGACCAGCATGCGCCGGCGGTCGTCCAGCGCCAGGTCGTTGGGGATGAACGGCTGCGCCGAGACGCGTTCCACCACCAGGTGGCGCCCCCCCCTGATGGCCAGCCGCGGTTGCGCCACCAGGCGCGGGCGGCTCAGGTTGAGCGCCTCGGACCGTTCGGCCAGGTTGGCCAGCACGTCGAGCTCGGCGACCGCCTGGGCCATCAGCTGCAGCGGCCCGAGTCGCGCCACCAGCGTTTCCACGAGGTCGTCGTACAGCGCCTTCTCCCGCGCCAGCGCGCGCTCCCGTGCCGACAGTACCTTGTCCTCGAACGCCTTCAGCTCGGGCGTGATGAAGCGCTCGGCGGCCTTCAGCGTCTGGCGGCGGCTGTAGTCGGCGGGCGCATTCTTCGCCTGGGCGCGGCTGATCTCGAGGTAGTAGCCGTGGACCCGGTTGTAGCCGACCTTGAGCGAAGGCAGCCCGGTGCGCTGGCGCTCCCGCGCCTCCAGGGCGTCGAGGAAGCCGTCGGCCTCGGTCGACAGCTGGCGCAGTTCGTCGAGCTCCGCATCCCAGCCCGCTGCAATCACGCCGCCGTCGCGCACCAGCACCGGCGGCTGCTCGACCAGCGCGCGCACCAGCAGGCCGTGAATTTCATCGTGCTCGCCGCACTCCGCGGCCAGTTCCGCCAGGCGCGGCGCACCCACCTCCGCCAGTGCCGCGCGCAGCGCCGGCAGGCGGCCCAGGCCCTCGCGCAGCCCCGCCAGGTCGCGCGGGCGGGCGCTGCGCAGGGCCACGCGCGCAAGGATCCGCTCCAGGTCGCCGATGCCGCGCAGCTGGCTCCGGATGGCCGCGATGTCGCCGGCCAGCAGCAGGCGCTCGACGGCCTCGTGCCGCCCCTCGAGCACCGCGCGGTCGCGCAGCGGCCGGTTCAGCCAGCGCCGCAGCAGCCGGCCGCCCATCGGCGTCGCGGTCTCGTCCATCACGCCGAGCAGGGTGTGCTCGTGGCGGCCGCTGAGGCTGCGGTCGAGCTCCAGGTTGCGGCGCGTGGCCGCGTCCATGAGCAAGGCCTCGTCGCGCGTCTCGGTCGCCAGGCCGCGCAGGTGCGGCAGGGCGCTGCGCTGGGTGTCCAGCACATACTGCAGCAGGCAGCCGGCGGCCTGCACGGCCTCGGGCAGGTCCGCGCAGCCGAAGCCGGCCAGGTCACCGACGCCGAACTGGCGGCACAGCAGTCGGGTCGCCGTGTCCAGGTCGAAGTGCCAGGGCGGGCGGGTCTTCACCCCGGGCAGGTCGCGCAGCGCGGCCGGCAGCCGGGCCTCCTCGTCCACCAGCAGTTCCGCCGGCCGCAGCCGCTCGAGCTCGGCGGCGAGGGCCTCCGGGCCGTCCAGCCGGGCGACCCGGAAGCGCCCGGCGGCCAGGTCCAGCCAGGCCAGGCCGATCCCGGCGGCGCCGGGATGCACGCAGCCCAGCAGCACTTCCTGGCGCTCCTCGAGCAGGCCCTCGTCCGTCACCGTGCCGGGCGTGACCACCCGCACCACCTGGCGCTCGACCGGGCCCTTGCTCGTCGCCGGGTCGCCGATCTGCTCGCAGACCGCCACCGACTGGCCCTGGCGCAGCAGCTTCGCCAGGTAGCCCTCGACGCTGTGGACCGGCACGCCCGCCATGGGGATCGGCTGGCCGGCGCTCTGGCCGCGGGTCGTCAGGGTGATGTCGATGAGCTTCGCCGCCCGGCGGGCGTCGTCGTAGAACAGCTCGTAGAAGTCACCCATGCGGTAGAACAGCAGGGTGTCGGGGTGCTCGGCCTTGATGCGCAGGAATTGCCGCATCATGGGCGTGTGCGCTTCCAGCGATTCCGGCGGATCAGCTTGTTTTTGCTCGGAAATCTCGCTCAAGCTCCACTCTCCACCGGGCCCCGGGGCGGCAGGCCCTGCCGGAAACCCCGTATTGTGCCGACCCGGGTTGAGCTAGTCATCTTACTCGAGGACAGGCGCCGGCATTTTTCCCTCGGGCCGGCCTGGAGCAGACAGGGATGATCGTGAAACTCGATCCGGAGTGCCTGGCGCGATTCCGCGGCCGCCGCGGCGCTGGCCGCCTGACTTCGGCATGAGCTGGATCTCCCCGCAGCTGGCCAGCTCGCGCGCCGTCGCTGCCGCTGTCGTCACGACCGACGGCGAGCTGGTGGAGGCGAACGACGGCTTTCGCCGGCTGTTCGGGCTCGATCCGGCGCAAGACGAGGCGACGGCCGTGGCTGCGTATTTCATCCAGCCCGCGTTCGCCCGGCTGCGCGACCAGCCGACGGGCCCGGACGGGGCGTGCCACGAGGGCATGTTCACCATTGGCGATCACTCCGGCCGCACCTGGACGCTGCGCGGACGCGCCTGGCGCCGGGAGGGCCGGTTGTACCTGCTGGCGGAACACGACGTCGAGGAGCTGCAACGCCTGAACGACGTCATGCTCGAGCTCAACCGGGAATCGGCGGACGCTAAGCATGCGCTGGCACAGGCCAACGTGACCCTGCGGCAGCGGGAGGACGAGATCCGCCGGCTGTCGCTGACCGACGGCCTGACGGCCGTGGGCAACCGCCGCGCCCTCGAGCAGGCGCTGGCGGCCGAGCTCGAGCGGGTCGCGCGGGACGGCAGCGTGCTGTCCCTGGTGGCGGCCGATCCCGACGGCTGCAAGCGCATCAACGAGCGCTACGGCCACCCGGTCGGCGACGTGGTGCTGGTGGCCTTTGGCACGCTGCTGCGCCAGACCAGCCGGGATTCGGACTGCGTGGCGCGCTACGGCGGCAAGGAGTTCATCGTGCTGCTGCCCGGGATCGACCGGGCCGGCGCGGCGGAGATCGCCGAGCGGATGCGGACCGCCTGGCAGGCGGTGGAGATCGAGCCCATCCGCGAGCCGCTGCAGGCGAGTTTCGGGGTGGCGCAACATGCGCCCGGCGAGTGCGCGGAAACCGTGCTGCAGCGCGCCGCGCAGGCGCTGCGCCTGGCCAAGAAAGCGGGCGGCAATCGCGTGGCGGCTCCAGTCCCCGCGGCCGCGGGCAGCGGCGCCTAGGCAGCTGCTCTTCGCCCCCTCTTTTGCGCGGCCCGGCTTGATGGCAGGCTTAGGCCGTCCGAGGGAGGAGGCCGGCATGATTCCTGACGATTCCCGCCTGTTGAAGCTCGCGCGTGAAGTCGGCGTCTGGCTGGTCGCCCACGACGAACGTCTCGTCACCGCCGAGTCCTGCACCGCAGGCTGGGTGGCCAAGGCGATCACCGACGTCCCGGGCAGCTCCGAGTGGTTCCTGGCAGGCATCGCCAGTTATGCCGACGTGGCGAAGACGGCGCTGCTGGGGGTGCCCGCGGACCTGATCAGGGCCGAGGGCGCGGTCAGCGAGGCGGTCGTGCAGGCCATGGTGCGCGGGGCGCTCGAGCGGACCGGAGCCAACCGCGCGGTGGCGGTGAGCGGGATCGCCGGCCCGGCCGGCGGCACCAAGGAGAAGCCGGTCGGCACCGTGTGGTTCGCCTGGGCGCGCCGCACCGACGAGGATGTGCGCGTGAAGACGCGGCTCGAGCATTACCAGGGCGACCGGGACGGCATCCGCCGCCAGGCCGTGGCCCGCGCACTCACCGGGATCACGATGAGTTGAAGCTGCGGCTGTTCTACGCCCTGTGGCCCCGGCCGGAGGTTCGTGACGCGCTGGCGGCGGCCGCCCGGCCGCTGCTGGACGCCTGCCGCGGCCGGCGGGTCCCGAAGCGCAATTACCACCTCACCCTGGCTTTCCTCGGCAGCGTGGCGGAGGACCGCCTGCCCGAGCTGCATGCGGCGGCGGCGCGGGTGACCTTCGAGCCGTGCACGCTGCGGATCGACCGCCACGGCTATTTCAAGGGTGCGCGCGCGGCCTGGCTCGGCTGCCGCCAGCCCTCGCCTGCGGCGGCTGCGCTGGCCGAGAACCTGCGGGCGGTGCTGGCGCCCCTAGGTTTCCAGCCTGACCCGCGGCCGTTCCGGCCGCACCTGACGGTGCTGCGCAAATGCCCCGGCTGCGACTGGGAGGGCGAGATCCAGCCGGTGGCGTGGCCCATTGACGGTTTCGTGCTGGCGCGCTCGGAGACCTTGCCCACTGGGCCGGTGTACCACGTCGTCCACCGGCACCCCTGACCGCGAAGCGGGACTGTCAGCCATGGCTCAGCCAAGACCTGACCGCGAGACCGCGCCGTCATGGGCCCCTCTCGCTCGGGAAGTCTTATCTCGCTCGACGGGCCCATGACGTCCCGGCCCCGCTGGCGGGTTGCAGGGCCCGGCCGGCAGTCGCGCACCGGATATCCGCGCCAGGCGTCGGTCTTGTCCGCGGCGTACGGACGCGTCGGCGATGTCAGCGGAGTTCCGGTGCGCAACGTGGACCGATGGTGGTTGATGGCAGCGGGGGCGGGACGTGCAAGGCTCACTGAGCGATATTGAAATTTTGTGAGCGAAGGGAGCCTTGCGCGGTCCGGCGCCGCGGTCAGGCGTCAAGCGCCGCCGCTGCGCTGGCGCGAATCGGGTCGCTGCACCCCGAAATGGCCGCTGCCGGGCCGGCCCGGATGTGAAATAATCGGTCCCCACTCCACGCCACCTCCCGAGAGCGAACGAATACCGATGGACGACAACCGCAAGAAGGCGCTGGCCGCCGCACTCGGCCAGATCGAGAAACAGTTTGGCAAGGGCTCCGTGATGCGCATGGGCGATTCGGCCATCGTGCGCGACGTGCCCGTGGTGTCCACGGGTTCGCTGGGTCTCGACGTGGCGCTGGGCATCGGCGGCCTGCCGCGCGGGCGCGTGGTCGAGATCTACGGCCCTGAGTCCTCGGGCAAGACGACCCTGACGCTGCAGGTCATCGCCGAGGCGCAGAAGGCGGGCGGCACGGCGGCCTTCGTCGACGCCGAGCATGCGCTCGACCCGACCTATGCCGAGAAGCTCGGCGTGAACCTGGACGACCTGCTGGTCTCGCAGCCCGACACCGGCGAACAGGCGCTGGAGATCACCGACATGCTGGTGCGCTCCGGCGCGGTGGATGTGATCGTGGTGGACTCGGTGGCGGCGCTGACGCCCAAGGCGGAGATCGAGGGCGAGATGGGCGACTCGCATGTCGGCCTGCAGGCCCGCCTGATGTCGCAGGCGCTGCGCAAGCTGACCGGCACCATCAAGCGCACCAACGCCATGGTGATCTTCATCAACCAGATCCGCATGAAGATCGGCGTGATGTTCGGCAGTCCGGAGACCACCACGGGCGGCAACGCGCTGAAGTTCTACTCTTCGGTGCGCCTCGACATTCGCCGCATCGGCGCCCTGAAGAAGGGCGACGAGGTGATCGGCAACCAGACCCGCGTGAAGGTGGTGAAGAACAAGGTGGCGCCGCCGTTCCGCCAGGCCGAGTTCGAAATCCTCTACGGCACGGGCATCAGCCGCGAGGGCGAGATCATCGACCTCGGCGTGGCGCACAACATCGTCGAGAAGTCCGGCTCCTGGTACAGCTACAACGGCGACCGGATCGGGCAGGGCAAGGACAACGTGCGGCAGTACCTGGTCGATAACCCGGAGATCGCTGCGGACATCGAGACGCGGTTGCGCGACATCCTGCTGCCGAAGAAGGCCGGCGCCGCGGCTGCGCAGGAGGCCGATGCGGAAGAAACGGCCGGCTGACGCAGCGGCCGCGAGCGAGCCGGAGGACTGGACCGCGGCCGCGGTCGAGGCCGCGGCGGTGCGCCTGCTGGCGCGGCGCGAGCACAGCCGCGTCGAGCTCGGCCGCAAGTTGCGGGCCCGGGGCATCCCCCCGGAGCTGGTGGACGAGGTTCTCGCGGGCCTGGCGGCTCGCCGGCTGCAGTCCGACGAGCGCTACGCCGAGTCGCAGGTGAACAGCCGGGTCAGCCGTGGCCAGGGCCCGGTGCGGATCCGCCGCGACCTCTCCCAGCAGGGCCTGCCCGAGAATGAGATCGACGCCGCGCTGGAGGCGGCGGGCGTGGACTGGTACGAACTGGCGCGGGACGCGCGCCGCCGCCGGTTCGGCGCCGAGGCGCCGGGAGAGTGGAAGGAACGGGCGCGCCAGGCGCGCTTCCTCGAGTACCGCGGCTTCACCGGCGACCAGATCCGCGCGGCCATCGGGGACTAGCCGCAGCTCCTGCTGTGGCGCACAATGTTCCGCTTACATTTTCTACAGCCGTCCAGCCGACGGCCCGACTGCCATGAAAAGTGCTGAAATTCGCCAGAGTTTCCTGGATTTCTTTGCCGCGCGCGGCCACGAGGTCGTGCCCTCGAGCCCGCTCGTGCCGGGCAACGACCCGACCCTGCTGTTCACCAATGCCGGCATGGTCCAGTTCAAGGACGTCTTCCTCGGTCACGACAAGCGGCCCTACCAGCGCGCCTGCTCCTCGCAGCGCTGCGTCCGGGCCGGCGGCAAGCACAACGACCTGGAGAACGTCGGCTACACCGCGCGCCACCACACCTTCTTCGAGATGCTGGGCAACTTCAGCTTCGGCGACTATTTCAAGGAAGACGCCATCCGCTACGCCTGGGATTACGTCACCGGCGTGCTGGGCATCCCCGCGGAGAAGCTCTGGGTCACGGTCTACGAGGACGACGACGAGGCCGCGGAGATCTGGCTGCAGGAAATCGGCATCGATGCCGGGCGTTTCAGCCGGCTGGGCGCGGACTCGAACTTCTGGGCCATGGGCGACACCGGTCCCTGCGGGCCCTGCTCCGAGATCTTCTACGACCACGGGCCCGAGGTCAGCGGCGGCCCGCCCGGGTCGCCCGACGAGGACGGCGACCGCTACGTCGAGATCTGGAACCTGGTGTTCATGCAGTTCAACCGCACGGCGGACGGCACCATGACGCCGCTGCCGCGGCCCTCCGTGGACACCGGCATGGGGCTGGAGCGCCTGGCCGCGGTGCTGCAGGGCGTGCACTCCAACTACGACATCGACCTGTTCCAGGCCCTGGTCAGGCGCGCGGCCGAGCTCGCGGGGGCCGAGGACACGGACAACGCCTCGCTGCGGGTGATCGCCGACCACATCCGCGCCTGCGCCTTCCTGATCGTGGATGGCGTGCTGCCTTCCAACGAGGGCCGCGGCTATGTGCTTCGGCGCATCATCCGCCGCGCCATCCGTCACGGCTACAAGCTGGGGATTCACGAACCCTTCTTCTGGCGCCTGGTGGAGACGCTCGAGGGCGAGATGGGCGACGCTTATCCGGAGCTCCGCAAGTCCCGCGGCCATGCGGAGAAGGTGCTGCACCAGGAAGAGGAACGCTTCGCCGAGACGCTGGACCAAGGGATGCGCCTGCTCGATCACGCCATCGCGGAGCTCGACGGCAAGGTGATTCCCGGCGAGACGGCGTTCCGGCTGTACGACACCTACGGTTTTCCCGTGGACCTCACCGCCGACATCGCGCGCGAGCGCGGCCTGTCGGTCGACCAGGCGGGCTTCGAGGCCGCAATGGAGGCCCAGCGCGAGCGGGCCCGTGCCTCGAGCCGCTTCGAGGCCGACTACGGGCCGAAGACCGAACTCGGGCTCGAGTCGAAATTCGTCGGCTACGACACGCTCGGCGCCTCGGGCGTGGTGCTCGCCCTGTTCAAGGAAGGCGTGGGCCAGGTGGACGCGCTGGGCGAGGGCGACGAGGGCGTGATCGTGCTGGACGAGACCCCGTTCTATGCCGAGTCCGGCGGCCAGGTCGGCGACGTCGGCATGATCCGTGCCGCCGCCGGGGAGTTCGAGGTCACCGACACCCGCAAGTGGGGCAAGGCCCACGCCCATCACGGGCGCATGCGCCGCGGGCGCGTGGAGGGCGGCGAGCAGGTGCGGGCCGAAGTCGACCGCGCCACCCGCCAGGCGACGGTGCTGAACCACTCGGCGACTCACCTGCTGCACGCCGCCCTGCGCCAGGTGCTCGGCGACCACGTGCAGCAGAAGGGGTCGCTGGTCGCGCCCGACCGCCTGCGGTTCGACTTTTCGCATTACGAGCCGGTGAGCCGGGCGCAGCTGGCCGAGATCGAAGCACTGGTCAACGCCGAGATTCGCGCCAATGCCAAGGCCGAGATCAAGGTCCTGCCCTTCAAGGAGGCCGTGGCCGGCGGCGCGCTGGCGCTGTTCGGCGAGAAGTACGAGGACCGCGTGCGCGTACTGCGGCTCGGCGATTTCTCCATGGAACTGTGCGGCGGCACCCATGTGCGGCGGGCTGGGGACATCGGGCTGTTCAAGATCGTGTCGGAAAGCGGCATCGCTTCCGGCGTGCGGCGGATCGAGGCCGTCACGGGCCAGGGCGCGCTCGAGTGGATCGAGCGCCACGAAGAGACGCTGCAGCAGGTAGCCGGCCTGCTGAAGGGCGGCTGGGAGGAGGCCGGCGAGAAAGTCCGCCAGCTCCTGGAACGGTCGCGCCAGCTCGAAAAGGAAGTCAAGCAGCTGCAGACGAAGCTGGCGACCGGCGGCGGCGGCGAGGATCCGCTGGCCCAGGCCGAGACCGTCGGCGCAGCCCGCGTGTACGTGGCGCGCCTCGACGGCAGCGACCCGAAAGTGCTGCGCGAGGCGGTGGACCGGTTCAAGCAGAAACTCGGGACCGGCGTTGTGCTGCTGGGCGCGGCGGATGACGGCAAGGTGCGGCTCGTGGCCGGCGTGACCAGGGACCTGGCCGAGCGCCTCAGCGCCGTGGACGTGGTCAATGCCGCGGCGTCGCTGGTGGGCGGCAAGGGCGGCGGGCGACCGGACCTGGCGCAGGCCGGCGGGGCCGATGCAGCGCGGCTCGACGAGGCGCTGGACCAGGCGCGGGCTTTCGCCCGCGAGCGCCTGCAGTAAGCCGGCGAGGCCGGAACCGGAGCGGGGTCGCCGTGGCGCGCTACGTGATGAAATTCGGGGGCAGCTCGCTGGCGACGGTGGAACACATCCGCGCCGCCGCCGAGGTCATTGCGCGCCAGCGGCGCGCGGGCCACGAGGTCGCCGTCGTGCTCTCGGCCATGGGCGACACCACTGACGAGCTGCTGGCGAAAGCCATGGCCGTTTCCGGCCGGCCCAACCCCCGCGAGCTGGACATGCTGCTGTCGTCGGGTGAACAGGTGTCGGTCGCGCTGATGGCGATGGCGCTGCGGGAGCTGGGCTTTCCGGCCCGCTCCTTGCTCGGCCACCAGGTCCGGATCCTGACCGACAGCGTGCACTGCAAGGCGCGCATCGAGAAAGTCGAGACCGAGCGCCTCGAGGCGGAGCTGCATGCCGGCGTGATCCCCGTCGTCGCGGGATTCCAGGGCATCGACAGCCTCGACGAGGTGACCACGTTCGGCCGGGGCGGTTCGGACACCACCGGCGTGGCGCTGGCGGCGGCGCTCAAGGCCGACGAATGCCAGATCCTCACCGACGTGGACGGCGTCTACACCACCGATCCGCGCATGGTGCCGCAGGCGCGGCGCCTGGCGCGCGTCACCTTCGAGGAAATGCTCGAGCTGGCCAGCCTCGGATCGCGCGTGCTGCAGATCCGCTCGGTCCAGTTCGCCGGCAAGTACAACGTGCCCGTGCGCGTGCTGCACAACAGCGGCGTGGGCGAGGGCACCCTGATCAGTTACGAGGAACCAGACGTGGAAGCACCCGTCGTCTCCGGCATCGCGTTCTCGCGCAACGAAGCCCAGGTCACCATCACCGGCGTGCCCGACCGTCCCGGCAACGGCTACGCCGTCCTCAGGAGCGTGTCCGAGTCGCACATCGTGGTCGACATGATCGTGATGAACGCGCCGCGGGCCGGGATCGTGGATTTCAGCTTCAGCGTGCCGCGGGAGGAATACGACCAGGCCATGGAGCTGGCCCGTACTGCGGCGGTCGAGATCGGCGCGGGGGACGTGCTCGGCAGCGCCAGCGTGGCCAAGATCTCGGTGGTGGGCGTGGGCATGCGCAGCCATGCCGGCGTGGCGACGACCATGTTCGAGGTGCTGGCGCGCGAGGGGGTCAACGTGCGCATGGTCTCGACCTCGGAAATCAAGATCTCGGTGCTCATCGAAGAGAAGTACCTGGAGCTCGCCGTGCGCAGCCTGCATGAAGCCTTCGGACTGGACCAGGCGCCGGTCGCCGCCAATTGATGCGAAGTGGGCGAATTTTCCCTTATGCGGGAAAAAACAGTGATTTATACCGGGTCTAAATGCCACTTACTGTAGATTTGGCCAAAATTGACTAGTATTGGCCCTTATTCGTCCTCCGGACCGGTCCGAAAAGTAGAAAACAGATGTTGATTCTGACCAGACGCGTTGGCGAGACGGTCGTCATCGGCGACGACGTGCAGGTGACCGTGCTCGGGGTCAAGGGCAACCAGGTTCGCCTGGGCGTCACGGCTCCGCGGGACGTGACCGTGCATCGCCTCGAGATCTACGACCGCATCCAGAAGGAGCAGGCGCCCGGCGGCGAGGCAGCTCCCGAGCAGGGCAACGAAGAACCCTGATCCCGCCCCCCGTACCCTTTACCTGTCCAGCACCCCTCGGTATCATGCTTCGCCTTTCGGCGGGAGCGTGGCTCCGGCCGAACAAGCCGGAGAGGTGGCTGAGTGGTCGACAGGATCGCCGGGAGCGATCCTGGTCAGGGCCGCGAAGCGGCGCTGACCCGCAGGGCGGAGGGCAGGACGCCCGGAGCAAAGCGCTCCCCTGCTAAGGGAGTAAGGGGTCATAAAGCCCCTTCGAGGGTTTGCTGGCAGCTTCGACCGGCAGGTGAAGATTTCGGAGAGGTGGCTGAGTGGTCGAAAGCGCTCCCCTGCTAAGGGAGTAAGGGGTTAAAACGCCCCTTCGAGGGTTCGAATCCCTCCCTCTCCGCCACAGATTGGAATGGGTGTTTCGCGGGATTCGAACCCTCGAAGCAACGAATACCGGGTTCGACCCGGAGCCGGCGGAGCCGGCGCAGGGAACGAGCCGTCGCAGGCGGCCGATAATCCCTCCCTCTCCGCCACAGATTGGAATGGGTGTTTCGCGGGATTCGAACCCTCGAAGCAACAATGACCGGGTTCGACCCGGAGCCGAGTTCAAGTACGCGCCCGTAGCTCAGTTGGATAGAGTGTCTGGCTACGAACCAGAAGGTCGGGAGTTCGAATCTCTCCGGGCGCGCCAAAAATCAAGGGGTTGCGAGAGCAACCCCTTTTCTTTTGTCCCATCTCCTACCCGTTGTCCCATAGATGTTGGTGCAATCCAATCTTGCACCCGCCCTGATCGCCTATTGACGTGCCGGCCTCCGGCTCTGCGATTCAAAGTCTGGGTGCCCGAGAAGTCTAAGAAAACGGCGGAAGGAACGGGAATTTGCCGCCATCCGAGCTGGCTCGGCGTGCTTACACAAAGCATGCGCATCAGACGACTTGTCGTACTCTCGTCGTATCGTGATTCGATTGATAAGGCGCAGCGCATCTGCATTGTCGGCCCGATTAGGCGCCACTGAGCGCTCGAAACTCTGTGTGACTGCGAATCGGCTGGGCATCGCTCGGAAAGCGGATGGATCTGCGACAAGCCAGTTTTCGAAGCACTGGTCTTTCACGACGACGCTCGCAGGGCTTCCCAAATTATCAAGGGCTGCCTCCAAATCTCGGGCGAATTCACCGGGGCAAATCGGTGAGTCATCCCGATCAATTAAAACTACGATTCTTTGCGCTCCACGTTGCCGCAAGAGCTGGATACGACTAAGGGCTGCTCGGGCAACTTGGGGAGGGGTGGCGCGCGGTTGCATGTCCGCATAGACCGGGCGGCAAACTGTTACGCCTAAAGTCGCGCAGAGACGATCAACCAGAGGAGCCCATGCTTGGCTTTCCGCTCGACCGTCTACAACAATCCCAAGAGTCAATCTTGTCCCCCGGGGACCGCACTAGGTACCAAGCCGGAATCCAGGAATTCTGATAGTCGGTACTTCCCATCTCGCCAGTCAGCCTCGATCTGCGCATCATAAGAAGTCAGTCGCTTGAGTTTTGTCTCAAGATTACGCCTTGTGCAGATCCAAACCTGACTTGGCTCCAGGCGATCTATCAGTGTAGGAGAGTGAGTCGTCAAGATAACGGTCTTAGCGCGACTAAGATCCCTAAACCTATCTAAGAGTGATCTTACGACCCAAGGGTGAACAGAGTTTTCGGGTTCCTCAATGAGGAGGATCGTGATCCGCGGGTCCGCAGCGGCGCAGAAAATGGCAAGGCTCTGGATCGTTCCGTCCGAAACATCCTCTGCCGCCCAAGGACGCCCTGTGTCATTCTCGAGAAACCTTAGGATGAGCGTTTTGGAAGGTGAGTAATCTACGGAAACCTCTCGAAGGGTCGGCAATACATCACGCATTCCAGCCATAACCTGATGCCATTGCTGCGGGTGGTTCTGCTGCAACCAATCAACAAGCGCTGGAAGATTTTCGCCAAGGCTGCGAAGTCTGGCATTCGGCGTCGGGACGCCTGGCGAGCGCGTTGAGTCAGGCGAGAATCGGAAAACTTGTGTTTCTGAAAGTGCGCGATTGTAGGCGTAGGTAAACGAATCGATGATTCGATCTGGCCCAACCAATAGCCTTTGCGCAGATGCGTCAATTCGTTGCCAGCTTTCTATTCCGTAGAGAGAAATGAAGTCGGATTCATGCTTCAGATGTTTGGGGATCTTCTTGCCTTTGCTAACCTTGATGGCGCCAGCTTGGTCGCGATCGATCCTATAGATTCGACGGAATTGCTGGGTTGAGGCCTCGCGATACTTAACTTCGAACTGCTCGGTTTCTACCTGAAACGGAGCTGTGATCGATTCGCCTTTTGTTCCAAAGACAAAACTGTGATCGATTTGTACGCTAGCGCTCGAAGGATGCGGGTCCTCCGCCATCGAAATGAGGTCTTTCGACGAAGCCTCAATGACGACGCGGAACGCTAATGGCGCTTTTGACCGGCGTTGTCTCCTGAAGGCGATGTTTTCGTAGCCCCCTTTCCTAGCAATCGCTAGTTCGAGGCCAACGGTGGCGACCTCAGACAGGAAATCCAATGCGTCAGCAAAATTAGACTTGCCTGAGGCGTTGGCGCCGATCAAGCAGGCCATGCGCGACGGCTCAAATTCGATCCGACGAAGCGACTTGTAGTTATGAATCGAGAGCAGCTTTAGATACATTAGTTCTTTCCCAGCCTGACCCGGATTCTACACAACTGTTGTTGCCTAATCGTCACTTAGAGAGTGAGGCGTGACTCTATTGGCCCGGAGGCGATAGTGCCTCGCCGTGGTTGTTGCGGAACTGTGTCCAAGTAACATCTGTGCGTCGTATAGTGGCATGTCGCTAGCGGTTTTCTTGCGCAGATCCTTCTCTTGAAACGGGATCTCCAATGCAGTCGTCCTAAGCGCCCGACGCATGAACCGCTGCCATAATGAGTCAAACCCACTGACAGAGCCACTGCCCTTCACATAGCAGTCTCCTCGCCGAGTGCAGAATAGCCAAGGAACATCTGTCCGAGGTCGCGAGTCGAGAGCTTCCTGAACGGCATTGCGAAGCTGCGTGGTCCACTGGATCAACACTGCGGTACCAGTTTTTGAAGTACGAACATGAATCCCCTCGGTATTGAGATCGGCGGTCGTGACCCGCAGTAAATCTGATCTGCGGAGGCCCGTAAGCAACTTCAATGTGATGTAGCACCGCAGTGGTTCTCCAGCGGCCGACAAGGCTTCTCGGAGTTCCCAGTCCTCTACATAACGTTCGCGCCGCTTGATCGGGTTCTTCTTGACCTGTCCCTTTATCGGATTGTTGTCCAGAATTCCCCACTCAACCGACTTAGACAGGGAGTGTGACAATACCTCTAGGTCCCTATTAGCAGACGCGGCTCCGTGTCTGCGTGTAACCTCGTCCCGGTACCTATAGGCATGTCGAGGCTTCAGCACTGCTACCGGCACCTGGCCGAATACCAACCTCAAGCGCCTGAGCGAGAGCTGGTTCGACACCTGAGTCTTGGGAGCCTTCGCGGGGACCACCTCGGCTGCGTAACGATCGAAGAGGTCTCCAAGTAGCCTTATCCCCTCGGGCGGATCCAACCGCAGTGCCCATACCCGATACGCCTCTGCCAGCGTCACCCCCAGTCGAAATTCCTGTTTTCCGTCCCACTGGCTCTCCGAGCCAGGTGGGACCCGGTAGTAGTAGGCCCCGTGCTTATGCCGCCACCGGGCGGGGAGGGGGCGATTCTCGGGCTTCCGTGGCTTTGGCATCACCGCAGGGCTTCGAAGTCAGGTTCAGGATAGTCCAGGCACGGTGCCGGGAGGATCCCGCCCATTACGGCCTCGAAGTGGCTTCGGGAGACTAGGGGGCGACCGTCACCCCGGCGGATACAAAGGAACCCATTAGAGCGTAACCAGCGGATCTGAGCAGACGATCGGCGCCGACCAGTGATGGCCTCGAGCTCGCGATCCGTCAGATATATGGGCTGGTTAATCAATTCACATTTCCTATGGGCGCACCTATACCGTCAAGCAACGGTCGGTGCGCCCCTGCGCATCCGATCCGTTGCCAATCCACGCCCGGGGACTACCTCGCGGGTGTGGGGCTGTTACCAGAGCCACCGGCCAGGGCCACGAGGTCCCGGGAAACGTCACGGAGGTTGCGGGAGAACTCAATCTCGCCACCTTTCGTCACGTACTTGGTCACATACATCGAAACAGCCACCGGGTTTGCCACGGGCCAAATCCGGGAGTAGCCCGCGATTTCGTCCAGGCCGAACCAGTTGTCCATCCAGTCCAAACGACGCGTCTCTGCGACACCGCTCAAGAGCGCGTGTAGGTGGATACGGCCACCTTTAGTCAATTCGTAGGCCACCACCCAAAACACGCCGAACGGCTCGCGCTTGTGCCAACGGTGGCCGAACAGGTGCTTATTCAGCTTGCTGATCCAAACCCGGTAGAGCTTGAAAGCTCGTTCCTGATGGACGTCATCGGTAAATGTCAGGGTGACAAACCACTGCCAGGGATACCTGGCGATGAACTCGCCCAAGGCAAGGCGACGCAAGACCCTCGGATGCTTGCGGTATTCGTCGGCCAGAGCTTGTTCTAAGGTGGATTCCATACACCTTAGGCTAGCCGAAAAAAGAGGGGGAATCAATCCCCCTCTATTCATCGTTTCGAGTTGACCCTGTCTAGGTGAGCGTCGGATCTCTGACGGTGTGCTCTTTGCCTTTCTTATCCTTAAATTTGAGCTCGCCGGAAACGGCCTTCCAGAAATTCGATAGCTTGCTTGCCATCACCCAGGCCAGGGATTTATCCGCGTGTTCGCCGTCCGCTGGCAGCTCGTCCCGAAACCGAATACCCAGGATTTCCTCGTACTTGCGGATCGTCCGCTTGTCGTGAACGAGGTAGAGCACCTTCCAACCCAATTTACGGCCGGTGACATAGGCGCCAATCGCGCTTTCGAGCGTTGGCAGCTGGCCCTTGAAGGCCTTGATCCTGTCATCGAATCTATCGATGGTCTCGCGCTCGGACATGGCTGCTACCTGGTGAGTTCGTGTGGCCAACATCTCACAGGGAAGGTGGCCTGACAACTCCTCAGGCACTTACTCTTGTTTCGTCGTTCTTTTGGGGCGAGCCTCAAATAGGCGAGGGACCAATTCGAAAGAATCGAGTAGTTGGCCGGTCTGAACATAAACCTGCGGGTTCTTGGGGTAATTGAAAACTCGGTATACCCGGTACTGCTCCCCGTACTCTTTCGCAACCTCGACCTCGTTCGCGGAAATCAAGAATGGCATTTCGATTCCACTACGAGTCGTCTTGACCTCGATGAATATCTCCACTCCATCCGCATCGAAGGAGCGAATGTCATAGCCCAGGCCGTCGCCATCGACATCCGAAACCCATCGGACCTTCTCGGCGAGGTCTGTGCGGCCCGCGGTCTCTAGTCGCCAGACCTCGTATTCAAGGACGATTTTCTCGCCCGATCGACCGAGTTTTCGATTTCTTTCCTCTCTAGCGGAGTAGTCGATCTTAGTTGCTCGCCGAGTGGGTCGTGTATTCGAAGATTCTCTGGGCGCATCTGGGGGAGAAACAACCCATCCCGAGAAATCGACCGTTTCCGGCTCTGGATCGACCCCAAGGTCACCGGTCTCTAATGCCGACTCTAGTTGATGTTCTTCCGCCGCAATGTGCTGGCGAACGATGTCGGCTAGCAACTGTTGATAGTTGCGGGCAGGTTTATAACCCGCGATGTATGGCAGGCCTTCATCCAAGAGGACCGCGCTAATGTTCTGATGCTTGAACTCGATGGAGCCTTTGGAGCGATTGAGCCCGTTCTCGATTAAGAGATTTCGATGCTTGGTCTTGTTGTAAGGCTGGCCGGTCTGCTCCTTGTGCCACATCGCGAAGTAGTCTGAGACGACCCTTCGCACTTCCTCCTCGGACCACTCGTCGCCGCCCGTCTTTGCTGGCTTCGTTTGGATTTCAAAGCCCGACTCGTTGGTTTCCTCGAATTCCAAAAGGCCTTCGTTCCTGAAGAAACGGAGCCATCCAGCGACCGGCTCTAATTGGCCTTCGAGTAATCCGGTTTCGGGTGTGGAGGGTGGATCATGCTCCACGCTCGTTACGAATGCGTCCTTTGACCGACCATCGAATTCAAGTAACCGGTGGTACCAGCGCTCTCTTGCGCTGCCTTCCTGGAAGTCCCCCGTCTTTCGCACCTTCAGAATCTGTGCCATCACTTTCCTCTCACGTGTCCCTCATGTGAGTCAGAGCACCCCTCGGATCGTTACCGGGCGAGGCATCCTGCTTAACCCATCTGCCGACTCTGCTTTAGGGCATATGCCTTCCGGATGATTCGCGCAGCCTCGTCTACCTGGTCCTCTCGATCGATCTTGAATGATGTGTAGGAGGGCAAGTCCCGCTTCAGGTCCAGAGTCGATTCCGAGTAGTTATCAAGCGAGCCATAAACTGTGACTCGCAGAGATACGTCCCGCGGCTGAATTACCACGGCCCAGAAGTTTGGCGTCTCCACGAACTTCTTGGAGCTGTCATGGTAGATCAGCTGGCCCGAATGCCATTCTCTGACTCGGCTCAACAGAAGCTCTCCGGTCCGTTTTAATTCAGGCGGAAGGCCCTGCAGAAACTTAGTATCCCCGGGTCCCATGGAGATGCCGGGACTCTCTGTTCCTTCGGATTCCGAAGGTGGAGGATTGGAATCTCCGGCGTTGTAGACGACGCGTTGCCATTCCTCGGGCTCCCTGTACGAATTCGCATCGATGAATACCGCGTATTTCGAGGATCCTCGATTCAAGACCTTGACGGGCATGGAGAAGCCTATTCGGTCCTGAGCATCGACTACATGCTGAAGCACCAACACAATGGAGACGGATCCGTAGGTCAGGACTGGGGGGCCAAGAGCCCCAATTTCGTCGGGGGAGAGTTCTGCTAGCCATATTCCGCGGCTAACCCGCTTTACATCGTTAAGTGTGAAAGTGATCGACATCGTAGCGCCCTCTGTCCAGTCTCACTGGCCAGTATATATTCCCAGTGAGAAAATTCAATGCCTCCACTTGGTGTCCCATAGCTGGAACGATATTCTCTGTTTTTCAATGCCTTAGCGGATGGTGGCCGACCCTATCTATGGGACAACCCAAAGCCATAGGGCTTTGTTTCTAAAGATGAAATGCCGTCAGCCGTGTCTGGCTACGAACCAGAAGGTCGGGAGTTCGAATCTCTCCGGGCGCGCCAGTCAAACAAGAAAGGGTCCCATCGGGGCCCTTTTTTGTTTGACCGATGTATCTGGAGAGAGTCGAACTCCCGACAAATAAGAGCGAGTTCGAGCCGAGGCCGACGTAGTCGGCCGAGACAACGGTGCCGCATAGCGGCGCCGGTAATCTCTCCGGGCGCGCCAGTCAAACGAAAAAGGGTCCCACCGGGACCCTTTTTTGTTTGACCGATGTATCTGGAGAGGTTCGAACTCCCGACAGACGATGGCGAGTTCGACCGCGAGGCCGGCGGTGCCGGCCCATCTCTCCGGACCATCAGGCCACGCGCTCGCCGGCACGCCGCCTGGGCAGTTCCGCCGGCGCGGACTCGGGCGCCGGCGCGATCCCCACCCGGTCGCGGCCGGCTTCCTTGGCGGCGTACAGCGCCTGGTCGGCGCGCGCGAGCCACTGCGACCAGCCTTCGTCGTCGGACTGCAGCAAGGCTCCGCCCATGGACACCGTCACCGGGCCGCCGGGCGACCTCAGCCGCGGCCGCAGGTGCTGCTGGAGGCGATCCAGCGCCAGTTCCAGCCCGGCCTCGTCGGTTTCCGGCAGCAGCAGCACGAATTCCTCGCCGCCCATGCGGTACAGCCGGTCCTTGCTGCGCAGCGCCTGGTTCACGTGCTCGACCAGCGCCTTCAGCACGCGGTCGCCCGCCTCGTGGCCGTAGCTGTCATTGACGCGCTTGAAGTGGTCGAGGTCAATGACCGCCAGCGCATGAGGAAGGCCGTGCTTGCGCGCGACCGTGATCGCTTCGCGCAGGTCGTGCTCCATCATGCGGCGATTGCCGGCGCCGGTCAGCTCGTCGAAGGTCGCCAGTGATTCGAGCGTCGCCTGCTGCGTGTCGGTGGCCAGCGCGAAAATGTAACCATAGAGCGACACCAGCAGGCCGCTGCCGGCAAAGGTCGCCTGCTCGATTCGGGTCGCTTCGCCATCAAGCAGCACGAGCAGGCCGATGATCAGGACCACGTTCAGCCCGAGGCCCATTTTCGGGCCCCCGAGCATCAGGTTGACCAGCAGGATCGGCGCCGCCCAGAGCAGGATCAGCTCGTCTATCGCGAAACTCAGGCCGAGCGCCGCGCCGGTCAGGATGAACGATACGGAACGGGCCACCAGGCTGATCCGGTCGAAGCGCCAGGCGTACCAGATGGCGATCCCGAAGCTGGACACCAGGGCGAACTCGAGCGAGGCCACGACCCACTGGCCCTGCAGGGCGCGCCAGAACGCGAACGGCAGAATAGCCGCCCCCGCCGTGACCCCGAAGATCACCAGCAGCGCCAGGCGGCGATCCTCGCCCACCAGTCGGCTGTGCGTCCGAAACATTTCTCGCCATGGCCTCCCGTGGAACGGCCACCATAACCCGCCATTATTACCGCACCAAGCTGCGGCAGTTTATGTGATGCGGATCGAGAAAACCCGGCCGCGCCCGGCCGCAGCATGCGGGGCCTTCGCCGCCGCGGGATCGAGCGTGGTCTGTTTGTCGCTCTGCATGCCGTCGCCCGCGGAGTAGCCGTAGCCTCGGCCCGCGCTCCGCGTAGCCACTTGCAAAAATCTGCCGGACTGCGTGAGATTGGCGGGTGAGCTTCTTCTCCGAACTCAAGCGCCGTCACGTCTTCCGCGTGGGACTCGCGTATGTCCTGACCGCCTGGCTGGTGCTCCAGGTGGCCGACGTGGTGCTGCCGATCCTGGACGCCCCCCATTGGGTGATGCAGGTCCTGCTGGCGTCGCTGGCGGTCGGCTTCCTCATCGCGGTGGTCCTCGCCTGGTTCTACGAGCTGACGCCGGAAGGCGTGAAGCGCGAGGACGACTCGGCCGAGCCAGGCCCGCCCGATCCCCATGCCGGCCGGCGGCTGGACTACGCCATCATCGGCTTGCTGGTCGTGGCCCTGGTCTATTTCGCCTGGGACAACGTCCAGCCGGGCTTCCGCGAGGCTAGGGCCGAGCAGTCCATCGCCATCCTGCCTTTCCGCGACCTCAGTCCCGCCGGTGACCAGGCCTGGTTCGGCGAGGGCATCGCCGAGGAACTGCTCAACGCGCTGGTGCGCCTCGGTGATCTCGAGGTCGCGTCCCGGACCGCCAGCTTCGCGCTCGCCGGCCCCTACGCCAATGACGAGGTCGACATCTCGGGGGCCGCGGCCCGGCTCGGGGTGGCGCACATCCTCGCGGGAAGCATCCGCACCGACGGCAGCCGGGTCCGTGTCACCGCCCAGCTGATCGATGCCGCCGCGGACCGGCCCGTATGGTCGGAGTCCTTCGACGGCCGCCTGGACGACATCTTTCGCATCCAGGACGAGATCGCCGCGGGGGTCGTGGAAGCGCTGCAGGTGCGGCTGGGCGGGCAGGCGCTGGCCGAGGCTGCCGACGAACTGACCCGCGATGCCGAGGCCTACCGCATGTACCTCCAGGGGCGCCAGCTGTGGCGCCAGCGCGAGGCCACGAGCCTGCGCCGGGCGGTGGAGCTGTTCCAGCGCGCGGTGGAACGCGATCCCCAGTTCTACCGGGCCTGGTCCAACATGGCGGCGGCCTACCTGAGCATTCCCGACTACGACAGCAGCGCGGTGTTCGAGGAGTACGTGGCCCTGGCCCAGTCGGCCGTCGACCGTGCGCTGGCGATCCGACCCGACTCGTCCGAGGCCCTCACGATCAAGGCTGAACTCGCGATCTACCAGTGCCGCATGGTGGATGCCGCGCACCTCTTCGAGGGCGCGATCGCCGCGAATGCCTCGGATCCGACAGCCCATCACTGGTATTCCTTCAACCTGGCGCGCTACGGTCACGTCGCCCGCGCCCTGGAGGAGATCCGTGCGGCCAAGGCCATCGATCCGCTCATCACCGCGGTGATTTCCTCGGAGGCCGATTACCTGCTGATCCAGGGCGACCATGAAGCGGCGGCGACCTTGTACCGCGAGGCGGGGGTCCTCGGCATGGGCAGCGGCGAGGTGAAGGCGGTGCGGGCGGAAGCGCTGGGCGGCGACCATGCGAACGTCGGCAAATTGCTGGAGCGGATGGCAGAGGGCCCGCGCAAGGAACTGGCGGTGCGCTGGTATGCCGCGCTCGAGAACCCCGCACTGGCAGCGGATTTCGCGGACTTCGTGCGCACCTCGGCGCCGTTCGAAGGGTATTTCGTGCGCGGCAGCGTCAGCGAAGCGCTCGCCGCCCTCGGGTCGCCCTACCTGCTCGAGTTCCTGGCCGAGGATCGCTGCGGCCTGATCCCTTTTTCGGTCTGGAGCGAAAGCTTTCGTCCGCTGCGCTCGACGCCGGCGTTCCGGGAGTGGATGGAGCGGTGGGGCGTGGTCGATTACTGGCGCGAGTTCGGCTGGCCGGACGACTGCGCGTCGCTGAATGCCGGCGAGGCCCAGTGCCCGCGTTGAGGCTTGCGCGAGCAGCGGCCGGTTCCGGTGACTATCCTTTGGGCGTGAATCGCAAAAAAGGAGGTCTCCGGTGAGCATCAACAGCAAGCACGTCGCCATTCTCGCCGAGGACGATTACCAGGAACTGGAGCTGCATTATCCGCGCCTGCGCCTCATCGAGGCCGGAGCGAGAGTCAGCGTGCTGGGCGCCGGCAAGGACGTCTATCACAGCAAGAAAGGCTATACGGCCGAGTGTGACGCCGACGCCGCGGAGGTCGACCCGGCGGACTTCGACGCCGTCGTCATCCCCGGCGGCTATGCGCCGGACAAGATGCGCGGCCATGACAGCATGGTGCGCTTCGTGCGGGCGCTGGCGGAGGCGAACAAGCCGGTGGCCTGGATCTGCCATGCCGGCTGGATGGCCGTATCGGCCGACATCATCCGCGGTCGCAAGGTGACTTCGGTGGCCTCGATCCGCGACGACATGGTCAACGCCGGCGGTGAGTGGGTCGACGAGACCGTCGTCGTGGACGGCAACCTCATCAGCAGCCGCGTGCCCGACGACCTGCCGGGTTTCTGCAAGGCGCTGCTGAAGGCCCTGGAGGCCTGACAATTCCGCCGTGCTGCTGGTGGTCTTCCTGTGTTCGGGTCGCCGCCTGAGGCCGAACCCCCGCGCTCAACTTCCCGCTGCGCGGAACTCCTGCAGGAAGCTCTCGATCCGCGCCGCGTTCGCACCGACGTCGCTGCGGCCCACGCGCGACTTGGAGCGGATGTCGACCCGGCTGCCGGTGGCCGTCGGCCGGACGCGGATCACCACGTCGTCCTTGAAGCCGAACCAGAAGGTCGTGGCAGTCGCCTCGATCCGGCCTTCCGCCGGCACTGCCGCTACGATCTCCCAGCCCATGTCCCGGGCCACGGCCTCGGCGCGGGCAAAGGCCTCGGCGGGGTCCAGGGTGGTGTCCAGCGGCTGCACGTCGGGATAGGCCTCGCGCTGCTGCGCGGCGACTTCTTCGCCGGGATACTCGGGCGGGTTGGCCGCATCGGCCCGCAGCGGCAGCACGGCGACGAACACCGGCGGGTCGGCCGTATCCGTGGTGATGTCATGGATGAAGGGCAGCGAGCGCACGGTCTGCAGTCCGTTCCACGGTATCCAGGCCGTCAAGATGCCGATCACCAGGGCGGCGAGCAGCATGGGTGCCGCCGCCCGGCGGGTGCGCGGAATCACCAGCAGCACGACCGCCAGCAGGGCGGCAGCCACGCCGCCGAAGAAGGCCCAGCGCATGAGCTGGAAGCCGGTGCCGTACTCCCAAAACCCGAAGCGGGTGCCCGGCCCGGCGCTCAGCAGCAGCAGGGCGGCGACGACGGCGAGCAGCACAGTGATCCTGGCGAACTTCATCGCGAGACTCCCGGAAGCGTGGTCGAACCCGGCCTAGGGTATCAGGCATCCGCCAGGGCGAGCTGCGCGACCTGGAGGTCCGCCTCGAACGCCTCGCCGTAGGCGACTACCGCGATCGACTTCAGGCCGGAGACGTCGAGGCGCCCGAACACGGACTTGCCCTCGAAGGCCGTGAAGGGAATGAACTGCTCCTGCCAGTGGGTGGCGACCCTGACGGGCGCCCGGAAGTAAGACCAGGGCAGCCAGTTCTGGCCCGTGCGCAGGTGAATGTAATAGGGCCCGGGGCGGCCGCGCGCGGTGATGCGGACGCCGCTCCAGGCGCGGGCATCGAGGGCCCTGCCGCGCGGATCGAGCGGCAGCCGGGCCTGGATGAAGCCGCCGCGGTTCTCCAGCCGCACGGTGCCGCGCATGCTCAGCACCGGGCGGCCGTTGTCCTGGCCGTAGCCGAGCTCCATGTCCGACCGGCCGCCCATGACCCGGTCGGTGAAGCCTTCCCAGCGCGTGCCCAGCGCCGAGACGCCGTCGCCGCGGCTGAAGTCGTCGATCAGCAGCGAGTTACTCATGGGCGGGATTCTACTCCTGCCCGGCAGCGGCTAGTAGGCGGCGTCGAAGCCTACCAGGATGTAGTGTTCCTTGGTCTGGTGGCCGACGAAGGGCGGGCCGAAGTTGTCCTCGCTGAGGAAGTCGACGTTGATTTCCATCACGCCCTTGACGTTGCGCATGAAGAAATACGCGGCGCCGAAGGTCAGCGAGTTGATGTCGATGCCTTCGAAAATGGTGCCGGTATTGTCAAAGTCGCTGGCGTCCGCGTAGTTGTACAGCGCCGACAGGGCCCAGCGATCGTTGATGATGAAATCGACCCCGGCGAAGCCGCCGAACCACTCGTAGTCGATGCTCGGGTCGGCATCCAGGAACTCGTCCCACTGGTTCCACAGCAGCTGCGTGAACCAGTGCGTCCGGGGACCCAGCGACCCCGACAGGTCGAGGCCGTAGATCGTCTTGTCGGTATCCCGGCTGCCGCGGTCCGCCCCGGCGAACCCGGCCGCGCTGCGCTGCTCTCCGACCAGGCCGAACAGGCCCACGTTGACCGGGCCGATCGCGCCGCCGAGGCGGCCGAACACGTTCTTGCTCGAGTCGTTGTCGAACATGCGGTCGGGCCTGCGGAAGCCCGGGCTGTTGATGTTGATGTTGCTGCTGACGCCGTTGCCGTTGGTGAGGCCCAGGGCCAGTTCGACCGGCCCGAGGCCACGGTCGAAGATCATGCCGCGGTCGTAGGTGATGCCGGCGGCACGATAGGCGTAGAAGTCCTGGAACGTGAGGCGGACCTCGCGCGGAAACATCAGGTCCGAGACCTGGAACTGGCCGAGCATGCCGTTGATCCCGCTGCCGGCGATGTCGGCATAGCTGAACCACGCGTCCTCGACGATGACCTCCCCGTTCTCGCCTTTCTCGGCAAAGATGGCGTAGAAGTAGTAGCTGATGTTGTCCGACAAGGGGGCGCTGGACAGCAGCTTGATCAGGTACGGTGCCTGGATGTCGAACGAGGAGCCGTCGCCGGTCGGGCCGGTTTCGTAGTCGATGGCCTCGCCCTCGCGCCCCTGCACGAACGCCTGGGCGCGGACCGCGAGCGGCAGCGTTTTCGGCAATGCCAGCATGTCGTCGCCGGTATCCATCATGGTTTCGCGCCACTGCGGCATGCGCATGTTGTTGCCGGCGAACCACTCGCCGAAGTCGTTCAGGCGCGGGAAGGCCGAGTGACAGGTGTTGCAGCTGACCTGGTATTGCCGCGCAAAGGCCGGCATGGCCTGGGCGGGGTCCGGCCACAGGCAGGCAGCGCCAATGACCAGGGCGAGCGTGGTGAAGGTGGCATGGAGCAGAGTAGTCCTGCGCATGGTGGGGCCTCCTTTCGAGGAGTTGTGGCCCTGGAGCAGGGCCGGCCCCCACAGTAGAACGCAGCGCGGACGAGCGCTGGTTGATATATATCAGTAAACGCGAAAGTAACGTTGCCGGCGGCGCGGACTCAGCCGAGGCGAGTTGCGGCCCAGGCCAGCGCGAGCCAGCCGATGATGAAAGCGACGCCGCCGATCGGTGTAATCGCGCCCAGCGCCCGCATGCCGGTGAAGGCCATGGCGTAGAGCGAGCCGGAGAACAGCAGGATCCCGGCGACGAAGGCCCAGCCGGCGAGATGGACCGCGGCGCCCTGCACCTGGGTGCCGAGCCACGCCACGGCCAGCAGGGCCAGCGCGTGATACATCTGGTAGCGTGCGCCGGTTTCGAACACCTCCAGCATGCGCGCGTCCAGCTGCGCCCGCAGCGCATGCGCGCCGAAGGCGCCGGCCGCCACGCTGAGGCCGCCGAACAGGGCGCCGAGGATCGCAAACAGCTTCATGCGTACTCCCTGGTGGATGGCGACTGACGGGGAGACATTATGCCCGAGCCACGCTGCAGCGTTCTGCCTTGGCGGCCGCCGGCGCCCTGAAGCATCATGTCCGCATGAGCGCGGCCAGCAAGCCTACCCGATTCGGCGATTTCAGCTTCGACCCGGCGGATGGCCGGCTGGAGCATGTGCCCTCGGGCCGCGGTGAGTCGCTGCGGCCGCAGGCGGCGAGGCTGTTGCAGGCACTGCTGGCGGCCGACGGCGGCGTGGTCGGTCGCGACGCGCTGCAGCGCGCCATCTGGGACCAGGGCGCAGTGGTGGATTTCGAGGCCGGGCTGGCGGCGCTGGTGCGCGAGTTGCGCCAGGCGCTGGACCACCTCGACGGGCAGGCCGGGCTGATCGAGACCATCCCGCGGCGCGGCTACCGCCTCCGCGCCGAGCCGACGCCGGAGGTGCTCCCGGGGACGGCGGCAGGCCCCGGCCACTCGCTCCGGCCCTTGGCCTGGGTGACCGCGGCGCTGGTGGTCCTGGCGCTGGCCGGGACGGGCTGGTGGCTCGCCGCCCGCGACCCCGCGGCATCCCCGGAGGCACCTGCGCAGGCCGGGCCGGCCGGCAGCCGTGCCCTGGCCGTGCTGCCCTTCCAGGCCTACGACCAGCCGGCCGCCGCCGGCCCGCGGCTCGAGCTGTTGCTGGCCGATGCGTTCCTGGCCGAACTGTGGCGGGTCGAACTCGACGGCGTCGAGCTCATCGGCCGGGCCACGCTGATGCCTTACGGCGAGCGGGACGATGTCGCGACCGCGGTAGCGCGCGACCTCGGCGTGCAGCTGCTGGTGGAGGGCAGCATGATCCGCGCGGGCGATACCTGGCAGGTGACTGCGAGGCTGCTCGCGATGCCGGGCGGGCGCGTGCTGTGGTCCGGCACGGCCGGCATGCCGGCCGGCGCGCAACCGCCGGTGGCGGCGACGGTGGCGGCGCTCGTGGCCAGCCTGCAGGAAGCCTGGCCCGCCATCCGCCGGGAACTGCCAGGCCAATGAAATCGCGGGCTTAAGGAAAATCCCAGGAAAATTTCAGGTCTTTACCATGGTATTGCCGCTGCCCGGCGGCGACGCTGCAGGCGAATTCCACAGCCATCGGAGAGACCGCCATGAAGTTTCGCCCTGTTGCCGGCCTGCTGTGCGTGCTGTTCGCGCTCGCCCTGCCGCAAGCCACGCTCGCCGCCGACCCCGTCCCGACGACCCAGCCGGGCCCGCATGCGGCCCAGCTCAGCGGCTCGCCGCCCTTGCGCAACCAGGACATCTTTGCGGTGCGCTTCGTCGAGATCAACGGCAACAATATCGTGCCGCGCGAGTTCATGTGGCTCGAGCCCGGGACCTATCGCATCCGCGTCGCCATCCTTGCCGCCCACACCCGGCCGCCCCAGCGCCGGCTCGGCCCCCGCGACGAGGACCCGGAGCAGTACATCATCGAGCTCGAGCTCGAGGCGGGCAAGACCTACCAGATCCGCGGGCGCTTCAACCGGGACAACCCCGAGCAGCCCTTCAGCGTGATCCTGCACAAGGTGGAAGACAACTAGGGTCCTGGCGTGTCCGGCAGCGGGATGTGTTCCCGTTCGCCGGGCACCGCCGCGAAGCGGCCTTCGCGCCAGTCCGCCTTGGCCGCCTCGATCCGCTCCTTGCTGGAGGAGACGAAGTTCCACCATAAGTGCCGCCGCCCGTCGAGGGGCTCGCCCCCGATCACCAGCAGCCGGGCGCCGGCCGGCGCCAGAAGTTCTAGGGCGCCGCGTCCCAGCACCAGCATCCGCCCGGGTGCGTGCGCATGGCCGTTGACCTCGATCTCGCCGGCGACGAGATAGAGCGCGCGGTCGGCGACCCGGTCGTCGAGCGGCAGGCGCGCCCCGGCGTCGAGTTCCACGTCGGCGTACAGCGTCTCGCTCAGGGTCTCCACGGGCGACTGCAGTCCCAGCAGCTCGCCGGCGACCAGGCGCAGCCTGACTCCCTGCTCGTCGAGGGTCGGCAGCTCGCCGGCGGCATGGTGGCGGAAGGCGGGCTCGGTTTCCTCGTGCTGGCGCGGCAGGGCCATCCAGGCCTGGATGCCGAACAGCGGCGCCGGCACCGGGCGTGCGGCCTCCGGCGTGCGCTCCGAGTGCACGATGCCCCGGCCCGCCGTCATCAGGTTCACGGCGCCAGGCTGGATCGCCAGCGCGCTGCCGACGCTGTCGCGGTGCATGATCTCGCCCTCGAACAGGTAGGTCAGCGTGGCCAGTCCGATATGCGGATGCGGGCGCACGTCCATGCCCTGGCCGGGTGCGAAGATGCTCGGCCCCATCTGGTCGAAGAACACGAAGGGGCCGACCGACCGGCGCCGGCCGGCGGGCAGGACCCGACCGACCTCGAAGCCGCCGAGGTCCCGCGTGCGCGGCACCAGTTCCAGCTCGACGGCGGGCTCGTCGGGCGGGGTCGCGTGGGCCTCCGCCAGGGGGCAGGCGTGCCAGCTCATCTTTTCTCCGCTCCAAGCGACCAGGCCCGCAGGGCCGACAGACGCAATCCTGCCCCAGCCTGCGCCGACAGGAAAGCCGACAGCGGATTTCCTGCGTTTTCCGCTCGAAATCCCCCCTGTCGCGCCGGCCGCCGCTGGGGCAGCCTGAATCCTCGCCCCGCATGGAGCGTAGGGCGGGGAAACCAAGCAAAAGACATGGAGGTCGGCAATGAGACACGGAGCGTGGCTTGCAATGATGGTGATGGGCGCCCTGGCGGGCTGGACTACGGTGCACGCGGAAGAAGAGGAGGAACCGGTACCCGAAGACGTGGACACCGCCTGCGCGGCGGTGGCGGAAGGGATTTCGTTCTTCGGCGGGTACCTCGCCGGACTGGGCTTCGGTGACATGGGCAAGGCCCTGTCCGTCCATATCGCGACCAAGTACGGGCCCGACGCGGTCAAGAAGAGGTGCAAGGACTATTACCGGTCGCTCGAAGAACAGAAGAACTCGTTCGACTACAACGAGTTCGTCCGCGACGTCTGTGGCGGCAATCCCCTGACCTGTCCCAACGGCTGGAATGCGCTTAGCGGACTGCCCCGTCGGCCCCAGGACTGCCGCATGTATGTCGTCTGCAACCTGTGGCTGGCGGTCCGTTCGGACAACAGCCTGTCGGTGCAGGACATGCTGAATGCCGGCGCCTTCATCGACCTGTCGCGCCGCGCCGGGCACTGGGATTACGCCAACTTCGGTTATCTCGTCGGCATCGAGGGCACGAGCTCCGCCCTGGACGTCTACTAGTGCCGAGGGCGGCGCCGGCGCGCCGCGGACGGCAGGATTGGCGGGCCGGCTTGCTGCAGCTTGCTGCGCAGCAGGCCGGCCCCGCTTGCGCATGGCCAGAGCAAGGGGAGGGCAGGATGGAGTCTGAGCTGCAGCGGTGGGTATTCTTCGCTTTCATGTTTCTCGTCACGGCGCTGCGGTCGCGCCCGACCTGGGGCGAGCGCAAGGGCCGGGAGATCCGGCACTACGCCGTGTTCTTCTACTGCGGCTTCTTTGTCGCGATTTATGCGGGCGCGCGGCTGTTCGAGCCGCAGTCCCTGGTCGCGGACGGCGTGCTGCGGGACGGTTTCCTGTGGTGGACGGCGGCGGCCGCCACGGCGGGCGTCTTCGGCGGCTCGATGGCCGGGCAATGGCTGCGGCGCGTCACCGCGGGCTGGAGCCTCGACTCGGGCGAGGTGCGCTATCGCCTAGCCGAACCCCCGGGGACCGGCGCCGGCGACGGCAAGAAGGACCGTCACGCGCCGGACTGAGTCCATCCCGCGGCAGGCCTGCGCGAGTTGCTCGGCGAGTTCGGCGGCGGTTGCTGCCGAGCCGCCAGCGTCCGCCGGCAGCCGCAGCTCGATCTCGAGCTGGCCGCCAAGGTAATGCAGCACGACTTCCGGCTCTTCCAGGAGGCCGACGGCCTCCCAGCAGGGACGCAGGCGCTGCAGCACGTGGGCGCGTCCCGGGAGATGGCCGCTGGGCGCCCGCTCCTGGTCGTCCTCCGGGTCGATATGGACCAGGATGTCGCCCAGATCGTCATGGACCTCGCGCAGCGCGCGACCGACCGCCTCGCTGATCCGATGGCCTTCCGACACGCTGATGCGCGGCCCGACCAGTACATGAATGTCCGCCAGCAGCGTGCCGGCCATGCGCCGGGTCCGCAGCTCATGGACCCCGCGCACGCCGTCGGTGTTGCGGGCCGCCTCGAGCAGGCGTTCCTGGGTCTCGGTATCGACGCCGGTGTCGATCAGCTCGAAGGCGCTGTCCCAGATCATTTTCAGCCCCATGCGGCCGATCAGCAGGGCCACCAGCACGGCCGCCACGGCGTCCATGAACCGCAGCCCGGCGAGCGTGGCGCCGACGCCGACCAGCACCACGATCGAGGACACCACGTCGGAGCGGTGATGCCAGGCGTTGGCCTGCAACATGCTGGAGCGCACCCGCCGCGCCGCCCGGATGGTGTAGTGGTACAACGCCTCCTTGGAGAAGATCGCCGCCAGGGCCAGCGCCAGCGCGAGCGGCGTGGGGCTGAGCAGTTCCTCCGGGGCAACGAGGCGGCCCACCCCGTCGAGCACGATCCCCAGCGCGACGCCAGTGAGCACGAGGCCGATGGCCACGGTGGCCAGGGTCTCGATCCGGCCATGGCCGTAAGGGTGGCGCGCGTCCGCCGCGGCATTCGCCTTGCGCGCGGCGAACAGCACGACGAAGTCGCTGGAAAGGTCGGACAGGGTATGCGCGCCGTCGGCGATCAGCGCCTGCGACTGGCTGATCACGCCGCCGACGAGCTGGGCCGTGGCCAGCAGCAGGTTGGTCACCGCGCCCACCAGGGTGACGCGGCGCATGACGAAGTAGCGTTGCTCGCTGGGACTGCCTGCCGGCATGCCGGGTTCTTCCAGGCCGGGGCCTTGGGACGATGCATTGATTCTAGGTGCTGGGGCGGGTGATTTCGAGTAACGGGGCCCGCCGAGGACGCGTCACGGACGGCGGTGTAGAATCGGCGGCGTTTTTGCTGTCCGGCCAGGAGACGCCTTGCCATGATCCCTCGCCAAAGCCGGTTCCAGCGGCGCACCGTCCTCGGGATGGCGCTGGCCGTCCTCGCCACGCTGGGCGCGGCACCCCTGTCCGCGCGTACGCTGGGCGAACTCGAGTTCGAGCCCTGCGTGCTGACGGCCGCCGGCCTGCCGCGGCCGACCGAGGCCCAATGCACCACGGTGGAGGTGCCGGAGAACCCGGCGGACCCTGCGGGGCGCACCATCGAGCTCGCGCTGGCCTGGATCCCCGTCGAGGGCGAGGCCGAGCCTGATCCCGTCTTCATGATCGCCGGCGGGCCCGGCCAGTCCGCGCGCGAGAGCTACCCGGCCGTGGCGCCCGCTTTCCGCGACATCAACCGCAGCCGCCATCTCCTGCTGCTGGACCAGCGCGGCACGGGGGGCTCGAATCTCCTCACCTGCCCGATCGAGGAAGAACGCCTGCTCGCGGGCGTCGAGGAACCGACGCCCGAGGAGCTGCGCGAGTTCACCCTGGAGTGCATCGCGAGCCTCGAAGAAAAGGCCGACCTCCGCTTCTATTCGACGGCCGAGGCCGTGTTCGACCTCGACTTCGTGCGCCGGGCGGTGGGGGCGGAGCAGGTCAATCTCGTCGGCGTGTCCTACGGCACGCGGGTGGCGCAGCAGTACGCCAAGACCCATCCTGAGCACGTGCGCAGCCTGGTGCTGGACAGCGTCGTGCCGCCCGGGCTGGCGCTCGGCTCGGAACACGCGCGCAACCTGGAGGATGCGCTCGAGACGCACTTCCGGCGCTGTCGCGAGACGGCTGCCTGCGAGGAGGCCGTCGGGGATCCGCGGGCGCTGCTCGATGAACTGGCCGCCCGGCTCGAGCCCGGCGGGCTCGAGCCGGTGCGCTATCGCGACCCGACCAGCGGCGAGTGGCGGGAAGAAGTGCCGACGCACGGGCACCTGGCGACGGTGCTGCGGCTCTATGCCTATTCGCCGCTCACCGCGGCCGCCGTGCCGCTGGTGGTCCGGCGGGCCCACCAGGGCGACTACGAGGCGCTGCTGGCCATGACCCGGATGATGGTGACCGATCTCGGCGGCCAGATCGCCACCGGCATGCACAACTCGGTGATGTGCACCGAGGATGCCGCCGACCTGGCGGTCGATCCCGCCGACGAGGACACGGTGCTGGGCTCGCAACTGGTCGACGTGCTGGTCGAGCAGTGCGCCCTGTGGCCCCGGGGCGAGCGCCCCGCGAACTTCCGCGCGCCGCTGACCGGTTCGTTCCCGGTCCTGATCCTGTCGGGCGAGCACGACCCGGTGACGCCGCCCCGTTACGGCGACGAGGTTGCCGCGGCCCTGGACAACGTCCGGCACCTGGTCCTGCCGGGCCAGGGCCACAGCGTGCTCGGCACGGGCTGCATGCCCAAGCTGGCGGCGCAGTTCCTGGAATCCGGCGACCCGGCGGCGCTGGACGCCGAATGCCTGGACCGGCTGGCGGCGCGGCCGCCTTTCTCGGGCCTGTACGGCTGGGAACCCTGAGGGGCGAGCGATGATCAAGGTCGAAAACCTGCACAAGACTTTCAAGACCAAGTCCGGCCCGGTCCGGGCGGTGGACGGAGCGAGCTTCGAGGCGCGCGACGGGCGGATCACCGGCCTGCTCGGGCCCAACGGCGCGGGCAAGACCACCACGCTCCGGATGCTGTACACCCTGATGCGCCCGGACCAGGGCCGGGTGCTCGTCGACGGCCTCGACGTGGAGCAGGATGCCGCCCGGGTGCGGCGGGCACTGGGCGTGCTGCCCGACGCGCGCGGCGTCTACAAGCGGCTCACGGCGCGCGAGAACATCGCTTACTTCGGACGCCTGCACGGCCTCGACGAGGGCGAGATCTCGCAGCGCACGGAGCGGCTGGTGCAGGCCCTCGGCATGGAGGACTTCATCGACCGCCAGGCCGAAGGCTTCTCGCAGGGGCAGCGCACCAAGACCGCGATCGCCCGCGCGCTGGTGCACGACCCGAAAAACGTGATCCTGGACGAGCCCACCAACGGGCTGGACGTGATGACGACCCGCGGGCTGCGGGAATTCCTCCAGGCGCTCAAGGCCCAGGGGCGCTGCGTGATCCTGTCGAGCCACATCATGCAGGAGGTCGGCCTGCTGTGTGACCACATCGTGATCATCGCCAAGGGCAAGGTCACGGCCCAGGGCAGCGCCGACGAGCTCCGCCGCATCAGCGGCGAGGAGAACCTCGAGGACGCCTTCGTCAAGCTGATCGGCTCGGAAGAGGGGCTCGCGGCATGAGCGTCGTCTGGACTGTGATGAAGAAGGAGTTGCTGGACCTGTTCCGGGACCGGCGCACCGTCATGCTCGGCCTGTTCATGGGGCCGTTGATCTTCCCGGCAATGATCCTCGGCATCGGCGCCCTGGCCGAGCAGCGTGCCCGCACCCAGCTGGAAAGCACCCTGGAGCTGCCGGTGATCGGCGCCGAGCGCGCGCCGAACCTCATCGCCTTCCTCGAGACCCAGAACATCGCGGTGATCGACCCGCCGGCCGATCCGGAGGCGGCGATCCGGGCGCAGGAATACGAGGTGATCCTGCACATCCCCGAGGGCTTCGCGCAGCGATGGCGCGACAGCCGGCCGGCGCTGGTGGAGATCCTCTACGACAGCTCCCGCCAGGACTCGCGCATCCCGGTTGGCCGGGTCGAGGGCAACCTGCGCGGTTACAGCCGCCAGGTCGCGACCATGCGGCTCATGATGCGCGGGGTGGACCCGGCACTGGGCGAAGCCGTGGTTTCCGGGCGCCGCGACCTGTCCACGCCCGAGGCGCGCCGCGGGATGGCGCTGGCATTCCTGCCTTACCTGCTGATCCTGAGCGCCTTCCTCGGCGGCGCCTACCTGGTGATCGACGTCACGGCGGGGGAGCGCGAACGACAGTCGCTGGAACCCCTGCTGGCGACGCCCTCGAGTCGGGAGGCCATCATGAGCGGGAAGATCGCCGCGGCCTGCGCCTTCGGCATGCTCAGCCTGTTGCTGATCCTCTTGAGCTTCAAGCTCAGCTTCCAGTTCGCCGGCTCGGGGCCGTTCGAGGGCGTGGACGTGTCCTTCCTCGCCATGGCCAAGCTGCTCGCCATCCTGGCCCCGATGGTGCTGATCGGCACCACGCTGCTGACCCTGATCTCGGCCAGCGTGAAGTCGGTGAAGGAGGCGCAGAGCTATATGAGCGTGCTGATGCTGCTGCCGATCATTCCGACCGTGGTGCTGCTGATCAGCCCGGTGAAGAACCAGCTTTGGATGTTCGCCGTGCCGTTCCTGGCCCAGAACCAGGCCCTGCTGATGGTCCTGCGGGCGGAGACGATCTCGGCGCTCGAATGGCTGGTGTATGCGGGCGCCGGCCTCGGCCTCGGGCTGCTGCTGTGGCTGGTCGCCGCGCGCCTGTATCACCGCGAGAAGCTGGCCATCAGCGGTTAAGCTGGGGCCTGTCCCCAGGACATGTCCTGGGGACAGGCCCCATCCCGACGGAGGTCCGTGCATGTCGATCCTGTTGCTGACGCTGGTCGCGGTCCTCCTGCTGTGGGGCGTGTGGGTCTACAACCGGCTGGTGCGTGACCGCAACCGCGTACGCTCCGCGTGGAGCGACATCGACGTCCAGCTCACGCGGCGCCATGACCTGGTGCCGCGGCTGGTCGATGCGGTGCGGGCCTACGCCGGGTACGAGCGGGCCACGCTGAGTGCCGTCACCGAACTCAGGACGCGCGCCGAGGCCGCCAGCCGGCTGCCCGACAAGGCCCGCCTCGAGGACGAGATGGCGGCCGGGCTGCATCGACTGATCGCGCTCGCCGAGTCCTACCCCACGCTGAAGGCGGACGGCAATTTCCTGCAGCTGCAGCGCGACCTGGTCGATACCGAGGACCAGCTGCAGTACGCCCGGCGCTACTACAATGGCGCCGTGCGCATCTACAACACCCGCATCGAGACCTTCCCCGACCTGTTCGTGGCCCGCACCTTCGCCTTCCGGCCGGCGGAGTTCTTCGCCGTCGACGAAGAGGAAGTCCGGGCGGCGCCACGCGTGGAGCTCGGCTGATGCGCGCGCCCTGGGGAGTCGCTCTGGCGATGGTGCTGGTGGCCCTGGCGAGCACCGGCGCCGGCGCCGCGGAGCGGATTCTCGACTACCAGGGCGAGATCGAGGTGCATGCCGACGCCACCATGACGGTGAGCGAGACCATCGCCGTCCAGGCCGAAGGGAACATGATCCGGCGCGGCATCTTCCGCGACTTCCCCACCGACTACCGGGACCGCTACGGCAACCGCTATCGCGTCGGCTTCGAGGTGCTGGAGGTCCGGCGCAACGGCCAGCCCGAGCCCTGGCACACCGAGCGGCGCAGCAACGGGGTGCGCGTCTATGCCGGCAGCGCGGACCGCCGGCTCGAACCAGGCCGGCACGAGTACGTGATCCGCTACCGGACCGATCGCCAGCTGGGCTTCTTCGACGACCACGACGAGCTCTACTGGAACGTCACCGGTACCGGCTGGGACCTGCCCATCGACGCGGCCCGGGCGCTGGTCCGCCTGCCGGATTCGGTGCCGGCCGACGCGATCCGCGCGACGGCTTTCACCGGCCCGCAAGGCAGCCGTGAGCAGGCCTACGAGGCCGGCCTCGAGGGCCAGTCCGTGCGCATCGCGGCCGGCCGGCCGCTCGGCCCGCGCGAGGGCCTGACAATCGTCGTCAGCTGGCCGAAGGGACATGTCGATGAGCCCACTGCGGAGGAGCGGCTGGGCTGGCTGCTACGGGACAACAGGGGACTGCTGCTGGCGGGCAGCGGGCTGCTGGTGGTGCTCGGTTACCTGGGCTGGGCCTGGCGCCGCTATGGTCTGGACCCGCCGCGCGGCGTGATCTTTCCTCACTATGAACCGCCGGGCGGGTACTCCCCTGCCTCCGCCCGCTTCATCAGCAGGATGGGCTACGACAACCGGGCCTTCGTCGCCGCGGTGGTCAACCTGGCGGTGAAGGGCCACGTCGAAATCTTCGAGTCGGACGGCGACTACACGCTGCAGCGGGCGTCTTCGGGCGAAGCCCTGGCGGCCGGCGAAAAGGCGTTGCTCGCCGCCCTGTTCGAGGATGGCCCCAAGGTCGAGCTCGAGCAGGACAACCACCGGCTGCTGGCGGGCGCCAAGCAGGCCCACCGCAAGGCGCTCAAGCGCGACTACGAGAAAATCTACTTCATCACCAACGGCACGCTGCTGTTGCCGGCGGCGGGAGCCATCCTGGGGCTGGGTATTGCAGTAGGCCTGCTGGAAGCATGGCGACCGCTGGTGTTCGTGCTGTTCGGCCTGATGATCGCAGCCCTGCCGCTGTTCTATTGGCTGCTTCGTGCCCCGACCGCCCGGGGGCGCCGGCTGATGGACAAGCTGGAGGGCTTCAAGAGCTACCTCGAGGTGGCCGAGAAGGACGAGCTCAACCTGCGCAACCCGCCCGAGAAGACCCCCGAGCTGTTCGAGCGCTACCTCCCCTTCGCCCTGGCGCTGGGGGTGGAGCAGGCCTGGGCCGAGAAGTTCGCCGCGGTGTTCGCCCGGCTCGAGGCCGGTCGTGACCGGGCCTGGCGCCCCGGGTGGTACCACGGGCACTTCAACGCCCGCTCGCTCGGGACCTTTACCTCCGGCGTCGGCGCCTCGCTGACCTCGGCGATCGCCTCGGCCTCGACGGCGCCGGGCTCGTCTTCGGGCGGCGGGGGGTTCTCCGGCGGCGGCGGCGGCGGGGGCGGCGGCGGCGGCTGGTGAACCGGGGCCTGTCCCTAGGACCGGTCCCCGGGACCGGTCCTAGGGACAGGCCCCAGATCAGCCCCAGCCGATCTCGTCCAGGTAGTCGTCGTCGAGGCCGAAGTAATGGGCCAGCTCGTGCAGCACGGTGCGGCGAATCTCCTCGCGCAGCCCCTCGCCCACCAGGCCGAGCTCCAGGTGCGGCTGGCGGAAGATCCAGATGGTATCGGGCATCACGTCGACATAGTCCAGGCCGCGCTCCGGCAGGGCGATGCCGTCGTACAACCCGAGCAGGCCCTGGTCGTCCGGATCCTGCTCGGCGGTCGGCCACTCCTCGACCACGACGCGCAGGTTGTCGATTCGCTCCAGGGCCCAGTCGGGGAGATGGTCGAGGACTTCGTCGACCACCTGTTCGAATTCGTCGCGCCGCATGGCGCAAGGGTAGCAGGACGCCCCGGGCTGGACTAATGGCCTGAAGTGAAGGAAAGTCTCGCCCATGGCGCAGAAGCGTGCTCTCGTCGTCGACGACTCCAGGGCTGCCCGTGTAGCCCTGCAACGCATGCTGGAGCGCTATGACGTCCAGGTGGATTTCGCCGAGTCCGGCGAGGACGCCATCGAATTCCTCCGGCACCAGGCCGTCGACGTCATCTTCATGGACCACAGCATGCCGGGGATGGACGGCTTCGAGGCCGTGTCGGCGATCAAGGCCGACGCGCGCACGGCGCTCATCCCGGTGATGATGTACACGGCCAAGGAAGGCGAGGTCTACGTCGGCCAGGCCCGGGCGCTCGGCGCTGTCGGCGTGCTGCCCAAGGACGTCAAGCCGGGCGTGCTGTTCGAGATGCTGCTCAAGCTGGGCCTGGTGAAGGACCGGCGCGCGGCGCTCCGCCGGCGCACCGAGGAGGCCGAGACGGACGGCGAGGACGAGACCGACCGCGCCCTCGAGCGCCAGGCCATGGGCGCCTCCGTCCAGGCGCTGATCACGCGAACGCTGCAGGACCAGCACCTCGAGCTGCGCACCGACATCCTGGCCAGCAACCGCGACTTCGCCCGCCGGGTGGCGGAGGAGATCTGGGGACGCCAGAAAGCCGAGGCCGAGCTGGCGCGCCAGGAGGCGGAGGCAGGTTCGCGCGGCACGAACTGGGGCGTGGTGGCCACGCTGCTGGTCCTTGTCATCGTGCCGATTGCGCTGTTGTTCCTGCTGTTCAGCCAGGCGAGCCAGCAGCGCAACGAGGCGGTGGCCGACAACGCCCGCCTGCGGCAGGCCATTGCCGCCCAGGCCGAGACCATCGACAGCCTGACGCAGGACGGCCCGCTGGGCCCGCGCACCGCGGGCGCCGGTGACGCCGACGCCGCCTACCGCGTGCTGGTGGGGGCACTGGGCTGGGCGACCAGCCAGGACACGCGCTTCGGCTTCGGCGAGCTGCCCTTCGACGACCGGCGGCTGGAGCAGGTGACCGAGCTGTTGGCGCGGCTGACCGCGGCGGGCTTCGACGGCTCGGTGCGCCTGGACGCCCACCTCGGCGAGTTCTGCATGCAGGTGGACGAGACCACGGGCCGCTATCGCCTGGCCGACCCGGACACGCCGCTCACCGCCTGCGAAGTGGTGGGCAACCCGCTGGCCGAGGCCACGCCCGCCGCGGCGCAGTCCAGCGCCTTCCAGGAGTTCCTCGCCGCGGCGCCCATGCTGAGCCGCGGCGGCATCGACCTCGAGGTGGTGCTGCGCGGCAGCCGCGACTCGCAGCGCTTGCGCGATTTTCCGCCCGACGTGACGACGGCCGGCGAGTGGAACGCCATCGCGGCGCGCAACAACCGCGTCGAGTTCAGCCTTTTCCCGCGGCCCAGGTAAACCGTCCGGGCGCGAGCGGGGCGAGCCGGCTTGCCGGCGCCTCGCCGAGCAGGATGTCGCGCACCAGCAGGCCGGTCGCGGCCGACATGCTCATGCCGAGCATGCCATGCCCCGTCGCGACGACGGCATTCTGCAGGCCCGGCGGGCGCCCGATAACGGGGATGTCGTCCGGCGTCATGGGCCGCCAGCCGGACCACGCTTCCTGCGGTTCGCCGGCGCCCGGCTCGCGCAGGTGCGTCTCTGCCGCGCGCCGCAATGCGGCGAGCCGGACTGGGTTCAGCCGGCTGTCGAAACCCGAGAACTCCATGGTGCTGCCGAGCCGGAATCCGTCGGGCCAGGTCGTGACGCAGACGCTGGACTCCTTCAGCACCAGGGCGCGCCGCGGCGCCAGCCCGGGGCGGTCGAAGGTCATCGAGTAGCCCTTGCCGGGCTGGATCGGCAGGCGAAAGCCGAGCCGGCGCGCCAGCCGCGGTGACCAGGCGCCGATGGCGAGCACGACCTCGCGCGGCTGCCACCGCGCATCCGGCGTGACCACTGTCTCGATCCGGCCGTCCCGCACGGCCAGGTCCGTGACCGGCGCGCCCGCGCGCAGCTCCACCCCGGCCGCCCGGACCGCCCGGGCCAGGCCGGCCACCAGCCGCTCGGGCCGCAGGTGGGCGTCGTCCGGGAACCAGATGCCGCCGCTGACGCCGGCCCGCAGCGCCGGCTCTTCCTCCTCGGTGCGCCGGCCGTCCCAGGCTTCCGCGCGGATGCCGAGTGGCGCGAGGGTCTCCGGCAGGTCCCCGAAGCGTTCCCGCCAGGTGGGCTGGCGGAAAACGTACAGCAGGCCGCGGCGCTCGAAAGCGCAGTCGATCCCGGTTTCGGCGATCAGCGCCTCCAGTGCCGCGCTCGAGTCATTGAGCAGCTGTGCCCGCACCCGCGTGGCGTGCGCATGGTCGGCCCGGTTGCAATGCGCCGCAAAGCGCAGCAGCCAGGCCCAGAGCGCAGGGTCGAAGCGGGGCGGGATATAGAGCGGAGCGTCCGGCTGCAGCATCCACTTCAGGGCGCGGCCGAGCACGCCGGGCTCGGGCAGGGGCGGGGCATGGCTCGGCGTGATGGTGCCGCAGTTGCCGTGCGAGGCGCCGGCGCCCGGCTGCTCGCGCTCGAGCACCACGACGTCGCGCCCGGCCGCGCGCAGGTACCAGGCGCAAGCCAGGCCGATGATGCCGCCGCCGATGATCGCCACGTCGCAGGCCCGCGTTTGCATGGCGTCATTCTAGCGCCGAGCCGCTACACTGCGGGTCCCCGGCTCGGCTAATGAGGAGTGACGGTCGCTTTGGGTGAGGCTGCAGGACAGTCGAAGGAGCGCGCCGACGGCGGCGACGCGCTGGTGTTGCGCGCGCTGGGGGTGGGGCCGCTGCGCGGCGTCAACCTGGAGGTCGAGCCCGGCGAAATCGTCTGCCTTTCCGGCGAGTCGGGCTCAGGCAAGACCCGGCTGCTGCGCGCCATCGCCGATCTCGAGCCGCACGAGGGCGAGGCGGCGCTCGGCAGCGACGAGCGCGCCGCGGTTGCCGCCCACTGCTGGCGCGGCTGGGTGATGCTGGTGCCGGCCGAGAGCAGCTGGTGGGCCGACACCGTGAAGGAGCATTTCCTCGATCCGGTGCCGGGCAGCATGGAGGCTTTCGGCTTCGACGAAGGCGCGCTGGAGTGGGAAATCGGCCGGCTGTCCTCGGGCGAGAAACAGCGCCTCGCCGTGCTGCGCGCGTTGTCGCACGAGCCGCGCGCCCTGTTGCTGGACGAGCCGACCGCCAATCTCGATCCGGCACTGGCGCGGCAGGTGGAAGCGTGGCTGCGTGACTATTGCCGGCGGGAGGGCATGCCGGTGCTGTGGGTGGCCCACGACCAGGACCAGATCGCGCGCGTCGGCGACCGCCACTTCGCCATCCGCGGCGACCGCCTGGAGGAGCAGCCGTGCAGCAGGAACTGATCGATCTCGCCTGGTGGCAGCTGGCGATCGGCGCCGCGCTGGTGCTGGCACTGGCGGTCGTCACCTACTTCGGCCGCCTGGGCCTGAGCCGCGACCTGGTGGTTGCGGCCACGCGCATGGTCATCCAGCTGGCGCTGGTGGGCCTGGTGCTGGAGGCGCTGTTCTCGGTCGCAGCCTTTCACTGGGTAGCGCTGATGGCCGTGGTGATGTTGCTGCTGGCCGGCCGCGAGGTGATGGCGCGCCAGAAGCGGCGGATGACCGGGGGCTGGGCCTTCGCTATCGGCACGGTGTCGATGTTCATCTCGTCTTTCGCCGTCACCGTATTCGCGCTGCTGGCCATCGTCGGGCCGCAGCCCTGGTACACGCCGCAATACGCCATCCCGCTGCTCGGGATGCTGCTCGGCAACACCATGACCGGGGTGGCGCTGGGCATGGACCGCCTGACGGACACGGCCTGGCGCCAGCGCACCGTGATCGAGGGCCGGCTGATGCTGGGCATGAGCTGGAGCGACGCTGTCGCCGACCTGCGCCGCGACGCCATGCGCAGCGGCATGATCCCGATCATCAACGGCATGGCGGCCGCGGGCGTGGTCAGCCTGCCCGGCATGATGACGGGCCAAATCCTGGGCGGCAGCCCGCCGGCCCTGGCGGTGAAATACCAGGTGCTGGTCTTCTTCATGATCGCGGTCGGCACCGGCTTCGGCACCGTGGCTGCGGTGATGGCGGCGAGCCGGCGGCTGTTCGACGAGCGCCAGCGGCTCCGGCTCGACCGCCTGGCCTGACCGTGCTGCCCTTGCGTGGACGAGCCCGTTACGGGTCGCCCTCGCTTGGAAATCTTTATGCCGCTCGGCCGACCCGTAACGGGCTCGTCCTGCGACCACCGCAAGTCGGGCCACCGCTCAGCCCGGTTCAGGAAGGCCTGCCCAAAGGGCGGGGGCACACCCGAAAACTATCCCTGGCAGGCAGGTGACGAAGCCGCGCAACAAGCTGCGGTCGGGCCAGAGCACAGCTCAGGTCGTGGGGATGACCACCGAGGTCGCGACGATCGCGTACTCCTCGCGCGGCCCCCGCACCTTGGCCGGATCGTCGCCGGCGTCCTCGGCATAGTGCTTCGCCTGCGCTTCGGACAAGACCTTGCGGTTGAAGGTGCCGACGATGGTCACGTCCTTGCCGCCCGAGTCGGTGGGCACGAAAAAGCTGTAGTCGACGAAGGTCACGCGGGCCGTGACGTCGCCGTCATGGGCGACGAAGAAGCAGCCCTTCTTCTGGCACACCTTGGCGACCTTGGCGGTGGCGAGGACCTGCTCGCCGGCATACTTGTCGCTGGCGGCGACGATCTCGCCGAGGCGGACCGGCTCGCCGATCTCGCCCACGGGCGCGCCGAAGACCTCGTAACCTGCGCCGACCTCGACCGGCTCGGACAGGCGAATGACGTCGCCGGCCAGGGCGGGCGACGCCGCGACGACGGCCAGCAGGCTCAGCAGGGCAGCAGACTTTCTCATTCCGACAACTCCTCGTGGGGAATACTTGTTCCAGACCCGAATACGACCGCGCCTGGGCCCGTCGGGTTCCGCAGCTTAGCAGCGGTCGACGGGCTCATGCCACGCCCGGGGCGCGCCGTGCCGGCGCCAGCCGGGCGAAGGCCAGGCCGCCGGCCGCACCGGCCAGGACCAGCGCCCCGATGCCCAGCGGCGAGCGCGCGGCGCCGATGGCGGTGACCGGCAGCGTGGCATCCATCAGCAGCAGGATCACGCCCAGGGCCGCCGCACCGGCGAGCGTGTAGAGGAACGTGCGCCGGCGCGGCCACCAGCGCAGCAGCAGGCCCGCCACCAGGAAAGCCGGCAGGAAGCCGCCGGCGGTGAGGAGCACAAGCATGGGTGCAAAGCCCGCGAGGTCCCGGAGCGTGGTGAGCAGGCGGACGTCGAGCGGCACGGGCGCGCCGAGCCCGGCGATCGCCGCCAGGCTGAACTGGGTCTGGACAACGCTGCCGAGAATCCCGGCAAGGACGGCGGCCAGCAGCCAGGCCAGCAACAGGCGCAGGAATTTCATCGGGTGGCTCCCCTTCGGCCAGGCCATGACCACGGTCGCCCCGAACGCGCCGGGGCGGCTATTATTGTTGCAGGCCATCAAGCTCAAAGCACGCCATGAACGCCATCCGACTGTTGCCCTGCCTCGCTCTCGCCTTCCTCGCCGCCGTGCCGGCCGCCGTCCCGGCGGCCGAGTACCGGGTCGAGACCGTCGCCACCGGGCTCGAGCATCCCTGGTCGATCGCCTTCCTGCCCGACGGGCGCCGGCTCGTGACCGAGCGGGCGGGACGGCTGCGGGTGATTGCGGACGGCGAGCTGCTGCCGGAGCCGGTGCGCGGCGTGCCGGAGGCTTTCGTGCGCAGCCAGGGCGGCCTGTTCGAGGTGCTGCTCGACCCTGACTACGCGGAGAACGGCTGGATTTACCTGTCGCTGGCGCACGGCGACGCCGCCGCCAGCGGCACGCGCGTGGTGCGCGGCCGCCTGCGGGACCACGAGCTGGTCGACGTCGACGTGATCTTCGACATCGAGCCGCCGCGCGACCGGCCGGTCCACTACGGCGGTCGCATGGATTTCCTCGGCGACGGCACGCTGGTCATCGGGCTGGGCGACGCTTTCGATTACCGCGAACAGGCCCAGCGCCTGGACAGCCACACCGGCACCATCGTGCGCATCCGGCCCGACGGCAGCGTACCGCCGGACAATCCCTTCGTCGGGCGCGAGGGGGCACGGCCGGAAATCTACAGCTACGGCCATCGCAACGTGCAGGGGCTGGTTTTCGACCCGGTCGGCGACCGCTTGTGGGCGCACGAGCACGGCCCCCGCGGCGGGGACGAGCTCAACCTGATCGAGCCGGGCGAGAACTATGGCTGGCCGGTGGCGACCTTCGGGGTCGATTACTCGGGCGCGCAAATTTCCCCCTACACCTCGCGGCCCGGCATGGCGGACCCCGTGCTGCACTGGACGCCGTCGATCGCCCCGGCCGGCATGACGCTGTATCGCGGCAGCGAGTTTCCCGCCTGGGACGGCGACCTGCTGGTCAGCGCGCTGGTGGCGCGCGAAGTGCGGCGTATCGACCTGGAGGACGGCCGCGTGGTCGGCCAGGAAACGCTGTTCAGCGAGCTCGGCGAGCGCCTGCGCGACGTCGCTACGGGTCCCGACGGCGCCATCTACCTGCTGACCGACAGTCGCGACGGACGCGTGCTGCGCGTTACTGCGCCAGACTGAGCCGCCGGGGCGCCCCGGCGGCGCGACTCACTGCAGGCGGTCGAGCATCGAGCCCTCGGGAATGGGCCGGCCGAGCGCCAGGTGCAGTTCCACGCTGTCGTTGTCGGCCGCGCCCAGGGTCACCAGCAGCGGCCCGACCGGAGTGCGGGCGCCGAGGGTGAAAGAGGCGCCGAAAATCGTCTGGTCGCCGCTGCCGTCCACGGCATCGAGCACCCGCAGGGAGTGCACGCCGAGGCCGCCGTAGAAGACCTGGCCGAACAGCACCTGGATGTCGGCCAGCGGCAGCAGCCAGGTGGCTGCGCCCGACCAGTAACCCTCGCTGCGCAGCTCGCCACGCTGCAGGGCCGGAAAACTGCGGGCGCCGCCGAGCCTGAAATCGCGGTAGTTCGGCAGGTCGCCGCTCAAGGTGTCGCCGGCGCCGGCGGCCAGCTGGATCACCTGGCCGCGCCAGTCCAGGGTGTGGCCGACGACGCCCTCGACCTGGCGGTAGGATTCCTCGCCGCCCAGCCAGCGATTGGCGTTGCGGTATTCGAACTGGGCATAGCTGCCGCTGGTCGGCAGGTAGGCGCTGTCGCGGGTGTCGTAGAGGCCGCCGACCAGGAAACTGTTGTCCCGGCTGCGCTCCTCGTCCAGCAGTCCCTGGGTGCCGGTGTCGAGGTTGAAGTCCGCGGCTCCCATGCGCAGGCCTGCATGCAGCCGGGCGTGGTTGCCGATATTCACGCCGAGGTCGAGTCCGGCGACCGCTTCCAGGCGCCGGTAGGTGGCGATCCGGTCGCCGGCGATGAAAAAGTCTTCCAGCGAACGGGTGCCGCGCAGCAGAGTTTCGACGTAGTAACGCTGGGCCGTGTCGAGCGGCTGGTAAAAGGCCGTTTCCAGGACCGACAGCTGCCCCAGCTGGAGCGCGTTGCGCCACTGGCCGCCGAGCTCGTTGACCCACTCACGACGGTGGTCGGCGCGCAGGACGAACAGGGCATCGCCGCCGGCCGAGCCGGCCAGGCCCAGGTCGAAGCGGATGAAGTCGGTGTCGCCCCGCATCTCCACCGCGTCGATCACCAGTCGCGCGCGGCCGTCCGGCAGCGGCCGCAGCCGATAGTCGACGCGCTCGAAGTCGCCGCTGGCGAAGATCCGGTTCATGTCCGCCTCGAGTTCGACGGGGGTCACGCGGTCGCCGGGCCGCGTTGCCATCCGGGTGGCCAGGTAGGCGGCCGAGGCATGGCGCAGGGGCCGGAACTCGATCGAGGCAATCTCGACCGGCCCGGCGGCCGGCCGGCCCAGGCGCGCGCGCCATTCCCGGTACTCGGCCTCCGGCAGGGCGTAGCGGCGCAGGCTTTCCGCCTTGTCCCAGGCGGTCGCCGCGCCGAGCGGGATGGTCTCCAGCACCCGGTCGAAATCCACCGCACCGATGTCGCCGATCGGGACCGTGATGGCCACGTCCATGGGACCCAGGGTGGCCAGCTGCGCCTTTTCGTTGGCCTCCGTTATCACGTCGATGGAGCGCGCTGCGGCGCCGAACAACGACTGCAGCTCGTCCGGCTCGGGGGCTGGCACGGCCACGGCCACGGCGATCACCACGTCGGCGCAGAGTTCGCGGGCCACGTCGACCGGCAGGTTGCGCACGATGCCGCCGTCGGCCAGTACCCAGTCGCCGCGCGCGATGGGCGCAAACAAGCCAGGCACCGCCATGCTGGCGCGCATCGCCTCGGCGAGGTCCCCCTCACCGAGCACGACCATGGTGCTCGACTTGAGGTCCGTCGCGACCGCGCGGAACGGGATGGGCAGCTGGTCGAAGTCCCGGATGCGGCGGGCGTCGCCGATCAGCAGCCGGATTTCCGCCTCGACGTGCTGCGAGGGGATGAAGCCGCCGCTGCCGTGCAGCTGGCCGCCCCAGGCGCTGAACTCGATGTTGTTGCTGTACGTGGCGCCGGAGAGCTTGCGCTGCATCGGCCGCTCGTCGCGCCAGCCGGCGAAGGCGATGGCCTTGGCCCAGTCGATCTCCCCGAGGCGGCGCTCGATTTCCCGGGGCGGCATGCCGCTGGCGAAGGTCCCGCCGACCAGGGCGCCCATACTGGTGCCGGCCACGCAGTCCACGGGGACGCGCAGCTCGTCGAGCACCTCGAGGACGCCTACGTGCGCCCCGCCGCGCGCCCCGCCG
>NZ_JAALFH010000010.1 GCF_011058255.1 Thioalkalivibrio sp. XN8 | reverse complement strand
TTCGCCCCGCCACAGCCGATGATGCGCGCGGCGATGGCCGAGGCTGACGGGATGAGCGGCGGCGAGACCTACCAGCCGGGCCTGATCCGCATCGAGGCCATGGTCACCGCCGCCTTCGAGCTGGAGCCTTAGCGCGCGCCCGTCAGGGACGCCGGACGGAAACGAAGCGGCTCGGGTGCACGTTGAGCGGGTTGTCCTCGATGCCGCTGACCCAGGGCTTCACCAGCTTCTTGCTGACGTAGAAATACAGGGGCATCAGCGGCGCGGCCTCGACCAGCAGGGCCTCGGCCTGCGCCAGCAGGCGGGCCCGCTCATCCGGCGGCGCCGCCGCGGCCGCGCGCAGCAGCCGGTCGAACTCGGGGTCCGACCAGCCGGTGCCGTTGACCGGGCTGTCGGCGGCGAGAATGCCGAGGAAGCTGTCGGGCTGGGCGAAGTCGGCAATCCAGCTGCCGCGGTAGACCTGGGTGACCTCGCCGGCGCGGACATTGCCGAGCAGCACCCGGAATTCCTCCCGCACGAGATCCGTCTCGATACCGAGGCCCTCGCGCCAGAAGGCGCTCACCGCCACGGCCACCCGGTCGTGCACCTCGCCGCTGTTGTAACGGATCTCCAGCCGCAGCGGCCGTTCCGGGCCGTATCCCGCCTCGGCCAGCAGCGCCCGGGCACGCTCGAGGCGTTCGCTGCGGCGCTGCTTGCAGAGCGGGTCCGGCGGGGAGGCGTAGCCGGGAATTCCCGGCGGCACCAGGTTGCAGGCGGGCAGCTCGCCGGCGCCCACCACGCGCCCCGCAACCAGGTCGCGGTCGATCGCCAGCGACAGCGCGCGCCGCACCCGCGGGTCGTCCAGCGGCGGGCGGCGGGTATTGAAGCCGTAAAAGTAGACTGCCAGGTAGGGGCTGATGCGCAGCTCCCCGGGCAGGTTCTCCTGCAGCCACGGCACGCGCGCGACCGGCACCGTGTAGGTCATGTCGATCTCGCCGGCGCGATAGCGCGACAGCTCGCTGGCCTGGTCCGACAGCGACAGGTAACGGACCTGGTCCAGCGCCACCATGGCGGCCGCCCGGTATGCGGGGTTGCGCTCGGCGATGAGGTGCGAGCCGGGCACGCGCTCCACCAGCCGGAACGCCCCGCTGGAGACCCGGCCGTCCGCCGGCACGTCCTGGCGCCGGGGGCCGGCGGCCGGGTGGGCGAGCAGCTCGTCCAGCCAGGGCGTCGGCTGCTCGAGCTCGATCACCACCACCTCCTCGCCCTCGGCCGCGACGCCGGCCACGGCCCCGAACAGGGCGCGCTGCGGCGAGGCGATGGCCGGATCGGCAAGGGCCGCGAAGGCGGTCACGAAATCCTGCGCCGTGACGGCCCGGCCGTCCGACCAGCGTGCCGCGGGGTCGAGCTCGAAACGCCATGCCAGGCCGTCGGCCGACACGGTCCAGCTGCGGGCCGCGCCGGGCACGACGCGGCCCCGCGCGTCGAGCGTGGTGAGGCCCTCGTGCAGGTCACGCAGGATGTTCAGGGCCGGCTCGCTGCGCGCCTGCAGCGGATCGAGCGATTCCGGGTCGGCGCTGTTGCCGCGGACGAACTCGCGCACCGGCGGCCCTTCGGCCACCGGCCGCGGATCGTCCGGCTGCAGCGCCAGCCAGACGATCGCGCCGGCCCCGAGCAGCAGCGGAAGCCCCCACGCGAGCCGTGACCCGGGCATCTCAGAACCCTCGCTGCGCCACGTCGATAGAGATGTTGCGCGTGTAGGTGCGGTTGAGGATGTTGGGCTCGTCCCCGCGCAACCAGGGCTTCGCCAGGTGCTTGCTGACCGGGTGGTACAGCGGCAGGATGGGGACGAACTCGAGCATGCGCCGCTCCGCGGCCTCGAGCAGTGCGCGGCGCTCCGCGGGGTCCTGCTCTCGCGCGGCCGCCTCCAGCAGCCGCACGTATTCCTCGTCGTCCCACCCCGTGTCCGGCACCGCGCCGGTCGGCGTCAGGATCTCGAGAAAATTGGAGGCGTCGTTGTAATCGCCCCGCCAGGACAGGCGCAGCACCTGCCACTGGTCCGGGTTCCGGCGGCGGGACAGCATGACGCGGAACTCCTCGTTATGCAGCGCGGCCTCGACGCCCAGGTGCTCCCGCCACATCGAGGTCACGGCGATCGCCACCCGGCGCAGGTTGTCGTCGGTGTTGTAGTGCACGGTCAGCCGCAGCGGGTTGTCGGGGCCGTAGCCGGCTTCCGCCAGCAGGGCGCGCGCCTGCTCGATGCGTTGCGCCATGGTCAGGTCGCGCCACGCGAAGGACTGCGAAGCGTAGTTGAGCACGCCCGGCGGCACGAGCCCGTAGGCCGGCCGATCGCCGGAACCGAGCACCGCTTCAACCAGCTGCTGCCGGTCGACAGCCATGGCCAGCGCCTGGCGCACGCGCAGGTCGTCGGTCGGCGGCCGGAGGGTATTGAACAGCCAGTACTGGGCGGTGAGCGCCGGCGCCAGGCGCAGCTCGTCGCCGAGATTCTCCTGCAGCCATTCGAACCGTGCGAGCGGGATCTGCGAAGTGTAGTCCAGCGCATCCGTGCGGTAGTGGTTCAGCTCGGCCTCCGCCAGGTCGAACGTCATGAAGCGCACCTCGTCCACCTGCGGGCGCTCGCGAAAGAACTCGTTGCGCACCAGGTGCACGTGGCTTTGGGGCTCCCAGGCGTCCAGCCGATACGCGCCGTTGGACACCATCCGGCCCGGGCGGGCGAAGCCGTTGCCGTGCTCGGCCAGGCTGGGGCGGTGTGCCGGGAAAGTGATGGGATGGGTCAGCAGGCCCAGCAGGTAGGGGGTGGGGCGCGCCAGCGTCAGCACGAGGCGATGGGGCGCCGGCGCCCGCACGCCGAGCGTCTCCGGCGGCGCCTCGCCGGCGATGATGGCGCCCGCGCCGGCTACCGGCATGAGCAGCCCGGCCTCGGTGCTGGCGGTGGCCGGGTCCACGGCGCGGCGAAAACCGGCGACAAAATCCGCGGCGGTCAGCGCGTCGCCATTGGACCAGCGTCCATCCGGCCGCAGCTCGAACGTCCACTCGAGTCCGTCATCGCTCACCGCCCAGGACGAGGCCGCGCCGGGCACGAGTTCGCCGGTGCTGGTCTCGGCCACCAGGCCCTCATACAGGTCGCGGATGATGTCGCGGCTGTTCTCGTCCTGGGCCCGCTGCGGGTCCAGCGTCTCCGGCTCCGGCCCGTTGCCGCGCCGGAACACGATGGGCGCCTGCATCTCGCCGTCACGGGCCTCCGGGTCGGGCGCCGGCCCGCACCCGGCGACCGAAAACATCAACAGACAGGCAAGCGCCAGTGCCAGTGCGCGCCTCATGCGACCTCCCCGCGGGCCGGCCGCCGGCGCTTGAGATGCACCATCAGCAGCGAGACAGCGGCCGGCGTCACGCCGGGCAGCCGCGCCGCCTGGCCGAGCGTCGCGGGCCGGGCCGCGGCGAGCTTCTGGCGCACCTCGTGCGACAGGCCGCGGACCTCGGCATAGTCGAGGTCGTCCGGCAGGGGGGCGGTCTGGTGGCGCCGCTGGCGCTCGATCTCCTGCTCCTGCCGGCGGATGTAGCCGTCGTAATGCGTGCGGACCTCGATCTGCTGCGCCACTTCCGGCGCCACGCCCGCGCCCTCGACGCAGCCCAGCGCCAGCAGGTCCGCATAGGAGACTTCCGGACGGCGGAGCAGCTCGAGGGCCGTAGCCTCCCGCCTGGGCGCACCGCCGGGGAAGGCGGCGGCGCGCTCCGGGTCGAGCGTCTCCGGCTTCACGCGGCAGCCCGCCAGCCGGGCCGTCTCCTGCGCTACGGCCTGCTGCTTGCGCTCGAAGGCGGCCCAGCGGGCGTCGTCCACCAGGCCGAGTTCACGGCCCGCCGGGGTGAGCCGCTCGTCCGCATTGTCTTCGCGCAGCAGCAGCCGGTATTCGGCGCGGCTGGTGAACATCCGGTACGGCTCGCTGGTGCCGCGGCTCACCAGGTCGTCGACCAGCACGCCGAGATACGCCTCGTGGCGGCCGGGCACCCACGCCGGCGCGTCCCGCAGGCCGAGCACCGCGTTGATGCCGGCCAGCAGGCCCTGCGCGGCCGCTTCCTCGTAACCGGTGGTGCCGTTGATCTGGCCGGCGAAGAACAGGCCGCGGTAATGACGCGTCTCCAGGCTCGGCCGCAGGTCGCGCGGGTCGAAGTAGTCGTACTCGATGGCGTAGCCCGGGCGCGTGATGTGCGCCTGCTCGAAGCCGGGAATGCTGCGGACGAATTCATACTGGACGTCGAAGGGCAGGCTGGTGGAAATGCCGTTCGGGTAGACCTCGCGCGAGTCGAGCCCCTCGGGCTCGACGAAGACCTGGTGTGAGGCCTTGCCGGCGAAGCGCGTGATCTTGTCCTCGACCGAGGGACAGTAGCGCGGGCCCACGCCCTCGATCACGCCGCTGTACATCGGCGAGCGATGCAAGGCCGCGCGGATGATGTCGTGGGTTCGCTCGCTGGTATGAGTGATCCAGCAGGGCACCTGGCGCGGGTGGTCTTCCGGCCGGCCGAGAAAACTGAACACCGGCCGCGGGTCGTCGCCGGGCTGCGCGCGCATGGCCGAGAAGTCCAGGGTGCGCGCGTCCAGGCGCGGCGGCGTGCCGGTCTTGAGCCGGCCGACGCGCAGGGGCAGCTCACGCAACCTGGCCGCCAGCCGGTTGGCGGGCGCATCCCCGGCGCGGCCGCCGGCGTAACTCGTCTCGCCGACGTGGATGCGGCCGCCGAGGAAGGTGCCGACCGTCAGCACCACGGCGGGCGCGCGGAACACCAGTCCCGTCTCTGTGACCACGCCGGCGACGCGGTCGCCCTCGATCAGGAGGTCGCCGGCGCCCTGCTGGAACAGGGCCAGGTTCGGCTGGGTTTCGACCAGGCGGCGGATGGCCGCGCGGTACAGCGCGCGATCGGCCTGGGCGCGGGTGGCGCGCACGGCCGGGCCCTTGCGCGCATTCAGGGTGCGGAAATGGATGCCGGCAGCGTCCGCGGCCCGCGCCATCGCACCGCCCAGGGCATCGATCTCGCGCGCCAGGTGGCCCTTGCCGATGCCGCCGATGGCGGGATTGCAGCTCATCTGGCCGATGGTCTCGATGCTGTGGGTCAGGAGCAGGGTGCGCGCGCCCATGCGCGCAGCCGCCAGCGCCGCCTCGGTGCCGGCATGGCCGCCGCCGATCACGATCACCTCGAACTGCCCTGGATGTTGCACTGCCATAATTCGCCCATCGCCCACGGTCGTCACGGCCGCGGCGCCAATCATACCCGCGTGGCGACGCCCGGTTCAGCGCACGCTTTGGCCGGAATCGCCCCCCAGATGAGAATGCGGTCACAGAAGACATCACCATAAGCCGTCATTCTTCAGGTCCCGGCCCGCTGGGACCGGGGTAGCCACAACGGGGGAAAACGGTTGGGCAAGCCGACAGGCGAAGCGCTGGCGGTAACAAGGGACCGGGGACCGGGCGACCCGCGCCTCGAAGTCCGGCTGCGCCGCTTCTACATGGCGCTCGCCTCCTACGGCCTGTGGGCCACCATCGCGCTGCTCGGCTGGGCCGGCGACCTGATCAAGATGCCGCTCTGGCTGATGCTCGTCATGCTCGGCGGCGTGGCGCTGTCCAATGCCTGGTTCTGGTACATGCTGCGCTCGGGGCGCAGTCTAAGCTTCGCCGATCCGTCCATGACCAAGGCCCAGGTCACGGTCGGGCTGTTCTGGATCCTGGTCGTCATCGGCGCCTCCCACGCGGACCGCAGCCTGATGATGGTCGTCTACATCGTCATCATGCTGTTCGGGATCTTCCGGCTCGACCGGGAGGATTTTCTCCAGCTCACGCTGCTGGCCATGGCCGGCTACGTGGTCGTCGTCGCCGCCGACCTGGTCCACCGGGGCGTTGAACTGAACCTCTACCACGAGGCGATGCGGCTGCTGGTGCTCGCGTCCTGCCTGCTGTGGTGCACCTTCTTCGGCACCCACGTGGCGCAGCTGCGCGCGGCGCTGCGGACCCAGAACGAAGCGCTGCAGCAGCACGTCAAGAACGCGCAGCGCGCGGCCGAGCGCGACCACCTCACCTCGGCCTACAACCGGCGCTACATCATGAAGGCGCTGGAGGAAGAGCGGGCCCGCTCCGAGCGTCGCCACGCGCCCTTCGCGATCATCATTTTCGACCTCGACCACTTCAAGAACATCAACGACCGCCACGGCCACGTGGCGGGCGACCGGGTCTTGAGCCGCTTCGCCCAGATCGCGCGGCGGGAGCTGCGCGCGGTGGACATCATATCCCCGGGCCGGCGGCGCCACGCCTTCGGCCGTTTCGGCGGCGAGGAGTTCATCGGGCTGCTGCCCGAGACCGGTCTCGAGGGCGCGCGCCAGTGCGCCGAGCGCCTGCAGGAAGTGCTGGCCGCGGAGCGCTTCGAGCACGGCATCACCGTCACCTTCTCCGCCGGCATCGCGGTCTACCGCCACGGCGAGACCACCGAGGAGACGCTCTCGCGGGCCGACGACGCGCTCTATCGCGCGAAGAACGCGGGCCGCAACCGGGTCTACTCGGAGAAAGGCGGGTCCAAGCCGGGGAAAGTCGTCCACCTGGCGCCGCGCGACTGAACGGCTACTTGCCGATACAGAACTCGCTGAAAATGCGCCCGAGCAGGTCCTCGGTGCTCACCGCCCCGGTAATTTCCCCGAGCGCCTCCTGCGCCACCCTGAGCTCCTCCGCCGCCAGTTCCGCCGTGTTGCCGGCGCGCAGCAACTCCAGCGCCCGCGCGACGGCGCCGGCCGCGCGATCCAGCGCCTCGAGGTGGCGGCGGCGCGCCGCGTAGCTGCCGCCCTCGCCGGCGCCGTGGCCGGCGAAAGCCTTCAGCCTGTCGCGCAACAGCTCGAGCCCGGCCCCGGTCAGCGCCGACAGGCGGACTTCCTCGAGGCCGTCTGGCCCGCGTCCCGTGGCGGGCGGCAGTCCCAGCAGGTCGGTCTTGTTCCGCACCCGCAGCACCGGCGTGGCCGCGGGCAAGGCGAAGTCGCCCGGTGCCAGCGGCGGCTCGTCGCCGGCGCCGACCAGCAGGACGAGGTCGGCGCGGGCCATGGCTTCCCGGGCCCGGCGAATCCCCTCCTCCTCGACGCGATCCCCTGCCTTGCGCAGGCCGGCCGTATCCACCACCCGGACCGGCATGCCGTCGACGAGGATGTCCTCGCGCACCAGGTCCCGCGTCGTCCCCGGCAGCTCGGTGACGATCGCGGCCTCGTAGCCGGCGAGACGGTTCAAGAGGCTGGACTTGCCGGCGTTCGGCGGCCCGGCGATGACCAGCGTCAGGCCGTCGCGCAGCACCCGCCCCCGGTCGGCCGCGCGGCGAACGGCATCGAGATCCTGCAGCAGCCCGGCCAGCAGGCCGTCGAGCTCGGGATCGGCCAGGTCGTCCACGCCTTCCTCCGGGAAGTCGAGGCCGGCCTCGAGACGGACCCGCAGGCGCGTCAGGTCTTCGACCAGCGCCGTGACGCGCGCGGAGAACTCGCCCTCGAGAGAACGCAAGGCGGCGCGCGCCGCTTCCGCCGAGGCGCTGGCGATGAGATCGGCCACGGCCTCGGCCTGGGCCAGGTCGAGCCGGCCGTTGAGGAAGGCGCGGCGGGTGAACTCGCCGGGGCCGGCTTCCCGTGCGCCCAGCGCGACCAGCGCACGCACCAGCAGCGTCGTCACCACCGGGCTGCCGTGCAGCTGGAACTCGACGACGTCCTCGCCAGTGAAGGAGTCCGGTCCGGGAAAGACGAGCACCAGGCCGCGATCGATCGGGCCGTCGGGCGTGCGCAGTGCGCGCAGCGCAGCGCGGCGTGGCGCCGGCAGGGGCTCGGCCACGCGCCTGGCCAGGTCCAGCGCGGCCGGGCCGGACAGGCGGACGATGCTGACGCCGCCGCGGCCCGGCGGCGTCGCCGGCGCGACGATGGTGTCGTCTTCGGGGAGGCTGCTCATCCGGCCCGCGCGCCGGCCGCGCGCGGCGCTAGGCCCCGCCGGCCTCGACCACCTTGTTGATCCGCCACTGCTGCAGGATCGCGAGCAGGTTGTTGACGAACCAGTACAGCACCAGGCCCGCCGGGAAGAAGGCGAAGAACACGGTGAAGATCACCGGCAGCAGCTGCATGATCTTCGCCTGCACCGGGTCGGGCGGCGCCGGGTTCAGCTTCTGCTGGAACCACATGGTGACGCCCATCAGCAGCGGCAGGATGAAATAGGGGTCCCGCGAGGAGAGGTCCTGGATCCACAGCGCAAACGGCGCCTGCCGCATTTCCACGCTCTCCAGCAGCACCCAGTACAGCGCCAGGAACACCGGCATCTGCACCAGGATCGGCAGGCAGCCCGCGGCCGGGTTGACCTTCTCCTTCTTGTACAGCTCCATCATCGCCTGCGACAGCTTCTGGCGGTCGTCGGCATAGCGCTCCTGCAGCGCTTTCAGGCGCGGCTGCAGCTTGCGCATCTTGGCCATCGACTTGCCGCTGGTTTCCGACAGCTTGTAGAAGACCAGCTTGATCAGCACGGTCATCAGGATGATGGCCCAGCCCCAGTTGCCCACCAGGGCGTAGATGTTCGACAACACCCAGAACAGCGGCTGGGAAAGCACTGTCAGCCAGCCGTAGTCCACCGTCAGCCGCAGCCTGGGCGCGGTTGCCTCCAGCTGGTCCTGCAGCTTCGGCCCGACGAAGAACTGGTCCTCGAAGGTAATGCCCTCGCCGGGCGCCACGGTCGTCGGCATGCGCACCGCGGTGACGGTAAACAGGCCCTGCGCGTTCGAGGTGGCGGTGAAGCGGGCGCGATCGCCGGGGATCGCCGCCGTGAGAAAGTGGTGCTGGATCGCCGCGACCCAGCCGCCGTCGGTGGTGTACTCGATACCCGTCTTGGCCAGGTCGCCGACGTCGTGTTTCTCGTACTTTTCCCCGTTGAACGTCACCGGCCCGCGGAAGGAATAGCTCTCCACGTCGGTGAGGCTGCGGCCCGGCGGATCGTGCAGCCGGCGGATCTGCAGGTAGCTGGCGCCCTGCCACGGCGTCTCGCCCTCGTTCTCCAGCCGCTGCTCCAGCCCCACCGCATAGCTGCCTCGCTCGAAGCGCCAGGTCTTGGTGACGAGGAGCCCGTTCTCCAGCCGGGTCGTGAGCGGCACTGCCAGCGTGTCCTGGCCCGGGGCGAGCTCGAATTCGGGCTGCGTTGCGGTGAACAGCGTATCCGCGCGGGTGGAGGCCTCCGGCTCGCGCGCCGTGAGGCCCGAACGAAAGACGTAGAAGCCGTCGGCGGTCGGGTCGAGCAGCTGCACCGGCAAATCCGGCCTGTTCTTGCTGACCGGGTACTCCGGCAGCACCGCCTTCACCAGGTCGCCGCCCCGCAGGCTGATCTCCAGGTCGAGCACGTCGGTGCGGATGCGAATACGGTCGCCCCCGGGGCTGTCGTCGGCGGCCGGCGCGGCAGCGGCGTCCAGGCCCGGCGGCGCGGGCACGTGGTCGACGGATTCGTCCGGCAGGCGCGGCGTCTCGGTTGCTGCCGGGAGCTCGGGGGCGGCCAGGCCGTCCGCGGCGTTGCCCTGCGCCGCGGACGGCGGTGCGGCCGTGCGCTGCTGGTACTGCAGGAAGGCCGTGTAGTTCAGCCAGACCATGAGCGCGAGAGCGATCCACAGGAAGACGCGCTGGTTATCCATTGGCTCAGGGTTCCCTCAGGCGGTGGGCTGGCGCGGGGGCACGGGGTCGTGGCCGTGGTCGCCCCAGGGATGGCAGCGGCCGATGCGGCGCGCCGCCAGGCCGAGGCCGCGCAGCAGCCCATGCGTGCGGATGGCCTCGATGGCGTACTCGGAGCAGGTGGGCTGGAACCGGCAATTGTTGCCCAGCAGCGGGCTGAGCAACCACTGGTAAGCGCGGATCAGGAAGATCGCGAGTTGTCGCATTGGCGTGCCGTCCGTTCCATCAAGGCGTCGATGCTCAACGAGAGCTGCTGATTGTCGCATGTCGCGGCGCCGGGTCGCGCCATCACGACGATGTCGAGCGGCGGCAGCTCCGGCCGCCGGCGGAACGCCTCCCGGACCAGGCGCTTGATTCGGTTACGCTGCACGGCCCGCCGCGATACCTTGCGGGACACGGCGAGTCCGAGCCGGGCGGAGGGACCGGGGCCGGGGGCGTAGACCAGGGTGAAGTAACGATCGCCGATCCTGCGGCCAGTCCGGAAAACCCGGGAGAATGCGGGCGGTGACAGGAGGCGGCGGTCGCGCGGAAAGGCCTGGACGGAGCCCGGGGCTGGCCGGGCGACGTCCGTCGGGGCGTCGCCGTCCCGCGACTCAGACAGCGAGGCGGGCGCGGCCCTTCGCACGCCGGCGCGAGAGAACCTGGCGGCCGTTCTTGGTGGCCATGCGGGCCCGGAACCCATGCGTCCGCTTCCGTCGCAGATTGCTCGGTTGAAATGTGCGCTTCATGTTCCTGATTCCCTGCGAGATGTACCGGCGCGCGACCCGCTTTCCGAGGGCCGCCAAAAAGACGCGAAAGAGTACTTGGGGGGCCTGGCACTGTCAACCTCGACCGACCGGGCCGGCCCCCTGGCCGGGCTGTGGATAACCCGGCCCCACCAAGATAGACTGCGGCTCTTTCCTTCGGAATCCCGGCGCACAGGACGCAAAGTGGCGGCCGTCTGGCACCAATGTTTGAACCGACTCAGGTCTGAGTTGTCACCGGACCAGTTCAACACCTACGTGGCCCCGCTGCAGGCCATCAGCGAGGAGGGATCCCTGCGGCTGCTCGCACCGAACCCCTACGTGGTCAACTGGCTGCAGCAACACTGCCTGGGCCGGATCCGGGAGCTGGCCCGCGACAATGGCGGCAGCGCCGGCCCGCTCGAGGTGACGCTCGATGTCGGCACCCGCGGGTTACCGGCCGAGGCCGCGGCGGTGTCGCTGCCGGTCATGGTGTCCGCGCCGCCCGGGCCACCGCGCAGCGAGTTTCTCAGCGGCGCGCGGCTGAATCCCGATTTCACCTTCGAGAGCTTCGTCGAGGGCAAGAGCAACCAGCTCGCCCGCGCCGGTGCTTTCCAGGTTGCGGAAAACCCGGGCGGATCCTACAACCCGCTGTTCCTGTACGGCGGCGTGGGCCTGGGCAAGACCCACCTGATGCATGCCATCGGCAACCGCATTCTCGAGCGCAAGCCCGGCGCCCGGGTCGCCTATGTGCATTCCGAGCGGTTCGTGAGCGACATGGTGCGCGCGCTGCAGAACAATCGCATGGACGAGTTCAAGCGGAGCTACCGCTCGCTCAATGCGCTGCTCATCGACGACATCCAGTTTTTCGCGGGCAAGGACCGGTCGCAGGAGGAGTTCTTTCACACCTTCAACGCGCTGTTCGAGGAACGCCAGCAGATCGTGCTGTCCTGCGACCGCTACCCGAAGGAGGTCGACGGCCTGGAAGACCGGCTGAAGACGCGCTTCGGCTGGGGACTTACCGTGGCGATCGAGGCGCCGGAGCTGGAGACCAGCGTGGCCATCCTGATGAAGAAGGCCAGCCTCGAGGGCGTGACGCTGCCGTCGGAGGTCGCTTTCCTGATCGCCAAGCGGATTCGCTCCAACGTTCGCGAACTCGAGGGGGCGCTGCGGCGGGTCATCGCCACCTCGCGCTTCCTCGACCGGGAGATCACCATCGAGTTCGCCAAGAAGGCGCTCGGCGACCTGCTGTCGCTGCAGGACCGGCTGGTGACGATCGACAACATCCAGAAGACGGTGGCCCAGTACTACAAGATCCGCGTCGCGGACCTGATGTCGAAGCGCCGCAACCGGGCCGTCGCGCGGCCGCGGCAGATCGCCATGGCCCTGGCCAAGGAACTGACCGAGCGCAGTTACCCGGAAATCGGCGACGCCTTCGGCGGCAAGGACCACACGACGGTCCTGCATGCCTGCAAGCGAATCAGGGATCTGCGAGAGAGCGACACGCGGGTCCGCGAAGATTACGCAAACCTGTTGAGAACCCTGACAGCTTGATGTGGAGAAGCTGTGGATAAAGTCCCGTCTGCCCACTGTTCACAATCTATCCACAGGCTGTCAGGCGGTATACCGGCCCTCTCGACACAGGGTTTGGATTAGGTTAACCTATTGTTTTTATTGATATTAATTGACTTTTCCCGCTTTTCGGGCAGCTTAATAACAGTAATAACAAGCTCTTTATCTAAATACATCTATTAATAGCTAACAGGTGGACCGATGAAGTTCAGCGCACCCCGAGAGACCCTGCTGGAACCCCTCCAGGCCGTGATCGGCGTCGTCGAACGCCGGCAGACCATGCCGGTACTGGCCAATGTGCTGCTCAGCGCCACGGAAGGTGAGGGCCTGGCCGTTACGGCGACCGACCTGGAAGTCGAGCTGGTCGCTCGCATCGAGGTCGCGGTCGACAAGGGCGGGGAAGTGACGGTGCCCGGGCGTAAGCTGCTGGACATCTGCCGGGCGCTGGCGGAAGGCGCGTCGGTCAGCGTCTCGCTCTCGGGGGAAAAGGTCACGGTCCGGTCCGGCCGCAGTCGGTTCACGCTCTCCACCCTGCCGGCCGCGGATTTCCCGGTGGTGGATGACATCAAGGCGCAGCAGCAGGTGACCGTCCCTCAGGAGCTGCTCCATCGGCTGATCGAGAAAACCCAGTTCTCGATGGCTAACCAGGACGTCCGGTATTACCTGAACGGCATGCTCCTCGAGGTTGCGGCGGGGATCGTCCGCAGCGTGGCGACGGATGGTCACCGGCTCGCCTTGTGCGAACTGAGCATCGACGGCATGGATGCAACGCCCCAGCAGGTCATCCTGCCGCGCAAAGGCGTGCTGGAGCTGCAGCGGCTGATCGGTGGTGACGGCGAATGCACGGTCGAGATCGGTAGCAATCACCTGCGCGTGGCCTTGCCGGGGATCCAGTTGACCTCCAAGCTGATCGACGGGCGCTTCCCCGACTACGACCGCGTGATTCCAAAGGAGAGCGAGGCGCCGATGCTGGCCGACCGGGCGGAACTGGCGGACTGCCTGAACCGGATCCGGATCCTGGCCAACGAGAAGTACAAGGGCGTGCGGGTGGAGCTCAAGCCGGGCAGCGTGACTGTCCAGGCGCATAACCCGGAGCAGGAAGAGGCCGAGGAAGAGATCGAGGTGCAGTACGATGGCGCTGAAATGGAGATCGGCTTCAATGTCGAGTACCTGATCGCTGCCTTGCGGGCGCTCGACAATGAGCAGGTCCGGCTGGAATTCCGGGATTCGGCCAGCAGCTGCCTGATCCAGGATCCCGAGCGGCGCGACTGCAAGTATGTCGTGATGCCGATGCGGCTGTAGGGCAGGGCATGGGGCTGCAAAGCCTGCAACTCAGCCAATTCCGGTGTTTTGACACAGCAGAGCTGGAACCCGCGCCAGGCATCAACCTGATTACGGGCCGGAACGCCTCGGGCAAGACCAGCTTGCTCGAGGCGATTTTCTTGCTGGGCCGGGGACGATCGTTCCGGAGCGGCCGCCGGGAGGCCATGATCCGGGAAGGCGCTGCCGGCTTGCGGGCCGTGGCCCGGCTGGATAGCGATCGCGTGCTCGGCATGGAAGTCGATCGCGAAGGCTGGACGGCCCGGGCGGGCGGGCAACCCGTAGGCCAGCTGTCGCAGCTCTCCGAGTGGCTGGCAGTCCAGGTCATGGATCCGGAAGTCCACCGGCTCGTGCAGGAGGGTCCCGGCGAACGGCGGCGCTACCTGGACTGGGCGACGTTTCACGTGAAACCAGGGTTCCTGGAAGCGTGGCGGAACTACCAGCGGGCGCTGCGGCAAAGAAACGCCGCCCTGAAGGCCGGGGAGCCCGATGCTTCGCTCGCCCTGTGGGAACGTGCCCTGGCGAGCGAAGGCGCCGCGCTGGATGCTTTTCGCCACGACACGGTCGAGCAACTGCGCGGGCCGGTGGCGGAAGTCGCCCGGGTACTGCTCGGTGCAGAGGTCTCCATCGAATACCGCGCAGGGCATCCGGCGGGGCAGGGCCTCGCAGAGGCGTTGGCGGCGCAGCGGTCACGGGACCGGAAAGCCGGCGTGACCCAGCTGGGCCCCCATCGCGCGGACCTGCAGCTGCGGATCGATGAGCACCGGGCCCGGGGATGGGTGTCGAGGGGCCAGCAGAAGCTCCTGGCCGCCGCGCTGGTCTTGGGCCAGGCGCGCCTGCTGGCGCCCGCATGGGGTCGGCGCGGCGTACTGCTGGTGGACGACCCGGCGGCGGAGCTGGACCGCGGCCGCTGCGAGGCCCTGCTCTCTGTGGTGGCCGCCATGCCGTGCCAGGTCTTCATTACGGCGCTCGATGCCGAGCCGCTGCCGGGTCTCAATCCGGCCCGGAAGTTTCACGTGGAACAAGGAAAAGTCCTCCGGATGGTATAATTCGCCGATTATCCCGGACCAGCGAACGCCATGACCGACAACCGGACTTACGATTCCAGAAACATCAAGGTTCTCAAGGGCTTGGATGCCGTCCGCAAACGCCCCGGCATGTATATCGGGGACACGGACGACGGCACCGGCCTGCACCACATGGTGTTCGAGGTGGTGGACAACTCCATCGACGAGGCCCTGGCGGGGTATTGCTCGACCGTGAAGGTGACGATTCACCCGGACGAATCCGTAACCGTTTCCGACGATGGCCGCGGTATTCCGGTCGATATGCACCCCGAAGAGGGCCGCTCGGCAGCCGAGGTCATCATGACCGTCCTGCATGCCGGCGGTAAGTTCGACGACAATTCCTACAAGGTATCCGGCGGTCTGCATGGCGTGGGCGTGTCCGTGGTCAACGCCCTGTCGGAGCATCTCGACCTGACGATCTACCGGGACGGCCAGGTCTATCGCCAGGAATACTCGCTGGGCCGCCCGCTGTACGATCTGAAGCCTGTCGGGCCGACCGACCAGACCGGCACCATTATCCGGTTCAAGCCCAGCCCGGAAGTCTTTTCCAACATCGACTTCCATTACGACATCCTCGCCAAGCGCCTGCGTGAGCTGTCGTTCCTCAACTCGGGGGTCAGGATCCAGCTCCGGGACGAGCGGACCGAGGAAGAAGCCCTGTTCGAGTACGAGGGCGGCATCCGGGCCTTCGTCGAGCACCTCAACCGCAACAAGACCCCGATCCATCCGCATGCCTTCTATTTCCAGGGCGAGCGGGACGGCATCGTGGTGGAAGTGGCGATGCAGTGGAACGACTCCTACCAGGAGAGCATGTTCTGCTTCACCAACAACATTCCCCAGCGCGACGGCGGCACGCACATGGCGGGTTTCCGCAGCGCGCTCACCCGCACCCTGAACGGCTATATCGAGCGGGAGAACGTAGCGCGCAAGGAGAAAGTCAGCACCACGGGCGACGATGCGCGTGAAGGCCTGACCGCGGTGCTGTCCGTCAAGGTGCCGGACCCCAAGTTCTCGTCGCAGACCAAGGACAAACTGGTCTCTTCCGAGGTCAAAGGCGTGGTCGAGTCACTGATGGCCGAGAAGCTGGAGGAGTTCCTGCTGGAGCAGCCGGCCGATGCGAAAGCCATTGTCGGCAAGATCGTCGATGCCGCACGCGCCCGCGAGGCCGCCCGCAAGGCCCGGGAGATGACGCGGCGCAAAGGCGCCCTGGATGTTGCCGGCCTGCCCGGCAAGCTGGCCGACTGCCAGGAAAAGGATCCGGCGCTGTCGGAGCTGTTCCTGGTCGAGGGTGACTCCGCCGGCGGTTCCGCCAAGCAGGGCCGGGACCGGCGCACGCAGGCGATCCTGCCGCTCAAGGGCAAGATCCTCAACGTGGAGAAGGCGCGTTTCGACAAGATGCTGTCTTCGGCGGAGGTCGGCACCCTGATCACGGCGCTGGGCTGCGGCATCGGACGCGAGGAGTTCAACCCCGACAAGCTCCGCTATCACCGCATCATCATCATGACCGATGCCGACGTGGATGGATCCCACATCCGCACCCTGCTTCTCACGTTCTTCTACCGGCAGATGCCGGAGCTGATCGAGCGTGGCCACATTTATATCGCGCAGCCACCACTGTACAAGATCAAGAAGGGCAAGCAGGAACATTATGTAAAAGATGATGCGGAGCTGAACGCTTACCTGTCGAGCCTCGCGCTCGATGGCGCCGCCTTGTACGTGGGCGCGGAAGCGCCGCCGCTCCAGGGTCCGGGCCTCGAGACGCTGATGCGCAAATATACCGAGGTCATGGCGATCATCACCCGCCTGGGCCGTCGCTACGACGAGAGCGTGCTCGAGCAGATGCTTTACGGGCAGGCGCTCGATGGCGCGGCCCTCGACGACCTGGACCAGGTGGATGAGTGGATGACTGACCTGGCCGCCCGCCTGGCCGGACCCGCCGAGGCGCCCCGTTACGAGCTGTCGCTGGTGCACGAGGCCGATAAGCCGGGCTGGGAGATCCGCATCGCGCGCCGCCACCACGGCGTCGACACCGTCCGGACGCTGCAGAAAGAGTTCTTCGAGTCGCCCGAATATCGCCGTATTGCGGCCCTGCGCACGGAGATCGCTGACCTGGTCGGCCCCGGCGCCTACGTCGTCCGTGGCGAGAAGCGCCAGGCCGTAGCCAGTTTCCGCGAAGCCGTCGAGTGGCTGATGGCCGAGGCCAGGAAGGGACAGGCCATCCAGCGCTACAAGGGCCTGGGCGAGATGAACCCCGGCCAGCTCTGGGACACCACCGTCAACCCCGAGACCCGTCGCCTGATGCAGGTCCGGATCGAGGACGCGGTCGCGGCCGACGACATCTTCACGACGCTCATGGGCGACCATGTGGAGCCTCGTCGCGAGTTCATCGAGCGCAATGCACTCACGGTCGCAAACCTCGACGTTTGACGGCGTTACGCCCTATTAACCGCTAATTGCCGGCTTTTCCCGAAAATTCGGCCGAAAAACCCGTTCCCGGAACAGCCTGTATACAAAATAATTAATTCGAGAAAGGGCCTGTCCGCGCTTGTCCGTGCTCCTCTGACTCTCAGGCAGCCGGACGCCGGGACGGTCGATGCGGGCTGATACGATCCATGGTGGCCAGGATCCACTCCCTTCCCCGGGTGGTGATTTCGTCGGTACTGAGTTCGTCAGGATGGACCGGCGGGCCGATCACCACCCGGATGGTGCCCGGACGCTTGAGGAAACTGCGGCGCGGCCAGTAGTCGCCGGCGTTGTGCGCCACCGGGAGAATCGGGACCCCGGCGGCCTTGGCCAGGGCGGCGCCGCTGACGCCGAAGCGCCGCTCGCGGCCCGGCAGGACCCGGGTGCCCTCCGGATAGATCACCACGCAAAGGCCGTCCCGGAGGCGCTCCTGTCCCTGGCTGATGACCTGCTTGACGGCGGTGCGCCCCGCGGCGCGGTTGATAGCGATGGGCTTCAGCAGCGCCAGGCCCCAGCCGAAGAAGGGCAGCCACATCAGCTCGCGCTTGACGACCCAGGTCTGCGGCGGCAGCACCAGCGCCCCCGCCATGGTTTCGAACACGGACTCGTGCTTCCAGTACAGGATGCACGGTTCGGCCGGCACATTTTCCAGGCCCTCGACCACGAAGTCGAGCCGGCAGATCTTGCGCAACAGCCAGAGATTCACGCGGGCCCAGTTCACGGCCACCGGGTAGTACGCGCGGTGGCCGAAAGGACTCAGCAGCAGCACCCCGGTGGCGTGCACCGGCACCGACAGGAAGAGCAGCGTGGTGTACAGCAGGGAGCGCAGCCAGGTCATGCGCCCTCGCTTCTAGGCGCTGGCCGCGCCCAGCTTCGACACGTCGGCGATCGCGATGAACAGCGCCCGCAGCTGCCCGAGCAGCGCCAGCCGGTTCGCCCGCACCGCCGGGTCCTCGTCCATCACCAGCACCTCGTCGAAGAAACGGTCGACGACCTCCCGCAGTCCGGCGAGCAGCACCAGCGCCTCGGTGTAGCGGCGCGCCGATACCAGCGGCTCGACCTCGCCGGCCAGTGCCCGTACCCGCGCATGCAAGGCCTGCTCCGCCGGCTCGACCAGCAGGCTCTCGTCCACCTCCTGCCCGGTGGTCGCGGCCTGGCGCAGGATGTTGGCGCTGCGCTTGTTGGCCGCCGCCAGCGCGGCGGCGGCCTCCAGCCGCTGGAATTCGAGCACGGCCTCCATGCGCTGGTGGAAGTCGACCAGCGAGGCGGGCCGGCGGGCCAGCACGGCCTCGAACACGTCATGCGGCGCAACCAGGCTGCCGCCGCCCTCGAGGTAATAGCCCCGCAGGCGCTCCAGCAGGAAATCCTGGATGTCGCCGGCCAGCGCGGCATCGGCCTCGACCGGTTGTGCCGCGACCGCTGCGCGCAGCAGCGCGGCCAGGTCGAGGTCGAGCCCGCCCTCGATGCAGATGCGCAGGACGCCGAGCGCAGCGCGCCGCAGGCCGAAGGGATCGCGGTTACCCGTCGGCCGCTGGCCGATGGCGAAAATGCCGGCGATGGTGTCGAGCTTGTCGGCCAGCGCCAGGATCCGGCCGGTCGAGGTGGCGGGCAGCCGGTCACCGGCAAAACGCGGCAGGTACTGCTCCTCCAGCGCCGCGGCGACCTCCTCGGGCTCGCCGTCGGCCAGCGCGTAGTAACGCCCCATGACGCCCTGGAGCTCAGGGAATTCCCCGACCATCGCCGTCACCAGGTCGCATTTGGCGAGCCGCGCCGCCTCTTCAGCCAGCCCCGCGTCGGCGCCCAGGCTGCCGGCAATGCGGCCCGCCAGCGCCGCGGTACGGGCGCTCTTGGCGCCGATGCTGCCGAGCTTGGCCTGGAACACCACGTCGTCGAGCTGGGCCAGCCGGGCAGCCAGGGGCGCCCGCCGGTCGCGCTCCCAGAAGAAGGCCGCGTCGGCCAGGCGCGGCCGCACGACGCGCTCGTTGCCGGCGCGCACCGCGCCGGGGTCGGGACTGTCGAGGTTGCTGATGGTGATGAAGCGCGCAGCCAGGCGACCGTCCCGCGCCCGCACCGGGAAGTAGCGCTGGTGATCCTGCAGCGTCGCCACCAGCACTTCCTCGGGCAGCTCCAGGAACCGCTCCTCGAAGCGCCCGGTCACCGCAACCGGCCACTCGACCAGCGCGGTGACCTCGTCCAGCAGCGCGGGGTCGAGCACCAGGCGACCGCCGGCATCGCCGGCCGCCGTCTCCGCCTCGGCGCGGATGCGCTCGCGGCGTGCGGCGAAGTCCGCCACTACGAAGCCCTCCTCTGCCAGCCGCCGGGGATAGTCGGCCGGGGCGTCCAGCGCCACGCGCTCGCGGCCCATGAACCGGTGCCCGCGGCTCTCCCTGCCGGCGGTGACGCCGTACATTTCGCAGGGGACCACCTCGCCGCCGAGCAGCATCACCAGCCAGTGCACCGGCCGGACGAACTCGGCCTCGGCCGCGCCCCAGCGCATCCGGCGGGGCACCGGCAAGGCCGCGAGGGCGCCCTCGACCAGCTGCGGCAGCAGCGCCGTCGCGGATGCCCCCACCTCGAGCTTGTGGGCGTAGACGTAGGCACCCTTCTCTTCCTCGCGCTCGACCAGGGCATCGACCGGCACGCCCGCCCCGGCCGCGAACTTCTCGGCGGCCTTGGTCCAGGCGCCGTCGCTCTTCGCCACCCGCAGCGGCGGCCCGCGCAGCTCTACCTGCTGGTCGGCCTGGCGCGTCTCCAGGCGCTGGACCTTGACGGCCAGCCGGCGGGGCGTGGCGAAGGACTCGACTTCGCCGTGGCCCAGGCGGGCCTCGGCCAGCCGCGCCACCAGGCCATCGCGGAAGGCCCGTTCCAGCGCCGGCAGCGCCTTGGGCGGCAGCTCCTCCGTCCCGAGTTCGACCAGGAAATCGGCGTGTTCAACCATTGGCCGCCGCCCTGGCCTGGGCCAGCATCGGGAAACCGAGCGCCTCGCGGCTGGCGTGGTAAGCCTCCGCCACGTTGCGCGCCATGGTGCGCACTCGCAGGATGAACCGCTGGCGCTCGGTGACGGAGATCGCGCGCCGGGCGTCGAGCAGGTTGAAGACGTGCGAGGCCTTCAGGACCTGCTCGTAGGCGGGCAGCGCCAGCGCCTGGCCGAGCAGCGCCAGGCAGGCGGCCTCGTGTTCGTCGAACAGCTTGAACAGCAGCTTCACGTCCGCCTGCTCGAAGTTGTAGGTCGACTGCTCCACCTCGTTCTGGTGATACACGTCGCCGTAGCTCACCCGTCCCAGGGGGCCGTCCGCCCAGCACAGGTCGAAGACGCTGTCGACACCCTGCAGGTACATGGCGATGCGCTCCAGGCCGTAGGTGATCTCGCCGGTCACCGGCCGGCAGTCGAGGCCGCCGACCTGCTGGAAATAGGTGAACTGGGTGATCTCCATCCCGTTCAGCCAGACCTCCCAGCCCAGCCCCCAGGCGCCCAGCGTCGGCGACTCCCAGTTGTCCTCGACGAAGCGGATGTCGTGCACGCGCGGATCGATGCCGAGCGCCCGCAGCGAGTCGAGGTACATGTCCTGGATCTCCAGCGGGGAGGGCTTGATCACGACCTGGAACTGGTAATAGTGCTGGAGGCGGAAGGGGTTGTCGCCGTAGCGGCCGTCGGTGGGCCGGCGGCAGGGCTGCACGTAGGCCGCGCTCCAGGGTTCGGGGCCGATGGCGCGGAGAAAGGTGGCGGGATGGAAGGTGCCGGCGCCGACCTCCAGGTCGAGAGGCTGCATCAGCACGCAGCCGGCATCCGCCCAGTAGCGTTGCAGCCTGAGCAGCAGGTCCTGGAAGGTGGCCGGAGCCACGCCGATGTCCGCCGATGCCATGCCTGTCCCCATCCCCAAGGGCGCGCAAGTATACCGCACGGGCGAAAGCCGCCGGCGCGGTCTATTCTGGTGCATGAAGAGGCTGGAATGCACCGCCGTGGTGCGCTCCGGCGGCGCCGCCGCGGGCGCGGAGCACACGCGGCCCCCATGAATCCGGCATCGGCCCGGGAGGCGGCATGCTGGCACGGTTCCTGCATTGCAACATCACGTGAGTTTCACCATCGCCTGTCGAACCCCGGCATCCAGTCCGGGGAGACGGGCCCCTTAGCATCCAGACTCGGAGGATTGACCCGATGAAAGCCAAAGACGTGCTCGAGCTCATGCGTGAGAAGGAGGCGGCGTTCGTCGACCTCCGCTTCACGGACACCAAGGGCAAGGAGCAGCATGTGACCCTGCCGGCCAGCAAGGTCGACGAGGACCTGTTCGAGGAAGGCAAGATGTTCGACGGCTCGTCCATCGCCGGATGGAAGAGCATCAACGAGTCGGACATGATCCTGATGCCCGACCCCGCCACGGCCACGGTCGATCCTTTCTCGGAAGACACCACCATCAACATCACCTGCGACGTGGTGGAGCCGTCCACCATGCAGGGCTACGAGCGTGATCCCCGCTCCCTGGCACATCGCGCCGAGGCCTATCTCAAGTCCACCGGCGTCGCCGATGTCGCCTACTTCGGCCCCGAGAACGAGTTCTTCATCTTCGACGACGTGCGCTGGAGCTCGGAGATGAAGGGCGTGTCCTACTCGGTGGACTCCTCGGAGGCCGGCTGGAACTCGGAGAAGATCTACCCGGACGGCAACTTCGGCCATCGCCCGACCGTGAAGGGCGGATATTTCCCGGTGCCCCCGGTCGATTCCCTGCACGACGTGCGTTCCGCCATGTGCATGGTGATGGCCGATATGGGCCTCGATCCCGAGGTGCACCACCACGAGGTGGCGACTGCCGGCCAGTGCGAGATCGGCGTGGCCTTCGGCTCACTGGTGAAGAAGGCCGACGAGGTGCAGAAACTCAAGTACGTCGTGTGGAACGTCGCCCAGGGCTACGGCAAGACCGCCACTTTCATGCCCAAGCCGCTGGTCGGCGACAACGGCAACGGCATGCACGTCCACCAGTCGCTGGCGAAGGACGGCAAGAACCTGTTCACGGGCGAGGAGTACGGCGGCCTGTCCGAGACGGCGCTGTATTACATCGGCGGCATCATCAAGCACGCCCGGGCCCTGAACGCCTTCACCAACCCGTCCACCAACAGCTACAAGCGCCTGGTGCCGGGCTTCGAGGCGCCGGTGAAGCTGGCGTACTCGGCGCGCAATCGCTCGGCCTCCATCCGCATCCCCCACATTCCGAACCCGAAGGGGCGGCGCATCGAGGTCCGCTTCCCGGATTCCACGGCGAACCCCTACTTCGCTTTCGCCGCGATGATGATGGCCGGCCTCGACGGGATCCTGAACCGGATCCATCCCGGCGACCCGATGGACAAGGACCTCTACGATCTGCCCGCCGAGGAGTCGAAGAGCATCCCCGAGGTCTGCTACTCGCTGGAGGAGGCCCTCGAAGCCCTCGACCAGGACCGGGCCTTCCTGACCGCGGGCGGAGTCTTCACCGATGACCTGATCGACGGCTACATCGCCCTGAAGATGGCGGACGTCACGCGCCTGCGCATGACCACCCACCCGGTCGAGTTCGACATGTACTACAGCGTCTGACGAGTCTGGAGGACGCGTTTCGGGCGGCGGGGTCTACCCGCCGCCCGCTTTTTTTGTCACTCGCCCCGCCGCACCGCTATGCTTGGCGGTAACTGTGGCACGGGAGGTGCTCTGATGCGCTGGATCTGGCTGGCTTTGATGTGCGCCTGGGCCCTGGGCGCCCAGGCGCAGGAAGTGTGGCGCTGGGTGGATGAGAACGGCGTCGTGCATTTCGAGGACCGGCCGCGGCCCGGCGCGGAACGGATCGAGTTGAGCGGTCCCCAGACCTACACGCCGCCGCCGATCCCCGAGCGGCGGGCGGAGGAGCCCGCGCAGCCCGAACCCGAGCCCGCGCCCGGCTACACGGGCTTCAGCATCGTCGCGCCGGCCGCGGGCGAGACGCTGTGGAACATCGGCGGCCAGTTGCCGGTCCAGCTCGACATCCAGCCAGGGCTGCGCGCCGGCCATCGCCTGCAGGTCTATTTCGACGGGCAGCGGCGCGAGGACGTGCCGCAGGCGACCCAGTTCGTGCTGAACGAGGTCTGGCGCGGGGAGCACCAGCTGCGTGCCGCCATCGTCGATGGCCAGGGCCGGGAGGTCGCCTCCACCGCCCCCATCACCTTCTACGTGCAACAGGCCTCGATACAGAATCCCAACCGTCCCCGCCCACGCCCCTGAAGCTGCGCCACCGGTGGCAACTGAACCACGGCCGGCCCGCCCGCCCGGCGAGCACCTCGAGAACCTCACCACGGGCGTGATCGTGCTGGGGGACGACTACGCCGTCCGCTACGCCAACCCTGCTGCCGAACAGTTGCTGGGCGTCAGTCGCCAGCAGCTCTGCTTCCGCGCGCTCACCGACGCCGTGCCGGCGCTGCGCGTCCTGCAGCCGCTGCTGGATCGCGTGCGCGACACCGGCCAGGCGCTATCGCGCCGCGAGCTGGTTTTTGCCAGCGCACCGGGATCGGACGACGGCGGCCTTGCCCTGGATTGCGCCCTGTGCGCGGTCGAGGACGCCGACGGCCGCCGCGAACTGTTGCTGGAGCTGGCCGACGCGAGCCGCCGGCTGCAGATCGATCGCGACAAGGCCCTGCTGGCGCAGCTGGAAGCCAGCCGCAGCATGGTGCGCCAGCTGGCCCATGAATTGCGCAACCCCCTCGGCGGCATCCGGGGCGCCGCCCAGCTGCTCGAGCGCCAGCTCGACTCCCCGGCGCAGAAAGACTACACCGCGCTGATCATGCGGGAGGCCGACCGCCTGGCGGACCTGGCCGGCGCGCTGCTGGGGCCGGCACGCGCGCCGCAGATGGCGGCCTGCAATATTCACGAGCTGCTCGAGCACGTGCGCTCGCTGGTGCTGGCCGAGGGTGTCCCGGGGGTGGAGCTGGAGCGCGACTATGATCCCAGCCTGCCGCCGCTCCAGCTCGACGCCGACCTGGTGGTGCAGGCGATGCTCAACCTCGCCCGGAATGCGCTGCATGCGGTCGGGGACCAGGGCCGGATCGTGTTCCGGACGCGCGTATTGACGGCCGACGCGGTGGCGCGGCCGCACGGCCGGCCGATGGCCAGTATCGAGATCGAGGACAACGGGCCGGGCGTGCCCGACGCGCTGCGGGAGACGCTGTTCTACCCCCTGGTCACGGGACGCCCCGGCGGCAGCGGGCTCGGCCTCGCCGTGGCGCAGGACCTGGTGAGCCGCAACGCGGGGCTGATCGAGTACGCCAGCCGGCCGGGCCGGACCGTGTTCCGCATGTTGTTTCCCATCGGGGAGGAGAAGGCGTGAACCAGGAGCCGGTCGAGGTCTGGATCGTGGATGACGACGCCGGCATCCGCTGGGTCCTGGAGCGCGCCATGGAACAGGCGGGCATGGCCTGCCGCGGTTTCGACAGCGCCCTGCCCGCCCTGGAAGCGCTCGCCAACGGGCGCCCCGGCGTGCTGGTGACGGACATCCGGATGCCCGGCCCGGACGGCCTGGACCTGCTGGGCCGCCTGCAGGCCGAGTGGCCGGACCTGCCGGTGATCGTCATCACCGCGCACGCCGACCTGGACAGCGCGGTCGCCGCCTACCAGGGCGGCGCCTTCGAATACCTGCCCAAGCCCTTCGATATCGACCAGGCGGTCGAGCTGGTGCGCCGTGCCGCGGCCGATCGCGCGGGTCGCGAAATCGTCCCGCCCGCGCCGGTGCTGCCCAGCCTGATCGGCCAGGCGCCGGCGATGCAGGACGTGTTCCGCGCCATCGGCCGTCTCTCCGGCTCGAGCATGACGGTGCTGATCACCGGCGAATCGGGCACCGGCAAGGAACTGGTGGCGCGCGCCCTGCACCAGCACAGCCCGCGGGCTGCCCGCCCCTTCGTCGCGCTCAATACCGCCGCCATCCCGGCGGAGCTGCTGGAGTCCGAGCTGTTCGGCCACGAGAAAGGCGCCTTCACCGGCGCCGAGACGCGCCGGCCCGGACGCTTCGAGCAGGCCGACGGCGGCACGCTGTTCCTCGACGAGATCGGCGATATGTCGGCGGCCCTGCAGACCCGGCTGCTGCGGGTCCTGGCGGAAGGCGAGTTCTACCGCGTCGGCGGCCAGGTGCCGGTACGCGTGGACGTGCGCGTGATCGCCGCCACCAACCAGGACCTGGCCCGCGGCGTGGACGAAGGCCGCTTCCGCGAGGACCTGTTCCATCGCCTGAACGTGATGCGGATCCAGATCCCGCCGCTGCGTGAGCGGCAGGAGGATGTACCGCTGCTGCTCGAGTATTACCTGCGCAAGGCCGCGGACGAACTGGCGGTGCCGCCGAAGACGCTGGCGCCCGAGGTGCTGGAGCGGCTCGCATGCTTCGATTGGCCCGGCAACGTGCGCCAGCTGGTCAACGCCTGCCGGCGCCTCACCGTGGTGGCGCCGGGGCGGGAGATCCGGCTGTCCGACCTGCCGCCCGAGCTCGCGGGCGGCGAGGCCGCCGGGCCGGAGCGAAGCTGGCAGGAGGCGCTGGCGCACTGGGCCGGGCTGCGCCTCGATGCGGGCCGGGCGCCCTTGCTCGCAGACGCGCTGCCCGAATTCGAGCGCACCCTGATTCGCGTGGCGATGGCGCGTTCGGGTGGCCACCGCATGGAAGCGGCGCGGCTGCTCGGCTGGGGGCGCAATACCCTGGCGCGGAAGATTCGCGAACTCGGGCTGGAAGACCTCTAGCCGGCGGCGCGTCCCGCTGCTGCGGCCGGCGCCCCCGGCAGCTCCAGCGTGCCGACGAGCTGGGCCACCGACCCGAAGCCGTGCCGGCCGAGATAGTCGCGGATGCCCTCGTTGATCTTGCGACACACCAGCGGATCGTAGAACAGCGCGGTGCCGACGCCGACCGCGGCGGCGCCGGCGATGATGAATTCCAGCGCGTCGCGCGCGCTGACGATCCCGCCCTGGCCGATAATCGGGACCCCGTGGCGCTGCGCGACCTGATGGACCTGGTGCACCTTCAGCAGCGCGATCGGCTTGATGGCGGGGCCGGACAGGCCGCCCTGCACGTTGCCGATCACCGGCCGGCGCTGTTCCGCGTCGATGGCCATGCCCATGACGGTATTGATGACCGCGAAGGCGTCGGTGCCCGCCTCGATGCAGCGGCGGGCGTTCTCCTGGATGTCGGTCTGGTTCGGCGACAGCTTGGTGATCAGCGGCTTCGAGGTGACGCGGCGGCAGGCCTCGACGACGCGCGCCGACATCTCCGGGTAGTTGCCGAAAGCGACGCCGCCCTCCTTCACGTTCGGACAGGAGATGTTGATCTCGATCGCGTCGATGGGCGAGTCGTCGAACAGGCGGGTGACCTCGACGTACTCCTCGATGGTGGAGCCGCTGACGTTGGCGATGAAACGGGTCTCGCCGAAGTCCAGCGTCGGCAGGATCTCCTCCACCACCTGGCGCGCGCCGGGGTTCTGCAGGCCGATGGCGTTGAGCATGCCCTGCGGCGTCTCGTAGATGCGGTGCGGCGGGTTGCCGAGGCGCGCCATGCCGGTCGTGCCTTTCAGCACCACGGCCCCGGCGTCGCGGTTGGAGAAGCCGACGACCCGCGTGTACTCTTCGCCGAAGCCGACGCAACCCGAGAGCAGCACGATCGGCGAAGCAAATCGCAGCCCGCAGAAATCGAGGGCCAGGGGATTCGTGTCAGTGGTCGTTGCCGTCATGCCCGCTCCCGTCCGCTGATATGTTCCACGTGATTCTCTGGCAGCCCGAGATTCCGCCGAACACCGGCAATATCATACGCCTGTGCGCCAATACGGGCGCCACGCTGTCGCTGGTCCACCCGCTGGGCTTCGCCCTCGACGAGCCGCGGCTGCGCCGGGCGGGCCTCGATTACCATGAGTTTGCGCGGGTGCAGGACTACCCGGACCTCGACAGCTGCCTTGCGGCGCTCGGCCGGCCGCGCACCTGGGCCTTCTCGGCGCGGGCCGCGCGGCATTTCGGGGCCGCCGGGTTCGCGCCCGGCGATGCCCTGCTGTTCGGCCCCGAGACCCGCGGCCTGCCGGCGGAAGTGCTGGCGACGCTGCCGGAAGCGCAGCGCCTGCGGCTGCCGATGCTGGCCGGCAACCGCAGCCTCAACCTGTCGAATGCGGTGGCGGTGGCCGTCTACGAGGCCTGGCGGCAGCAGGGCTACGCCGGGGCGGCGCCCTGAGCGACCACGCCGGCGCCGCTCAGGAGTCCGGCGCGAACTCGGGCTTGAGCTCGCGCTTCATCAGCGTGGCCACGGCTTCCCGCGGTTCGGCGCCCTGGTAGAGGATGCGGTAGAGCTGCTCGCAGATGGGCATCTCGACCCCTTGTTCGCGGGCGACGCGGTGCACCGCTTCGGCCGCCAGCACGCCCTCGACCACCTGCTGGATCTCGGCCTCCGCCTCCTTGACGGTCTTGCCGGCGGCCAGCGCCAGGCCCATGCGCCGGTTGCGCGACTGGTCGTCGGTGCAGGTCAGCACCAGGTCCCCCATCCCGGCCAGGCCCATGAAGGTCCCGGCGTCGGCCCCGAGCGCCACCCCCAGCCGGGTCATTTCCACCAGGCCGCGGGTGATCAGCGCGATGCGGGTGTTGGCGCCAAAGCCCAGGCCGTCGCAGATGCCGGCGCCGATCGCGAGCACGTTCTTCACCGCGCCGCCCACCTCGACGCCCACGATGTCGCTGGACATGTAGGCGCGGAAGGATTCCCCGGAGAGGCTTTCCGCCAGCTGGCGCGCGTAATCCGGGTCGGTGGCGGCGACGGTCATGGCGGTGGGCAGGCCCATCCCGACTTCGCGGGCGAAGGTCGGGCCCGAAAGCACGGCCATTGCCCGCCCGCTGCCGAGCACTTCCCGCGCCACCTGGTGGGGCAGCTTGCCGCTCTCCAGCTCGAAGCCCTTGGTGGCCCAGGCGAGGCGCGCGTCCGGCCGCAGCAGGGGCTTCATGCTGGTCAGCACCGGGCGCAGGGCGTGGCTGGGCACGGCTACCACCACCAGCGGCGCGGCAGCGAGCACCGCGGCCAGGTCGCCGTCCGCATGCAGGGTGTCCGGGAAACGGGCGCCCGGCAGGTAGCGCGCGTTCTCCCGGCTGCGCTCCAGCTCCGCGGGATCGTCCTCGGCCCGGCCCCAGAGCAGGGTCCGGCGGCCCGTGCGGGCGAACTGGATCGCCAGTGCCGTACCCCAGGAGCCGGCGCCGACCACCGCGATAGTTTCTGCCCCGCTCCCCCCGGCCATGGCAGCGTCAGTGGTTGGCTTCGGGGGAGGCCGCGGCGTTGCCCGCCGCGGTGGCCTGCTCGGCCTGCTGGCGCCGGTAGGCCTCGGCGGCAATGGCCTCGAAGTTCATCGGCTGCAGCTGCAGGGCCGGGAAACCGCCCTTGTTGGTGAGGTCGGCCACCGCTTCCCGGGCGTAGGGATAGAGCTGCTGCGGGCAGAAGGTCACCAGGGCGCGCTGCAGGTCGGCCGGCGCGAGGCCGCGCAGCAGGAACAGCCCGGCCTGCTGGATCTCGACCAGGAAGGCGGTCTGGTCGCCCTGCTTGGCCTCGACGGTCAGCTGCAGCACGCACTCGTAGTTGTCGTCGCCCAGCTCGCTGGTCTTGCTGCCGATGTTCAGGGACACCGTGGGGCCCCATTCGCCGATGAAGATGCCGGGGCTGCTGGGCGCCTCGAAGGAGCTGTCCTTCAGGTAGACGCGCTGCAGCGCGACCGTGATCGGGTTCTGGTCAATTCCGTCGGGTTTCTGTTCGGCCATGGGGGGCTCCTTCGATTGATCGGTGTTGTGCTGGGGGACGGCGGACCGGCCCGCCGCCGCCGTTACCGCGTCGCGGCTTGTTCGTGTAGCAGGGGGTCGAGCTCGCCAGCCGCGTCGAGCGCCTGGAGGTCGTCGTAGCCGCCGACGTGGCGGTCGCCGATGAAAACCTGGGGCACGGTATGCCGGCCGCTGCGCTGTTGCATTTCCTGGCGGGCCGCGGGACTGGTGTCGATGTTGATGATCTCGGGCGTCACGCCCTTGTTGTCGAGCAGCACCAGCGCCCGGGTGCACCAGCCGCAATAGCGGGAGATGTAGATCACCACCGGCGCGGCGCTCATGCCGAGTCCTTCTTGCGGGCCTTGCGGCCGGAGAACACGGGCAGGTTGTCGGCGCGCCAGGCGTTGAGGCCGCCGCGCAGCGTGCGGATTCCCGTCAGGCCCTTCGCCTTCAGCGTCTCCGCGACCTTGAGCGAGGCGCTGCCGCTGTCGCAGTACAGCAGTATGCCGCGCTCCTGCAGCTTCTCCAGCGCCGCCACGTGCTGGTCCAGGTCGCCGGCCGGGATATTGCGCGCGTCGAGAATGTGGGCCTTCTCGAACTGCGCTGCGGCCCGCACGTCGACCGGCTGGGCCCCGGCGTTGATCAGGGCCACGGCCTCGGGCGGCGAGATATCGGTGCCCTTGCGCCGCGCCACGCGCATCTCGTAGCCGAATACCACGGCGAACATGAGCAGCAGCCCGCCGAACAGCAGCGGGTGGGCGGCGGCATACTGGAGGATGGCTTCCATGTAGGCGGTGTCTCCTGGCGCAAGCCCGCCATTATACCCGCTTGGCGGGCGGGGCTTGCCGCCCCGCCCCCATCCCCTACACTCGGCCCACCGTGAACACGACCTCCTTGCGCTGCCTGTTGTTGTGCCTTGGCCTGCTGGCGGTCGTCGGCGCCGGACTGGGCGATGCCGGCGATGCCGACGCCGAGCAGCGCCTGGAGGCGTTGCGGGCCCGCATTGCCGTGATCGAGCGCGAGCAGCGCGAGGCCGCCGAGCGCCGCG
>NZ_JAALFH010000009.1 GCF_011058255.1 Thioalkalivibrio sp. XN8 | reverse complement strand
AGCCCGGCGGAATTCGTGCAGCGCCTGCTGCCGCATGCCCGGCGCGCGGCCGCCCGCCTCGGCGTGGCGCCCGAGGTGCTGATCGCGCAGTCGGCGCTGGAGACCGGCTGGGGCCGCCACATGATGGCCGACCGCGCCGGCAAGCCGAGCCACAACCTGTTCGGCATCAAGGCCTCGGGCGGCTGGTCGGGCGCCGCCGTCCGCGTCTCCACGCTGGAGTACCGCGACGGCGTGGCGCAGCGCGAGACGGCCGCCTTCCGCGGCTATCCCGACGAGGCGGCCAGCTTTGCCGACTACGTGCGCCTGGTCGGCGAGAACCCTCGTTACCAGAAGGCGCTGGAGAACGCCCACAGCCCGGAGGGCTACCTGCGCGGCCTGCAGGAGGGCGGCTACGCCACCGACCCGGCCTATGCCGACAAGATCCTGAAGATCCTGGAGCGCGGCCTGCCGGGGCTCAACTTCTCGTCCTCCCGGCCGACAACCAACCCTACGGGCGGCTCCGAGGCCGCCCGCGCGCGGCCGCATCCGGCCGCTGAGGAGAGCACCTGATGTCCGGAGTATTCGGCATCGGCACTTCGGCCCTGCTGGCCTACCAGCGGGCGATCCAGGTGACCGGCCAGAACATCGCCAACGTGGGGCAGGAAGGCTACAGCCGCCAGCGCATCGACCTGGCGACCCGCAATCCCCAGTTCTCCGGTGCCGGCTGGTACGGCCAGGGCGTGGACGTGTCCGGCGTCAGCCGCATCACCGACCAGTTCGTGCAGCGCCAGGTGCTGGACAACAGCGCCGGCTCGGCCCGGCAGCAGGTCTACTACCAATACGCGCAGCGGGCCGACAGCCTGCTGGCCGACCCCGAGGCCGGCCTGGCGCCCGTGCTGCAGCAGTTCTTCGCGGCGGTCCAGGACGTCGCCAACGACCCGACTTCGACCGCCGCCCGGCAGGTGCTGCTGAGCGAGGGCGAGGCCCTGGCGGACCGCTTCGGCTTCCTGCAGCGGCGCATGGACGAGCAGCGCCAGGTGGTGGAAGGCCAGATCGGCGCCGCCGTCGAAGAGATCAACGGCCTGGCCGCCAGCATCGCCGGGCTGAACCAGCAGATCGTGGAAGGCCTCGGCCAGTCGGGCGGCGCGCCGCCGAACGACCTGCTCGACCAGCGCGACGCCCTGGTGGAGCGGCTGTCGGAACTGGTCGCGGTCCAGACCCTGCCGCAGGACGACGGCTCCCTGAACGTCATGATCGGCACCGGCCAGAACCTGGTGATGGGCAACCGGGCGACCGCGCTGTCCGCCCAGCCGCTCGGCGCCGACCCCTCGCGCACCGAGATCGCGGTGGTGAACCCCTCCTCGGTGGTGCCGGTGACGGACATCATTTCCGGCGGCGAACTCGGCGCGCTGCTCGACGTGCGCCGGGAGATCATCGACCCGGTCCAGAACGCCCTCGGCCGCACCGCGGTGGGCCTGGCCCTGTCCTTCAACGAGCTGCACAGCCAGGGCGTGGACCTCGACGGCGTCGCCGGCGGGGACTTCTTCCGCCTGCCGGAGGGGCAGGTGCTGACGGGGCGCGGCAACAGCGCCACCGGCGCGCCGACCCTGGCCTATACCGATGCCGCGGCCCTGACCACGGCGGATTACCGCGCCAGCTTCGACGGCGTGGAGTGGCGCCTGACGCGCGCCGGCTCCGCGACGCCGCTGGCGACGGCGGCGCCGGGCGGGACGCTTGCCGCCGACGGCTTCGAGCTCGACCTGTCCGGCATCGCCGGCGCAGCGGCGGGCGACAGCTTCGACGTCCGCCCGACCCGCACGGCTGCCGCCGAGCTGGGCGTGGCGCTCACCGACCCGCGCGCCTTCGCCGCGGCGCTGCCGCCGACGACCCCGGGCACCAGCGTGGCCGGCGACAACCGCAACGCGCTGGCCCTGGCCAGCCTCGGCACCGAGCGGGTGCTGGCCAACGGCACGACCAGCGTTTCGGCTTCCTACAACGAGCTGGTGGCCAATGTCGGCGTGAAGACCCGCCAGGCCCAGCTGTCGGCAGAGGCCCAGGGCCGGATGCTCGAGGACTCCCGCGCCCAGCGCGAGGCGGTCTCGGGCGTAAACCTCGACGAGGAAGCCGCGAACCTGCTGCGCTACCAGCAGGCCTACGCCGCCGCGGCGCAGGTCATCGCCACGGCCGGGACCCTGTTCGACACCCTGCTGGTGGCGGTCCGGAGGTAAGCCATGCGCATCTCGACGACCCAGATTTACAACTCCGGCATCGACTCGATCCAGCGCCAGCAGGCCGAGCTGAACCGGGTGCAGCAGCAGCTCGCCACCGGCAAGCGCATCCTGTCGCCGTCCGATGACCCGGGCGGGGCGGTGCAGTCGCTGCAGTTCCGTGACTCCATGGCCCGGCTCGAGCAGTACGCCCGCAACGGCAGCATGGCCTCAGCGCGGCTCGGCCAGGAAGAGGCCGTGCTCGGCCAGGCGCTGGACAGCCTGCAGCGGGTGCGCGAGCTGGCCATCCAGGGCAACAACGCCACCCAGACGCCGGAGACGCGCCGCGCCATCGCCACCGAGATCCGCCAGCAGCTGGCGGCCATGTACGACCTGGCGAACACGCGCGACGCCAACGGCGAGTACATCTTCGCCGGCTTCGCCTCGCTCGACCGCCCCTTCACCGAGGGCCCGGGCGGCGCCGTGTACAACGGCGGCTCCGAGGCACGCCAGGTGGCCATCAGCGATGGGCGCCGCATCGACCTGGGCGACCCGGGCGACGCGGTGTTCATGGGCATCCCCGAGGGCAACGGCACCTTCGTCGTGACCGAGAACGCGGCCAACACCGGCACCGGGTCGGTGCGCGAGATGACCGTGAGCTCGCCCGGCGCCTGGGACGGCACGCCGCGCACCATCCGTTTCACCGCCCCTGACGCCTGGGAGGCGGTGGATGCAGGCAACAATGTTGTGGCCAGCGGCAGCTACGCCGAGGGCGGCACCATCAACTTCGACGGCCTGAGCGTCCGCCTCGGCGGCGCGCCGGCCGCGGGCGACACCTTCGAGCTCCGGGCCTCCACCGGCCAGGACATCTTTGCCATCTACTCGAGCCTGGCGGATGCGCTGGAACAGCCCGTAGCCGGGCCCGCCGACACGGCGCGCCAGGCGGGCGCCATCGGCCGCGCGCTGGGCGACCTCGACCAGGCCGCCGGCCGGATGTCGGATGTGCGCTCCAGCGTCGGTGCGCGCCTGAACGCCATCGAGGCCCAGGACCAGCAGCGCGAGGTCGAGTTCCTGGAACTCAGCCGCACGCTGTCGGAGATCGAGGACCTCGACTACGCCGAGGCGATCTCGAAGTTCAACCTGCGCATGGCGGGCCTGCAGGCGGCCCAGCAGAGCTACACCATGTTCACGCGCATGTCGCTGTTCGACTTCCTGCGCTGAAAACCGCGCAAAAACCGCGAACTGACGCACGAAATGAATTCAAGTCCCACGTCCCAGGGCCGATAAACCGACTGACGCGGCGCAGTCACGCCGCCTGGAAGCCCCGCCCAGGGCGGCGGCCGACTGAAGCTAGAGAGTCAACAAATTTCTCAAGGAGTACTAGACGTGGCACAGGTCATCAATACCAACATCCTCTCGCTGAATGCTCAGCGTAACCTCAGCAACTCGCAGGGCGCCCTGCAGACTTCGCTGCAGCGCCTGTCCTCGGGCCTGCGCATCAACAGCGCCAAGGACGACGCGGCGGGCCTCGCGATTTCCGAGCGCTTCACCACCCAGATCCGCGGCCTCAACCAGGCTGTGCGCAACGCCAACGACGGCATCTCCCTGGCCCAGACCGCAGAGGGCGCGCTGTCCGAGGTGACCAACAATCTGCAGCGCATCCGCGAGCTGGCCGTGCAGTCGGCCAACGCCACCAATTCGTCCGGCGACCGCATTGCGCTGAACGCGGAAGTGGCCACTCTGATCGCGGAAATCGATCGAGTTGCGGACGCTGCCACGTTCAATGGCGTGCAGCTCCTCAATGCCGACGATGATCTGACCTTCCAGGTCGGCGCCAACAACGGCGACACGGTTGACGTGAGCACGGTGGACGTAAGCGGCGTAATTGCTGGTGACGTTCTCACGGTCGGCGCGGCGGAGACTCTGATGGATGCCGTGGATACGGCTCTCGGGACGGTCAACGGCACCCGCGCCGATTTCGGCGCCGTGCAGAACCGCTTCGAGTCCATCGTCCGCAGCCTGCAGACGGCGGCCGAGAACCTGTCGGCCTCCCGCTCGCGCATCATGGACGCGGACTTCGCTGCCGAGACGGCCGCGCTGACCCGCGCCCAGATCCTGCAGCAGGCCGGCGTGGCCATGCTGGCGCAGGCCAACGCGGCGCCGCAGAGCGTCCTGCAGCTGCTGCAGTAAGCCCAGGTCGCAGCCCGGTATCCCGGGCAGGCACGGCGGCCGGTGCGGGCGACCTCCCCACCGGCCGCCGTCTTCCCGGGATTACCGGTTGAAGTTCACAGGAGTTCATCGGCATGACAGGTATCTCCTCTCTCGGCGTCGGCTCAGGACTGGACCTCAATACCCTGGTCCAGCAGCTGGTCGCCGCCGAGCGGGCGCCTGCCGAAGGCCGGCTGAACCGCCTCGAGACGAGATTCGAATCCCAGATCTCGGCGCTCGGCCAGGTCAAGAGCAGCCTCGCCACGCTGGAAGAGGCGCTCGCGAATCTCACCGGCGTGGAGGACGCGCGCAGCGTCCAGCTTTCCGACGAGACGGCCTTTTCGGCCACCGCCACCGCGGCCGCCGACGTCGGCCGCTACAACATCGAAGTGTTCGAGCTCGCCCGCGCCCAGTCGCTGGCCAGCCTTGGGTTCGCCGATCCCGATGCGGCGCTCGGCGCCGGCGACCTGACGATTTCCCTCGGCGCCGGCGACCCGGTCACCGTGACCATCGCCGAGGGCGCCAACACCCTGCGCGACGTACGCGACGCCATCAACGACGCGGACGCCGGCGTGCTGGCCACCCTGGTGCGCGACGGCGCCGAGTGGCGGCTGCTGCTCAGTGCCGAAGAGAGTGGCCTGGCCAATACCGTCAGCGTCTCCGTGGCCGGGACCCTGGATGGAAACCTGGCCTCGGCGACCATGACCGAGACCGTCACCCCGGCCGATGCCCGCTTCAGCGTGGCCGGCCTGGAGCTGACCAGCTCTTCCAACGTGGTCGACGACGTGTTGCCCGGCGTGACGCTGAACCTGAGGCGCCTGACCGAGGCGCCGGTCGAGCTGGCCGTAGGCCGGGACGCGGAAGCGACCCGCGCGACCCTGGACGAGTTCGTCACGGCGTACAACGCCATGATCGACCTGTCGGCTGAACTGTCGAGTTTCAACACTGAAACGGGCGAACGGGCGGCCCTGAACGGCGACTCGACGCTGCGCTCTATCCGCGGCGCCCTGCCGGCCGCGCTGGGGGCCGACACCGGCGCCCTGTGGAATGCCGTCGAGCTCGGGCTGCGCTCAGACCGGAACGGCAAGCTCAGCGTGGACGAGGACGCCTTCACGGCCCGCCTGGCGGAGGACCAGACCGAGGTCCTGGCCTCGCTGCGCGGCTTCGGCGAGACGTTGTCCCAGAACATGGCGATTTACACCGATGCGGACGGCGTGCTCGCCAGCCGCACCGAGAGCCTGCAGTCCTCGCTGCGCTCACTGGAGCTGCGGCGCGACCAGCTCGATCGCCGGATGGAAAGTGTCGAGGCGCGGCTGACCCGGCAGTTCACCGCCCTGGACCAGATGATTTCCCAGATGCAGAGCACCAGCAGTTTCCTCGCTTCCCAGCTCGCCAACCTGCCGTTGGCGCGCAGCGGTAGCGACGGGCAGTAGAACAGCAGGTCCCTTGGGGCCGGGAACACAAGAACATGAACCTACACAGCATGCGCAGCGCGTTGAAGGAGTACGAGCAGGTCGGTGCCCGCTCGCAGGTCGAGGGCGCCTCGCCCGAGCGGCTGGTGCAGCTGATGCTGGAGAGCGCGCTGGACCGCATCACCCTGGCGCGCGGCGCCATGGAGAACGGGCAGGTCGCGGAGAAGGGCGAGCGGATCAGCAAGGCCATCGGCCTGGTCGAGGCCCTGCGCGCCTATCTCGATCATGAGCGCGGCGGCGAGCTCGCCGGCAACCTGGACGCGCTGTACGAGTACATTTCCCGGCGCCTGCTCGAGGCCAACCTGCGCAATGACGCGGCGATCCTCGACGAGGTGTCGGGCCTGCTGCGCGAGATCAAGCAGGGCTGGGACCGCATCGTCGGCGCGCCGGAGGCGGCACGATGATGGCCGCCCCACAGCCGCGGCCGCAGGATTCCGCCATCGAGGAACTGCTGGAGGCCGCCTACGCGCTCGAGGCGGCGGCCGCCGCCGACTCCTGGGACGAGGCGCTCGAGCTGGAGACCCTTTGTCGCCGGCTGCTCGAGGCGCTGCTGGTGGAGCCGCCGGATCTCGCCCAGGCCGAGTCCATCGAGACCGTGGCCATCATCTATCGCCGGGTCATGGGACTGGCCGAGGAATGCCGGACCGCAGTCGCGGACGAACTCGGCCGCCTGCGCCAGGGCCGTCGCGCCAGCAACGCCTACGACGCGGAGCGCGGTGCGTGACTGCGGCCGTCCTCGAGGGGCGGCTGAGCTGGAGCGGCGCCCTGCCGCTGGAATGGCGCGTGCTCGACCGCCTGCCGGAGCGTGACCAGCTGGCGCGCACCGACGAGCGCAATGCGGCTCTGCTTAACGCCCTGACGCTGATCGAGGAAGCCCCCCGCCATGCGGAGGAGCCTTCGCCGCTGGTGGCGCAGATGGAGCGGCTCGAGGCGAAATTCGACCTCGTGCTGACGCTGCTGACCGAGGCCCTGCTGCCCGAGTCCATTGCGCCGGGCCCGGTGCCGGTGTCGCTGTCGGCGCGCGGCCTGGTATTCGAGCCCGGCGAGCCGCTCGAGCCCGGCATGGTGCTGCAGCTCGGGCTGCATTTCAGCGCCAGCCTGCCCCGGCCCGTGGTGCTGTTCGGCGTCGTCGAGCAGCCGGAGCCGGGCGAGGAGAAGCAGGTCTCGGTCGAGTTCCGGCAGCTGGACCCCGCGGTGAAGGAACGGCTGGAGCGGCTGGTCTTCCGGCGGCATCGCCGCAGCATCGCCCAGCAGCGTCCCCGCCCGCCGTCAGAAATGTGACGCCCGACCCTTCAAGCCCCGTCGCACTCGGTTAATATGATTGGCCTATCGCACCGGGCGGTGGCTCACCGTGGCCGCCGGCCGGTTCTCGCGTCAGCTCGACAGAAGGCCAGCCAGCCCGCCGGGAGCCATGGAGAGACGATCAGGACCTGGAGACGCCGCCGCCCTGGAGCGGCTGCCCCCCGCCATGATCGTCGCGGGCGAGGATGCGGCTGCCGATGAGCTGACCGCGGCGCTGGGCTTCCTCGGGCTGCGCTGCGAGGTCGTGCCGCCGGATTCCATCGCCGAGCATGCCGCGGCCGCGGACAGCTGGTCCGCAGTAATGCTGTGTCCCGGCGACAGCGCGGTGCTGAAGGCGCTGGACGCCTGGAGCGACAGCCCGCCGATCATCCTCGTGGGCGCCCAGCCGGCCGTGCCGGAGCGCATGAAGCGCCTCAAGTCGCGCCTGCTCGGCCAGGTCGAGCGCCCGCTCCGCCATGCCCAGCTGGTGCCGCTGCTCGGGCGGCTGCAGCAGCCGGCGACCGAGGCGGACCGCGACGTCGAGCTGTTCCGCTCGCTGGTCGGCCAGAGCGAGCCGGTGCAGAACATCCGCCGCATGATCCAGCAGGTCGCGCCGACCGACTCGACCGTGCTGATCCTCGGCGAGACCGGGACCGGCAAGGAAGTGGTGGCGCGGCACATCCACTACCATTCGCTGCGCCGCGCCGGTCCCTTCGTCGCCGTGAACTGCGGCGCCATCCCGGCCGACCTGTTGGAGAGCGAGCTCTTCGGCCACGAGAAGGGCGCGTTCACCGGCGCCCTGACGGCGCGCAAGGGGCGTTTCGAGCTGGCCGAGAACGGTACGCTGTTCCTCGACGAGATCGGCGACATGTCGCTGCAGATGCAGGTCAAGCTGCTGCGCGTCCTGCAGGAGCGCCAGTTCGAGCGCCTCGGCAGCGGCCGGCCCATGCCCACCAACGTCCGCATCGTCTGCGCCACGCACCGCAACCTCGAGGCGATGGTGGAAGAGGGCACCTTCCGCGGCGACCTGTTCTACCGCATCAACGTCTTTCCCATCCAGATGCCGGCCCTGCGCGACCGCCGCGAGGACCTGCCGCTGCTGGCGGCCGAGCTGGTGGCGCGGCTGGAGGCGGAGGGGCGGCGCGCCGTCCGCTTTACCGGTGACGCGCTGGCCGCCATGGCGCGGCACGACTGGCCGGGCAACGTGCGCGAGCTGGCCAACCTGGTGGAGCGCCTGGCCATCCTGCATCCTGACGCGATGGTGCAGGCACGGGACCTGCCGGCCACGATCCGCACCCACGCCCGGCCGGAGGACCTGCTGGCCGGGCCGGCGAGCCAGCCGCCGCAGCCCGATGTCGAGCACGCGGCGCACTCCGCCCAGGCCACGCAGTCCGTGCCGCCGGCGGCGACGCCGGTCGAGGACGCCGCCTTCGGCCCCGGCCGCGGCCTCAAGGACTACCTCAACGACATCGAGGAACAGCTCATCCGCAAGGCGCTGGCGGAGAGCGGCGGCATCGTGGCCGACGCCGCCAAGGCGCTCGGGATGCGGCGCACGACCCTGGTGGAGAAGCTCCGCAAGTTCGGGATCGACCGCCAGGGCTTCGCGACGGATTCTTGACGCCGCCCCGGCCGGGACCCGCCGTCCAGGCCTAACTCCCTGTTTTTCAATACTCCTGCAGGTTCCGGCACGGAACTTGCTGTAGTCCTGGGCAGCGGCCGTGGGGCCGTGTCGGACCAACAGCCAGGGGTTACTCGATGGAAGCAGCACAGCAGCTGGACGGGCGCGAGGCGCACGGGCACGGGCCCGTCGCCGCCGATCCCGTGAGCCGCGAGCTGCTGGAGCTGGCCGGACGCGTGGCCGGCTCCGAGGCGGCGGTGATGCTCACGGGCGAGTCGGGCGCGGGCAAGGAAATCTATGCCCGGTTCCTGCACGACGCCTCGCCCCGCCGCGACGGTCCCTTCGTGGCGCTGAACTGCGCCGCCATCCCCGAGAACATGCTCGAGGCCATGTTGTTCGGCTACGAGCGCGGCGCCTTCACCGGCGCCACCGAGTCCCGCCCCGGCAAGTTCGAGCAGGCCGAGGGCGGCACGCTCCTGCTGGACGAGATCACCGAGATGGAGCTGGGGCTGCAGGCCAAGCTGCTGCGGGTGCTGCAGGAAAGAGAGGTCGAGCGAATCGGCGGGCGGCGGGTGATTCGCTTCAGCGTCCGCATCGTCTCGACCTCCAACCGCGACCTGCGCGCCGCCGTCGCCGAAGGCCGCCTGCGCGAGGACCTGTTCTACCGGCTCAACGTCTTTCCCCTGCGGGTGCCGGCGCTGCGCGAGCGGCCCGGCGACCTGCTGCCGCTGGCGCGCCACCTGCTGGCGCGGCATGCGGGCGGCCGCGCGCCGCGCCTGGCGCCCTGCGCCGAGGCCCGGCTGCTGGCCCACGGCTGGCCGGGCAACGTGCGCGAACTGGAGAACGCGATGCAGCGGGCGCTGGTGCTGTGCGACGGCGACACCATCGACGCCGCCACGCTGCACCTGGAGGACGGCCAGGCCGTTCCGGCAGCGCGCCCGTTGGCCCGCCTGGCCGACGAGCGGCCCGCGGCGAGCCAGGCGGCCGACCTTGGCGAGGAAGTCCGCAACCACGAAGAGCAACTGATTCTCAACGCCCTGCGCGTGGAGCGCGGCAGCCGCAAGGACGCCGCGGCCCGGCTGGGCATCAGCCCGCGTACCTTGCGCTACAAGCTGGCGCGGATGCGCGACATGGGCATGGCAATCCCCTAGGCGGAGACGATCCATGAGCGACATGCAGATCCAGCAAGTGATTCACCAGATGCGCGCGCTCGCGGAGCGCAGCCCGGCCCAGCCGCCCGCCCAACCGGCGGCCGACGGCCCGGGTTTCGCCACGCTGCTCAAGGAGTCGCTGGACACGGTCAACCAGGCCCAGTCCGAGTCGCGGCGGCTGCAGGAAGCGTTCCAGAGCGGCGCGCCCGGCGTGAACCTGGGCCAGGTGATGGTGGCGGCGCAGAAGTCGAGCATCGGGTTCGAGGCCACGCTGCAGGTGCGCAACCGCCTGCTCGAGGCGTACCGCGAAATCATGAACATGCAGGTCTGATGACCGCGAGGTCACGGACCGTCGAGGCCAACACGAAGCGTTTACAAGATGGAGTTTGACAAGGCATGAGCAAGGCAATTACCCGATCCGCAGGCACGGTCCCGGCGAGCCCGCTGGACGGCTTCATGCGCCTTCCGGCGCAACGCCAGGTCGGCCTGCTGCTGAGCCTGGCCCTGGTGCTGGCGGCGCTCGGCGCGGCGTTCATCTACGCGACCCGGCCCGCGATGGTCCCGGTGCTGGCGGGGATGTCGGAGCGCGACACCGCCGACGCCATGGAGGCCCTCGGCCGCAACGGCTTCAGGTTCAAGCTGGACTCCTCCAGCGGGCGCCTGCTGGTGCCGGCGAGCAGCCTGCACGAAGCCCGCATCCACCTGGCCACCGAGGGCCTGCCGCGGGCCGCCAATACCGGGTACGAGATCCTGGGCCAGGAGTCGGGCTTCGGCACCAGCCGCATGGTCGAGAACGCCCGCTACCATCACGCCCTCGAGGGCGAGCTGGCGCGCTCCATCATGGCCGTGAACGGGGTCGAAAGCGCCCGCGTCCACCTCGCCCTGCCGCGTCCCTCCGTGTTCGTACGCGACCGCGCCACGCCCACCGCGTCGGTGCTGGTCAACCTGCATCCCGGCCGCAACCTGGACGACGCCCAGGTCGCCGGCATCGTGCACCTGGTCGCCTCCAGCGTGCCCGAGCTCGACGCCGAGCGCGTCACCGTCGTCGACCAGCGCGGCCGCCTGCTGACCGTGCCGCACGGCCAGACCGCCGCCGGACTCACCGGCCGCGACCTGGACTACGTGCAGCGGCTGGAAGAAACCTACGTGCGCCGGATTTCCGAGCTGCTGGCCCCGATGCTGGGCACTGGCGGCTTCCGTGCCCAGGTCGCTGCCGACGTGGACTTCACCCGCATCGAGAGCACCCGCGAGTCGTTTGACCCCGATGGCTCGGTGCTGCGCAGCGAGCAGTTCTTCGAGGACCTGAGCGCCGCGCCGAACGGCGCCATGGGCATCCCCGGCGCCCTGACCAACCAGCCGCCGCCCGCCGGCATCGCCGTGGTGCCCGGCGCCGCGAACGCAGGCAACGTTGCGCCGGCGGGCGCCGATGCCGCGCCGGAGACGCAGCCGCAGAACACCAGCCGCCGGTCGACCCGGAATTTCGAGATCGATCGCACCGTCAGCCACACCAAGCAGGCGCCCGCCAGCCTGCGCCGCCTGTCGGTCGCCGTGGTCGTCGACCATAAGGCCGTGCCGGGCGAGGAAGGCGCCGTGGTGCGCGAGCCGCTGTCCGAGGCGGAGATGGAGCACGTCCGCACGCTGGTCCGCGAGGCGGTCGGCTTCGACGCCACGCGCGGCGACAGCGTCAACGTGGTCAACGCCTCCTTCATCCCCCAGGAAGTGCCGGAGCCGATGGCGGCGCCGGAGCTGTGGCGGGAGCCCTGGGTGGCCGACCTGGCGAAGCAGGTGATGCTCGCCCTGCTGGCGCTCATCATCGT
>NZ_JAALFH010000008.1:85000-95455 GCF_011058255.1 Thioalkalivibrio sp. XN8 | reverse complement strand
GCTTTGGCCGCGAGCCGCCGGCCGCGCCGGGCGATCTTGCGCAGGCGGTGCAGGTAGTCCTCGAAGTCCACCTGCATGGTGTGGCGCGGCGCATGATCCTGGTAGCGCCGGAACATGGCCGCGCGTTCCCGGGCCATGGCCTGTTCCATCTCCTCCTTCTCGGGCAAGACGATCGCGCCGAGGAGGTGGTCGCCGAGGAAATGCCCCTGCGCCTCGGCGATGGGCATGATCGCGCCCAGCGGCTGCAGCAGCCCGACGAAGTAGAGGTTGTCGATGCCGGGCTTGATCATCCGTTCCCACAGCGGCAGGTCGTTGCCCGGCGCCGAGATGAACTCCGGGTCGAAGAAGGGAAAGCTCAGCTTGTAGCCCGTGCACCAGACGATGATGTCGACCAGCTCCTCGCGTCCGTCGGTGAACTCCACCCGGTCGCCCTTGAGGCGCCGGATGCCGGGCCGCGGCAGCACGTCGCCGCTGCCCAGCCGCATGTAGATTTCCTGGCTGATGGTGGGATGGGCCTGCAGCATCCGGTGGTTGGGCCGCGGCAGGCCGAAGCGCCAGGGCGAGCCGGCGTTGATGGTCACCGCGAGGCGGGTCAGGACGCTGCCGAGCCACCAGGGCACCCAGTGCGGCAGCATGCCGAGCCGCGACATCGGCACGCCGAACAGGTACTTGGGCAGGATCCACACCCCGTTGCGGGCGGAGAGGAACAGGCGCTCGGCGAGCCCGGGCCGCGACAGCTCGCAGGCGATGTCCATGGCGCTGTTGCCCATGCCCACGACCAGCACGCGCTTGCCGGTGAACTCGAGCGGCTCGTGCGGGCTCAGGTAGTCGTGGGAGTGGATCTGCGGGCCGTCGAACTCGCCCGGGTAGGGCGGGTCGGGCCAGCGCGGGTCCCAGTGATGGCCGTTGGCCACCACCAGGGCGTCGAACTGCTCGCTGCCGCCGTCGTCGAGGGTTACGGTCCAGCGGCCGTCCGCGCCGCGCTCCGCGCGCACGACCTCGGTGTTGAAGCGGATATGCTCGCGCAGGCCGAAATGGGCCACGTAGTCGTCGAAGTAGTCCTTGATGACCCGGTGGCTGGGAAAGTCCGGCGTATCCGGCGGCATGGGGTAATCGCGGTACTCCATCAGCCGCGAGTCGGTGTTGATGTGCAGCGACTCGTAGGCGGCCGACATGCCGTTGGTGTTGCGGAAATACCAGTTGCCGCCGATATCGTCGCCCTTCTCGTAGCAGACCTGCGGGATGCCGCGGTCCTTGAGCGCCTTCACCACGGCGATGCCGCTGGAGCCGGCGCCGATGACGCACACACGGGGAAGATCTGGCATCGGGGCTCTCCCTGCAGGACCAGCCCCTATTCTAACGGCGGGCGCCCGGCTCCGTGAGCTTCAGGGTCAGGCACTTGGCCGAGCCGCCGGCCTTGAGGAACTCCGACAGCGCCAGCTGCGTCACCGTGAAGCCGCGCGCCTCCAGCTCCGCCACCAGCGCGGGCCGCGCGCGGTTCATGAACACGCGGCGGCCGATGTTGACGGCGTTGCAGGCAAAGTGGCCCGCGTCCTCGATGCTCACCGGCAGGCGCTGCGCCGGCGGCACCCGGCGCTCGATCTCCGCCCGCGAGGCGTCGTCGAAGGCCGGCGGGTGATACAGCAGGTAGCCGCCGTCGAGCGGGCACAGGCAGGTGTCGATGTGGTAGAAGCGCGGATCCACCAGCCGGATGGACACCACCTCGAGGTCGAACCACCGCCGCAGGTACTCGTGGGCCTCGATCTCGGTGCGGAACCCGTAGCCCGCCCAGACCCAGGGCCCGCCGCGATCGATCAGCGCATCGCCGGCGCCCTCGAAGGCGATGTTGTCGGGCAGCACCCGGACCTCGAAGCCCTCCGCCTCGAACCAGGCGCGCAGGTACGGTTCCTCGGGGCGTCGCTCGTGCGGCATGAAGTGCGAGGGCACGGCCCGCGCGCCGTGCACGAAGCCGGCGTTGGCCGTGAACACCAGGTCCGGCAGGCCGGGCTGGGGCTCGAGCAGCGTGACCTCGGCGCAGGCCGCGATCCCCGCGCGCAGCGCCTCCCACTGGTCACGGGCGAGCTGGCGATCCAGCGAGCCGGCGTGCCCGTCCATCCACGGATTGATGACGTAATCGACTTCGAAGAAGTCGGGCGGGCACATCAGGATCCGGCTGGCAGCGCTCATCCGTGGAGAGTCTCGGCGGTGAAGGTGACCGGACGAAGTCTACTGCATAGTATGCGCAAATTGCGCGCGGACTCAGGCGCGGCGCGGCAGGTGGACCTCGGCCAGCATGCAGCGGACACTCCCGCCGCCGCCTTCCTCGATGGCCGCCACCGGCACCGGCAGCAGGCGGCAGCGCGATTCCAGCATGCGCAGCTGCCCGGGCCGCAGCGACTCCAGGGCCCGGGCGGACAGCGCCAGCACCCGGCCGCCGTCCGCATCGGCCAGCTCCAGCATGTTGCCGGCAAAACTCCGCAGCTGGCCGAGATCGAGCGCGACCAGCTCGTGGCCGCCCTGCTCCAGCCGCCGCCGCACCGCCGCCCGTTGCCCCGGGTCGCTGATGGCCTCCTCGCAGACCAGGGCGAAGTCGCTGCCGATGCACATCATGACGTTCGTGTGGTAGACGGGCACGCCGGCCTCGTCGGCCGCGACGAAAGCCAGCGGCTCGTAATCCAGGAGCCGGGCCGCCTCCGCCAGCACGCCGGCGTCCGTGCGCGGCGACAGGCAGGCATAGGCCACGCGGTTGACCCGGTCCAGCACCATGCTGCCGGTGCCCTCCAGGAAGCGCCCGTCCCGCTCGTGCGCCGAGAGGTCCAGCACGCGCTCGACCCGGAAGCCGTGCTCGCGGCTCAGCAGCTCCAGCACGTCGCGGCGCCGCTCGGCGCGCCGGCTCGGGGCCATCATCGGGTACAGCACGGCGGTCCCGTCGGCATGGAGGCTGAGCCAGTTGTTGGGGAAGACGGCATCCGGCGTCGCGGGCTCGACGCAGTCGCGCACGACCACCGTGGCGACGCCGGCGCCCGCCAGCGCCGCCACCAGGCCGTCGAACTCGATGGCCGCGGCGGCCTGCTCGGCCGCGGGGTCGGCCACCTCGGGGGGGCGCTGGAAAGCGTTGGAAGCCGCCGTCTCGGGGTTGCTGTGAAAAGCGACCGGGCGCACCAGCACGACGGTGTCGGCAGCCTGTCGTTCGTTGCTCGCAGTCATGGGCGCATTCTATCCGGCCGCCCGAAGCGATAGCATCTCCGGCAATCCCGCAGGAGAAGCCCATGATTACCGTGCACCATCTCGAGAACTCCCGCTCCCAGCGCATCTTGTGGCTGCTGGAGGAACTGGGCGCGCAATACCGGGTGAAGCGCTACCAGCGCGACCCGGAAACCGGCCTGGCGCCGCAGTCCCTGCACAAGGTGCATCCGCTGGGCAAGTCACCGGTGGTCACGGACGGCGACGACACCGTGGCCGAGTCGGGCGCGATCATCGAGTACCTGGTCGGCCGTTACGGCGCCGACAGCGGCCTGCGCCCGGCCGAGGGCACGCCGGAGCGGCTGCGCTACACCTACTGGCTGCATTACGCCGAAGGCTCGGCGATGCCACCGCTGCTGCTGTCGCTGGTGTTCCGCAAGATGCCGGAAGCCCCGATGCCGTTCTTCGTCCGGCCGGTGGTCAAGGGCATCGCCGCCAAGGTCCAGTCGTCCTTCATCCGGCCGCAGCTCGAGCTGCACCTGGACTTCATGGAGGGCGAGCTTGCCGGGCGGCCCTGGTTCGCCGGGGAGTCGTTCACCGCCGCGGACATCCAGCTGAGCTTCCCGCTGGAGGCCGCCGGCGCCGCCGGGCTGCTCGGCGCGGCGCGGCCGCGCCTGGAGGACTTCGTGGCGCGGATTGCCGCGCGGCCGGCCTACCAGCGGGCGCTGAAGAAGGGCGGCCCGTACAGCCTGAAGTTCTGAGCTGATAAAACGGCGCCCGCGCCGGAGCGCGGGCGCCGCCCGTTATCGCCGGTCCCGCTTCAGAGCGGCGGGTTCTTCAGCTCCACGTGATCGATCACGACCAGGCCGGGCGCGGTTTCGCCGTCGGCCGGATCACTGGCGATCGCGCTGATGACGTCGCCGCCCGCGAAGGTCGCGCCTTCCACGGCGATCGCCGGGTTGGTGTCGCCCGCGAGCGTAACGAAGACGTCGTAGTCGCCCGGCGGCAGGGCTACGAAGCCGGTGGAGCCCTGGAATTCGACGTCGCTGAAGGCGGGATCGACTCCGGGCTCAGTAATGTCGGTGCCGGCAGCGACCACGTAGATGTCGACCGCCGGGGTGGCGGCGGAGCCGTGCACGATGCGCACCCGCGCCTCGGTGGCGATCGGGCGCAGGTCATCGGGCAGCGCCAGCAGCTCGAGGGTACCGCCGCCCAGCGAACCGGCGACGATCCCGGTCGCTTCCGCGCCGGCAGCGAAATCCACCGGCGCGGGGAACGTCACGGCGGAGGTGCCGGCGCAGCCCGCCTGCGCGTCGAAGACCTCGAGCCCGACGTTGTAGCTGCCCGGGGGCACTTCGCCGAGGTAGCCGAAGCCGCGGAACGGGACGTTCTCGAACAGCACGATGCGCTCCACGTCGGCGGTGCCGGCGTCGTCCGCCACCACGCACACGCTCGGCGCATCCGCCGAGTTGTGCACGGCCGTCAGGCCGGCCGGCGCCGCGGCGCCGCCGTCGCGCAGCTCGAGCACGGTGCCGTCCGCCAGCACCGCCAGCAGGGCGACCGGGGAGGCGCCGGGACCGACGTTGTCCACCGCCACGATGCTGATGTCGGCGCCGTCAGGCAGGGCCACGGCGCCGGAGTCGAACACCACCGTGTCCGTGCCGGTCGGCGTGACGCGGATGCGGTACTCGGCCGCGGGCACGATGCCCAGGTCGAGCACCTCGCCAAAGGCAAAGGTGGCGGGCGTCACCGCGCCGAGATCGTCACCCGGGGCGCTGACGAAGACATCGACCTCGGGGGCCGAAGGCGAGCCGTGCAGCACCTGCAGCCGCACGCCGTCGATGGTGTCCACGATGTCACGCGTCAGCAGGAACAGCTGCAGCGGGTTGCTGGTGCCGGCCGCCAGCAGTTCCGCCGTGCTGCCGGCCGCGATGACGGTGTAGGCCGTGCCCGCGTCCAGGGCCAGGCCGGGCGCGGTCAGGACTTCCACTTCGCTGCCGTCGGCCAGGATGGCGTTGACGGCGGCGTCGATCGTGCCGGCGTCCAGCTCGAGGTAGGGCGAGGCCGCGGCGAAGGGCACGCCGGCCAGGCCGGCCGGGATCGCGCCGTTCACCAGCACGTTCACGCCCGGCGCGTCAGCCGAGGCATGGATCACCTGGAGCTGCGCGACCGTCGGCTCTGCCGGCGGGTCGACGATCGTTTCGTTGTCGTTGTCGCTGCCGCAGGCGGCGAGCGTCACCAGGGTCGCGGCCAGCAGGCCGCGGCTGAAGAGTCGAGTCATGGGTTTCCCTCCTGGAAGATCGCCCGCTCATGACGGGCCTGCTCCCTTAGTTCGGGGACAGGAGGAAAACCAGATTCAAAGACGCTCCGATCAGGCGTCCGGCTGGGCTACCAGGGCGATGCGCTCGCGCGAGGAGACCACGACCCCGCCGGGCTGTTCGACGGTGATGGCGAACAGCACCGCCTTGCCTACCGGCAGCGAGGCGCGGATGGGTACCAGCGTCTCGCCGTCGGCGGACACGTCGAAGACCCCGCCATCTACGGGGAAGCGCTCGTCGCGCTCGGCATCGAAAATCCACAGCTGGTACTGCCACTCGGCAGGATCATTCGGCTGCAGCCCCTCGAAGCGCATCACGCCGGCCTGGGTCTCGCCGTTCCAGATGACCGCGCCGTCGGCGCCGGCGGCTGCCGGGTCTTCGGTGGCGCTCCAGCTGATCACCCGCGTGCCGGGCCGGCCCTGGAGTTCGGCCAGCATTTCCTGCGCCGTCGGTTCGCGCAGCGCCGCCAGCGCCTCGTCTTTCGCCGTCACGTTCCGCTCGAGACGGGCCACGACGCCCTCGAGCGCATCCTGGCTCGCTGCCAGTTCCGCCCGCTGCGACTCCATCCGGTCGACCTGCAGCCAGCCGATCACGGCGATCACGACCGCGGCCGCGGCCGCCAGCCACCCGCCCCAGGCGGTAGCTGCGGCCGGGCGGGACCGCAACGGCACGATGTCGGCCGCGCGGGGCGCAGCGGCAGCAGCTGCCGGCGCGGCGTCTTTGCCACCGAGCCACGCCGCCGCGTCGGCCTCGAGGCGGCTCCGCAATGCAGCCGGCAACGGCTCCGGGCGCAGGCCCGCCAGGGCAACCGCCGCCGCCGCCCGGTCCAGCGCCTCGGCGTCCAGGCCCGGATAGCGGGCCTCGAGTTCGGCCAGCTCTCGCTGCTCGGCCTCCGCCAGCCCCTCGACGGCGCGCACTGCGAGCAGCTCGTCGAGGCGCTCGTCGTTCGGCCACGCGGCGCTCACGAGTCGCCCTCCCGGGCCTCGTGCAGGTCGCCGACCTGCATCAGTTCGCGCACCTTGATCAGCCCTCGCCGCATCTGGGTCTTCACCGTCCCGAGCGGCATGCCGGTCACGTCCGCGATTTCGCTGTGGCTCAGGCCCTGCAGCAAGCCGAGCTCGAGCACCCGCTGTTGCGCGGGCTTGAGCGTGGCCACGGCGCGCGCGGCCACCGCCGCCTCGCTCGCAGTCTCGCCGTCGGCCGTCGAGCTGGCCGCCAGCTCGAAGCCCGGCGCATCGACGTCTTCCATGTGCGGTTCACGCCCCTGCCGGCGGATGCGGTCGATCAGCCGCCGGCGGGCAATCATCGCCACGAACAAAGTTTCCGAGCCCTTGGATTCGTCATAGCGCCCTGCGCTCTTCCAGATATCGAGGAAGATTTCCTGCGTCGCGTCCTCCGCGTCCGCCGGGTTGAAACAGGAACGCCTTGCCAGCGACCACACCAGGCCGCCGTACTGGTCCATGACTTCCTTTACGGCGCCGCTGTCGCCATCGGCTACTCTCTTGAGGAGAGATTCCGCCATCAGGGCCTTCCTTGAGGGCTGTTTCGTTGCTGGATGGAGTGCGGATTCGGCATCATGCTCTCCGGCGAGGCGCCGGGGGGCAGACAGCCGAGCCGCTTGCCGCCGGCAATTGTACCCGTTTGCGACCGAGGGGACGCATCATGTGGCGCGGAATCGCGCTTTTCCTGCTGCTGGGGCTGGCCGCGGGGCCGGCGCCTGGCGCCGAAAGCCTGCCGCGGCCGGTGGCCACGGCGCTCAACAACCACGGCCTGGACGGCTCGGGCCTGAGCCTGTTCGTGCAGGCGGTCGACGCGGCCGAGCCGCTGCTGGCCTTCAACGAGCACGTCCCGCGCAGCCCGGCGTCGGTCATCAAGCTGCTGACGACCTATGCTGCCCTGGACCGGCTGGGACCGGCCTACCGCTGGCAGACCGAGGTGCTGGTGACGGGCCCCGTGCGGAACGGCCGGCTGGAGGGCGACCTGGTCCTGCGCGGCGGCGGCGACCCGGGCCTGAGCACGGAGCGGTTCTGGACCCTGCTGCGGGAAATTCGCGCCCGCGGCATCCGGGACATCGCCGGCGACCTGGTGATCGACGACACGCTGTTCGCGCCCGGGCGCGGAGATCCCGGCGACTTCGATGGCCAGCCGTTTCGCGCCTACAACGTCCTGCCGAATGCGCTGCTGGTCAACAGCAACACCGTGGAGTTCCGGCTGCTGCGCGACGGCGAGGCGGTGGGGGTGTATGTCGATCCCCCGCTGGCGGGATTCCAGGTCGAGAACCGGATCGACAATCGGCGGGCTACCTGCGGCGGCTTCCAGCGGGGCGTCGCCTTCCACCTGCCGGACGGGCCCGGCGGCCGCCGCGCAGTGCTGGAAGGCCGCTTCCCGACCGGCTGCGACCGCTACAGCCTGTGGCGTTCCGTGCTGCCCGCGCCCCAGTTCGCGGACGCAGTCTTTCGCGCGCTGTGGGCCCAGCTGGGCGGCACGATCTCCGGCGGGCTGCGGGTTGCCGCGACGCCGCCGGACGCACGGCCGCTGTTCGCTTACGACTCCCTGCCGCTGAACGAACAGCTCCGGCTGATCAACAAGTGGAGCAACAACCCCATGACGCGGCACCTGCTGCTGACGCTGGGCATGGCCGACGCCGGGCCGCCTGCCACCATCGAGAAGGGACGGGCGGCGCTGGCGCAATGGGTTGCGGAGCGCGGGCTGGCCATGCCGGGACTGTTCGTCGACAACGGCTCGGGGCTGTCACGCGACACGCGCGTGACGGCGGCGGGCCTCGGCGCGCTGCTGCTCGATGCCTGGGCCCATCCGCAGATGGCGGATTTCATCGGCTCGATGCCGATTGCGGCTCATGACGGCACGCTGCGGCGCCGCTTTCATGGCGACATGCGCGGCCGGCTGAGCCTGAAGACCGGGCGCCTCGACGACGTGGCCGCAATCGCAGGCCTGGTGCAGAGCCGCTCCGGCCAGCGCTATGTCGTGGTCGTGATGCTCAATGCGCCGGACGCCCACCGCGGCATCGGCGAGGGGGTGCAGGAGGCGGTGCTGCGCTGGGTCTTCGAGCGCTGAGCGCGCCGCGGCCGCGCGTCAGAGACGGGCGCGCAGCTGCAGGAAGACGGAGTGCTCGGCCTCGCGCGGGTCGGCCAGGTGGTTCTCGAAGGGGCCGCGGCTGTACCGGAGCTCGAGCTTGAGGTTGCCGCCGAGTTCGCGCTCCAGGCCGCCGGTGTCCCCTCCGGCCGGCGCCGGCGGCTCCGGCTCGTCGCTGGCAAAGACCTCCGCAACCAGGGCGCGCACCGCCGCGCGGCTGAAGCCCGGCGCCTCGGCGGCGGTCGCAGGCTCGGCCGCGATCGCGCTGTCTGCCGCCGTCGCGCTCTCCTCTGCGGCCACCGGCGCGGTCCCCGGCAGCAGGGCCGCGAACGATGCGAGGGTCAACGCCGGGAAGAGCTTGCGCATGGCTGTCCTCTCTGCCACCTGGTGTGCGCACGCGTCGCCGGGTCGACGAGAGACAGCCCCGCAGGGGACTGGGATTCCGGCGGTCCCGCTATCCTGGGGCCAGGTGGCCCGGTAGACCGGAGACTTTGCGTCGCCACCTTTCGGTGGGTTTGCCTTTTTCTGAACCTGCGCCCGACTTTGCCCGCTCGAACCCCGCCCCGGATGTGCGCCAGGTCACAGTTTTTCGGCCATAAAGAAAAACCCCCGGCCTCGAGCGAGACCGGGGGTTTCGTTTTAGGTGCCTGGCAGTGACCTACTCTCACACGGGGAAACCCCGCACTACCATCGGCGCTGAGCGTTTTCACTTCCGAGTTCGGAATGGGATCGGGTGGTTCCCGCTCGCTAAGGCCGCCAGGCAAACTGGTTCACGTATCGCGCCCCGCCATCGGCCAGGCGCCGCGAAATCGGAAAGTTTTGACGTCGTCGCACCAAGGCGACGCATAAGTTCAAGGAGTACCAACACCCTGAATGCTTGGGTGTTATATGGTCAAGCCTCACGGGCAATTAGTATCGGTTAGCTAAACACATTGCTGCGCTTACACACCCGACCTATCAACCTCGTAGTCTACGAGGGCCCTTCAGGGGGATCGAGTCCCCAGGGAAAACTTATCTCAGGGTGGGCTTCCCGCTTAGATGCCTTCAGCGGTTATCCCTTCCGTACATAGCTACCCGGCAGTGCCACTGGCGTGACAACCGGAACACCAGAGGTACGTCCACTCCGGTCCTCTCGTACTAGGAGCAGATCCCTTCAATTTTCCAACGCCCACGGCAGATAGGGACCGAACTGTCTCACGACGTTCTGAACCCAGCTCGCGTACCACTTTAAATGGCGAACAGCCATACCCTTGGGACCTGCTACAGCCCCAGGATGTGATGAGCCGACATCGAGGTGCCAAACTCCCCCGTCGATGTGGACTCTTGGGAGGAATCAGCCTGTTATCCCCGGAGTACCTTTTATCCGTTGAGCGATGGCCCTTCCATACAGAACCACCGGATCACTAGGACCTGCTTTCGCACCTGCTCGACGTGTCTGTCTCGCAGTCAAGCACCCTTATGCCCTTGCACGCAATGCGCGATGTCCGACCGCGCTGAGGGTACCTTTGTGCTCCTCCGTTACTCTTTGGGAGGAGACCGCCCCAGTCAAACTACCCACCATACACTGTCCCTGATCCGGATAACGGACCTAGGTTAGAACTCCAAGCAAGCCAGGCTGGTATTTCAAGGGTGGCTCCACCAGGACTGGCGTCCCAGCTTCAAAGCCTCCCAGCTATCCTACACAAGCGTGCTCAAAATTCAGTGCAAAGCTGTAGTAAAGGTTCACGGGGTCTTTCCGTCTAGCCGCGGGAACGCTGCATCTTCACAGCGAATTCAATTTCACTGAGTCTCGGGTGGAGACAGTGTGGCCATCGTTACGCCATTCGTGCAGGTCGGAACTTACCCGACAAGGAATTTCGCT
>NZ_JAALFH010000008.1:0-80000 GCF_011058255.1 Thioalkalivibrio sp. XN8 | reverse complement strand
CGCGGCCGGGACCTGGTACCTGGTCAGCTCGGCCCCGGGACCGAGCCTGAGCGACCTCGGGCTGTACTAGTCGTCGAGGCGGAAGTCGTTGTGACAGGCGCGACAGTCGTCGACCAGCGCGCCGATGGCCTGCTTGGTCGCCGCCTCGTCGCCGCTCGCCGCGACCTCGGCCAGCCGCTCCGCGCTCGCCTGGGTGTTCGCCGCCAGTTCCTCGAAGCGGGCGTAGTTTTCCCAGATCGCCGGCAGGGCCTCGGTGGCTACGTCGTGCGGCCGGGTATCGGCGCGGAAGGCGTCCGGGATCATGCTCGACATCCAGGCGATACGCTGGGCATTGCGCGCCACGATTTCGGCGTCGTAGGGCACCAGCCCGCGGGCCATGGCGCCGAGCGGCCCCATGTTCCAGCCGACGACCTCGAGCACGGACTGGCGGGTCTCGGTCGCCTTCTCGGCCTGCTCGGCGTCGAGAGCCAGCGCCGGCGCGGCGGCCAGGGCGGCGAGTGCGATTACTGCTAGCTTGCGATGGAACATGGAACTTCTCCCTGTGGTTGAGTAAGGCCCGGCTCAGGCCGGGCGCAAGTCGATCTCGATTATGCGGCGCTTGCCGACGGCCAGCACGTAGCGCCGGCCGGCCGCGAGCGTCAGGCGCGGGTCCTCGACCCGCTCGCCGTCGACCCGCACCGCGCGCTGGCGGATCTCGCGGAACGCTTCCGAGTTGCTCGCCGTCAGCCCCGCGGCCGTCAGCGCCGCCGCCAGCCCGATCTCGCCGCCGGCGCACTCGAGCACCCGGCACTCGAGGTCTTCGGGCATCGCGCCGGCGCGGATGCGCTGGTCGAAATCCTGCCGCCCCGCCCGGGCGCCCGCCTCGCCGTGGAAACGCGCCGTGAGCTCGTGGGCCAGCTCGAACTTCGCCTCCATCGGGTTGCGGCCGGCGGCGACCTCCGCGCGCAGCGCCTCGAGCTCGGCCAGGGGCCGGAACGACAGCAGCTCGTAGTACCGCCACATCAGCTCGTCGGTGATCGACATCAGCTTGCCGAACATCACGGCGGGCGGCTCGTCGATGCCGACGTAGTTGCCCAGCGACTTGGACATCTTCTGCACGCCGTCGAGGCCTTCGAGCAGCGGCACGGTCAGCACCACCTGCGGCGGCTGGCCCCAGGCCTGCTGCAGCTGGCGGCCGACCAGGAGGTTGAACTTCTGGTCGGTGCCGCCGAGCTCGACGTCGGCCTGCAGCGCCACCGAGTCATAGCCCTGCACCAGCGGGTAGAGGAACTCGTGGATGGAGATCGGCCGGCCCTCGGCGTAGCGCCGGCTGAAGTCGTCGCGTTCCAGCATCCGGGCCACGGTGTGCCTGGCCGCCAGCCCGATCAGGTCGGCGGCGCTCATCGGGCCCATCCAGCGCGAGTTGAACTCGACCCGGGTCAGCTCCGGGTCGAGGATCTTGAAAATCTGGGCCTCGTAGGTGCGCGCGTTCGCCGCGATCTCCTCCGGTGTCAGCGGCGGGCGGGTCGCGTTCTTGCCGGTGGGGTCGCCGATCATGCCGGTGAAGTCGCCGATGAGGAAGATGACCTCGTGGCCGAAGGCCTGGAACTGGCGCATCTTGTTGACCAGCACCGTGTGGCCCAGGTGCAGGTCCGGCGCCGTCGGGTCGAAGCCTGCCTTGACCTTCAGGGGCCGCCCGGTCGCGAGGCGCGCCTCCAGTTCCCGCTCCAGCAGCACCTCCTCGGTGCCGCGCAGCAGTTCAGCCAGTTGTTCTTTGGCAGGTTTCATGAAAACTCCGTGATGAGTCACTGTTTTTTTTGAGAAACAGCGCATTGACCGGGACGCGCGCGGCCGTTAGGGTAACGCAAATTTTGCAGCCTGCGATGCGGTGGGTCGAGTGGGAAGCGGAGTCCGGCACGATTACAAGATCAAGGCCAGCCCGGCATCGGTCCAGCGACCGCCCGTGTCGCGCCGCCACGTGGCCGTGATCGTGACCTGCGTCGTGCTGGCGGGGCTGGTGGCGCTCTGGTCCGACGGCCCGGCCGAAGGCAAGCAGTCCCTGCAGGCCCCGCCGGTCGCCGCCCTCCCCCTCCCCCTGCCGGAACGCCCGCCGGCCGCGGCCGAGCTGCCCGACAGCGCAGTGCTGGCCGCTGCGGTCGAGCAGGCGGCACAGTCCGGGCGGGGCGAGCGCGTGCTGCTGGAGGTCGGCTCCGGCGACAGCCTCGACCGCCTGTTCCGCCGCCACCAGCTCTCGGTGGCCGACCTGCACCGCCTGCTGGCGCTCGACGAGGTCGCGCCCCACCTGAAGCGGGTCCGGCCCGGCGACACCTTCGAAGTCCACCGCGACGGCGCCGCCCTGCTCGGCCTGACCCGCCGGCTGGACGAAACCCGCAGCCTGGTGGTGAAACTCGGCGAAGAAGGCTACAGCGCCAGCTTCCTCGAGCACCCGGTCGAGATCCGCCTCGCCCGGACCACCGGCCGGATCACGTCCTCTTTCTATGCCGCCGGGCTCGCCGCCGGCCTGTCCGACGCGACCATCATGCGGCTCGCCGGCATCTACGCCTGGGACATCGATTTCGCCCTGGACATCCGCCGCGACGACTGGTTCTCGGTGGTCTACGAGGAGCTCTGGCAGGACGGCGAGAAACTGCGCGACGGCGAGATCGTGGCGGCCGAGTTCAGCAACCAGGGCCGCTCCTACCGGGCCGTCCGCTTCCCCGACGAGGACGGCCGCGCGAGCTACTACACGCCCGAGGGCGACAACATGCGCAAGGCCTTCCTGCGCGCCCCGGTGCATTTCACCCGCGTCAGCTCCAACTTCAACCCGAACCGGCTCCACCCGGTCCACAAGATCCGGCGGCCGCACCGCGGCGTCGACTACGCCGCGCCCACCGGCACGCCGATCATGGCGGCCGGCGACGGCAAGGTCATCTCCGCCGGGACCCAGGGCGGCTATGGGCGGACCGTGGTGCTGCAGCACGGCGGCAACGTCACCACCCTCTACGCCCACATGTCGCGCATCGCTGCCTCGGCCCGCGTCGGCCGGCGCGTGAAGCAGGGCGACATCATCGGCTATGTCGGCGCCACCGGGACCGCGACCGGGCCCCACCTCCACTACGAGTACCGGATCAACGGCGTACACAAGAACCCGCGCACGGTGGACCTGCCGAAAGCCGACCCCGTGCCGGCCGCGCGCCGGGCGGAGTTCGCCGCCGTCACCGCGCCGCTGGTCGCCGAGCTCGACGCGCTGGGCGGACCGCTGCGCCTGGCCGCCATCGACTGACGGTACCGCCCTGGCCGCCGCCTCACTCCTACCCGGCTACTACCTCGGACTGATGTCCGGCACCTCCATGGATGCCGTGGACGCCGTGCTGGCCGTCGCCGAGGCCGGGACCTTCCGCGTGCACGCTGCCCGGGCCGAGCCCCTGCCGGGGCCCGTGGCGGAGCGCCTGCGCCGCCTCGCGCTGCCGGGTCCGGCCGATCCGGCCGGGCCCGATCCGGTGGACGAACTCGGCGCCCTCGACCGGCTGGTGGGCGAGCTGTTCGCTGCCGCGGCGAAGGGCCTGCTGGCGGAGGCCGGCGTGGCGGCAAGCGAGGTCCGGGCCATCGGCAGCCATGGCCAGACGCTGCGCCACCGCCCCCGTTCGCCCCACCCTTTCACCCTGCAGGTCGGCGACCCCAACCTGGTCGCCGAGCACACCGGCATTACGGTAGTAGCCGACTTCCGCCGCCGCGACGTGGCGCTGGGCGGCCAGGGGGCGCCGCTGGTGCCGGCCTTCCACGCGGCCGTCTTCGCCGACCCGCGGGAGTACCGGGCCGTGCTCAACCTGGGCGGGATCGCCAACCTCACCCTGCTGCCGCCGGGCGAGGCGGTCACCGGCTTCGACACCGGGCCGGCCAACACGCTGCTCGACGCCTGGGCGCGGCGGCACCTCGGGACGCCCTGTGACGAGGACGGCCGCTGGGCCGCTGCCGGCCGCGTGGACGAGGCGCTGCTGCATCGCCTGCTCGCGCATCCCTTCCTGGCCCTGCCGCCACCGAAGAGCACCGGGCCCGAAGAGTTCTCGCCGGCCTGGCTGGATGCCGAGCTGGCAGCGCTTGGCCACGCGCCGGCGCCGGCCGACGTGCAGGCCACGCTGGGGGAGTTCACGGCCCGCACGGTGGCCGAAATGCTCGCGCCCCGCCCGCCGGCCCGCCTGGTGGCCTGCGGCGGCGGGGCGCGCAACCCGCACCTGATGGGGCGGCTCGGCGCCCTGCTGCCCGGCACCCGCGTGGAGAGCAGCGCGGCGTACTCGATCGACCCCGGCCACGTCGAGGCCGCGGCCTTCGCCTGGCTGGCGGCGCGAACGCTGGCGGGCCTGCCCGGCAACCTGCCCTCGGTGACGGGCGCGCGCCGCGCCGCCGTGCTCGGCGCAGTGTGGCCGGCATGAGCGGATCGCCCGACCTCGAGGCCCTGCGCCGTCCCGAGCTTTACCTCAACCGCGAGCTGGCGGCCCTGGAGTTCAACCGGCGGATTCTCGACCTGGCCCGCGATGCGAGCGTGCCGGCCCTCGAGCGGCTGCACTTCCTCTGCCTGTCCTGCACCAGCCTCGACAAGTTCTTCGAGATCCGCGTCGGGGGGCTGAAGGAGCGGCTGGAGTACGGCACCACTTACCTGCGGCGCGACGGCATGACCGCGGTGGAGACCCTGGCCGGCATCGCGCGGGTGGCGCGGGAGCTGGTCGCGGAGCAGTACCGGGTCTTCAACGAGGCGCTCGGCCCGGACCTGGCGGCGCGCGGCGTGCGCTTCCTGCCGCGTGGCGAATGGAACCCGGCCCAGACGCGGTGGGCCAGGCAGTTCTTCCGCCGCGAGGTCCTGCCCGTGCTCACCCCCATCGGCCTGGACCCGGCCCATCCCTTCCCGCGCATCCTGAACAAGGCGCTGAACTTCATCGTGGAGCCCTCGGGCACCGACGCCTTCGACCGCGAAGCGCCAATGGCCGTGGTCCAGGCGCCCCGTTCGCTGCCGCGGGTGATCCGGCTGCCGGCCGCGGTCGAGGGCACCGGTCCCGACGATTTCGTCTTCCTGTCGTCCATCATCCATGCCTTCGTCGGCGGACTGTTCCCCGGCCTGGAAGTCCTCGGCTGCCACCAGTTCCGCGTCACCCGCAACAGCGACCTGCCGGTGGCCGACGAGGACGCCGAGGACCTGCTGCGCGCGGTCGAGGGCGAGCTGGCCTCGCGGCCCTACGGCGACGAGGTGCGCCTCGAGGTGGCGCAGGGCTGCCCGCCGCACCTGCTGCGCTTCCTGCTCAACCGGTTCGGCCTGGGCGACGACGACCTGTACGAGGTGAACGGCCCGGTCAACCTCAACCGGCTCTCGCAGGTGATCGAGCTGGTGGCGCGGCCGGACCTGAAATACCCGCCCTTCGCGCCGGCCCGGCCGCGCGCCCTGCGCGCCTCCGACGGCATGCTGGCGGCCATGCGGCGCGGCGATGTGCTGCTGCACCACCCCTACGAGAGCTTCGGCCCGGTGCTGGACCTGCTGCGCGAGGCCGCGGCCGACCCGCAGGTGCTGGCGATCCGGCAGACCCTCTATCGCACCGGGCCCGACTCGCCGGTGGTGGACGCGCTGGTCGAGGCCGCGCGGGCCGGCAAGGAAGTGACGGTGGTGGTCGAGCTGATGGCGCGCTTCGACGAAGCGGAGAACATCAAGCTGGCGAACCGGCTGCAGCAGGCCGGCGCCCAGGTGGTGTACGGCGTGGTCGGCTACAAGACGCACGCCAAGCTCCTGCTGGTGGTGCGGCGGGAAGGCCAGGGCCGGCTGCGCCGCTACGTGCATCTCGGCACCGGCAACTACCATCCGGACACCGCCCGGCGCTACGCCGACTACAGCCTGTTCACCTGCAACAGCCGGCTCGGCCGCGACGTCCACGAAGTGACGATGCTGCTGACCAGTCCCGGCGCCCGCGCCCGGACTTCGCTGCTGGCGGTGGCGCCGCTGGACCTGCACGAGCGCACGCTCGAGCTGATCCGGCGCGAAGCCGGGCACGCCCGGGCCGGGCGGGCGGCCCGGATCGTCGCCAAGCTGAACGCCCTGGTGGAACCCGAAGTGATCGAGGCGCTGTATGCCGCCTCCGGCGCGGGCGTGCGGATCGAGCTGATCGTCCGCGGCACCTGCTGCCTGCGGCCCGGGGTCCCGGGGATATCGGACAACATCCGCGTGCGCTCCATCGTCGGGCGGTTCCTCGAGCACGCCCGCGCCTTCTGGTTCGCCAACGGCGGGCGCGACGAGGTCTACCTGTCCAGCGCCGACTGGATGGAGCGCAACTTCTTCACCCGCGTGGAAGTGCACTACCCCATCACCCGCGTCGCCTTGCGGCGCCGGATCATCGCCGATCTCGAACGGGAGCTCGAGGAGAACTGTTTCGCCTGGGAGATGGCGCCGGACGGCAGCTGGCAGCGGGTCGCCCGGCCGGCGGCGGACGGCGTCTCGGTCCAGGACGAGCGGCTCGACCGCCTCGCCCAGCGCCTCAGCGGAAGCTGAGCTTCAGGTCGATCGCGCCGAGATAACGCGCCTCCTGTTCCAGGTCGGCCAGGGTCAGCGGATGGGTCTCGAGCCAGCTCTCCGGGAACTGGAGCCGGAGCTTGCGGCGCGAGGCCTCCACCGCCAGCGCCGGCAGGGGCTTGTCGCTGCGGCTGCGATGCAACAGCACCGCCAGGCGCAGGATGGCCACCAGGTAGGGCAGGCGCTTCGACCACGGCTCCTGCACGTCGTCGAGAAACCCCTTCCTGATCTTGCGCCGGTGGGCGCCCACGAGTCCCGCCAGCCGCTGCTGCTGGTCGGAGGAGAACCCCGCCAGGTCAGCATGGCGCAACAGGTAGGCCGCGTGCAGCTGGTGCTGCGCATGGGCGATGTCGAGGCCCACCTCGTGCAGCCGCGCACCCCAGCCCAGCAGGTCCGCGCACTCCGGGTCCTCGAGGCTCCAGTCGCCGGCCAGCTGCTCCAGCAGGCCTAGCGCGGTCGCCTCGACCCGTTCCGCCTGGGTCGCATCGGCGTGGAACCGCTGCTGGAATGCGCGCACGCTCCGGTCGCGCGCATCCTCGTCAGTGAGCCGGCCCAGCAGGTCCCACAGCAGCCCCTCCCGCAGCGCGCCCTCGGCCGGGACCATCTGGTCGAGGTCGAGGGCGGCGAAGATCTCGGTCAGCACCGCGAGACCGCCGGGATAGACCGGCGCCCGCTGGTCGCCGAGCCCCGGCAGGTCGTGGCGCTTCACGTCCCCGGCCGCGAGCAGCCGCTCGCGCAACACCTCGAGCCCTTCCCGGGTGATCTCGCCGCCGGTGGCGCCGAGCAGCCGGAGCACGCGGCCGGTGGCGCGGATGGTGCCCGAGGTGCCGACCGCCTGCTGCCAGTCCACCTGGCGGAAGGGCTTGCGGATGGGCTCGAGTTCGCGCCGCGCGAACAGGCGCGCCTGGCGGAAACCCTCGGCCGTGATGACCCCGCCGGGGAAGAAGGCCTCGCTGCTGCTGACGCAGCCCATGTAGAGGCTCTCGAGGCGCAGCGCGTCGTAGCCCTCGCCGACGATCAGCTCGGTGCTGCCGCCGCCGATGTCCACCACCAGGCGCCGGCCGGTTTGTGCCGGCAGGGAGCGCGCGGCCCCGAGGTAGACCAGGCGGGCTTCCTCGACGCCGGAGATGACCTCGATGGGATGTCCCAGCGCCTCGCGGGCCGCCCGGAGGAACCCGGCGCGACGCCGGGCCCGGCGCAGGGTATTGGTGCCCACGGCCCGTACCTGGCCCGCCTCCAGCGCGGCCAGGCGCTCGCGAAACCGGGCCAGGCAGGCGAGCGCGAGTTCCGCCGCGTCAGGCTGGATCCGGCCCTGTTCGTCGAGGCCCGCGCCGAGTCGGACCATCTCGCGGATCCGGTCGAGAATAGTGATCTCGCCGTCGCCGCGGCGAGCCACCACCATGTGGAAGCTGTTGGAGCCGAGGTCGACCGCGGCGATGACTTCCGGCTGCGGGTCGGGCGCCATCGCGCGGACCTCAGCGCCTCAGTGGCCGGCCGTCAGACGCCGAAGGAGGAGCCGCAGCCGCAGGTGGTCGACGCGTTGGGGTTGCGGATGACGAACTGGGCGCCGTTCAGGTCTTCGCGGTAGTCGATTTCCGCCCCGGCGAGGTACTGGATGCTCATCGGGTCGACGAGCAGGGTCACGCCGCAGTTCTCGATCCGCGTGTCGCCGTCGTCCTCGTTCTCGTCGAAGGTGAAGCCGTACTGGAACCCGGAGCAGCCGCCGCCCTGGATGAAAACCCGGAGCTTGAGGTTCGGGTTGCTCTCCTCGCGGATGAGCTCGCCGACCTTGGTGGCGGCCGCGTCCGAAAACAGCAACGGCTGGTCGATAGCGGTCGGTTCGGTCATGTTCGTTGCCATGGTGCTGGTCGTCGGTGGCGATGGTCAGGGGAGGTATTCTACCCGACGTCGCCGGGCGCGTCCTGCCCCCCGTCGGGCGCCGGCAGGGCCTGCTGCCCGGCGGGCTGGTGGACCAGGCGCCCGTTGACGCAGGCGCCGGCCGACATCTCCAGCACCTGGTACATGACGTTGCCGTCGACGCGGGCCGTGGGGCCGAGCTCCACCCGTTCCCGCGCGATCACATCGCCCCGCACGGTGCCGCTGAGCACCAGCGTGTCGACCTGGACCGTGCCCGCGATCACGCCGTCGGTGCCGATGGCGAGCACCGAGCGGCCCGCCTCGCCAGTGACGTCGCCCTCGATCGCGCCGTCGAGGTGGACGCGGCCCTGGAATTCCAGGTTGCCGCTGACCGTGGTGCCGCCGCCGATCAGCGTGGCGATGGCGCCTTGTTCCCGTTTCTTCCTGCCAAACATATGGTTAGATCCGTTTCAACTGCTGGGGTCCCAGGGGAAGCTGGTGACGATTGCGCGCGCGCGGCCGTTGGGCTTCAGCGCCACTTCTGCCGTTTCGGGCACGAAGCCCGCGGGCAGTATGACCTCCACCTCCACGTCCTGGAAATAGAGAAACTCGTAGGGCACGGCCTCGGCCGCCAGCTGCGGCAGCGCCAGGCTCGTCTCGGCCCCGTCCCGCGTGCCGTGCAGGTCCACCTGCACCACGCCGGCGGCGCGGCCGGAGCGCTGCGGGTTCTGGACCAGCAGCAGGCGCAGCCGGTAGCTGCGGTCGAGATCCGCCGGCTCGATCTCGAAGGTCTGTACCCGCAGGCCCGTGCGGCCCTCCGGCGGCACCACGATGCGACGGTAGAACTGCAACTCCTCGTTGAGGGTGGCGACGCGCTCCTCGCTGGCGGCGAGCGCCGCCTTGAGCCCGTCCAGCGCCTCGCGGTCCACCTCCAGCGTCGTCTGCGCCCGGGCCAGCGCATCCCGCAGCCGGCCGACCTCGCTCTCCAGCCGGGCCGTCTCGGTGCTGAGCTCCGCCACCCGCTGCTCGGCCCGGGAGCCCGCCCCGCCGCCGGCGGAGTGCCCCCAGCGGAACAGGCCGTAGCCGGCCACCAGCGCGACCAGTGCCGCCACCGCGAGCAGCATGCGCCAGCGACGCGGGTCATGAAGCCTGACGACGAGGCGCTGTTCTTCCACGAGGGCTCCTGGGGGAAGGCGGCGGGCCTAGTGGCCCGGCTCACCGGACGGCGCGCCCGGCCGTGGCGGGGGGCCGTCCGGGAACACCAGGCGGCCGAATTCGCGCAGCGCCCTGAGGTAGACGCGGCGCTTGAAATAAATGACCTCGTCGACGGGGCGCCACCAGCTGACCCAGCACCAGCGGTCGAATTCGGGATGGTCGCAGCAGTCGAAGCGCACCCGCGTCTCGTCCGCGGTCAGGCGCAGCAGGAACCAGCGCTGCTTCTGGCCGATGCAGACCGGCCGGGAGTGGCGCCGGATGTAGCGCCGGGGCAGGCGGTAGCGCAGCCAGCCGCGCGTGCTGCCCAGCACCCGCACGTCGTCGCAGGTCAGCCCGATCTCCTCCTCCAACTCGCGGAACATGGCCTCGCGGGGGCTCTCGCCCTCGAGGATGCCGCCCTGCGGGAACTGCCAGCCCGGGCGGCCGGCGCGGCCGGCCCAGAAAACACGTCCTGCCTCGTTGGTGAGGATGATGCCGACGTTGGCCCGAAAGCCATGCTCGTCTATGCAATCCTTCATCGGCGGATGCCAAAACCTTTTGCCCCGGATTCTTCCACAGGGCGACGGGGAAACCAAGCGCCGCGCTCAGCCAGGGAAGACGACCACGTGGTCCGCCTCCAGGCGGATGCCGATCCGCTCGCCGACGCGGTGGTCGTGGTGGCTGGGCACCAGCGCCAGCACGCGCCGGCCGCTCGGCAGGCCGAGGGTGTAGAGGATGGAGGCGCCGCGGAAGGCCTTGCGCAGCACGGTGGCGGTCTGGGGGCTGTCGTCGTCGTGCACGATGTCGTCCGGCCGCAGCAGGACTTCGACGGCGGCGGCCTCGGGCAGCCGGATCGCCTCGGTCGGCTCCAGCCGGCCCAGCTCGACCTGCACCGTGCCGTCGGCGTTGGCCTCGCCGGGCATGAAACATCCTTCGCCGACGAACTCCGCCACGAAACGCGTGGCGGGGCGGTGATAGAGGTTGTAGGCGGTGTCCCACTGCTCGAGGTGCCCCTCGCGCATCACGCCGATCTCGTCCGCCACGGCGAAGGCCTCGGCCTGGTCGTGGGTCACCAGCAGCGCGGTGATGCCCAGCTTTTTCAGGATGTCACGGATCTCGGTGCCGAGGCGGACCCGCAGGCCCGTGTCCAGGCTGGAGAACGGCTCGTCCAGGAGCAGCAGTCCCGGCCGCGGCGCCAGGGCGCGCGCCAGCGCCACGCGCTGCTGCTGCCCGCCCGAGAGCTCGTCCGGGAACAGGCTTTCGCGCCCCGCCAGGCCGACCACGTCCAGCACTTCCGCCACCCGGCGGTCCTTCTCGGCGCCCTTCAGGCCGCGCAGGCCGAAGCCGACGTTGGCGGCCACGTCGAGGTGCGGGAACAGCGCGTATTGCTGGAACACCATGCCGAGCCCGCGCTGCTCCGGCGGCACGGTGAACCCGGGGCTGCTGAGCACCTCGCCGTTGACCAGGATGCGGCCGGCCTGCACGCCTTCGAAACCGGCGATGCAACGCAGGGCGGTGGTCTTGCCGCAGCCGCTGGGCCCGAGCAGGCAGCCGATGGCGCCGGCGGGAATGCGGAACGACAGGGACTTCAGGACCCGGTTGTCGCCATAGGCCTGCTCGATCCCCTCGACCGTCAACCACATGCGTCGTGTTCCGCCCGCCGGGTGTTCAGCGCAGGTACAGCCAGTACATCAGGCGCTGCAGCCAGCCGCCGTACGGGGCGTACAGGACCTTGCCGGTGTTGAGGCGCGGCCGCTCGAACACCGCCTTGGCATGGGAGAAAGTGAGGAAGCCCTCGTAGCCGTGGTAGTGGCCCATCCCCGACTCGCCCACGCCGCCGAACGGCAGGTCCTCGGCGATGAACTGGCTCACGGCATCGTTGATGCAGACGCCGCCGGCGTGGGTCTCGGCCAGCACGCGCTCGCGCCGCTCGGGGTTGAAGTCGAACAGGTTCAGCGCCAGCGGCCGGGGCCGGGCGTTGATGAAGTCGATGGCTTCCTGCAGGTGGTTGTAGGCGACGATCGGCAGCACGGGCCCGAAGATCTCCTCCTTCATCACCCGCATCTCGGCCGTCGCGTTCTTGACCAGGTACAGCGGCAGCTTGCGGCTGCCGGTCTCCGGCGAGAGGCCGCCCGGGTTGAGCTCGATGACCTCCCCACCCCGCTCACGCGCATCGTCGATGTAGCCGCGGAGGCGCCGGTAGTGGCGCTCGTTGACCACGGCGCTGTAGTCGCTGTTGCGCACCAGCCCCGGGTACATCTTCGCCAGGTGCTTGCCGAAGGCGGCGATGAACTCGTCCACCCGCCCGGCCGGGCACAGCACGTAGTCGGGCGCGACGCAGGTCTGCCCGGCGTTCAGCGCCTTGCCGAAGCAGATGCGCTCGGCCGCCAGGTCCATGGGCACGTCCTCGGAAATCAGGGTCGGGGACTTGCCGCCCAGTTCCAGCGTCACCGGGGTGAGGTTGGCCGCCGCCTCCTTCATCACCAGGCGGCCCACCTCGGAGCCGCCGGTGTAGAGGAGGTGGTCGAAGGGCAGGCGGGTGAACTCCCGGGCCGTCTGCGCCTCGCCGAGCACCACGGCCACCTGGCGCTCCTCGAAGGCCTCGGACAGCAGGTGGCGCATCAGCTCGGCGGTGCGCGGCGTGGTCTCCGACATCTTGATCATGACGCGGTTGCCGGCCGCCAGGGCGAACACCAGGGGCCCCGCCGACAGCGCGATCGGGTAGTTCCACGGCACCACCACGCCGACCACGCCGAGCGGCTGGTAGTAGACCATCGCCCGCGTCGTGGCCATCAGCAGGCTGGTGCTGCGCCGCTGCGGCTTCATCCAGCGCCTGAGGCGGCGCAGGCAGTACTTGATGTGGTGCACGACGGCGAGAATCTCGGCCTGGGTCTCGGGCCCGGCGCGGCCGCCGAAATCCGTCGACACCGCGGCGACCAGGCGCTCGCGGTTGGCGATCAGCACGTCCTTGAGCCGCTTCAGGTCGGCCTTGCGCGCCGCCAGCGTGGGCATGGGGGCGGCCCCGAACGCGGCCTGCTGGGCATCGAAGAGGCGCCGCATGCGGGCGATCTGCTGCTGTTCGGCGATGTCGGTAGGCTCAGCGGCCATGACGAGTGCCTCCGGTCAGGATTCAGCCCTCAAATGTAACCTGTTGCGGTGCATCGACGCTATTTCCCGCCCCCGGGACCGGTCCTGGGGACAGTCCCCAGGACCGGTCCCAGCAGGGCGGCGACCTGCGGGTACAGATGCCGGTTGCCCGCCAGCACGCTGGTCGTCTCGAGGCCGACCTTGCGCCCCTCCAAATCCGTGAAGATGCCGCCCGCTTCCTCGACGATCAACGACAATGCAGCGATATCGAGGATATTCACGTCCGATTCCACGATCGCGTCGATCCGCCCGGCCGCCAGCAGGTGGTAATGGTAGAAATCCCCGTAGCCGCGGATCCGGGCCACCCGCCGTACCACCTCGCCCCAGGCCGCCCAGCGCGGGCCCGCGGCGAGGGTGCGCAGGTTGCCCGAGGAGACGGCGGCGTCCTCGAGGCGCTCCACCAGGCTGGCGCGGCAGCGGTGGCCGTCGAGGAAAGCCCCCTGGCCGCGCTCGGCCCACGCCAGCTCGCCGAAGGCCGGCGCCGAGGAGACCCCGACGATGATCTCGCCCCGGTGCATCAGCGCAATCTGCGTCGAAAAGAAGGGATAGCCGCGCACGAAGCTGCGCGTGCCGTCGATCGGGTCGACCAGCCAGAGGTACTCGGCGTCGATCCCCGCCCGCCCCGTTTCCTCGCCGTAGAAGCCATGGTCCGGGAAGGCGTGCGCAAGCGCGCTCCGGATCAGCTCCTCCGCCTCGACGTCGGCGCGGGTGACGGGCGTGCGGTCCGGCTTGAGCGAGACCTCCACGTCGTCCCGGTAATACTGCTGGATGACCTCACCGGCCGCCTGGGCGGCGTCGAGCGCGACCTGCAGAAAACGCGAACGTTCCATGCCGCCAATTTGACACCCCGCAGCCCCGGAGACAACATGCGGCATGTCAGGTGAGCCAGCCGCAAGAGCGGCCGGCTGGGCGCGTCGCGAGGCGCGCCCCGGGAAGCCGGTGAAAGTCCGGCGCTGCCCCCGCAACGGTAAGCGAGTCAAGCGTCATCACCCGTCATTGCACGGGAGCCACTGCGCCACGGCGTGGGAAGGCGATGCCGCCGGGCCACCGGCCCCCTCGCGAGCCCGGAGACCGGCCTGGCGAGGTTCCGGGTGCTCGGCGGGAGCACGCACCGGCCAGGACCGGCCGTTGTCTCTCCCCCGCTCCCCGGTGGATTCCGTGACGCAGCGCATGCGGGCGTGCATGCGCGGGGGAACAGGCTTGAAGACCTTTCGCATCGCGCCGGCCGTGGCCCTGGCCACCCTGCCGTTCGCGCCCGTCGCCAGCGCGGACACCGCCATGCTGGACCACGTGCTGGTGACGGCCACGCGCCGCGCCATCAGCGCCGACCAGGCCCTGCCGCCCGTGGTGGTCATCGACCGCGCCGAGATCGAGCGCAGCAACGCCATCGACGTGGCCGAGCTGCTGCGTTACCAGGCCGGGATCGAGATCGCCCGCAACGGCGGCCCCGGCCAGGTGACCTCGGCCTTCATCCGCGGCGCCAACAGCACCCACACGCTGGTGCTGGTCGACGGCGTGAAGATCAATCCCGGCACCGCCGGCGGAGCGGCGCTGCAGAACATCACGCCCGAGATGGTCGAGCGCATCGAGATCGTGAAAGGCCCGCGGTCCTCGCTCTACGGCTCGGAAGCCATCGGCGGCGTGATCAACATCATCACCCGCCGCGCCAGCGGCGCGGCCGAGCTGGGCGCGCACGTGCAGGCCGGGCGCTACGGGCTGCGGGGGGCCGGCGCCCGCGCCGCCACCCAGGGCGAGCGGTTCGGCGCCGGGATCTCCGCCACCGGGGTCCGCACCGACGGCTTCCCCACCTTCCGCGACAGCAGCGACGACCGCGGCTTCGAGAACGACACCGTCAATGCCTGGGTGCGCGCCGGGCTCGGCGCCGTGGAGGTGGAAGCCAGCCACTGGCAGGCGGAGGGCAACACGGAGTACGCCGACTTTTTCCGCGCGCCCCAGGACCAGGACTTCGAGAACCGGATGACCCGCGTCCGGGCGGCCTGGCAGGGCCGGGACTGGCGCTCGGCACTGACCGTGGCCCGGGTCATCGACCACATCGAGCAGGGCGAGCTGGCCTTCGACCCGGACGACTTCGTCCGGACCGAGCGGGACCTGGTGGACTGGCAGAACGACCTCGACTTCATCCCCGGCCTGGAGCTGACGGCCGGCCTCAGCCTGTCGCGCGAGGAGACCTCGGGCCGGAGCTTCGGCACGCCGCTGGAAGACCTGCCCGGCGCCGGCCGGGCCGACCGGGACGAGGACGCCGCCTACCTGCAGGCCGGCTTCGAGCTCGGAGCGCAGCGCTTCGTCGCCGCCGGCCGCCACACCGACCACAGCGCCTTCGGGGGCGTCAACACCTGGAACCTGGAGTGGGGCACGGCGCTGGGCAGCGACTGGTCGGTCGCTGCCGGCCTCGGCCGCGGCTTCCGCGCGCCGGGCACCAGCGACCTCTACGCCTTCGGCGGCAACCCGGCCCTCGAGCCCGAGATTTCGCGCAGCCTGGACCTCGGGCTGAAGTACCAGCCGCACCCGGACCATGAGCTGGCACTGGCGCTGTTTCACACCGAGATCGACGACCTGATCGAGTTCTTCGACCCGGACGGCTTCACCGGTCCCCTGCCCGGCCAGAACGAGAACATCGGCGACGCGCGCATCCGGGGAGCGGAGCTGGGCTGGCGCGCACGGCTCGGCGCCTGGCGGGTGGATACCGACCTGCTGCTGCAGCAGCCCGAGGACCGCAATACCGGCGCGCAGCTGCTGCGCCGCGCCGAGCGCGTGCTCACGGCCCAGGTCGTCCGCCCCCTCGGCGCGCACGAGCTCGGGCTCCAAATGCTCGCCTCCGGCGAACGCAGGGACTTCGGCGACGTGCGCCTGGCCGGCTACGTGCTGGTGAACCTGGCCGCCAAGCTGGAGCTGGGACGCCACTGGACGCTGCGGGCGCGCCTCGAGAACCTGCTGGACCAGGACTACGAGCTGGTCGACGGGTACAACACCGCCGGGCGTGGCCTTTACGCCAGCCTGGCCTACAGTTACTGACAGACTAAGGAACAACAGATGGGACATCGGCTCAGCCGCATCTATACGCGCACCGGCGACGACGGCACCACCGGCCTGGGCGACGGCACGCGCGTGCCGAAGGACGACCTCCGGGTCGAGGCCTTCGGCACCGTGGACGAAGCCAACAGCACGGTGGGCATGGTGCTGGCCGTGCCGGAGCTCCCGGACTCGATCGTCGAGTGCCTGACCCGCGTGCAGCACGACCTGTTCGACCTCGGCGGCGAGCTCTGCATTCCCGGCTACACCGCCATCACGCCGGCTTACGTGGCCCGGCTGGAGCGCGAGCTGGACGACTTCAACGAGCCGCTGCCGCCACTGAAGGATTTCATCCTGCCCGGCGGCGGCCCGGGGGCCGCGGCCTGCCATCTCGCCCGCACCGTGACCCGGCGGGCCGAACGGCGCGTCTGGACGCTGGCGCAGCGCGACGACGTCAACCCGGAGGCGTCGCGCTACCTCAACCGGCTGTCCGACCTGCTGTTCGTGCTGGCGCGGGTCATCGCCCGCCATGAGCAGGGCTCGGAAGTGCTCTGGCAAAAGGGCCTGAACCGGGACTAGGGCCGGGCCTGGTCCAGCGCGGCACAGACCGCCCGCGCACCGTCCAGGATCCGCGGCGAGGGCCGCGCCAGCAGGTCGCCGGGCACGGTATAGAGGTGGCCGCCGGCGACCGCCGCCACGCCGCTCCAGCGGCGCCACTCCGCCAGCTCGGCGGCCTGCCGCTCCGCCGCGAGAATCACCTCGGGATCACGCGCCACCACGGCCTCCAGGCCGACGGCCGGCGCCAGCACCGCCTGGTCGCCGAAGATATTCCGCCCCCGGCACAGGCTGATCACCTGGCTGATCACCTGGCGGCCGCCGACCGTGTAGAGCGGTCGCCACGACACCTGGTAGAAGACCCGCAGCTCGGCCTTGCCGGCCTGTTCGGCCCGCAACTTGGCCAGTTCCGCGCGATAGCCGGCGGCGGCAGCCGCCGCCGCCTCGGAGGTCCCCGCCAGGCGCCCGATGGCCTCGAGCTGCGCCCCGATGTCGGCCAGCGTCTCGACGCCGAAGGTCACCAGCCTAAAGCCCTGTCCTTCGACCTGGCGCAACACCCGCGCGGGATTGCCGCCCTCCCAGCCGAGCACCAGGTCGGGCGCCAGCCCCACCAGGGTCTCGAGGTCGACCTGGAAGGCGCTGCCGACCCGCGGCAGGGCCGCCGCGCCAGGCGGATAGTCGCTCCAGTCGCTGACGCCGACCAGGCGCTCGCCGGCGCCCGCGGCATGCACCAGCTCGGCCAGGTGGGGCGCGAGGGTGACGATGCGCTGCGCCGGCGGCGGCTCGGCCGCGGCCGCCGCGCCGGGCGACCAGGTCACGATCAGCGGTGCCAGCGCGAGGACCAGCGCCGGCCAGCGTCGCCGGCCGGTCACGGCATCCAGCCGACCAGCGTCAGCACGGCGATGAGCGTGATCCAGATATAGAGCGCCCGGCGCACCAGTCCGCGGGTGGCCTCCACGGCGTCCACGCTGCCCGGCGCCGGGCAGCGGCGGCGGATGGCGCCGATGCCCGCCGCCGCGACGATGTTCTCGCTGACCCGGAAAAAGCCGGCCGAGGTGCGCTGGTAATAGGCGCGCCACTCCTCGAAGGCGTCGTCGAAGCTGCCCGCCACCGCGTAGGACAGGGCCAGCGCCCGGGCCGGCAGCCAGGTCACGAGGCCGAAGATGCGCTCGCCGGCCCGCGTGGCCGCGCCGCCCTGCCCGGTGGTATGCACGTGCCGGCGGAACAGGTCGGCGACCCGGTAGGCCCAGGCCCCGGCCGGGCCCAGCAGCATGAACCAGAACACCACGCCGAAGATCCGGTGGTTTGCCTGGACCAGGATGGCGGCCTCGAGGCGGCGCTCGTGGGCATCGCGGGTCGCCTCGCCATCGCTCTCCCAGATCTCCCGCGCCAGGCCCTCGGCCGCGGCGTCGTCGCCGCGTGCGCGGGCCTCCAGCCAGTCGTCCACCTGGGCCAGCAGGTCCCGCGGCCCGAGGCTGAAGAACAGCACCGCGGTGGCGAAAGCAATGTAGGGCAGCCCGGCGAGCACGTCGTGGAAGGCCCAGGCGACCCAGGCCACCGGCAGCGCCGGCAGCAGCACGACCAGGATGCAGACCGGGTAGGCCAGCGCCGGGGGCACGGCCCGCATGCGGGCGGCGCCGAAGCGGAACCAGCGGTCCAGCCAGTGCAGCGAGCGGAGGTGCAGCAGCCGGGTCGCCGCCCGCTCCAGCACCAGTCCGAGTATCAGCGCGATCAGGTTCATGCTGCCCCCTTGCGCCGTCGATTATACCGGCGCGGCTTGAGCCAGCGCCGCAGGCGGTCCCAGTCGAAGGACGGCCCAGGGTCGGTCTTGCGTCCGGGCGCGATGTCGCTGTGGCCGGCCAGCCGCTCCGGCGCCAGGGTCGGGTAGGTCCGGCACAGCGCCCGGATCGCCACCGCCAGGCGCCGGTACTGGGCCGTGGTATAGGCGCCGTCGTCGGTGCCCTCGAGCTCGATGCCCACCGAGAAGTCGTTGCAGTTCTCGCGCCCCTGCCAGCTCGACGCCCCGGCGTGCCAGGCGCGGCGATGAAAAGGGACGTACTGGACGAGCTCGCCGTCGCGGCGGATCAGCAGGTGAGCGGAGACCTGCAGCGGCGCGACCGAGGTGAAATAGGGATGCGCCCGGGGATTCAGCTGGTTGGTGAACAGCGCGTCGATCCAGGGGCCGCCGAACTCGCCCGGCGGCAGGCTGATGTTGTGCACCACGATGAGGTCCAGCGTGGCGCCGGCCGGCCGGTCGTTGTGGTTCGGCGACGGCACCTGGCGGGCCGCCGCCAGCAGGCCGCTGGCGCGGTCGATGGTGAACCGGGGCCTCGGTTTGCGCTTCGCCATGGCGACAGTCTGCACCGGCGCGGGCGCGCTTGCACCCGTGGCGGCGCACCCGGATCATGCGCGGCATGAGCAAGACACTTCCCAATCTCCAGGACATGATGCGCCGGCTGGTGGCCACCCCCTCGGTCAGCAGCCTGCAGGCCGCCCACGACCAGAGCAACCGCGCGGTCAGCGAACTGCTGGCCGACTGGCTCGAGCCGCTCGGCTTCGAGGTCGGGCTGATGCCCGTGCCCGGCCTCGAGGGCAAGTACAACCTGGTGGCGCGCAGCGGGCCGGGCGAGGACGGCCTGGTGCTGTCGGGCCACACCGACACCGTGCCCTATGACGCGGCCCGCTGGACCCGCGACCCCTTCGCGGGGGAGGTGCACAACGGCCGGCTGTACGGGCTGGGCAGCGCCGACATGAAGTCCTTCCTCGCCTGCGCCGCGCATGCCGCCGCCCGCATCAATCTCGAGAAGCTCGGCCGGCCGCTGGTGATCGTCGGCACCGCCGACGAGGAAAGCGGGATGGGCGGGGCGAAGGCGCTGGTGGCCGAGGGCGAGCCGCTGGGCGCGCGGGCCGTGATCGGCGAACCCACCCGCCTGCGGCCCGTCAACCGGCACAAGGGCGTGCTGCTGGAGCGGATCCGCATCGAGGGCCGCAGCGGCCATGCCAGCGACCCGGCCGCCGGGCTCAACGCCATCGACGGCGCGATGGCCGCGATCGGCGCCCTGCACGCCTTCATCGACGGCCGCGCCGAGGAGTTCCCGGCCGCGCACTTCCCGGTGCCCGGCCCGACGCTGAACATCGGCGCCATCCGCGGCGGCGACAACCCGAACCGCATCTGCGCCAGCTGCGAGCTGGACGTGGACCTGCGGCTGGTGCCGGGAATGCGCTGCGACTCGCTGCGGCGGGACCTGCGCGCGGCGGTGGCGCGCGCGCTGGAGGGCAGCGGCTTCGAGCTCAGTTTCACCGTCCTGTTCGACGGCCTCGACCCGCTGGCCCCCGGCGCCGAAAAGGCCCTGGCGCAGGCCTGCGAGCATGCCTCCGGCCACAGTTGCGGCGCGGTCAATTTCGGCACCGAGGGGCCGCTGTTCCAGCAGCTGGACATGGAAGTGGTGATCTGCGGTCCCGGCGACATCGCCGTGGCGCACCAGCCGGACGAGTCCATCAGCGTGGCCGAGGCCTACCGCGCCGTGGACGTGCTGGAGCAGCTGGTCCGCCAGTTCTGCAGCCAGGCGGCATGAGCGCGCGCCGCGACGCCAACGCCGGGCTGGTGGCGCGCGACCTGGCCTGCGTCTGGCATCCCTGCACGCAGATGAAGGACCACGAGTGGCTGCCGCTGGTCCCGATCCGGCGCGGCGCCGGCGCCTGGCTGGAGGATTTCAACGGCCGCCGCTACCTCGACTGCATCAGTTCCTGGTGGGTCAACCTGTTCGGCCACGCCAACCCGGTGATCGCCAACGCGGTGCGCCGCCAGGTCGAGTCGCTCGAGCACGTGATGCTGGCCGGCTTCACCCACGAGCCGGTGGTGGAGCTGTCCGAGCGCCTCGTCGGCGTCACGCCCGAGGGGCTGACTCGCTGCTTCTATGCCGACAACGGCTCCTCGGCCGTCGAGGTCGCGCTGAAGATGAGCTTCCATTACTGGCTCAATCGCGGCGAGCCGCAGCGCAAGCGCTTCGTCGCGCTGGAGAACAGCTACCACGGCGAGACGCTCGGCGCGCTCGCGGTGGGCGACGTCGCGCTGTACAAGGAGACCTACCAGCCGCTGCTGATGGAGTGCCTGCTGGCGCCCTCCCCCGACGCCTACCTGCGCGAGGCCGGAGAATCGCCGGCGGCGTTCGCGCGCCGGCGCGCGGGCGAGCTCGAGGCGCTGCTGGAGCGGCACGCCGGCGAAGTCTGCGCGGTGATCATCGAGCCGCTGGTGCAGTGCGCCGGCTACATGCGCATGCACGACCCGGCCTACCTCGCCGAGCTGCGGGCCATCTGCGACCGCCACCGGGTGCACCTGATCGCCGACGAGATCGCCACCGGCTTCGGCCGCACCGGCACCATGTTCGCCTGCGAGCAGGCCGGCATCGCGCCGGACTTCATGTGCCTGTCGAAGGGCCTGACCGGCGGCTTCCTGCCGCTGTCGGTGGTGCTCACCACCGACGAGGTCTACGGCGCCTTTTACGACGAGTACGCGACCCTGCGCGCGTTTCTCCACTCCCACAGCTACACCGGCAACCCGGTGGCCTGCGCGGCGGCGCTGGCGACCCTGGACCTGTTCGCGGCCAGCGACGTGCTGGAGCAGAACGTCGCGCGCGCGGCGCAGATGCGCGCCGGCGTGGCGGAGCTCGAGGACCATGCGCATGTCGGCGACATCCGCCAGCACGGCATGATCCTGGCCATCGAGATGGTCCGGGACCGCAACACGCGCGACCCTTACCCCTGGCAGGAACGCCGCGGCATCCGGGTCTACGAGTACGGCCTCCGGCACAACCTGCTGCTGCGGCCGCTCGGTCACGTGGTCTATTTCATGCCGCCCTACGTGGTGGACGAGGAAGAGATCGCCCGGATGACCCGCGGCGCCATCGACGGCATTCACCACGCCACGCGGGAGGCGTGATGTCACGCACGCCAAGGATCTTCGTCCACGACCCCCTCGCCACGGGCCAGCGCCTGGTCCTGGAAGGCGAGGCCGCCGCGCACCTGGGCCGGGTGTTGCGAGCGCGCGCCGGCGAGCCGGTGACCCTGTTCGACGGCAGCGGTCCCGAATTCGCGGGCGAGATCGTCGAGGCCACCCGCCGCAGCGTGGCGGTCTCGGTCGGCGCGCGCCGCGAGGCCGACCGCGAGTCGCCGCTGGAGCTGGTGCTGCTGCAGGGCGTGTGCCGCAACGAGCGCATGGACTGGGTGGTGCGCAAGGCCACCGAGCTCGGCGTCAGCGCCATCCGCCCGGTGCTCACGGCCCGCTCCGTGGTGAAGCTGGATCCGGCGAAAGTGGCGCCGAAGATCGAGCACTGGCGGGCCATCGCCATCAGCGCCTGCGAACAGTGCGGCCGCAACACCCTGCCCGACATCCTGCCGCCGCTGCCGGTGCCGGCGGCGCTGTCGGCACATGCCGGCGCCACCGGCGTGCTGCTGGAGCCCGAGGCCGACGGCGGGCCGGGATCCCTGGGCCGGCCGCCGGGGCCACTGTGCCTGCTGGTGGGACCCGAGGGCGGGCTGGACGAGCGTGAACGCAAGGCCGCACGGGCGGCCGGCTACCGCGGCATCCGGCTCGGGCCGCGCATCCTGCGCACCGAGACCGCGGCGCTGACCGGGGTCGCCCTGCTGCAGGCCTGCTTCGGCGACCTGGGCTGATCAGGGACCGGTCCTGGGGACTGTCCCCGTCCTGGGGACAGTCCCCAGGACCGGTCCCGAGTCAGAACCGCCAGCGGAAGCCCGCGCTCGCCTCGGCCTGGAACACGCTGCTGCCGCTCGACTCCAGCAGGCAGCCGCCCTGCCCGCCGATGCTGGTGCAGAACAGCCGGGTGTCCTGGTCGATGAAGGTCAAATAGCCGCGCACCCCGAAATCGATGGCGAGGCGCTCGGTCACCGGCACCCGCAGGCCGGTCCCGAGGCTGACCGACAGGTCGGTTTCGGCGCCGAAGCCGTCCGCCTTGAAACGCCCCGCGCCGATGGTCAGCGACACGAAGGAGCGGTAGCGCGGCTCGTCGCCGAACAGCAGCGTGCCGCCGACGTGGTAATACTCGGCCGAGATGCCGGGCGCGCCGGGCCCGAAATCACCCCGGTCCAGCCGGGTCGACTGGCGCGAATAAAGAAACTCGTAGAAGGAGTCCGGGTCCCGGTACAGGCCGAGGGACAGTCCCCAGCTGCCGCTCTCTTCCAGGTCCACCTCGCGCTCCGCGGGCGTGTCGGCGCCCGCCGTGAACTCGCCGCCAAGGCGCCAGGCGCCGAAGGCGCCGACCTCGAGGCGCGACTCGGCCGCTGTCGCCGCCGGCGCGGCCACGACCAGGGCCGCCGCCACCATCCATGAGATGCTCTTCGGCGCTTGCTGCGACATCCGCTATCCCCTGCTGCAACGAGGGGATTAGCATACGCCCGTGACCCGCCTGTCCCGCAAGTTCTACCAGCGCGACGCCACGACCCTGGCCCGCGCCCTGCTCGGCCAGGTGCTGGTGCGCGTGCTCGACGACGGGACCCGCCTGGCCGGGCGCATCATCGAAACCGAGGCCTACCTGGGCGTCGAGGACAAGGCCGCGCACAGCTACGGCGGCCGGCATACGCCGCGGAACGCCGCCATGTGGGGGCCGGCCGGACACGCCTACGTGTACTTCATCTACGGCATGCACTACTGCATGAACGTGGTGGCGCGACGGCCCGGGGCGCCGGAAGCGGTGCTGCTGCGCGGGCTGGAGCCGCTCGAGGGGCTGGAGTTCATGCGCGCCCGCCGCGCCGGCCGCATCCCGGCGGTGCGGCTCGAGCCGCGCGATCTCTGTTCCGGTCCCGCCCGCCTGGCGCAGGCGCTGGCCATCGACCGGGCGCTGGACCATGCCGACCTGGTCACCGGGGAGGCGCTGTTCATCGAGCGCGGCCGGCGGGTGCCGCCCGACCGCATCGTAGCGACCCCGCGCATCGGGGTCGGCTACGCCGAAGAGTGGGCACAGCAGCCGCTGCGCTTCGTGCTCGCCGGCGCTTGAGCGGCACGGCCGCTTCAGCGGCCAGACGACCTACTACTTCGTAGGCGGCGGGGCGGGCGTGGTGCTCGGCCTGCTGCTGGCCATCTTCGGCATCCGGGGCAGTCGCTGATCAACCCGCAGCGTCGTAGGCCTTCCGCACCCAGGACAGGAGTTCGGGCGTGACGTCGCCGGCGCTGTCGAGCCGGATCTTGTAATCGCACATGCTCTTCGGCGGCAACGCCACCAGGCCGCCGGTGGGCTCGACGTCTTTCAGGTTTATGCCGACCTCGACCTGGGTGTTGGTCGCCGGGCCGATCATGGCGAACTGCTTCTTGCGCCGCAGGCTGACGTAGGTCTTCTTGGGCGCTTCCTCGAAGTCGCCGAAACCCCGGATGGCCTTCATCAGCCGGTCGTGGACCGGCCGCAGGTGCGCCTTGTTGCCGCTGTAGAGCGCGTCCACGGCGGCGGCCGGCGTGGCCGGCCCGGCCTGCCCCGCGGCCGCAGCATCGAGCTTGCGCACGTGGTGCGCGAGCAGGTTCGCGTCGCCGTGGCCCATGCCGAATTCGCGCTTCAGCAGCGCCACCTGCTCGCCGTGTTTCGCCAGCCCGCTGGCGCGCAGCATTTGCGCCAGGTCGTGAAGGCTGCGGCCGGTGCGTTTTTCGATGTTCGCGAGCTGGGTCGCGACAGCCTTTTCGAGGTCGGTCATGTCTGTTCCCCCTGGCGGCCGACTGTACTCCGTTTTTTGCGCTTCTGCGCAACGGCTGGCCAGTGCGCTGCAGCATGCGATGCATGCTGCAATGCGCTTTCATCCAGCCGGGGGAAAATGCCGACAGGGGGAGACTGCGATGGCGATTCGATACCTGAAGATCCTGCTGGTCATCTTCGGCGCGCTGCTGTGCCTGCTGTACGCGACACACAACCTCGTGAGCCTCCAGGCCGCGTTCCAGTACACCATGCGGCTCGGGCTGGTGCTGCTGTTCGTGAATATGTACGACACCTGACGCCGGCGCCGGCATGGTATCTTTGCTCCCGGCGGGCCACGTGCACTCAGGGAGCGGCAGTGACTCAGTTCAAGGACTTCCTCGACCTGCTGGCGCACTCCTTCCGCAACCTGCTGCCCATCATCATCGTCGTCGGCGTCTTCCAGGCGCTGGTGATCCGCCAGGTGCCGGAGGGCTGGCTCGGGATCACCTTCGGCCTCGCCGTGGTGGTGCTCGGCATCGCGCTGTTCCTGCAGGGCCTCGAGCTCGGCATCTTCCCGATCGGCAACACCCTGTCGGACGAGTTCGCCCGCAAGGGTTCGCTGCCGCTGTTGATGATTTTCGGCTTCTGCCTGGGTTTCGCGGCGGTCATCGCCGAGCCGGCGCTGATCGCGGTGGCGACCCAGGCGGAGATCATCAGCGCCGGGCGGATCAACGGCTGGACCCTGCGGCTGCTGGTTGCGACCTCGGTCGGCGCCGTGGTGTCGCTGGGCATCGTGCGCACCCTGCTGGGCCACAGCCTGCACTGGTACATGATCATCGGCTACATCACGGTGGTCATCGTCACCTTCTTTGCTCCCGAGGAGATCGTCGGGCTGGCCTACGACTCCGGCGGCGTCACCACCAACATCGTCACGGTGCCGCTCATCGCGGCGCTGGGCATCGGCCTGGCCATGGCCGTACGAGGACGCAACCCGCTGGCGCACGGCTTCGGCCTGGTCGGCCTGGCGGTGATGGTCCCGATGATCTCGGTCCAGCTCTACGGCATCTGGGTGTACGGCTTCGGCGAGACCCAGCCGATGAGCGAGCCGCTGGCGACGGCGGCAGCGTCCGACGACATCGGGGACATCGTGACCGTGACGATGGGGAGCTTCCTGCTCGGCATGCTCAGGGACCTGGCGCTGATGGTGCGGGACGTGCTGCCGATCATCGCGGTGATCCTGTTCTTCCAGTACGCCGTCATCCGCCGGCCGCTGGCGCACGTCCGCCAGGTCGCGATCGGCTTCGCCCTGGTGATCGTCGGCCTCTACGCCTTCGTGGTCGGGCTCAAGCTCGGCCTCTTTCCCGTCGGCCGGAGCATGGCCGAGCAGCTCATCGCCCTGGACGGCTGGGTGCCCGTGTACGTGTTCGCCTTCGCCATCGGCTTCGCCACCACCCTGGCCGAACCCGCCCTGATCGCCATCGGGGGCCAGGCCGAGCGGGCCGCCCAGGGGCGGCTGCAGGCGAATGTCATCCGCCTGCTGGTGGCCGTGGGCGTCGCCGTCGGCATTACCATCGGCGTGCACCGGATCATCACCGGCGACCCGATCCACTACTACATCATGGGGGGCTATGCCGTGGTGATCGCGCTGACCGCCATCGCGCCGAAGTACATCGTGCCGCTCGCCTACGACCTCGGCGGCGTCACGACCTCCGAGGTCACGGTGCCGCTGGTGACGGCGCTGGGGATCGGCCTGGCCACCAACATCGAAGGCCGCAATGTGATGATCGACGGCTTCGGCCTGATCGCCTTCGCTTCCATCTTTCCGATAATATCCGTCATGGCTTACGCCATCCTGGTCGATTTCGTCGCCAGGCGCAGGGGAGTCTCCGCATGAAATTTGCTGCACTGGTGGCCATCGTGGCCGAGGACCTGGAGGAAAAGGCCATCGAGGCCGCGCGCAAGGCCGGCGCCGCCGGCATGACCATCCTGAGCGCGCGCGGGGTCGGCGCCGAGGAACGGAAGACTTTCTTCGGCCTGACGTACCAGGGCAGCCAGACCGTGCTGTTCTGCGTGGTCGAGAAGAAACTCTCGGTCAGCATCATGAAAAGCATCGCCGAAGAGCTCGAGTTGAAGACCAGTTCCAAGGGCGTCGTTTTCACCCTGCCGCTGGAGCACATCGCCGGCATCGACACGCGGCAGATCGAGAGCTTCGCGGAACAGATCCGCGAAGAGATCTGAGCGGGCCAGGAGAGACCACATGCTCGTCAAGGACATCATGCAGACCAACGTGGCCACCATCTCGCCGCTGGCGAACCTGCGCGAGGCGATGGCGAAGATGAAGGCCAACAAGGTCAAGTCGCTGGTGGTGGAGCGGCGCGATGAGCGCGATGCCTTCGGCATCGTCACCTACGCCGCCATCCTGCGCACCATCGTCGCCGAGGAAGGCGACATCGACCTGATCAACGTCTACGACGTCTGCAGCAAGCCGATGATCTCCGTGCCGCCGAGCCTGGACGTGAAGTACGTGGCGCGCCTGATGGTGTCGCAAAAGGTGCAGCGCCTGCTGGTGCTCGACGGCGACGACATGATCGGCATCGTGACCATGAACGACATCGTCTCCGACGTGCTCGCCCTGGCCGAGAAAGCGCACATCGACGATCCCGAGGCCTGAGCTCAGGTGCCGCAGAAGGTCCGGTAGCCGGGGTCCGGCGCCGCCGGCGGCGCGAGGAAGGCCTCGGCGGCCGCGTCTGACGCATACGGCTGCGCCAGCATGCCGCGCAGGCGCTCGAACGGCCCGAAATCCTCGCGCTCCACCGCCGCGGCGAGCGCCTCCTCGACCCGGTAGTTGCGCGGGATCACGGCCGGGTTGGCGCGGCGCATCGCGGCGGCCCGCTCCGCCGGCGCCTGCGGGTCGCGGGCCAGCCTTGCGCGCCAGTCGGCCAGCCAGGTCCCGAGCGGCTCGAGGCCGGCGGCTTCGGCGCCCGCCGCCGCGTCCGCCAGCTGCCGGAAGGTCCGGGTGAAGTCCATCCCCGCGGCCTGCATGGCGTCCAGCAGGGTCTGCGCCAGCCCGGCGTCGCCCTCCTCCGCCGCGGCCAGCCCGAGCTTCGCCCGCATCACCGCCAGCCAGTGCCGCTCGAAGCGGGACGCGAACTCGCGCACTACCGGCGTCACGCGCTCCACCGCCGCCGCCGGCTCTTCGTCCACCAGCGGCAGCAGCGCCTCGGCCAGCCGCGCCAGGTTCCACTGGGCGATCGGCGGCTGGTTCGCGTAGGCGTAGCGCCCGTGCCGGTCGATGGAGCTGAACACCGTCGCCGGGTCGTAGGCGTCCATGAAGGCGCAGGGGCCGTAGTCGATGGTCTCGCCCGAGATCGCCGTGTTGTCGGTGTTCATCACGCCGTGGATGAAGCCGATGCCGAGCCAGCGGGCCACCAGCGCCGCCTGCGCCTCGACCACCGCCTCGAGCAGCGCCAGGTACGGCGCCTCCGCCGCGCTCGCGGCCGGGTAATGCCGGGCGATGGCGTGGTCGGCCAGCGCCCGCAGGGCCTCGCCGTCCTCGCGCGCGGCGAAATACTGGAAGGTGCCGACCCGGATGTGGCTCGCCGCCACGCGGGTGAACACCGCCCCCGGCAGCGCGGTCTCCCGGAACACCGGCTCGCCGGTGGTCACGGCCGCCAGCGCCCGCGTGGTCGGGATGCCGAGCGCGTGCATGGCCTCGCTCACCAGGTACTCGCGCAACACCGGGCCCAGCGCGGAGCGCCCGTCGCCGCCACGCGAGAACGGTGTCCGCCCGGAACCCTTCAGCTGGACGTCGCGCCGGCGCCCGCCCGGGCCGGCGACCTCTCCGAGCAGCAGCGCGCGCCCGTCGCCGAGCTGCGGCACGAAGTGGCCGAACTGGTGCCCGGCGTAGGCCAGCGCCATCGGCGCCGCCCCGGCCGGCAGCTCGTTGCCGCCGAACCAGCGCGCCAGCACGGCCTCGTCCGGCGCGCCGGCCGCGCCGAGCTCGTCCGCCAGGGCATGGTTGAAGGCGACGAGCCGCGGCGCCGCCACGGGCACCGGTCCGAGCCGCGCGTAACAGCGCTCGGGCAACGCCTGGTAGCTGTGGGTGAAGGCGAACATGCCCCCATGGTACTCCGCCGCCCCGCCGCCCCGCGACGCCGACCCCGGTTAATACGGAGTCCTCTAATATCCTTTTTTCTTCATATATGGTTCATAATTCCCATGGCCGGCAGGGAGGGCCAAGATGAACTACGTGGTAGAACTCGTTCGCAAAGCCGACGGCCATGGCGTCTCGATCGAGGCCCGGATCACCACCGAGGGCGACCTGCTGCTGGTCGGCCGGGAAGAACTCCCCGTCGAAGCGCAGACCGCCGGTCCGGCCGAGCAGGAATACTGGCTGCGGGTGCCCGCGGCAGCGAAGGACGCCGCGCTGCTCAGCCTGCTCGAGAACTTCTTTGGCGGCAACGCGTTGGCGGTCTCCGACCTGCGCGCGGTACTGATCGCCACCGGGGTGCCCTGCGAACTCTACAGCCAGTGAGGTGAGCATGGATGCCATCCGCAAGCGGTTCCGTGGTTGCCTGCTGGGCGGGGCGGCGGGCGCCATGCTGGGCCAGGCCGGCGCGAACGGCGATGCCGGCTGGATGACCCTGGCGACAGCCGAGGGCCTGCTGCTTGGCTGGGACGACAGCGACGAGCTCGGCAGCGCCTGCCTGGTGCAGTCGGTGCGCCAGGCCTGCCTGCGCCGGGCCGGGCCGGCCGCCGGCGACGCCCTGGCCAGCGCGGCGCCCGTGGGTCTGTTCATGTGGCGCCCCGACGGCGCGTTCTCCATCCGCCCCGCCTTCGACCTCGCCGCGGAGCTGGCCGCGAGCGCCGACGACCAGCCCGGCCCGCGGCTCGGCGCCGGCGCCCTCGCGGCCATGGTCGCCGCGCTGGCGGACGGGATTTCGCTGCCGGGCGCGCTGGCGATCGCCCGCCACCTGCTGGCGCGCTATCCGGATCATGAGCCGGTCCTGGTGGCACTGAACCGCGCGGAGTCCTATGCCCGGGCCGGCATCGACCCGGACCAGGCCACCAGGGAGCTGGGCGCGAGCGCCCCCGGGAATGCGCTGGCAATCGCGGCCTACGGGGCGCTGGTGTCGGGCTCGTTCGCCGCGGGCCTCACCCTCGTCGCCAGGCGCCACGGCGGGGCCGACGCGGCCGCCGCGGTGGCCGGACAACTGCTGGGCGCCCTCTACGGCGTCGACGCCATTCCGGCGCACTGGCTGGCGCAAATGGAACACCGCGACCCGCTCACGGCAACCGCCGACCGCCTGGCCACCTACTGGCGCAACAGCTAGGGCTCGGCCAGCTCCGAGCGGATCTTGATCTCGCCCTCCAGCGTCCGGTGCACGGGGCAGCGGTCGGCGATCTGGAGCATGCGCTCGCGCTGCGCCGGTTCCAGCTCGCCTTCGATCGCGATCACGCGGCTGAGCTCGTGGATGTGGCCGTCGCGCTGCTCGCAGTCCGCGCAGTCCTCCGCGTGGACGCGCCGGTGCGTGACCTCGCAGCTCACCCGGGTGACCGGCAGCTTCTTGTGGCGGGCGTACATATTGAGCGTCATGACCGTGCAGCTGCCCAGGGCCGCGGCCAGGAACTGGTAGGGGTCCGGCCCCAGGTCCCGGCCGCCCTTGTCGGCCGGCTCGTCGGTGACCAGCGCATGCGGGCCGGCCTGCACGCTGCCCAGGAAGCCGTCGGCCGTCAGCCCGCGGACCCGCGCCCCGGGCGCCGGCTCGGGCGCCGGCAGTTCCAGGAAGCGGGCGGCCCAGGCCGCGATCACGTTGCCGGCATAGGTCGAGTGCTCGGAGCGCGACAACAGGTGGTCGGCATCGTCCAGGCTGACGAAACTCTTCGGGTGTTTCGCGGCGACGAAGATCTTCTGCGCCTCGCCGACCGGGACCACGGCATCGACGGGCGAATGCAGCACCAGCAGGGCCCGCCGCAGCCGCGCCAGGCGTTCGCCCAGCGGGTGCCGGCGCGCGTCCGCGACGAAATCCCGCCGCACGCGGAAACTGCGCCCGGCCAGCTCCACCTCGGCGCTGCCCTCCTCCTCGATTTGTTCCAGGCCGGAGCCGAATTGCCTGAGCACGTGCTCCGGGGACGCCGGGGCGCCCAGCGTGGCCACGGCGCGCACGCTCTCGAGCCGCTCGGCGACCGCGAGGACGGCCGTGCCGCCCAGCGAATGGCCCACCAGCAGCTGCGGCGGCGCGTAGTGCCCGGCCAGCCAGCGGGCCGCGTCCTCGAGATCGTCCAGGTTGCTGGCGAAACTGGTGTCGGCGAACTCGCCCTCGCTTTCGCCGAGGCCGGTGAAGTCGAAGCGCAGCACCGCGAAGCCCGCCCGGGCCAGCGCGCGGGTCACGTCGCGGGCCGCCCGGATGTTGCGCGAGCAGGTGAAGCAGTGCGCGAACAGGGCGGTCGCGCGCCACTCGCCGCCGGGCGGCAGCTCCAGCGTGCCCGTGAGCTGGATGCCGTGGCGGTTCTCGAAGCGAAGCTTGTCCATCCGGTCTCTCCTGTCGCGCGTTCGCCGGTGTGCAATCTGCCGGCCCGGGGACTAGGGTGAAGGCTGGAACCGTTTGCGACAAGACTGACAGGGAGGCACGACATGAGCCTGAACGACCGCCAGCGCGCGCTGTGCGCGGAGCACGACTACGATTTCGCCGGCCTGTCCGCGCTCTTTTTGAACTGCACCCTGAAGCCCAGCGGCACCCTGTCGCACACCGAGGCCCTGATCGGGGTCGCGCGCGAGATCATGGCCGCCAACGACATCGCCACCGAGGTGCTGCGCCCGGTCGACTACGAGCTGGCGCCGGGGGTGTACCCCGACATGACGGAGCACGGTTTCGAGCGCGACGACTGGCCGCAGCTGAGCGCGAAAGTGATGGCGGCCGACATCCTGGTGGTGGGCACGCCGATCTGGCTCGGCGAGGAGAGCTCCGTGTGCCGGCGGCTGATCGAGCGGCTCTACAGCGAGTCCGGCAAGCTCAACGACCAGGGCCAGTACGCCTTCTACGGGCGCGTCGGCGGCTGTGTCGTCACGGGCAACGAGGACGGCGTCAAGCACTGCGGCATGACCGTGCTCTACGCGCTCCAGCACCTCGGCTACACCATCCCGCCGCAGGCCGACTGCGGCTGGATCGGCGAGGCGGGGCCCGGCGCCTCCTACGCCGACGAGGGCTCCGGCGGCCCGGAGAACGATTTCACCCAGCGCAACACGACCTTCATGGCCTGGAACCTGATGCACCTGGCGCGCCTGCTGCGGCAGGCCGGCGGCATCCCGGCCCACGGCAACCAGCGCAGCGCATGGGAGGCCGGCTGCCGCTTCGACCATCCCAACCCCGATTACCGTTGAAGCCGGCGCTGGGTATCATGACGGCATGACCGTCCTGCTGTGGATTCTGGCCGTCGTCCTGGTCCTGGTCGGGCTGGCCGGGCTGGTGCTGCCGGCGCTGCCGGGCCCGGTGCTGCTGTTCGCCGGGCTGCTGGCTGCCGCCGCGGCGGAGGGCTTCGCCTTCGTCGGGACCAAGACCCTCGTCACGCTGGCCCTGATGGCGGTGCTGGCGCTGGTGGCCGACTTCGTCGCCGGCGCGCTGGGAGCGAAACGCTACGGCGCCTCGCCCCGCTCCGTCGCGGGCGCCGCCATCGGCGCCGTGATCGGGATCTTTTTCGGCTTCGCCGGCCTGCTGCTCGGCCCGTTTGTCGGCGCGCTCATCGGCGAGCTCGCCGACCGGCGCGACCTGGTGGCGGCAGGCCGCGCCGGCTGGGGCGCCACCCTCGGGCTGGTCATCGGCACCGCCGCGAAGATCGCGCTCGGCTTCACCATGATCGGGCTGTTCCTGCTGGTGCGCTTCCTCTGAGCGCGCGCCGGCCTCAGCCGGCGAACGGGTAGTCCGTGTAGCCCTGCGGCCCCGGCGTGTAGAAGGTGTCGGGATTCGGCGTGTTCAGCTCCAGGCCCTCGCGCCAGCGCCGCGGCAGGTCGGGGTTGGCGAGGAAATCGCGGCCGACGGCGATGAGGTCGGCTTTGCCGGCGTCGATATCGGCCAGCGCCCGCTCCGCGGTGTAGCCGCCGCAGCGGATGACCGGCCCGCCGAACTGCTCCGCCATGGCCAGCTTCAGGGCCTCCGGCACCTCCGGCGCGCCGCTCGCGGAGTGGTCGACGAGATGGACATAGGCCAGCCCCAGGCGGCCGAGCTCGCCGGCCAGCGCGGTGTAGTCCGCGGCCATGGCCTCGTAATGCGGCATGTCGTTGAACACGCCGAAGGGCGACAGGCGGATGCCGACGCGCTCGCGGCCGATGGCCGCGGCCGTCCGCTCGGCAACCTCCAGTGCGAAGCGGGCGCGGTTGGCGAACGACCCGCCGTACTCGTCCTCGCGCCGGTTGGAGGTCGGGCGGAAGAACTGCTCGATGAGATACCCGTTCGCGCCGTGGAGCTCGATGCCGTCGCAGCCGGCCGCGACCGCGTTCCTGGCGCCCTGCACGAACTCGGCCTGGGCGTGCGCGATGTCCTCGGCGGTCATGGCCTCGGGCTGCGGCAAGGGCTGCAGGCCGGCCGCGTCGGTATACATCTGGCCCCGGGCCGCCACGGCCGAGGGCGCGAGGACCTGGGCGTCGGCGGGCAGGTTGCGGGGATGGCCGATGCGGCCGGTGTGCATCAGCTGCATGAAGATCTTCGCCCCGCCGGCATGGGCGGCCGCGGTGACGGCGCGCCAGCCCTCGACCTGGGCCGGCGAGAAGATGCCGGGGATGCGCGGGTAGCCCAGCCCGTTCGGCGACGGCGAGGTGCCCTCGGTGATGATCAGGCCGGCCGAGCTGCGCTGGCCGTAGTACTCGGCCATCAGGGCGTTGGGCACGTTGCTTTCGGCCCGGCTGCGGGTCAGCGGGGCCAGCACGATGCGGTTCTGGAGTTCCAGCGGGCCGAGGCGGCAAGGCTGGAACAGGGGATGGTCGCTGCGGTTCATGGCGTCTCTAGTCTAGCGGTCAGTAGCCGGTGACGAGGAAGTCGAGCGCGGCGAGAATATCATCGCGCCGGCTGGACAGGTCCGCGACGCTTTCGCCGAGGAGGCGCCGGGGGATTCCGGCCAGTTGCGGCGCGAGCATCACGTAGTCCGTGCCCTCGAGCCGGAGCACCGGCGTCAGCTGCGTCATCGGGGGGGCCGGCAACCGGGTCGCCGGGGCCAGGGGAACCACCACGCGAGTCCCGAGCTCCGCCAGCAGGTCGTTCTGCACGTCCAGCAAAAGGGGGAAACGGTCGCGCGTGGCAGGATTCGGGTTGCGGTAGACCACGAACTGCGGCATCAGAAAGAACGCAGACCGTCGCTGAATACGCCCTCGCCTTCGACGAGCTCGTTGTAGCCCTCGATCGCCGCCCGGTTCGCGGCCAGCCACTCCGCCTGCTCGCGCTTTTTCATCTCGCTCACCAGCGCCACCTCCAGCGTCCTGGAGAGGTTGATCTTCAGCGCCCGGGCCCGGTGCAACAAGTCCGAATTAACGGTCAGGTTGACGGCTTTCCTCGGTGCGTCGGCATCGAATACCGTGGCCATCGGCATCACCTTGTCGCGATAGACCATCACAGCATACGCATCCCTACCCGCATCGTCCATGCGCATTTTGGGGACTGTCCCCGGGACAGTCCCCAGCGTCGTAGTATCCTGTGCAGCGCAACATCAACCCGGACGGAGCCATGCACGCCTATCTCATCAATCCCTTCCAGCAGACCATCGAGCAGGTCGAGATCGAACCCTCGCTCGACGCCATCCGCGAGCTGGTCGGCTACCAGACGATCGACTCCGACGAAATCGCCCGCAGCGACGACCGGCTGTTCTTCGACGAGGAGTGCTTCATCCGCTCCCAGCCCCAGCCCGGGCGCTTCCGCCTCGACACCCTGCCGCCGGTGGCCGGCATCGGCATGGTGGTCGGCGGCGGGCCGGACGAAGGCACCCTGGCCTCGCCGGGCCTCACCCTGGACGAACTCAAGGACCGGGTGCAGTTCAGCTAGCGGCGGCGCGGCTTGCGGGCGCGGCCGGGCCCGATTCGCTCCACCTGCAGGCCGAAAGACACGGCGGCCCCGGTCATGACCGCATCGGCCGTCACCAGGCGCGCCTCGTGCCGGACCGCGCAAGCCAGGTGCAGCGCATCCAGCACTCGCAGGGCCGTCTTCCTCGCCAGCAGCCACTCGCGGGCGCGCGAGTAGTCGCCCGGGCCAGGCTCCACCACCTGGAAACGACCCGCGCGAACATCTTCGCGAAACGCGTTCTCGATCTGCCCGGCCTGCCCCTCGTCGAGTTCTCTCAGGCGCATCCAGCGAGCCAGTGCCGAGGCCACCTCGAGCTCGCTCAACCGGCTGAGCAGCACGGGCTCCCGTTGCGCCAGCAACAACCTCTCCACCACCGCGCTGGTCGCCTCCTCGCGGTAGAACGGCAACAGCGCGCTCGTATCGAGGTAAAGCACTCAGTAGCGCTCCTCGTCGCGGCCGGCCCGGGCCTCCGCGGCAGCCGGTCTTTGCATCGGCGGGAGAGCGGCGCGCAATGCCTCGCGCGACTGGAAGGCGATCTCCCCCCGCCCGGCCGGCACCAGCCGCGCCACCGGCCGCCCGTGGCGCATGATCACCACTTCCTCACCCGCCGCCACGGCGTCGAGGAGGCGGGACAACCGCTCGCGAGTTTCGCGCACATTCACCATGGTCATCGCCGATCCCCAAAGGTGTACACGTTTAAGTGTACACATCGTCCACCGGCAGCTCCAGTACCGGATCCCATAGTTGCGGCGCGAACCGCCGCGGGGAAGAGCGGTTATCCATGCCGGTCGGGCGCAAATGCACGGCCCGCCGCCGGGGATGCCCCCCAAGCGGACGAAATCCACGCGGCCCGGCCCGACGAAAGCGCCGACAGGTCCCCGGGGAATCCCACATGTCGCACCGCCTCGCCTGCCTCGCCCTCGTCCTGCTCCTCGCCGCACCGGCAGCCGGGGCGCGGCCCGCGTGGTTCGGCGAGGAGGACCGCTTCCGGGTCGCCTACACGCCGCGCGTGTTCCATGTCACCAACGACGATGACTTCGTCGACTGGAACCACGTCGTCGCCGCCGAGTTCATTACCCCGCGCCACGTGTTCTGGAACGCCGACCGCAGCCACTTCGGCGCGGCGGTGTTCGACAACTCCTACGGCCAGTTCTCGCAGACCATCTATTACGGCCTGGAGTGGGACTGGAAGCCGGCCTGGGGCGGGGAGTTGTTCTGGGCCGTGAGCCTCGGCCTGGTGCACGGCTACAAGGAACCGCACGAGGACCAGCTGCCCCTGAACAACGCGCTGGGTGTCGGCGTCACCGTCGTCCCTGCGCTGGGCTGGGAGCGGCGGCGTCTCGGCTTTGCGGTGAGCCTGAGCGGCAGCGCGGTGGCGCTGCGGGCGAGCTGGAGGTTCGGCGGCTGAAACAGGTTCAGGCGCGCTTCAGCCCGAGGAACTCGACGAAGGGGTCGAAATCCCGGTCCGCGTACAGCAGCGGCAGGGCCTCGGCAATACAGAAGCTCGCGATCACCGCGTCGGTCGTCTTGCGGACGGTGACGCCCCGCTTGCGCAGCGCCCGGTAGTTGTCGGCCACCCTCGGCGCGCGATTGCGATCCAGCAGCTCAAACACCGGCAACCCTTCGAGGAGCTCACGCGCAACACGGTAGTCGCGATCGCGCCGGAAGCCCTGCAGGACCTCGACCAGGATCAGGTCACCGACGGCGACGGGCTCCGTCCCCAGCAGGCCATCCAGCACGTCAGCTGCCCGCGTCGGCGCGCCGTTGAAGTAATCGATCCAGACGCTGGTATCGACCAGCACCATCAGTCCGTTCTCATGGCCTCGAGGTCACCCGTCCAGCGCAGCTTGCCGCGGAGGCCGCGAATGCGCTCCTGGCGCTTGAGCTGGACCAGGGTCTTCAACCCCAGCTCTACCACCTCCCGCTTGCTGCGCGCGCCCGACACCCGCAGTGCTTCGGCCATCAGCTTGTCGTCGATCACGATATTGGTTCTCATGCGCGGGCCTTTAATGTGTATAGATCGCCTGGGTGATACACACAAGGTAGCATTTGTCGCGGGCAAGTAAAGAAACTCAGCCTTCCCCGCGCAGCGCGAAGTAACAGCGCACACAGGCCAGCACGTCGGCGGCCGCGTCATGCGCGCCGGCGAAACCCTCGCCGAAGAGATGCTCGTGGAGTTCCGCCAGTCGCGGCCACTTGTAGTCGCCGTAGCGGCCGGGCAGGCGGCAGACCTCGACCGAGGACAGCATGGTGCAGACGGTCGGCAGCGCGCCCAGCGAACGCAGCAGCTCCGGCGCCGGCGGCATGCGGCCCGCACGCACCAGCTCCGAGAACAGCACGTTGCGGTCGAAGTCCATGTTGTGCGCCACCAGCCGGAACGGCACGTGCGTCTCCAGATCCTCGGCGAGTTCGCGCAGCACGTCGTTGAGCGGCCGGCCGAACTGCAGCGCGTGGGCGGTGCTGATGCCGTGCACCTGCTCGGCGCCCCAGGGGATGGTGAAGCCGTCGGGCTGGATGACGGCGCTGCGGTGGGCCGCGACCTCGCCCGGGCCGGCGGCCACGGCCCAGCTGATCGAGACGATGCGCGGCCAGGCGTCCACCTCGCGGTAGGTGGCGTTGCGCCGGCTGGGGAGGCCGGTGGTCTCGACGTCGAAGAACAGCAGCATCGCCGCAGCCTACACCCTGCCGGGGCCGCGAAAAAGTGAGGCCCCGGCGGGTGCCGGGGCCTCGGGGGGACGCGTCCTGCGATTGGCGGCTACGAGCCGATCATGCCGCCGTCCTTCCTTGTGATCACGAAAGTGGTGTCCCGCGGGATCGTCACGCCGTCCGGCGCGGCCGGGAAATTGGTCCGCGTGGGATCACCGTTGCCGGGATGCTGGGTGTTGATGAACATCGTGCGCCGGTCTGGCGTATAGGCGATACCAGTGATCTCATCACCGCTCACGCCGACAAACAGGCGGCGGATGTCAATGCCGTCGGGATCGGCCACCACCATCTGGTTTTGCAGCCCGGCCTTCTGGCCGCCGTCGGTCTGGATGAACACACGGCCGTCCGGATCGACCCAGATGCCGTCCGGATCCGAGAAGTTGCGCTCGTCGCCTTCGCCATGGGTGTCCTGGGCGATGAGGTAGATGTCCCAGACGAACCGGGTGCCGACATGGCGATGGTCGTCGCGCCAGCGGATGATGTGGCCATCGGGGTTCGGCGCCAGCGGGTTGGCGGCATCGGCCTCGGTGCGGTCGCGGTTGTTGGTCAGCGTGCAGTAGACATCGCCGTTCGGCGCCACGCTGGCCCACTCCGGCCGGTCCATCGGCGTCGCGCCGAGCAGGTCGGCGGCGAGTCGCGTATAGACCAGGACTTCGGCCTGGTCCTTGAACCGGGCCGCCAGCACCGGGTTGTCGATGGTCAGCTCCAGCCAGTCGCCGGTGCCGTCATCCTTGAACTTCGCCACGTAGAGCTTGCCGTGGTCCAGCGGATTCATGCCGCGGGCGCGCATGGACTTCCAGTTGCCGTCGGAGACGAACTTGTAGATGTAGTCGAAGCTCTGGTCGTCGCCCATGTAGACCACCAGGCGGCCGCCCTTGCCGACCACGACCTCGGCGCCCTCGTGCTTGAAGCGGCCCAGCGCGGTGCGCTTCACCGGGATCCTGCGACCGTTGCGCGGATCGATCTCGACCACCCAGCCGAAGCGATTGTCTTCGTTCTTGTAGTTGGGATCGGAGAGGTCGAAGCGCTCGTCGTACACGTGCCAGCCGTAACCGAACCCGACGTTGGTGAAGCCGTAGCGGGCTTGCTCGTCAGTCGGGGCCCAGTTGGGATCACTCGCGCCGAAGTAGCCGTTGAAGTTCTCTTCGCAGGTCAGGTAGGTGCCCCAGGGCGTCTCGCCATTGGAACAATTGTTGACCGTGCCGAGGGTCGGGTTGCCCGCCGGCGTCTGCAGCAGCGGGTGGCCCGCCGCCGGGCCGCTGAATTCGACCGGCGTGTTGACGTGGATGCGGCGCGCGTTGCGGCTCCAGACCTGGCGCCACCTGCCGCGGATCTTGGCCAGGGCCACCACGGAGACGCCGTGGGCGTGCTGCGACACGCGGACGTCCTCGAGGCTCTCGGGGAACGGCTTGCCGAGGACGTGAGAGTTCCTGCCGAACTCGTGGTTGATGCAGAGCATGCCGGCCCTGTTGCGCTTGCCGACGGGGAACAGCGTCATGCCGTCATGGCCGATGCCGATCAGCTCGGCCTGCTCGTCGGCCTTCGGGCGCCGCTCCGGCTCGCCGTTGTACGGCTGCACCGGCGAGCGGGGGTTGACCTTCTCGCCCCAGGAAATCAGGGTCTGGTACTGGTAGTCGGGCGAGATCAGGGGCACCTTGCCGCCGACGTCGTTGGCTTCGGCGATGGTGACCGGCTTGAAGCCGATCAGCTCCTTGCTCTTGCCGCCCTTGCCGTACTTCCAGCCCTTGTTGCCGGCCAACGCCACGGACGACGTGGCGACGTAGGCGGTGGCGGCCGTGGCCAGGCTGCCCATGAGCATTTTGCGGCGCGACAAGCTGACCTCGAGGACGTCCCGGAACGGGCGGTTCTTCGAGGGATTGGAAACTTCGTTATCGTGGTCGTGCATCGGGGGATGCTCTACTCCTGGCGGCAGTGCTTGTTGGGGTTATTCGAGAGAGTGGCATTTGTACCCAGTGGATATTTCAGGACGGTTCTGAATTTGTGAAAAAGATGATCCTGGTCGACGGCCATAACCTGCTCTACGCCGCCCGCGCCCGCTTCGCGGCCGAACTGGTGGGCGGCCATCCCGGGACGGCGGCCCGCGAGGCGCTGGTGGAATATCTCGTCGGGGTGTTCACGGGGGCAGGCGCCGAGGTCCGCATCTACTTCGACGGCGGCGCGGCCCATGCCGAGCGCCGGTCGGAGCAGGTCGAAGTCGTCTACCCGGGCGGGGACGGCGACCAGCGGGCCGACCGCGCCATCCTTGCCGCGCTTAAGGACCGGTCCTGGGGACAGTCCCCAGGACCGGTCCCTGTCGTCGTCACGCGTGACATCAAGCTCGCCCGCCGCGCCCGCAAGCGCGGCGCCGCCGTCCTAGACCCCGGAAAATTCCTCGCAGACTGTGACGCCGGGCTCATCCCCTGAGCCCCCCGCCTCGTACGCTGGCCCCCACAACAAGGCGGCAGGGAAAGCCGCAGCACGGAGGAGCCAGACATGCCATCGTTCCTGCCACGCCGGGATTTCCTCAGGCAGCTGCTGGCCGTGCCTTTCGCGGGCGCGCCGGCCCTCGCCCCCGCGCGCACGGCGGAGGTGGATTTCAGCGTGTTCCCGGTCGCCGGCTTCCGCTACTACGACGGCCCGAACCTGCTCGACCGGCTGCGCGCCGGCGATCCCGTGCGCCTGGTGCGCGAGCCCGACAACCCGCACGACCCGCAGGCCATCCGCATCGAGGCGCTGGGCCAACGCGTGGGTTATGTGCCGCGCAGCGAGAACCGCCCGCTGGTCCGCCTGCTGGAGCAGGGCGCGGAACTGCGGGGCCGGATCATCGCCGTGGATCCGGGCGGCGACCGCTGGGAAGCCGTGCGGGTCGGCGTCTCGCTCTACCTGCCCGGGACCTGAGCGCCCCTCACTCCCCCCGCCCGCGCAGGCGCAGCTCGGCGCGGATGCGCGCCAGCTCGGTCTCGACCCGGTCGCGGAAATCCACGCCCCAGATGGCGCGAAAACCGCGCAGCAGCAGGTAGAGGAACACCAGCGGCATCAGCAGCGTCTGGAACACGAACAGCGCCATCAGGTTGAGCACGTTCGGCACGATGTTCTTGATGCGCTCGACGATCTCCTCGTAGCGCTCCACGTCCACCAGGGCCTTCACCTTGCCGGACATCCGGGTCCACCAGCCCTCCTCCTCTTCGCCGGCCAGCGTCGCCGCGGTGGCGGCGAGCCGGGCCTCGACGTCCGCCAGCTGCGCCTCGGCGCGCGAGCGGGCGCGGATGGCGGCCGCCACGGCCTGCTCCTGCTCCTGCAGCGCCAGCTTCGCCGCCTGGTGCTCGGGGTTGCGCGCGAAGGGATTGAGGACCTCGCTCATGGTCATCTGCGACTCGATGGCCTCCAGCGCCTGCTGCGCCTCGGCCAGCCCCGCCCGCGCATCCGCCTCGGCCGCGCGCAGCTGCCCCAGCTCCCCGGCCAGCGCCTCGCGCTGCGCCCCGAGCGCCTCGAGCTCGCTCTCCAGCCGGCCCTGCTCGGTTTCGGTCAGGGTCGCGGTCATCAGCTTCGCTTCGACCTCCGCCGACAACACCTCCAGCCGTTGCATGTTTTCCTGGGTGCGGGGGCTGACGAAGGCCTGGTCGACCAGCGCATTGCCGGCCAGCACCAGCACGAACAGAAAGCGCAGCAAGGCGGCCAGCGCGAACAGCTTGAGCGGGATGAGGGCGTAGCGCCCGCCGGCGACGAACAGGCTGGCGACGACCACGACGCCGAACACCGTCAGCAGGATCCTGAAGAACCGGGTGGAGACGATCTCGATCAGCAGCTTCTGGGTCACCAGCGAGCCGACCGCGAACTGCATCACCGTCGAGTACTGCTCGACGAGGTCGTTGACCGGGTCGAGCAGCTCCAGCGGCCGGATGCTCGATTCGAGCTTCACGCCGAGGCCGGAGGACTGCCCGACCTCGACCGACTGGGCCATGGAGATGACGGCATTCAGCAGGCGAGCCGTGGCGAAGGCCGCCAGCGCCTGGACCGTGGCGTCGTCCACGTAGGCCTCGGTCTTGCGGTCGATCCAGCCGGACCACGAGACCGCGACGGTCAGCAGCACCACCAGGATCGCCGCCATCTTGCGCCGCCCGCCGAGCATGTTCTCCGAGTTCATCCGGGTCTCCTGGCGACACCCGTCGCCTGCACCTGAAGCCTGGCCGATAGCTTAGCGCAGGGCACCGGATGGACGCGGCATCGAGAATTTGCAATCGTTCCGGTGGGGACAGTCCCCACGGGGGGAAGCGAGATGACCCAGCTCCGCAACATCGTCCTCATCTGGACGCTGCTGACCACGACCTTCTTCTGGACCACCACCATGCGGCTGGTCCTCAAGCCCGAGATCTCCGACTGGCGGATCTTCGGCGTCGGCGGCAAGGGCATGGCCGGCGACGCCTGGCTGCCGCCGCTGGTCGCCCTGGTCGCGCTCGGCGCGTTCTACCTCGAGGGCCGCGGCCGGCTGCGGCCGCTGTTCCACGGCTGGCTGCTCGCCTGGCACGGCGTCCTGTTCGCCCTGGCGCTATACGGCACCCTGCTGGCCGGCGGCGAAATCTCCTTCGCTACCTGGGGCCTCACCCTGTCCTTCTGGTGGCTGGTGGTCCCCTTCGCCGTGTTCCTCGGGCTGGCCGCCTGGCTGGTCGTCCACGAGACGCGCTTCGGCCACCAGGTGCCGCTGTTCGGCTGGCAGCAGCTCAACTACAAGCCGCTGGCCCTGGCCGTCGCGCTGCTGCCGGTGGCCGTGGTGTTCTTCCGCCTCGGCGAGGGCTTCGACGGCTGGGTGAAGATCGCGGTGGCGACGACCGTCCTGCAGTGGGTGTTGCTGGTGGACGCGGTGGGCAGGCCGGCCGCGCGCCGCTAGCCCAGCAGCCCCGCATTGTTCCGCCACAGCCAGAAGTTCAGCGCGCCGGCGAAACTGACCCAGGCGAGATAGGGCACCAGCAGCACGGCCGCGACGCGGCTGAAGCGCCAGAAAGCGAAGACGAGGGTGACGATCAGCGCCCACAGCAGCAGCAGCTCGACGAACGCCCAGAAGCCGAGGTTCCAGGCGAAAAACAGCCAGCTCCACAGCGCATTCACCGCGAGATGGACGATGAACAGCGCCAGCGTGCCGCGGGTCGCCTCCAGCGGCGCCGAGCGCCACACCAGCCAGGCCGCGATGCCCATCATGGTGAACAGGGTGGTCCACACCGGGCCGAACAGCCAGGCCGGCGGCGCCCAGGTGGGCTGCATCAGCTGGCCGTAGAACTCCGGCGCGTTGACCGAGGCGATGGCCCCGATCGCAGCGGTGATATAGGCCAGGGCGAGCCAGAAGACGAGGCCGAGGAGCTGGGTGGCGGGTGTCCTGCGAGGGGTCGGGTTCACGCCGGTTTTCCATTTTCGAGCCAGGCTGCAGAATAACATCGACATGACCACACCTTCGCAACCGGACCGGCCGGCCTTCCTGCCGCCAGAGCAAGAGCTCGCCGAGAAGTTCATCCTCACCGGCGGGCCGGGCGGGCAGCATGTGAACCGCACCGAGTCCGGCGTCCAGCTGCGCTTCGACGTGCCGGCCTCGACCTTCATCAGCGACGCCGTCAAGGCGCGGCTGCTCAAGCTCGCCGGCAGCCGCGCCGACTCCGCCGGCGTGATCACCATCGAGGCCCGCAGCCACCGCAGCCAGCACCGGAACCGGGCCGACGCCCGTATCCGCCTGGCCGCGCTGATCGAGCAGGCCAGCCGCACGCCGCGCAAGCGCGTCCCGACCAGGCCGAGCGCCCGCGCGAAGCAGAAGCGGCTCACCGAGAAGCGCCAGCGTGGCGAGGTGAAGCAGAAACGCGGTGCGCCGGGGATAGATGACTAGGACGGGGTAATTTCTCGCGCCGTCTTGAGGAGCTCGTCCCAGCTGTCCGGCGGATTCCCGCTCTCGATCATGCGCCGAAAAACGCGATATGCGTCGGTCGCGCTCCCGTAGGCCCGCCGCGTGTCCGCGTCGTTGACCCACGCATAGACGATCACTCGGGCCTTCGCCTGGTAGCGAAAGAACAGTCGGTATTGCTGGTAGAACCTGGCGCGGAACCAGTGCCTGTGTTCCGGACCGAGTGCCTGGCCCTGGCGGTATTCCGGGCGTGCCGGGTCCTGCGGGATCAGCTCGAACGCCAGCCGATAGTCGATCAGCGTGCCCTCCCGAATCTCGACCCGCCCGGGCGTCAGCACCCGGAACCGCAGCTCCGGCGGAGTGATCCGCTCGAGGTTGTGGACGTCGCAGAAGAAAGGAAACACCTCCGCCGGCGCCACCGGCAACACGATCTCGGTCTCGAGGCTGTACCAGCCGGCGCCGTGGCGCTGGTGGCGTACTCGGGGAGAGGCGGGAGCAACCATGAGCCCCATCTTGCCGCAGGCGGTTATCCAGTCAAAACCCACGGAAACTCATAAGGAAATTGGGCCTGTAATTCTCTCCAATGGGCTGCACTATCCGCTTGACATTTACTGTAGCCCATGGGATACACTCCGCCTAAACGGCTTCGAGCGACGCAGACCTTCCTTGACTGGATAAATCGACTGAAGGACCTGGGTGGGCGAGCACGCATCCAGATGCGGATCGACCGACTCGCCCACGGCAACCCGGGCAAACACAAGCGCCTGTCAGCTCGGGTTTGGGAGCTCAAGATCGATTTCGGACCGGGGTACCGCGTCTATTACTCGGAGATCCGATCCGAGCTGATCGTCTTGCTGACAGGCGGAGACAAATCGAGTCAGAAACGGGACATCGAAACGGCTATTCGAATGGCAGATCAACTGGAACTCGACGACTCATGAAGCGCTCATCGCACAAACCCAAGGCACCCATCAAGACGGTTGCATACGACGTCGCCGACCAACTCCGCACACCTGCGGAGATGGCCGCTTACCTCGATGCCTGGCTCGAGGAAGCGCCGGACGACGCCCAGGGAATCGCGCGCGCTCTAGGCGACCTGGCTCGTGCGAAGGGCATGTCCGCTGTGGCTAGAGAATCCGGTTTAAGTCGGGAGAGCCTCTACAAGGCGTTGAGTGAGAACGGAAACCCTAGCTTGGCGACGGTCCTGAAAGTCGCGAAAGCGCTCGGGGTGAGGCTGCATGCGGCTGCAGCGTAGCGACCTGCTCGACAAATGCTTCAAATGTCCAGGATCCACTGGATCAGCAGCTTCATGACGAAGCCCAGCATGCCCAGCGCCAGCACCAGGAACAGCACGAAGGTGCCGAACAGCCCGGCCTTCGACTGGTAGGCGATCTGGCCGATGATGAACAGCATGTAGAGCATGAAGGCCGTCAGCCCGAAGGTCAGGCCGAACCAGGAGATCTGCTGCTCGGTGAAGCCGAACAGCTCGGCGGCGTTCACGGCGCCCTCCGCGCTCGCTCCGGCAGGTTGGCGACATCCAGCGTGTCGCGGTAGGCATGCCAGCTGGCATACCCCAGCAGCGGCACCACCACCAGGCTGCCGAGAAGCGCCACGGCCAGCCCGGCCACCGACAGCCCCGCGAGCACCCCGGCCCACAGCGCCATCACCCCGGGGTTCCTGAGTACCACCAGCCAGCTTGCCGTGACCGCCTGCAGCACCGTGACCTGCCTGTCCAGCAGCAGCGGCAGGGTGATGACGCTGGAGGCGAACACCGGCGCGGCCATGAACGCACCGACCATCAGCCACAACTCGAACAGGTAGTGCTCGCGCGAGGCGACGACGTAGCGCAGGAAGTCCACCGGGCTGTTGATCGGCTCGGGCGACAGCGCCGTGATCAGCGCCGCCGAGGTCAGCACCCAGCCGGTGCCGGCCAGCGCCAGCAGGCAGCCGAAAATCACCAGCCGCCAGTCGTGCCGCGGCACCCCGCGCCAGCTCATCCAGGCGTCGTAGACCGTCCTGAAGCCGCCCGGCCGCCCCGCCTCGAGCTCCCGGCTGACGGCATACAGCCCGACCGCGATCACCGGCGCCACCAGGAGGAACCCGCTGAAGGCGCCGGCCAGCAGCCAGAAGTCGTTGCCCGCGACGAGCAGGACCAGCACCGCGAACAGCACGACCGCCGCGCCGTGCGCCAGCCCGACCGGCCAGGTCCGCCGGAAGTCGGCCCAGCCCGCCCGCAGCCAGCGCAAGGGGTGGTCTGGGTTCAGGCGGCGGACGGTGAGCGCGTGTTGGAACTGGTGGTCCATGGGCGAAGTGTAACCGGGGTCAGGTACGCGTTCTGCGCGGGCGCCCTGCTTCAGCCGTGAGCCGTAACCACAACCCTCGCGGTGACAGGATCTCGATGGGCGCGTCGGCCGCGATGGAAAGAAGGTCCTGGTCGCCGGTCACCAGCGCCTCGGCGCCACCCGCAACCGCCTCCGCCAGGACCAGTCCGTCGGAAACGTCCCGGATCAGCAGCGGCAATGCAGGGGTCTTGCCAACTACCACCGCCTCCCGGCGCAGGAAGGCAATGAGCTCCCCGATGGTTTCCACCGGGATTCGCATCTTCTGGCGCAGCACCCGTTGAGACTCAGCCAGCACCGTGACCCCAAGGACCAGCTCGTGCTCGGCGAGCACCAGGTTGAAAAGATCGGCGCACAAGCCGCGCGTGGCAAAAGCGCTCACGAGCACGTTAGTGTCGAAAGCGACCTTCACGACACGTCTTTGAACACGTCCTCGTCAGTCAGGTAGCCGCGCGCCTCCGCCAGGGGCATGACGCGGCGACGCAGGTCCTGGAACTCGGCCAGTGCGAGCTGGCGACGAACCGCGTCACGAACGACCTCGCTGCGGCTGCGCCCGGTGCGCTTCGCTACCCGCGCAACCAGGCGCTCAAGATCCGGATCAAGACGAATAGTGAGGGCTGACGATTTCATGTCATACATTGTAGGACACCGTGCTGCCGGCAACAATTGGCGCCGCCGTGGCCGCGCCGGCATGACCCGCCACCGATCTCCCTACGTCGGCGCCAGGGTCAGCGCCGGCGCATCCGGCAGCCGCTCCAGCAGGGCCAGGCGCTCGGTGTCGGACGTGGTGCCGGCGACTTCGTCGGTCCATACCCGAAAAACCTTCAAATCGTAATTGCCGAAGGACGTCATCATCGCCCCGTCTGCCGCATCGCGGCCGCGCACCACCAGCACCCGGCCGATCCGCGGCGTGTTGTGGCGCGCATCGAAGGTGAACCAGCGGTTCTCGAGATAGGCCTCGAACCAGGCGGAAAAATCGCCGGGGCCGCTGTCCGGGACCCCGATATCGCCGAGATAGCCGCTGGCATAGCGCGCCGGGATGTTCATGGCGCGGCACAGCGCCACCGCCAGGTGGGCGAAATCGCGACACACGCCGGTGCGTTCGCGCGCCGCGTCGGTCGCGGTCTTGTCCGGACGACCGAAGGGGTAGCCGAAGGTGAGCTGGCTCTGCACCCAGTTGCAGATCGCCTGGACCCGCGCCCAGCCCTCCGGCGTCGCGCCAAACAGGCCCCACGCCAGGTCGACCAGCTCGTCGCTGTTGCAGTAGCGGCTCGGGGTCAGGTAGCGCAGCGTGTCCGGCGGCAGCTCGGCAACCGGGTGCTGGCGCGCGTTCCAGTCGAAGGGGTCCGGCTGGCCGTCATTCTCGACTATGCAGTCGGACCACAGCGTCGTCCGCCCGGGCGGCGCGACCATGCGCACCCGGCGATTGGCGAACTCATCGAGATACTCTTCCTGCGGCACCGCAAGATCGGTGCGGACCTCTTCAGACCCGATCACCCGCCCGCCATAGCTCGGATGCGGCAACAGCGCCAGCAACAGCGGCGTCGGGCGCGCGCACTCGATGGTGATCTCGAAACCGATACGGATAAACATGAATACGGTGGCTGGCTCCTTTGAGCCCCAGCATGGACTCAATGGCAGTGGTTCTCAAACCTGGTGTGGCCTGATCAGGTCAATGCTCGCGGCCTGAACTGATACCGCGCCTCAGTCCACCACCGGATAACACGCCTCGCCCCACACGCTGTAGGCGTGCTCCATCATCAGGTGGATGACGATCGGCACGACGTCGCCGAGGATGTTGGCGCCGTCGCGGATCTGGTCGCGGTTGATGCGGCTATTCCAGGTGGCGCCGCCGTGCAGCACCTGGTTGCGCAGCACGTAGAGCCGCTCGAAGGTCGCGGCGAACAGCTTCTTGGTGCGCCCCTCGCCCAGCGCCCGGCGCGCCGAGGCGCGGCTGCGGTCGAAGCGCTCCTGCCACTCCGCCTCGGTGAGGTAGCCGTTCACGTAGTCCCAGTAGGGCTGGTAGACATAGCGGTTGTCGATCAGCAGGCGGATGGACGACGGGTAACGGGTCCACACCAGCTCGTACAGCAGGTTGTCGCGGTCCGCGTCGATCAGCCGGCTGAGAAACTGGAGCAGCAGGCGCGTCTCGGAGAACTCGCGCCGGTTGGGGAATTCCTGGGCGTAGGCGGCGTTGAAGGCCAGCCACAGGAAGATGAACCGGGCGTCATGGTCCTCCGGCTCCTGCTCGGCCCGGTACAGCCAGCTCAGGGCACGGTGTACGCGCAGGGCGAGCGGCTGCGGCCAGTCGGCGCGGTGGGCGCGCTGGTGGGCCTTGAGCGAGGCGTGGTCGAGGGCAAGCTTCACGTCATCCTCCGTGGCGGCAGCGGGCCTTCCATGGCCCCGGCGCAAGGCCCGTCACGTCCGGGTGACGAGCCCAGTATCCGGGGCGGCGGGCTCAGGGGATGAGCCTGGATGCCGATTGGTGCAGTACTGCAGCCGCCGCGGTAACATCCCCGCTCGCCTCGCTCAGGACAACAAAAATGACAATCAACTGGGTTCTCGCGGAAAGCTCGCGCATGCGCTATGCCGCCGGCTCATCCATGTATTTTGCGCAGGGCATTCCCTACGGGCTGATGAACATCGCCGTGCCCGCCTGGCTGGCGAGCCAGGGGGTCGGGGCCGGCCAGATCGCCACTTTCCTCGCCGTCATCATCCTGCCCTGGGCCTTCAAGCTGTTGTCCGGGCCGCTGATGGACCGCTACCAGTTCCTGGCGATGGGCCGGCGGCGACCCTGGGTGCTGGGCGCACAACTCGGCATGACGCTGTCGTTCTTCGGTCTCGTCCTCGTCGACAACCCGGTCGAGCAGGTCGGCCTGCTGACGGTGCTCGGCCTCCTTATCAACGTGTTCGCGGCGACGCAGGATGTCGCCGTCGACGGCCTGGCGATCGAGGTCACGCCGGTCGATGAGCAGGGCCGCCTGAACGGCTTCATGGTGTTCGGCAAGGCCATCGGCTGGGCCGTGACTTCGGCGGTCAGCGGAATGATGCTGGTCACCTTCGGCATGGGCGTTACCGCGCTTGTCGCGGCCGTCGTCCAGGCCGTTTTCCTGCTCGGCTTCATGATGACCGTGGAGCATCGCGGCGAGCGTCGCCTGCCGTGGAGTACCGGCGCCGCGATGTCTGAGCGGCGTGCGGCCGCTTCGTTCGCGGACGTTTTCAAGGGGCTGAACGCGGTGCTGTGGTCCCGGGTCAGCCTTATCCTGATGGCGATCATGCTGTTCGACGGTTTCATCAGCGGCTACGGTCACGCCCTGATGCCTATCGCCGCCATCAACCTGTTCGGCTTCACGACGCCGGAATGGTCACAACTTGTTGCGGTGATGGGGCTGGCGGGTGCAGCCGTGGCGCTGGCGCTGGGGCCCATGATCGATCGCTTCGGCGCCAAGCGCATGCTGATACTGACGGTCTCGCTCGTCGCCATCCACGCCATCCTGCTCGCCCAGACGCAGTTCCTGTGGGAGAACACGACCTACGTCAGGGTGATGCTGGCCGCCTGGGTGTTGCTCGGGCCCGTGACCATGGTGTGCATGATCGCGCTGGCCATGGCCATCTGCTCCAGCGCGAATTCCGCCACCCAGTTTGCCATCTACATGTCGGTGGCCAATCTCGGCGCCTCAGCCGGCTCGAAGAGCTACGGCATGATTGCCGAGCAGACCTCGTACGTCGAAGCCTACCTGCTGCTTGGCGCCATCACCGTCACGATGATCTTCATCACCCTGTTCCATCGGCACCGGCCGGCAGAACAAACCGGCCGCAAGCGGGCGCCGAGTTACACCGTGGGCATGGGCGCCGGCGGGTCCGGCATGTATTTTTCCGGCGCGATGCGCTGCCCCAAGTGCCGCGCCGACATGGAACAGGTGATGATCGACAACACCGAGGTCGATCGGTGTTTCTCCTGTCACGGCCTGTGGTTCGACGCCGGCGAGCTCAGCAAGCTGCGCACGAAAGAGGCGGCGGCTGCGCTCGACATCGGCGACATCAAGACCGGCAAGACACAGAACCGGGTCGACAACTACCGCTGCCCGCGCTGCGCCGGCCCGATGCATCGCATGGTCGACCCCGAACAACCGCACATCTGGTTCGAGCAGTGCGGTTCCTGCCGTGGTTCGTTCTTTGACGCCGGCGAGTTGACCGACCTGGTGACCGTGTCGGTGGGGGATTTCTTCAAGCGGTTTGTGACGCCGGAGCGGCGCTGAGGGCGTTAAGCGGCGACCTTAAGACGCCATATCAGGCGACCGCAGTTTCCACCTTCCCGGGCAAACGGCTCAATACAAGCCTGCCCAGGTCGACTTTCGCCGAAGCATTGTCGATATCGATCCCGACCAGCTGCCCGTCTGAATCATAATCGAGCACTACGCCCTCGGAGATCTCACGGCTCTCAGCGCTCGGCCGATCTGAAAGGTCGATGTACAGTGAATCCGTCTCGGCGTGGTAGCTCAGCTTCATGGCCGGAACCCCCGGTCGGGGAAAGCGTTGTGGATAGCCACTCTATCCTCGAGGGTGACCACTCTCAAGCACCTGTTGCCAAGCTCCAGCGTCAGAATCCGAGGCGTTTAACCGGAAACGCGTCCCGCCAGCCACCGGCGCAGGGACGCCTGGGACTCGTTGGACGGCAGGCCGCGAAGCAGCGAATCGACGCTGATATCCTCATCGACCGCTGGCCAATGGATGCCGGTGCCGTGTCCGATCAGCTCCCAGTCCTGCCGCTCTTCACTCGTCGCGTGCTCCAGGCGCGGATACCACGCCAGGGGAACAGAGATCGTCCGGCCGTCACTTAACACGACGGTCAGCTCGTCATCGGAGCTGCTGACTGACACGGCGCGTGGCCTATCGATCTGCTCGGCTGAAGAACTCATCCCAGGCCTCCAGAAGCTTGTCAGCCCTGCTCAGGCAGCAACCAGCAGCTTCTCGCGCAGGAACTCGGGGGCGAAATCGGCACCATTGGGCCAAACCAGCGTATGCAGCTCCGGGTGGAGCTCGACCCGAGCGAAATAAGCCTCGTCGCGTAGCGGCTCGAACACCTCGCCAGAGAGTTCTGCGGACAGGTCGACCGGTCCTTCGAGCCCGTCGTTGAACCGAAGCCAGACCGTATGACCGCCCAGATACCTGGCTGCAATGATTCTTGTCAGCATACCGTTACTCCAGCGGCGCAATCCGCGTAAGACGCTGACCCGCCTGCGCTCGATCCCACGCCGATATTAGCTCAGCTTTGCGCAGCACGCGCCGTTCGAGTCACTCTCCCTACCGCATCCCCACATGCCGGCCGCTGATATCCGCAATCGAGGCCGCGCCCACCTGCCCCATCACCATCGCCAGCTCCGCCCGCAGCATCTCCAGCACCTTCTCGACGCCCGCCTGGCCGAAGGCCGCCAGGCCCCAGATATAGGGCCGGCCGATGCACACCGCATCCGCACCCAGGGCGAGGGCCTTGAAGATGTCGGTGCCGCGGCGGAACCCGCTGTCGATCATGACCGGGACGCGACCGTTCACAGCCTCCACCACCTCGGGCAGGCTCTCCAGCGCGCCCCAGCCGCTGGCCTCGGCGCGGCCGCCGTGGTTGGAGACGTAGACCGCGTCGGCCCCCGCCTCGACCGCGCCGGCCGCATCCTCGCGCGTGACGATGCCCTTGACCACGATCTTCATCGAGCTGGCCCGGCGGATCCGCTCGAGGTAGTCCCAGGTCATGTCGGCGGTGCCGAAATCGGCGTACGTAACCTGCGAGCCCTGGTACATCGGGTTCAGGCGCAGGAAGTCCTCGACGCTGTACGTGCCGTGGCAGGTCGAGCAGTCGCGGTCATCGATGCGCTCGTGCTGGCCCAGCAGCACGCGGTTGCTGCCGGAGTGGAGGTCGATGGTGAGCACGACCACGCGGGCCCCGGCCCGCTCGGCCCGCTCCAGCATCATCTGGGCGGTGGACCACTGGTTGGTCGGATAGAGCTGGAACCAGACCGGCTCGCCGCGCGCGGCGATCACGTCCTCGATCGGCGTCGTCGCCACGTTCGACAGGAGCTGCAGGTGGCCCTGCGCCCGGGCCGCCCGCGCCGTGGCGAGCTCCGCGTCGGGGTGGAACGCGCCCTGGCTACCGACCGGGGCCAGCACGATCGGCGATGAGAGCGACTCGCCGAGTAGCATGGTCTCGAGGCTGACCCGGCTGGTGTCCACCATGCGCATCGGCCGCAGGTAGACCTGCTCGAATGCGCGCCGGTTGGCGGTCAGCGTCTCGTTGCCGTCGGTGCCGGTGGCGAGGTAACCGTAGTGGGCCGGCGGCAGGTTGTGCTTCGCGACCGCGTGGAAGTCGAACACGTCGAGCGCATCGGCCGGCGACTTGATGAGGTGGTCGGGCAGCTCGAGGGCGTCGAGGGATTCCTCAGCCAAGAGGCGGCCGGCCGCGGTGCAGTACAGCAGGGGACTGGCGGCGAGAAATTTCAGTAGCTGCCGGCGGGCTGGGTTGTCCATGCTGCATTCCTCCGGTCGGCGTGTTGCGGTTCAAGGCCCAGCATGGGGATCGGGCTTCGGGGGAAACTAGCAGTTGGTGTGCTGTGGGGGTAGTCCAGTGCTATGAACTACTCCTACGGCTCTCGATTCAAAACGAACTGGACTGCAGCTTGAGATCCCGAAAGCGAGTAAACCATCGTGATTACATCCATGTCACCGTAGCAGGTCCTTTCCACCTGAACGGCCAATCGCGACCCACCAGCGAAAGCACGCCAGAATCCCCTCTCATCCCGCGGGTGCAGAAACGTCGCCGAGTTATCCGTAGATCTTGACGTATCGGCAATTGGAAATTCCTCTCGATCGACCGCAAGCCCCCAGTTTCCGAAGGCACACTCAATCTCTTCTCCCACCATCGCAGACAGCAAGACTTCCGCAGTGGAGTACGGATCGCCGATGAATAGCTCAGGACTCCCCTCGTAGGCGTTGATGCCCACGAAGGCAAGCTCTGATTCGGCGCTCGATTCATCGGGGAGTGCAGAGGTCGTCGCCCAGCGGCTCTCGAATGCTGTCCCAGTGCCCTCCGTACTCAATTCCCATGAGCCGTTGGCCGAAACTCCTTCCTCTGCCCCGGGCAAAGTCGGCTCAAGCTCCGATAGCCCCGAAGTGTCTTCCGTTTCGGAGACGCTTTCGAAGTGGCGGCGCACGCATTGGCGATACGCCGCCGGCCCCTCTACCTTGGCGCGAGCACAAGCGAGTTCAATCGACCCACGCGTGTCCAAATCGAGCCCGGAGAGATCAGGCGAAGTGTCCATACCCTCAATGCTCTCCAACTCGCGACCGACACAGGCGCGATATGTAGCTGGGCCCTCCGTCTTCGCACGGGCACAAGCCAGTTCAATAGACGTACGGGTATCCAGATCAAGCCCAGAGACGTCAGGCAAAGGATCCATGCCCTCGATACTCTCTAGTTGATTGACGATGCAGTCGCGATATACAGTCGGCCCCTCTACCTTTGCACGAGCACACGCCAGTTGGATCGACGTACGGGTGTCCAAGTCCAGTCCTGAAAGGTCCGGGACCTGAGCAATAGCGTGTCCCGATACAATCGAACTAACCAACAGCATGTAGCTTATTTCGCGCATATTCTCGTCACTCCGCGATCCTGGCAGGCGGGCAGGGCCTGCTCAGACTATCGAAAAATATAACCGTCCGCCCGCTTCAAATGGAGCTTTCGGGACCGAGTAACTTTTCCACGGTTCAGGCGGCGAGACTAGTGACCACCGCGCTTTCCGCTACGGCCAAGCTCGGCGCGCGCGTAGCGAGAAAGATGCGCCGCGAGCGAGTGCACGTCCGCGTCGGCCATCTGGCTTCGACTGCTATCGATAAACGCCGGCAATGCCTTTGGGTTCAGGGCCCACACGTCACTCGACTTGGCCTCCGCAGTCGGCTGAATGAACTACCCTGGGAAAACGACGACAGGCCGAACGGCAACCCTCTTCCCGGTAAGCTCCTGAATCAACTCGCTTAGCCACCTCGCGGAGGCTCGCGCCTGGATAACCGGATTCCGATCAGGCTCCCTGCCGAGCACCAGCACGCGCTCGCCATCGAAAGTAATCAAGGGTTCGCCACGATCTGGTTTCGAGAAGGTCTTGGTTTCGATCAGGTAGACGCCGCTCTCGTGGATCACGATGTGGTCTACATTGAAGCCCTCGCCAGGGAAGTCATGGAGGACGGAAGCGCCACGATTCCGTAGCGATTCAAGAAACTGCCCAACGGCGGCTTCGCCTTCTTGGCCTAACTTCAATGCTCTGAATCTCTTGAAGTTTCTGCGGATACGATTGAAGGCAACGCCAGCCACGATGATCGCTACAACGGTGTAGATCACCGGTTGGGGCCGCATGTCCGTATACCAGCGAAACCACTCCAAGCCGGCGAGCAGAACCATGAACATGGCAATGAAGTAGTCGGAAAGGACTTTCTCGTTGACGAGCTTGTCCATCTCCTTACGGACCGAGTCACCGGGATTGCGGAGAGGCTTTCTTTTGAGCGGTGAACGCATTTCTGACAATCCCTTTCGAGTCCGTGAAGGCCGCTAATCCATTCGAACCACGCCCGTGTCCAATGACCCGGAAGCCGCCGTAGGACAAACCTTCCGCATATAACAGCTTGCGCAATCCGAGCGTCTCGGCCTGCACCAGTGCCGCCCGATCTCCCACGCTGGGAAGTCCAGCAATCCCGGGAATTCGGGGCTTAGACTCCGCGCCCGGAAAATTACCTGATTCACATCAGCATTGGGCCCAACCAAGCCCAATCGCTCGAAAACGCGTTTCACGTGGACATCCGCGGACACGTCTATGGAGTAGTAATCCCGAAGCGGCACCTTGAATTGTCTGGCTAGGATGTTCGCTGCCATGGTGGCGATCTTCGGCCCGACCCCGCGGAATTCAAGAAAGCGATAGACGAGCTCGGCGCTAGAGGGCTCATTGGCCCAGATGCGCGATGCATCGCCTCGATATTTGGCAGCAATCAGTTGAATAGCGAACTGGAAGTTCCGTGCCATCTCCGCGTTGTATCGGTGCAGCGGTGTTGGCCTGGAGAACGCGTCGAGGACCTCGGCATCGCTGAGACGGCGCAGCCGTTTCATATCGAACGTCCCAACTCGATGCTTGAACTCGTAAGGGATAATCCAGCAGCGCTCCGCTCGCATCTGGCGGCTCATGATGCAAGCGATGACGAACGCATGAGGCTGCCGATCCAGGTCGTTCACCATGCGATCGGCGTTGGCGTTGCCGGTGGATTCTAGATTCTGAGAAGGCCCGCGAAACAGCTTGCGGCCACGCTGGATGAGCAACCGAGAAATTTTGGCGGCCGGAGCTTCCGTCATACGGGGCTCCTAACCTAGTCCTTAATCCCGAAGCGACTCTTAAGGCGCTCCATGTTATGCACCCACTTCATTGCCTTCGGCTTAGCGACACTGTTCTGGTTACCGAAGAAGCCTTTCTCCTTGATGGCCTACTCCAGCGGCACCGTCTTAATCCATGCAACCGGCACGTAGTGCTCCATCAAGTCCAAAGGCTTGTCGATCAGGTCCACCAGCAGGCGGCGCAGCTTGGCCGGGTCTAAACCTGGATTACTTAGATTAGACATGTCCGCCCACGCCCTTAAACTTCTCGACGAACGCGGCGATTTTCTGGAACACCGTCTGCTTTTTGGTCAGGTATTGCGGGTTAAGCGGGCTCATCTTTGGCAAGGCAGCGTTGAGTTCTGTACCACTGTCACTGGCATACTCGCGCTTGAGTGAGCTGGCGATATAGTGTCTAGCCGCCTCGGCATTCAGGTTTTCGGCGTCGATCAATTCTTGCGCTTCACGCTGTTGTACTGCTTGTGCAAAGATAAAGAAGGCTTCGATCACGCTGGCCTTGTCGCCGATCTCGTCCAAATCCGTCTGATTGATGAAATCAACGACCAGGCTTTCCTTGGCCCGGTTGCCCAGGCTTGCGCGAATCACCCGGCGTACTTCGTCCACTAGCTCTGCTTTGCTCTTTGTCTTCTTGTTGTGCTCGAAAATCAGCTCCAGAATATAGTCAAGGTTGATTTCCTGGGACGTGAGCAGGTCTACCTCAAAGACAACGTCATCCCAGTCGATTGTCGATTTATCTTTGTCGGCAGAATCCTTCTGCCGACGCAACCAGTCGCGAACGTCGTTGTAGGTTGAGCGGTAGTCCTGAATCTTCCGCTCAGAGGGAATGTGAATATCTTTCAAGGCGGCCAATGCGTCATCGTCCAGGTAGTGCTTGGCCTTGAAGGCCTCAACCGCCGTCGCATCGTTCGTGTCGAGATCTTGCAAAGCCTTGAGGCTGGCAAACTCGTCGTAATTCTGCAGCACGTTCTCAACGCGCAAATACTCACCAAACAGCTTGGCGAAGGCGTTCTTGTCCGCTTCCTTTTCAATGGCAGCGGGGTCAGGAAAGCGCTGCTCAAGCTCCTTCACAACGTCCACGAAACCACGTCGTGCCTCACCAGTGGCCACATCGGTGAAGCCTTCCATGTATTCCTTGTAGCTCTTCTCCAGCACAACGTTTTTGGTGTTCTTGTCGCCGAACAAGGTGATGGCGGCGATGGTCGCCTGCTCCAGGTCGCGAAAGGTGACGATATTGCCGAAGGTCTTGGTGGCGTCAAAAATACGGTTGGTTCGCGAATACGCCTGAATCAGCCCGTGGTATCGCAGGTTCTTGTCCACGAACAACGTATTCAGCCTGGGCGCATCAAAGCCGGTTAGGAACATGCCCACCACGATCAGCAGGTCGATCTCCTTGGCTTTCACCTGCTTGGCCAGATCACGGTAATAGTTTTGGAAGCCGTTGCTGTCCACGCTGAAGTTGGTCTTGAATAGCGCGTTGTAGTCCGCAATCGCCGCGCTCAGAAACTCCTTGGCGCTGCTGTTCATGGCAGAGACATCAAAGCTCTCGTCCTGAATGTCGCCGACCGCGTCCTGCTCCTCGTTAGCGGCAAACGAGAAAATGGTCGCCACCCGTAAAGACTTGTCGCTACCCTTCTGTAGCGTCTTGAAGGACTCGTAATACAGCTTGGCGGCATCCACGCTGCTGACCGCGAACATGGCGTTGAAGCCCTTGTTGCCTGCCTGCAGGCGGTGGGTTTTCTGCCGGAAGTTGTTCAGAATGTATTGCGTGATCTCGCGGATGCGGTCAGGGTGCAGCAAGGCTTGCTTATTCTCCGCCGCGCTTAGCTTTTTCTCATCCTGCTCAGTTTCGATGGCCTTGAACTGCGGGCGCACATCGTTGTAGTCGACCTTGAACTTCAGCACCTTCTCATCGCGAATGGCATCGGTGATCACGTACGAATGCAGCTCACGGCCGAACACGCTGGCGGTGGTGTCAGCGCCGAGAGCGTTCTCAGGGAAAATCGGCGTGCCGGTAAAGCCGAACTGGTAGAACTTCTTGAACTTCTTCTTCAGGTTCTTCTGCGCTTCACCGAACTGGCTGCGGTGGCACTCGTCAAAAATGACCACCACTTGCTGTCCGTAGACCGGCAAGTCGCTCTCGCTCTTCATCAGGTTGTTCAGCTTCTGGATGGTCGTGACGATGATCTTGTTGTCATCCTTGTCCAGGTTACGCTTCAGCCCCGCGGTGCTGTCCGACCCATTCACACTGTCCGGTGAGAAGCGCTGGTATTCCTTCATGGTCTGGTAATCCAGATCCTTGCGGTCCACCACGAAGAACACCTTTTCGATAAAATCTAGCTCGGTGGCTAGGCGTGCCGCCTTGAAGCTGGTGAGGGTCTTGCCCGAGCCTGTGGTGTGCCAGACGAACCCACCGCTTTCGGTGTTGCTCCAATTCTTCGCCTGATACGCGCTGTTGATCTTCCAAAGAATGCGTTCGGTCGCGGCGATCTGATACGGGCGCATGATCAGCAATGTGTTACTGCTGTCAAACACCGAATAGTGTAGAAGCACATTAAGTAGCGTGTGCTTTTGGAAGAAGGTGGCTGTGAAATCCTTCAGATCCTTGATCAGGCTGTTGTCGGCCTTCGCCCAATTCATGGTGAAGTCGAAGCTGTTCTTGTTGCGCTGCGTGGTATTCGCAAAATAACGGCTGTCGGTGCCGTTGGAGACCACGAACAGCTGCAAATACTTGAACAGAGAGTGCTCGCTGTTGAAGCTCTCCTTGCTGTAGCGGTGCACCTGATTGAAGGCCTCGCGAATCGCCACGCCGCGCTTCTTCAATTCCACCTGCACCAGCGGCAAACCATTGACCAGGATTGTGACGTCGTACCGATTCGCGTGACTGCCGGTCTGCTCGAACTGCTTGATCACCTGCACTTTGTTACGGGCGATGTTCCTCTTATCCATTAGATAAATATTCTGGATATGCCCATCGTCAAAGACAAAGTCATGAACGTAGTCATCGTGAATCTTGCGGGTCTTCTCGACGATGCCATCGCTGGGCTTGTCCAGCCAGGTCTCGACAAAACGCAGCCACTCGCCATCTTCAAACGCCACGTCATTCAGTGTTTGCAGCTGCTCACGCACATTGACCAGCATGGCTTCAGGCGTGTTCAGCCCCTGCGGAGCCTCATAGCCCTGATTCACCAGATCCTGAATGAACTCGCGCTCCAGATCGCCTTCGCTCTGGTAGTTCTCATGGACTTGCCATTCCTTGCTGTACTTGTCCAGAACGATGAAATTTCTGGACTCGGCAATGGTCTTGTAGTCGTGCATGCTTATTTCTTGTTCGCCTTGTCCGAGCTTTCATTCTGCTGAAAGTGGTAGGTCTTATTGAACTCTTTCACCAAGTAACCCAACACCCGCTTGTCGTCTTCTGTGAGCTCGACCACCTCTTCACCTGCGTGCTTTGAATGGCTGGAGATGTTGATGATTCTGGCCTCGTACGGATTGGTTCGGCCATGGTCGGTCCTCGGCAACAAATCACCCCACTTTTTGTAGCCAAGGAACGTAGAGGTTTTCTCCAGAATGTTCCGCAAGAAGTTGAAGTGGTATTTGCTGACCTGGCCGCTTGCAATGGCCTTTTCCAGCTCTGCCTTCAGGTAGAGGTGATACGAGAACGGCGAATCATTGGGCTGGGGAATCAGCTGACAGGTGCCATCCCCATGCATCGTCAGCCGGTACTTTTCGAAGCTCTTCTTTTTGTAGCTGCCATCGTCGCTGTTCAACTCGTTGTGCACCACATTGTAAAAAAGCGGATTGTGCGTGGTGATGATGAACTTGACTTCAGACTGGCTAGATTTGATCAACTGCGCCAGGTCGACGGCCAGCTGAATCAGATGGTTCTCGTCCAGCGAACTCACCGGGTCGTCAATGAACACGTATCCCAACTGATCGAACACGTTGGTTTCTCGTTCACCGGGCTCCGGCACATTGAGCACGCCAATGACTTGATCAAGCAAAGTGTAGAAAATGCTCCAGACGAAGTTGCTCTCTTCACCCTTGGAGATCTTCAGGTTTCCCATGCGCGTGTCGTCACCGCGCTCCATCGAGAAGGTGACTTCCGAAAAGGCCTTTATCACGATCTCTTTGCCGTCCTGATCCGTTTCCGGTCGCTCTTCATTGAAGCGCGGCGTGAGCTTGTCGTTGGTGTAGCGCTGAAACGTTGAGATGATGTTCTGGTCCTGACCTTGTTCTATCAGCACCCAATCCGTGAACGTGTTCGGCTGAATTCTCAGCCTGGGCTCGGCATCCCGTGCCAAGTCGTTGTCCCAATAGAATAAGTCTTCTGTGAAGGCGTTGTAGTAGAGAATCTTGTTGCGCGACAGCTCCGGAACGTCAACCTCATCGTCGGGGTAATCGCGATCACCCCTCGGTGCAATGAGCTGCTTGAACGCCCGCGACAGACGTGTTTTACCCATGCCGTTGAAGGCATAGATCAGCTGCACCTTCTTGTTGGCATCTTTTAACTGCTGGGCGATATCGGTCAGCGTCGTGCTCATCTTAGGCCCCGGTCTATTCCGGCTTTGGGAAGCTCAATAGCAGATCGCGGTAATAGGTGTATTGCTTCTGGCGCAGTTCGATTTCGCGGGGCAGACCTTCGGTGATGGAGTTGGTCAGAGTGTCGAACTTATCCAAGATGCCAACAATTCGCTTCTTCTCGTCGGTTGAGGGGTCCGGGATGCGAATACTCTCCAGATTCTTTTTGTTCAGCTTTGGCTGTGCTGCGCCCGAAATGTAGGGAGTTAGGTCAATGCTGTTTAAATAATATTCAACGTACTTTCGCTCATCATATGTCTCGAATCTCAGTACATGAGCATGATTGTTCACCCAGCTTTTCCCGCTGATGCTGAAAGCGATTGGCGTATTTCGCGCTAACAAATTGGCTCCATCTTCGGAGACCAGCAAGAAGTCTCCGTCAAAGAGATAGTCCTTGACATAATCTACGATTCCTGAGGCGCCATAGTATGGAATGTCGCCCGGATCCCGTTGATTGCTCGTAATTGGCTTACGCTTGGAATCAAGATTCTCGGCGAGCTCGCCCAGAGTCTTCCACTCCACGCGGCCCCCTTCAAAACTCAACAACTGGTCGCGGTAGTGGTTGTATTGCTTCTTGCGGGCGGTCAGTTCGGCGGTCAGTTCGGCGGTCAGTTCGGTGAAGGTGTCCAGAATGCGGACGATTTCGGCCTGGATTTCTCGTGATTTTGAAGGGTTACCTGGACATGGGATGGCGATAGGGATGTCCAAAATTTCACTAGTTCGCAATGCTGGTATACCAGCGCCGTGCTGTTTGTTAGTTAGCTTTTCCTGATTCAGCTTCAACAAATGATAAACATATCTATTTTCAACCACTTCAGCGTTCGGCAGCACGACATAACAGTGCGCATTAGCGTAGAATTTTGAAGTAACGAAATTGACATAGCCCGCTGATGCTCCACCTTGGCTCACTATGGTTTTGTTTTCAGTGAAGTTGTAAGTGTCGGTGAATCCGGAATGAGAAATGCCCCCGTTATATGCAGGATAAAGTCCATTCTCAGATAGTAAATCCTTATTTCTCTGCCTGCCTTTTTCTAATTTAATAACAGTCCCCAGCACCTTCCACTCTACCGCGACTCCATCTAGCAATTTGTCCATAAAGTTCAGGCTGCTCACGCCTCCTGCTCCTCCCCTTCGATCTCGCCCACGATGGCGTCAATGTCTTTACGTAGCTTGTCGATCTTGGCGACTGTGGATTTCAGCTCGGCATTGAGCTGGGCAATATCCACCACTTCGCGGTTGTCCTTGGCTTCGACATAGCTACTGACGGACAGGTTGTAGTCGTTGCCGGCCACTTTCTCTAACGGCACGGACTGGGCGAAGTGATCCACGTTCGCTTTGCTGTCGAACACCTTCAGGATCTGTTCGATGTGCGTGTCCAGCAGCACGTTGTTATTGGTTTCCTTCTTGAAGTAGTCCGGACCGCTGGCGTCAATGAATTGGATGTTGGTGTCGGTCTTGTGTTTCGACAGCACCAAAATGTTCACGGCGATGGTGGTACCGAAGAACAGGTTTGGCGCAAGAGAAATCACCGTTTCGACATAATTGTTGTCCACCAGGTACTGGCGAATCTTCTGCTCCGCCCCGCCCCGGTAGAAGATGCCGGGGAAGCAGACGATGGCGGCGCGGCCTTTCGCTGAAAGGTAGCTGAGCGCGTGCAGCACAAAGGCAAAGTCTGCCTTGGATTTGGGGGCGAGCACACCGGCCGGAGCAAAGCGGTCGTCATTGATCAGCGTGGGGTCGTCGCTGCCGACCCACTTTACCGAGTACGGCGGATTGGAGACGATGGCGTCGAAGGGTTTGTCGTCGCCAAATTGCGGTTCGATCAGGGTGTTGCCGAGCTGGATGTTGAACTTGTCGTAGTTGATGTTGTGCAAGAACATGTTCATCCGCGCCAGATTGTAGGTGGTGTGGTTGATTTCCTGCCCGAAGAAGCCCTCTTCGATGGTGTGCGCGTCAAACTGCTTTTTGGCTTGCAGCAGCAGCGAGCCTGAGCCACAGGCCGGGTCGTAGATCTTGTTGACGCTGGTCTGCTTGTGCATGGCGAGCTGCGCGATCAGGCGCGACACGTGCGGCGGGGTGAAAAACTCACCGCCCGATTTACCAGCGTTGGCGGCGTAGTTGGAGATGAGAAACTCGTAGGTGTCACCAAACAGGTCGATGTGGCTGGCATCGAAGCTGCCAAAGTCCAGCCCCGCCACGCCTTTGAGAACAGCGGCTAAGCGTGCGTTCTTGTCTTTGACCGTGTTGCCGAGCCGACTGCTGGTGGTATCGAAGTCAGCAAACAGGCCTTTGATGTCTTGTTCCGAAGGGTAGCCGCTGGCAGACGCTTCAATGGCGGTAAAGATAGCGGCCAGATCAGTGTTCAGGCTCTCGTTGGTGTTGGCACTGGCGGCCACGTTGAAAAACAACTGGCTGGGGTAGATGAAGTAGCCCTTGGTCCTGATGGCATCTTCTTTTGCGGCCGCAATGTTTTTGTCGTCATCATCCATTGCGGCGTAATCCACAGACTCATCGCCCCCGGTGATGTAGTCAATGAAGTTCTCGCTGATGAAACGGTAAAACAGCGCGCCGAGGACGTATTGCTTGAAATCCCATCCATCAACCGCGCCGCGGACATCGTTGGCGATTTGCCAGATCTGGCGTTGCAGGGCGGCGCGTTGTTGGGTGCTTGTCATCACATAAATCCCGTTTAAACACTTCTAACCTGTCATTGGAACATAGGGGTCAGAGCCTTCAACAGCCCTGCTTGAATTGTGCATTCTTTACTAATTTCTCAGTTTCGCACGGCTGATGATGCGGGTGCTGGGGCCTAGCCTTTGACATCGCGCATGACGGGGCATTCGCGGATCGCCACGCCGCGCGACGCGTGAATGTTCGCGTCCGAAGCATTCAATGCGGACCAGCCGGCGAGCTGGGGTAGCCGGTCAACCTCAACTCTGGCTTCTTGTTCCGGGGTCATGATCAGTGGTTACGGCACATTCATTGACGCGCGACACCAGCACACTGGGCGGATTTGAACGGCCGGTAAATCGACCACGAAGAACGCTCGAAGAGAAAAGCGACGATTAGATTCAGCGTCCTGAGCAATACCTGGTCAGCGAAAGCGGCCGATATCCCCAACAAACCTATATCGGCTCTTCTAGAGCGGAATATCATCGTCGAACCCTCTAGACGACTCCAGAATCTGCTTTCCATTGAATTCAAGTTCTTTACCAGTTGCACTCTCTAGGTATCTCTTAAACCAGTTACGACGGTTGTGTATACCTACACAGGTATGTAACTGATCGTTTTCTGCATACCCTTTCGCGATAAGGTCGAAATCGCTCTCTGTCAGCTTATCTGTGGTCTCGGTTAGCCGCTTCAAGTTGGCAATCGCATCATGGTAGCTACCAGAGCTGATAAAGGCTTCGATTAGCACCTCCTTGACCCGCCCAGCTTGCCTAACCTCCCCTAATAGTGACTTTAGGATGTCCGATGCAGCCAATTCGAGCTCTTCGGGTTTCCGTTTCATTGCTTGATGGGCACTGAGAAACCCTTTTGGGTTTAGGTTTCCGATTTTCAGGCAAATGATCGGAATGCCGCGACCGAGCGCGAACCCAACCTCTTGGTTGGTCCATACGCTTTCGTGAAAGCGATCGCTCAGAAGGACCAACATTACTTCCATCGTAGCCAGGCCATTGAGTATCTCTTTCTGCCACTCCTTCATGGGCTTGATTGCGTCGTGCGCAACAAAGGCGGAGACGCCATATGCCTCTAGAGCATTAGCTAGCGATCGTGCAGCCAACTTATCCTCATCTCGGTGGCTTATGAACAGTCGTAGAGCGTTGGCCTTCCACAACCCGACGTCCTGAGGGCGAGCTATCGGCTCGATTGAAAAGGGCGTCGACTGCTGAACGTTAGGGTCTGATTCGTATCGGGCATTGATATACACGGCCCTGACATATTCGTTTTCGACCTCTGGGGTGGCCTTTCTTAGATCTTCTTGAATGCGATCTTGCATCGCTGCTTGCTCATCCAAATCAAGGAGACCAAGCATCTCCTCGGGAAGGAAAATATAAACGTCATGACCGTACGTGCCACCATCCCATGGGTCATAGTCAGTACCAGTTTTGGCGAAGATGCTACTCGCCTCTATCAGCGCACAAAGCTCGGATTCGGCGCGGCGCTGGTAATGTTGCCGTAAGCGCCGGAAGGCCGGAATGAGCTTAGAGGGAAGCGCGAACTCGGTCATGTCCGTACCTCGTTCCACTGCTTCCAGACACCTCCCGGGGGTATCCAGACTACCGCCCGAAGGAACTGGAGAATCGCAAGCCCGACTACAGTCGATCGAATAAAGAGCATTGTGGTACCCCAATCCCTAATGACCGAGTTTGGCTAGATAAGCGAATCATGCCGCACCTAAAAAGCGCGCAAATCTTAGAGCCAACCGCTCTTGATCTGGCCAATCGGCCTTTCTAGAGGGCAACCGCAACTGAGACCCACTTAGTTGCTTCAACGCCTCTAAGATCGGTCCATCGCTTTGCGAGAGCAGCCTCTCTGATATGTGTACCGCGAAGTCCGGATCGATACCGATCAATTGTGCATCAAAAGCTGCATGGTGGAGTTTCGAAAGCGGGATCCCGTTTGGCACGACTGGCTGGCCAAGATGCTCGTGCTTATCCGCAATGATGTGAGCGGCATCCAGTAGCCTGGACTCGGGCAGTCCGGACAAGGCACAGCGACCCTTGTAGGCCGTGATCACAGCCTCTCTAAATGAAGCTTGATGTAGGCGTTGCTTCACTTCCCGCAGCGCATATCGACGCTCTGCGGTGTTCTCCGGTGGCGTCCAGACGTCGTTATCCGAAACACCAAAACCAATCCGTGCCTTTAATGTGTTGGCGTCCCATCCCATCACGAACACCGGAAAGATAGCCTCGTAGAGACCGGGCGCGACGCCGAGGAAGTAGATGATCGGAATTTGCCATTCGTAGGCTTCCCGCAGCCAACGATTGTCAGCAGCGTCTGGATTCGTCCCCATGAAGGCGTAATCGACCAACTCGTCGCCTTCGTATATCTGCCTGTGGACCTCGCGCTGGTCGTCGTACCAAACGCGGTTCCCTGGCCTCGGGAATACGGTCTTGATCGACAGGAGGTACTGCATCTGTTTGGGCTTGAAGATGCCACGCTGCGGATTAACCAGCGGAATCCGCTCACCGTCGAAGATAAAGCCAGGCTTGAGATCAGCGGCGGATAAATGCTGCTTGAGCTCGGCAAGGCGGCGGACATGATCAAACGCGGCCCTTCGTATTCGGTCGTCGCTATTGTCCATTACGCATCCATAGCCTCTGGATCCCGGCGCTTTTTGGGCTTTCTAGCCCAATATCGGACCTTGACTCAATACGCACTTGACCCGGCGCTGGCCTGCGACGGCCATCAGGTGGGAGAGGAAGGGAATCCGCCTGCCCTTGCGGCACTGGCCCGCGTGGGCGATGGCCGCGTAAACGAACGCGGCCTCGATCTTGGTCGTCAGCATGGGAGTCCTCTCGGAGTCAGTCCGGGGTGGACGCTGCCAGTTTACGAGCGGGCGGGCTCAGGGCGTGAGCCCGCCCCTCCCGCAACCCCAATAACCCACCTACACTCTCCTCATGCCCTTCAACCCGCCCGTGGCAAACACCCCGCTGCGAACCCGCCCCGCGGCCGCCTGCCTCCTTCTCCTCGCGCTCACCCTGCCAGCCTGCACGTCTTCCGGTCCGCCGGAGGGCGCGGTAGCCGACGTCCAGGCGCTGGTCTCGCTGCAGCCGGCCGGCGCCTTCTACCGCGACGGCCACCTGCTGATCCGCTACGACTTCGACGAGGGCGAGGCCGGCCTGGTCGCGGCCTGGTCGCCGCCGGGCTCGGACGAGGCGGGCCACCACCTGCGCATGGCGGTGATGGACATCGAGACGCCGCTGCCGGCGACGCCGGCGGAGCTCGCCAGGGACTGGGAGCCGGTGGCGCTGTTCGGCTATCCGCGTTGGCGGGCGCTGGTCACGGCGCTGCTGGAGCAGTTTGCCCCGGCCGCGGCCGGCGAGGCCACGCTGGTGGCGATCCGTCGCGCCGATTTCGTAGTGCACCGCGCGCCGGACGGGGCGCTGCGGGTTCACCCCCTCGCCGACGGGCCGGCCGGCCTGCGCATCGGGCGGCGCGTCAGCGAGGAAGCCTTTTCCGCGGCGGCCGCGGACTTCCTCCAGGCGCAGCTCGAGGCCGCGGGCGAGCCGGCGGCCCTGGCGCTCTTTGCGGTCGCCGAGGACGAGCTCGGCAGCAGTTTCGTGCTGTTCGACTTCGCCCGGCGCCAGTCGGTGTTCATCGCCCCCATGCCGCGCGCGGACGCGCCGCACGAGCAGCTCGACTTCTCGCTGCGGGTGCTCGGCTCGGTCAGCGTGCAGGGTCACGTCCTCACCGTGGCGCAGCAGCCCTTCACCTTCGCCAACCGCCTGTTCTGGACCACCGCGCAGTCCGGCCTGGCCGCGCTGCCCATGGCGCCCCCTCCGAACGGCGACATCCCGCCGGTCTCGGGCGCGGCGCCGATGGACGTGGTGGCTTGGGAAAAGGCGCTGGACAAGCTGGTCGGGCGCGACCGCTATCGCGGCAGCATGGAGCTGTTGATCGACGGCGAGGCGTTCTTCGAGACCCTGCTGCAGGCGGTGCAGGAGGCGCAACGCAGCATCGACATCCGGGTCTACATCTTCGACCGCGATGATTACGCGCTGCGCGTCGCCGACCTACTCAAGGCCCGCTCGCAGGACATCAAGGTGCGGGTGCTGGTGGACCGGCTCGGCACCCTCGCGGCCGGCCACGCGCCGGGCGAGCTGGCCCATGAGACGCGCAACGGCGCGGCGCACTCCATCGTCGACTACCTGCGCCGCGACTCCAACGTCGAGGTGCGCGTGGTGGAGAACCCGTGGTTCACCTCGGACCACACCAAGGTCATTGTGATCGACCGCGCGCGGGCCTTCGTCGGCGGCATGAACATCGGCGGCGAATACCGCTACGACTGGCACGACCTCATGGTCGAGGTGCGCGGGCCGATCGTCGGCCGCCTCGACAAGGACTTCGAGAAGCGCTGGGCGCACACCGGCGCCGGCGGCGATTTCGCCTTCGCCCTCAGGGCGCTGCGGCCGGAGCGCCATGCCGGGCCGGCGCAGGATCCCGCCTACATGGACCTGCGCCCCCTGTACACGCGCACCGGCGACCCCCAGGTGCTGCGCGCCCAGCTCGCCGCCATGCGCGCCGCGCAGTCACGCATCTACATCCAGCAACCCTACGTCGCCGACAGCCAGGTGCTGGCCGAGCTCATCCGCGCGCGCCGCCGCGGCGTCGACGTGCGCATGATCCTCCCCGCCGAAGGCGACTCGAAGATCATGAACAGCGCCAACCTGGTCGCCGCGCACATGCTCATCAGCAACGGCGTGCGCGTGTTCGTCTACCCCGGCATGACCCACGCCAAGGCCGCGCTCTACGACGACTGGGCCATCATCGGCTCCGCCAACTTCGACAAGCTCAGCCTGCGCATCAACCAGGAAACCAACCTCGCCACCTCCGACCCGCGCTTCGTCGAGGCCCTCGAGCGCGAGCTGTTCGACGTCGACTTCGCCCGCTCCACCGAGTGGACCGAGGCCGCCCCCGTCGGCTGGGGCGACTACATCGCCCGGGTGATTGCGAAGCAGTTGTAGGGGCGGGGTCGCGCAACCGCCCCGTCCGGTTCATGCCTGTGTCAGGCTCACCCGCTCGACCTTTCGCAGGTCCGTCTCCCGGCGGGCATGCCACAGGTCATAGGCGCACTGCATGGCCAGCCAGCTCTCCGGCGTGCGCCCGAGACACTTGGACAACCGCAGCGCCATCTCGGGACTTACCCCGCTGGCGCCGGCAAGCACCCGGCTCAGCGTCGAGGGCGCCACGCCGAGCCGCGCAGCCAGCTCTCTCCCGCTCATTCCGTGGGGAGCGAGGTAGACCTCGGTGATGAACTCGCCGGGATGCGGAGGGTTGTGCATGGCCATCAGTGGTAGTCCTCGTAATCCAGGACGTAGGCATGTCCGTCCCGGAACGCGAATGTCAGTCTCCAGTTGCCGTCGACCCAGATCGACCACCGCCCGCGCGCATCGCCTTTAAGCGGATGGAGGCGGAAACCGGGAATATCCGTGTCGCCGATAACCTGTGCCGTATCCAGTGCTGCCAGCAGCATCCTTAGCCGCCTCGCGTGGTGCGGCCTGATGCCGGCCAGGCTGCCGAGCTCGAAAAACCTGCGCAGTCCCTTGTGTCGGAAGGACTGGATCACGGCGCGATTGTACGGCGTTGCGCATCACGCAACAAGTCGGCCGCACTGATGGCGCCGCTACAGTGGTTGGGACGGAACATCATCATGGTTTCAGTCTAGTGGGGCACGATTGCCGTCGGAACGCCCGATATCTGTTGATTCTCGGGGTAAATACTTGGGACAGCAGCTCACCGATGATACGCTCCGGTTATCTTCAGGTGATAACGACTACTAGCAATGAAACCCAGCGTCATCAATGTCGGCATCATCTCGCGCGACGACTACATCCGGCGCACGATGGCGATCGCCCGTGGAGAGTACAAGCCCGGTTCCGGCGAGCCGAAGGTATGGTTCGAATCCCTGCGGTCCATGGCCGAGGCCCTGAGTCCCGACAACCAGGAGCTGCTGCGCCTCATCGCTGCAGAGAACCCGCAATCCCTTGCCGAGCTGGAGCAGCTCTCGGGTCGCAAGAAGAGCAATCTCTCCCGGACGCTCAAGATGCTCGAGGGCTACGGCATCGTATCGCTCGCCCGGAAGCAACACCGGCTCGTCCCCAAGGTCCACGCCACGGATTTCAAGGTGGAGTTCGGGGTCAACGTAGGCAATTGGAGGCCATGACATGAAAGCAATCCGACTCACGGCCCTCGCCGCATTGCTGCTGCTGGCCGGCAGCGCGCTCGCGGAAGATGCTGCCGCCCCGGCGAGCCCGGCCTTCGACGCGGCGCTGGCCGAGACGCTCGGCGCGGACGACTACGGCATGCGCCAGTACGTGCTGGTGATCCTGAAGACCGGCCCCACGCCGGTGCCCGCCGGCGCGGCCCGCGACGAGATGTTCCGCGGCCACTTCGCCAACATGCAGCGGCTCGCGGCGGAAGGTAAGTTAGCTTTGGCGGGCCCGCTCGACGGCGTGGACGGCTGGCGCGGCCTGTTCATCCTGGCGGTCGACGATCCCGAGGAGGCCGCATCGCTCGTCGCCACCGACCCGGTCGTCATCCACGGCGAGATGATCGCCGAGTACCACGCGTACTACGGCTCGGCCGCCCTGATGCTCGTCAACGAGACCCACGAGAAGGTGGCGCGGAAGGGGTTTTAGGGGGCCCTGGGGATCCGCTTCGGGGGAAAGCAACAGCGCGGGCCACTCCCGCTTCGACTGCAACAACGAAACGAGTTCCGAGTTCCTTCTGCTCCGCAACATATCGGCTGGTCTGCGCCAGGTATTCGTCACTCGCCTGGCCAACGAAGCGAGCTCGTTTCAACGAGTCAGACGCCGCGCTTCAGCAAACACATCCTCAGCCGCGTAGTCGGGCAACTCGCCCCTGTCGAATGCAGCAACGCGGTTCTCGATCTCCCGGGCCCATTGCGCCTCCACCTCAACAACAGGCAGGTGCAGGGACTCAAGCAATGACTCGGCGAGCCTGGCCCGATCCTCGGGACTCAGGGCCCGGGCAGATTTTTCGAGGTCCTTCAGCAACGAAGACATCTTCTTCCTCCGGCGCGTGCGGGGCGAGATTCGATACCCCGCATGTTACGACGAACCACCGGTCACGGCGAAACTGGGACTTTCTCGACCAAACCCATAGAAATAACCGATTGCGATTCAACGGCCTCCGCGCAACAATACTGTATGTCTGAACAGTATCCGGGAGCGCCGCAATGTCCCACGCAGACCACCGCCAACCTGGCCCCGCGCTGAACCCCGAGGGCTTTGCCCGCCAGGCCCGCGCGGCCGAGCTCGAGGGCGAGATCGCCTCGCTGGCCGCCCACATCAACGCCGCCAATTACCGGCTCATCGAGATGCTGCGCGAGTTCGACGAGCTCGAGGGCTGGAGCGGCTGGCCGACGGCGGCGCACTGGCTGCAATGGCGTTGCGGCTATTCACTCGGCGCGGCGCGGGAACGGTTCCGCGTCGCCCGCGCGTTGCCGGGCCTCCCTCAGATCCGCGAGGCGTTCCGCGCCGGCCGGCTCTCCTTCGCCCAGCTGCGCGCCGTGATCCGCGTCGCCACGCCGGGGAACGAGGCGACCCTGCTGATGTGGGCGCAGCATTCCACGGCTTCGCAGCTGGAGAAGTTCGCCCGCCTCTACCGCCGCCACGGGGAGAACGCCGCGGCCATGAGCCAGCACCGCGAGCGCTCCTTCACTTCATGGGAAGAGGACGACGGCATGGTGTCGTTCCGCATCCGCCTGCCGGCCGAGCAGGCGGCGGTGGTGTTGCGGGCCATCGACGCGGCGAAGGCCTCCCTCGAAGGCGGCGACCGGGAAGATGACGTCTCCGCGGAGACGCCGCCCTCGTTCTGGGACGAGCCGCCCGCGCACCCCGACGAGGACGTCTCGGCGGAGACGCGCTGCGCGCGCCAGGCCGACGCGCTGGTTCGGGTCGCGGAGTCCTATCTCGATCCGGACGGCCGGCCGCGATCGCTTGCCGAGAAATACCAAGTCCACGTGCACCTCGACCTAAGGCGCGACGCGGATGGCCCGGTGCCGGATCCCGACGCCCCGGCGCTGGCCGAGGAGACCGTCCGCCGGCTCGGCTGCGAAGCCGGGCTGGTGCCGGTGCTGCACGACGGCGAAGAGATCCTGTCGGTGGGGCGCAAGACGCGCGCCGTGCCGCCGGCGATCCGGCGGGCGTTGCGGCTGCGCGATCGCGGCTGCCGCTTCCCGGGCTGCACGCACACGCGCCACGTCGATGCGCACCATGTGCATCACTGGGCCGACGGCGGCGAGACCAGGCTGTCGAACCTGGTGGAGCTCTGCAGCGCGCATCACCGGCTGCTGCACGAGGGCGGCTACGGACTGCGCGTCACCGACGACGGTGCGCTGGTGTTCACGCGCCCGGACGGCGAACGCATCCCCGACGTGCCGCGGCCGCTGGTCCTAACCGGCGATCCGTTGGCGCTGCTCGCCGCCGGCAATCAGCGCGACGGCGTCTCCGCGGAGACGTTCCGCTGCAAGTGGGACGGCAAGCCGCCGGACTATGGGGCCATGGTGCGGTTGCTGGATGGGCTTCGCCCGCCAGGGCCCTGCCCGGACGGCCAAGGCTAATGATCTGCTCGCGTATTAACTACGATCCCGCCAGTAACCCGGGCGTCGAGATTGGTGCGCCACCGCGACAACCAGAATCTCGTCGTCTTGCTCTCGCACAACGACGTCATACGGAAAGCGCCTGAGAATCAGCCTCCTGGCCCCGCCGGAATACGCGCCTGCATAAGCCTGTTGAACTCGCTGCGATCCAACAGCTTCGCCGTACCCGAATCGATCTCGGCGAGGCGGCGTGCGACCTCCCGCTCCCAAGCCTCGCCTGCATCGGGATCGGCCGGCGAATCCAGGCTCTTGACCAAGGTGCACGCAAGTTCAGCGCGTTCCGCCTCCGGAAGCGAAAGCGCATCAGAACGTAACTTGCTCAAAGCATCGGCGCTCATGGGCCGAAGTCTATAATGAAGCGCGCTCCAGCGCCTCCGCCCTCCTCGCGATCTCCGCCACCGCCCCGTTGACCAGCGGGCTGTACAGCGGCAGGTGGCCGTACCAGTACAAGAGCCCCCAGAACCCGGCCGGGTGCCAGTAGGAACAGAGCTCGACCATGCGCTTGCCGTCGCGCTCGCGGATGTTGAACTCCTGCAGGCCTGAGCCGGGCGCGCGCATCAGCATCGACAGGGTAAGCCGCTCGTTCGGCTTCAGGCCGAGCACGCGCCAGCCGTCCACGATGTCGCCCATGCGCAGCGTCTCCGGGTCGCGCCGGCCGGTGCGGAAGCTCGGCCCGCCGATCAGCCAGTCGAAGGCGCGGCGCAGCCACCACAACGGACGATACGAGAAGAAATCCCCATCCCGGCCGAACTGCTGCAGCACCTCGAACAGGGCCTCGCGCGACGCAGTGGTCTCCTTCTCCCCGCAGAACTTCTTGGCGTAGAAGGAGTACTTGGGGTTCCAGTCGCGGCAGGCGATCGAGCCCTCGACCCAGCGGGCCGGCGCCTGGCGGTTCTTCTCCGCCTCCAGCGTCGCGGCGATGGACTCGCGGAAGGTGAGCAGCCGCTGGGGCACCAGCTCGCGCATCTCGTGGTCTTCGGCGACGTAGTCGTGCGCCAGCCCTTCGACCAGCGACATGGCCGTGGTCGGCGGGACGGAGGTGACGAAATACAGCCAGTAGCTGGAGAGCTTCGGCGTCAGCACCGGCACGGGGAGCACGATCGGCTTCTTGCCGACGAACTCGCCGTAGATGTTCATGATCTCCTGGTAGGTCAGGACGTCCGGCCCGGCGATCTCCAGCGTGCGGTGGCCCTCGAAGGGCAGGTCCGCCGCGGCGATGGTGTAGGTGAGCACGTTCTCGAGCGCGATCGGCGTCGAGCGCCGGCGCACCCACTTCGGCGTGATCATGAACGGCAGGTGGTTGACCAGGTCGCGGATGACCTCGAAGGCCGCTGACCCGGGGCCGACGATCATCGCCGCCTGCAGCTCGATGACCTGGATCGAACCCTCGCGCAGCGTGTCCCCGACCACCCGCCGGCCCTCCATGTGCTGGGAGCGCTTCTCCTTCGGCATGATGCCGCCGAGATACACGATCCGCCGCACCCCGGCGGCCTCGCAGGCCTTGCGCGCGTTCTCCGCCGCACGGCGCTCGACCGGCACGAAGTCGCTGCCGGTCCACATCATGTGCACGAGGTAGTAGACGACGTCCGCGCCCTCGAGCACGGGCGCGAGCGTCTCGGGCTTCAGCACGTCCGCCGACCAGCACTCCACGCCCGGCCATTCGCGGGCCTCGAGCACGGCCTTGTTGCGCGCCACCGCCCGCACCTGCCAGCCGGCCGCGGCCAGCGCCGGCGCCAGGTTGGAACCCATGTAGCCGCTCGCCCCGAGCACCACGGCGACTCGCCTGTCGTTCATCGCCGCCTACCAGCCCCGCGTCCCGGGCCCGCCCTTGAACGGCCCCTTCACCCAGGAGGTAATCCAGCCGCCGTAGAAGTCGCCTTCCTGCGGCTGCACGCGCTCGCCGGCCACGTAGCAGGCCTCGACCCGCCCGGCGTAGAACGAGACGTGATCGCGGATCCGCTCGTCCACCGGGTCCGGGTAGGCCCAGCAGGCGTCCCGCACCAGCCCGCTCTCGGTGCGCAGGTGCCAGTAGCGCGCCTGGCCTTTCCACTCGCAGAAGGTGCGCGTGGGGCTGGGCTCGAGCCGGGAGAAATCCACGTCTCCCGGCGGGAAGTAGAAACACGGCGGATGCGAGGTCTCGAGCACCCGGATGCCGTTCGTTGTCGCCGCGATGACCATGCCGGTGTCTTCGACCTTCAGCGGCCAGTCGATGCGCTCGATGCGCGGCGGGCGCGGGTAGTCCCAGACGGATTCTGCGGTGGGGAGGGGGGTCATGGCGGGCGGCTCGTTCGTTGCGGGTGCCCGCACACTATAAACTCCCCTCATGGCCGTGGACCTGAACCAGCCGCCCCACCTCCTCGTCGTCCACGGCGCGCAGCGCGGCCGCGCCAGCCAGGTCAAGGCGGAGAAGAAGATCCGGCAGCTGGTCGCGACCGCCCTCGCCGCCCGCAACATCGCCGAGGACTTCGAGGTCCGCCAGTACGTCTACGAGTCCACCAAGGACCGCCACCCGACGGTACAGCTCGGGAAGCTGGTCTCGCTGGCCATCGCCCGCGGCCGTCCGCTGGCGGGCTTCGCGCTGGCCACGGCGGTGGACCTGGTCGGCGACGTGCTGCTCGGCGTGGCCGACGGCAGCACGGCGGCCGCGGTCCGCGCCGGCCTGAAGGCGTCGATCCTCGAGTCGCACGCCGCCGGCCACCGCGTGCTGGTGGTGGCCCACAGCCTCGGCACGGTCTACGCCCTGCAGGCGGTCAACGAGCTGCTCGAGGAGTCGCCGCAGCATTTCGCCGGCGACGACCGCCGCCTCTGGGCGACGCAGGGCCTGGTCACGCTCGGCAGCCCGCTGGGGCTGGACTTCAGGCTCTTCGGGCTGCACGTCTTCCCGCGCATCCCGCTCCGCCCGGTGCCCTCCGACTGCGAGCGCTTCCCCTGGCACAACTTCTTCAGCCGCCACGACCCGGTCGTGACCGGCCGCGTGTTCGGCGAGTGCATGGTGTGCACCGAGTCCGAGAGCCCGGTCGAGCGCCGCTACCGCGACCACACCGACGCCGCCGGCTGGCTGCTGCAGGGCCACCATGTGCGCACCCGCACCCGCTGGCTCACCGCCCACGCCGCCTACTGGACCGCGCCCGCGGTCGGGGACCGGCTGGTGGGCATGCTCTGGGGGTAGGCCGGAGCGAGGGCCTGTCCGCCGGCCCCAATTGATAGTGGCTTCTACTATCGACAGCCCGAACCGGGCCGCGCTAAGATGCAAATGATTCTTGTTTGTATTAATAGCTGCTCATGAACACCCGCGCGGCTTCCCTGAAAAACCCTTCCGGCGTACTCGAGCGCGTCTACGTCGACCACCACGGCTGGCTGCGTCACTGGCTGCAGTCGCGCCTGGGCTGCCCGGACGCCGCCGCCGACCTGGCCCAGGACACCTTTGTCCGGGTCGTGGCCCGGCGTGAGGAGCTGCAGCGCTCGCCGCTGCGCCAGCCGCGCGCCTTCCTGCGCGTCATCGCGGGCGGCCTGCTGGTGGATCACCTGCGCCGGCGTGACCTGGAGCGAGCCTTCCTCGACGCGCTCTCGGCCCGGCCCGACCCCACCGCGCTGTCCGCCGAGGAGCGCGAGATCCTGCTCGAGACCCTGGACCGCATCGACAAGCTCCTCGACCGGCTGTCGGCGCCGGTCCGCCGGGCCTTCCTGCTGTCCCAGCTCGACGGGCTCGGCTACGCCGCCATCGGCCGGCGCATGGGCGTGTCCGAGCGCACCGTGAAGCGCTACATGCAACAGGCTTACCGGCAATGTCTCGCAGCGCTGCTGTAAGCGACGCCGCGGTATCGCCCCCGATCCTGGACGAGGCCGCCGGGTGGCTGGCCCTTGCCCGGCAGCGCGCCCTCGACGCCGATGAGGCGGCGCAACTGGAGGCCTGGCGGCGACGCAGCGCGGCCCACGAGCAGGCCTGGCAGGCTGCGCTCGAGTTGCAGCGCATGCTGCGGGACGTCCCCCCCGGCCTTGGTGCGGAGGTGCTGGGGCGCCACCGGCTGGACCGCCGCTCGGTGCTGAAATCGCTGGCGATCCTCGCGGTCGCGGCCCCGGCGGGCTACGCCGCCTGGCTGCAGGCGCCCGGCTGGCACGCCGACTATCGCACCGCCACCGGCGAACGGGAGGACGTGACGCTGCCGGACGGCAGCCGGCTCACGCTGAACACGGCTTCGGCCGTGCGGCTGGCCTGGTCCGACAAGGAGCGCCGGCTGGTGCTGGTCGAGGGCGAGATCCTGGTCGCGACCGCCGCCGGGAGCAAGTCCGACCCCCGTGCCCTCCTGGTCGAAACGGCGCACGGCACGATCCGCGCCCTCGGCACCCGGTTCAGCGTCCGCGAGACCGGCGACGGGCGCACCGGCGTCAGCGTGTTCGCCGACGCAGTCGCGGTCCAGCCGGGCGCGGGCGGGCCGGCGCACCGCCTGGAAGCGGGTAACACGCTGGCCTTCGACCGCCTGCGGGTGTTCCCGGCCGCAGCCCACGACACCGGCGCCTCGGCCTGGACTCGGGGGCAGCTGGTCAGCAGGAACCAGCGCCTGGGCGATTTCGTGGCGGAGCTGGCCCGCTACCGGCCCGGCGTCCTGCGCTGCGACCCGGCGGTGGCGGACCTGCGGCTGTCGGGGGTATTCCAGCTGGAGGACACCGACCGCATTCTCGACCTGCTCGGCGAGACCCTGCCGGTGCGGGTCGAGCGCCGCGCTCCGTTCTGGGTCACCGTCACCGTGCGCTGAACGCGCGGCCCTGTCCCTTTTTCCGGACTCGTCCGGCATAGGTGAATGCAAACGCCAATTATTGGCATTCATCAGCTACTGGATACCGGAACCATGCAAGTCAACCATCACGCCTCTTCCTCCGCATCTCGCGCCGGCCTGGCGGCCGCCGCGGCCCTCGCCGTGCTCGCCGCCCTGGCCCTGCCGGCGTCCGCCCCGGCCCAGGACGCCCCCGCGCAGCCGGCCGCCGCGGCCGGCGCACAGTCTTTCTCCATCCCGGCCGGGCCGTTGGAGCAGTCGCTGACCCGGCTGGCCAGCGAGGCGAACCTCAACCTGTCCTACCCCCCCGGCCTGGTCGCCGGCAAGCAGGCCCCGGCGCTGCAGGGGCAGTTCACCCCCGAGCTCGCGCTGCGCATGCTGCTGGCCGACAGCGGGATCGTGTACCGCTTCACCGGTCCCGACACCTTGGTGCTCGCGGCCGCGCCCGCCGGGCCGATGATGGTCGACGCCATCCGCGTGGAAGGCTGGCGGCCCTCGCGCAACAGCGGTTACCGCGCGGAATGGATCAGTTCCGCCATGAAGACGGATGCGCCGCTGGTGGAGACGCCCGCCTCGGTCGCCGTGGTTACTGAGGCGGTGATCCGCGACCAGAATGCGCGCACGGTCGAAGAAGCCCTGCGCAACGTCGCCGGCGTGGGCGCCGGCGCCAACGCCGCCAATGTCTCGGTGCAGGAATCCTTCTCCATTCGCGGCTTCAACTCGCTGCTGATCCGGGTCAACGGCGTGCAGCGGCGCTCCACCGGCCCGCTCAGCCTGGCCAACGTCGAGAGCGTGGAAGTGCTGAAGGGGCCGTTCTCGGTGCTCTACGGCGACCTCGCCCCCGGTGGCTTCGTCAACGTCCAGACCAAGCGCCCGCAGGCGGAAGCCGCGGCCTCGCTCTCGGTCGGCGCCAGCGCCGTGGCCTCGGGCAGCGGCGCCGAGGGCTTCGGCAGCGTCGACTTCACCGGCCCGGTCGGCGCCAGCGACCAGCTGCTGTACCGCTTCATCGCCTCGGCCGAAGGCGGCGACACCTTCGTCGACACCACCGACCGCGAGCAGTTCTTCATCGCGCCGTCGCTGTCCTACCTTGGCGCCGGCGACCGGCTGCGCCTCGACCTGGACCTGAGTTACCTCAGGAACGACGAGAGCTTCCTGTTCGGCATCCCGACGCGCAACGGCCGCCCTGACGCGCGCATTCCGCTCGACGCCCAGCTCGGCAGCGCCGACAACGAGAAGCTGACCGAGGACTACAGCGCTGAGCTGCGCGGCACCTACCAGCTCTCCGACGCGACGCGCATCGACAGCGCGCTGACCTGGCACCTCACCGATCACCTGTCCTTCGCGCTGCGACCCTTCGGCAGCCTGGGCCAGCAGGTCGCCGCCGACGACACCGTGCGCCGCAGCGTCAGCCTGCGCAGCTACGAATCCACCGACCTGCAGTACGAGGCGAACGTGATCCACGAATTCGCCTGGGGCGCGACCGACTGGCGGCTGCTGTTCGGCGCCGACATCCGCCAGACCGAGTTCAAGCACACGCCGCCGGGCTTCGGCAACATCACCAACTTCGATTTCGTCAACGTGCTCGACCCGGACACCGGCGTGGCGCTGCCGCCGCAGAACGACCCGGGTATCTCGCTGTTCGCGTCGGCCACCGACACCACCGACACCTATGGCTTCTACACCCAGGCCGAGGTGTGGGCGACCGAGCAGCTCAAGCTGCTCGCCGGGCTGCGGTACACCGAGCTCGACTACGTTTACGAGGACCCTTTCTTCACCTTCGAGGAGAACCCGGACAGCGTCGACCCGCGCCTGGGCGTGCTGTACAAGCTCACGCCGGCGTCTTCGTTCTATCTCACGTACAGCTCCTCCTTCGAGCAGTCCTTCAGCTTCGACGAGGCGAATCGCGACCCGCTGGAGGCGAGCCAGCTCGAGGCCGGCTACAAGCACGACTTCTTCGGGGGCGCGCTGTCAGCGACGGTCGCCGTTTACGAACTGGTCCAGGAGAACCTGGTCACAGTCAACCCGGACACACTGCTCGACGAGCAGATCGGCGAAGCCCGCTCGCGCGGCTTCGAAGCCGGGCTCAGTGGGCAGCTCTCGCCGCGCACCCGCATCGCGGCCAGCTACGCCTACCTCGACAACGAGATCACGGAAGACAATAACGGCAACCAGGGCAACCGCCTGCCCAACGTACCGGAGCACGAGGCCAGCATCTGGCTCAACTACACCCTGTTCGAGCGCGCCTCGGGCCGCCTCGAAGCGGGCGGGGGCGTGTTCTACGAGGGCAAGCGTTTCACCGGCGGCCGCAACACCGTCACCCTGCCCAGCTACACCACGATGGACCTGGCGCTCAACTACAGCTTCGCGGCCGGCGGGATGCCCATGGCGCTGCAGGGCGGCGTGCGCAACCTGCTCGACGAGGAGTACTACGTCAGCGGGTTCGGCGAAGGCATCGCCTTTGCCGGCGCCCCGCGCACGGTCTACCTGCGGCTCGACATGAAGCTCTGATGGTGAGACCGGCCGGAGTTGCCAATGAAGGCGCGGCTTTCGGGCCGCGCCTGCTTCGTTTCCGGTCGTGAAGCGCTCGCGGCTGTTCTTCCTGGTGCACAGCTGCACCGGCGTGGCCGCCGGGCTGGTGCTGTTCGTGATCTGCTGGAGCGGCACCTTCGCGGTGTTCGCGCACGAGCTCGACTGGCTGGTCACCCCCCAAGCGCGCGTGTCGCCGGCCGAGAACCGGACCGGCTGGAAGGAATGGGAGGAGGCCGTGCGCGCATCGCGCCCGGGGGCGGAGATCAGCGGCCTCGAGGCCCCGCGCTACGCCCGCAGCGCGGCGGTCGCGCACATCTTCGACGCGCGCGGCCAGGCGCGCTTCGTCTACGTCGATCCCTACCGCGCCGCCGTCCTCGGCGACACCAGCACCTACACCCTGCACCGCTTCCTGCGCAACCTCCACATGTCCTTCTTCATGGGCTCGATCGGCATCTACGTGGTGTCGGTGTTCGCCCTGTTCCTGCTGCTGTCGATGGTCTCGGCGCTGTTCTTCTACCGGCGCTGGTGGCGGCGCTTTTTCTTCATGCCCCGCGGCCGCGGCCACGGCTACTGGAGCGGGCTGCACCGGACCACCGGGCTGTGGTCGCTGCCCTTCGTGCTGCTGATCGGCCTGACCAGCGTCTGGTACGGTTTCGAGCTGCTGCGGGTGGACGCCATCGACGGCAAGTTCAGCCACGCCGGCGTCGGGGATGCGGCCGTGCGCCAGATCCCTGCCCCGGCGGCGGAGGCGGGCGACCCGCTGCCGCTGGCGACGCTGCTCGAACAGGCGCGCGCGGCGCGCCCGGACCTGGAGATCCGCCAGCTCGGCTACGCCTTCTATCACGAGGGCGCGCTCTACCTGGAGGGCCAGGCCGGGCACCTGCTGGTGCGCGACCGCGCCAACCAGCTGCATCTCGACCTGCGGGCCGGCGCCGTCCTGTACGACCAGTCGGCCGGCCGCCTGCCGCTGTACTGGCGCTGGTCGGAGACCGCCGACCCGCTGCACTTCGGCGATTTCGGCGGCTTGTGGACCAAGTCGCTGTGGTTCCTGTTCGGCCTCATGCTGAGCGGGCTGATCCTCACCGGCGCCTGGCTGCACGCCGGGCGCCTGCTCCGCGACTCCGACCAGCGCTACCGCTGGCGGATCATGACGCCGGCGCTGGCGGCCTCGGCGGGGCTGTTGGCGCTGGCTACCTGGGCCGGGCTCGACCAGGCGGCCGTCTACGGCTACACCGTGGATGGCGTCGCGCACCGCCCGGACCTGGCCCCCGGGGTGCGCTGGTTCATGCTCGCCTGGCTGCTGGCGACCTTCGCTATCATCGGCGGCTGGTTCTGGCTGCTCGGCAGGATTCGATGATGATTCATCTCGCGGGCATCGCCGCCGTGCTGACAGGCCTCGCCGCCGACGAGCGCATCCGCCTCGATGGCGTGCTGGACGAGGCGGCCTGGCAGCGCGCCGCGGCGCTGGACGACCTGCGCCAGAGCCAGCCGGTGCCGGGCGCGCCCGGCAGCCAGCGCACGGTCGTGCGGCTGGCTTACGACGACGCGCACCTCTTCATCGCCGTCGCGGCCTTCGACGACGCGCCGGAGGGCATCGTGGCGCGGCAGCTGCAGCGCGACAGCGAGCTGTTCTTCGACGACCACGTCACGGTGGTGCTCGACCCGCACGGCCGGACCCGCGAGGGCTACCTGTTTCGCGTCAACCCGCTGGGCGCGCGCAGTGACGCCATGATCTTCGAGGGCCGGGGCGAGGATTTCGACTGGGACGGGCGCTGGCGCGCGGCGGCGCGGCTGCACGAGGCCGGCTGGACCGTGGAAATCGCCATTCCCTTCACCACCCTGTCGGTCGAGCCGCAGGCGACACGCTGGGGCGTGAACGTGGAACGGCGGATCGCGCGCGCCAACGAGCGGGTGCGCCTCGCCGGCGGCCTGCGGGAGACGCCGATCAGCTCGCTCGCCGACACCATGCCCCTGGCCGGTGTCCCGGTCGTCGCCCCCGGTCTGGGCGTGCGGCTGGAGCCTTACCTGGCGCTGCGCGGAACCCGCGACCACGAGGGCGCCGGCAGCGACACCGAGTTGACGCCGGGCCTCGACGTGTTCTACCAGGTCACGCCGGCGATCACCGCGGCGCTGACCATCAACACCGACTTCGCCGAGGCCGAGGTCGACGAGCAGCGCGTCAACCTGACGCGCTTCCCCCTGTTCTTTCCCGAGAAGCGCGAGTTCTTCCTGCAGGATACGGCGCTGTTCCGCTTTGCCGGCCTCGGCCAGTCGCCGCTGCCCTTCTTCTCTCGCCGCATCGGCCTCGACGAGGCCGGCAATCCCGTCGACATCGACTTCGGCGGCAAGGTCTCGGGCCGCCGCGGGCGGCTCGCCTTCGGCGCGCTGGGCGCGCG
>NZ_JAALFH010000002.1 GCF_011058255.1 Thioalkalivibrio sp. XN8 | reverse complement strand
CGGCCGCGGCGGCCGCGGGCCGGGTGCCGGCGAGCGCCTGCTCCACCGCGTGATACAGGAAACCGTGCATGCTCCGGGCCTCGCGGAACCGGACCTCGTGCTTGGTCGGATGGGCATTCACGTCCACCAGGGCAGGATCCATTTCGAGGTAGAGCACGTAGGCCGGATGACGGCCGTGAAACAGCACGTCGGCGTAGGCCTGGCGCAGCGCATGGGTCACCAGCCGGTCACGGATCATGCGGCCGTTGACGAAGAAGTACTGCAGGTCCGGCTGGGACCGGGAGAAGGTCGGCAACCCCAGCCAGCCGGACAAGCGCAGGCCGGCCGCGGCCTGCTCCAGTTCCAGCACGTGGGCGGCGAAAGCCTCGCCGCAGACCTCGCCGACGCGCCGCAGGCGGGCGCCGGCATCCCGCGCGGGCCGCAGGTCGAACAGCGCGCGTCCGTCGCGCCGCAGGCTGAACCCCGTGTCGAAGCGCGACAGCGCGAGCCGGCGGGCCAGTCCCTCGACGTGGCTCGACTCGGTGCGCTCGCTGCGCATGAAACGCCGCCGCGCAGGGGTATTGAAGAACAGGTCCTGGACGGTGATGGTGGTGCCCGGCGGATGGGCTGCCGGCGCCGGTTCGCCGAGGCGGCCGCCGTCGGCCGACACGGTCCAGGCCGCTTCCGCCCCCGCGGCACGCGACGTCAGGGCAAGGCGCGAGACCGAGGCGATGCTCGGCAGGGCCTCGCCGCGGAAGCCGAGCGTGGCCACGCGTTCCAGGTCGTCGAGGCTGGCGATCTTGCTGGTGGCGTGGCGGGACAGTGCCAGCGCCAGCTCCTCGCGTGGAATCCCGCCGCCGTCGTCACGCACCAGGCAGCGGCGCAGGCCGCCGGCCTCGATCTCGATTTCGATCCGGCCCGCACCGGCATCGAGGCTGTTCTCGACCAGTTCCTTGACCACGGAAGCCGGGCGTTCCACGACTTCGCCGGCGGCGATCTGGTCGACGAGCTGGGCGGGGAGCTGGCGGATAGGCATGGGTGCCTAGGATACGGGATCCACCCGCTGGGGACAGTCCCGGGGACAGTCCCCAGGACCGGGGGTCAGCCGCCCGGGATCGTGATGACCTGGCCGACCCTGATCCGGTCGCCGCGCAGCCCGTTGTAGCGGCGCAGCGCCGGGACGCTGGTGTTGTAACGGTTGGCGATGCCCGACAAGGTGTCACCGCTGGCAACGACGACTTCGCGGGCCACGGGCGCGCGGTCGCGGTTGCGCGCCACCCAGGTCCCGGGCGGCGGGTTCTGGTAGAAGTACTCGCGAATACCGGTCACCAGCGCGTTCGCCAGCTGGTCCTGGTATCGCTGGTCCCGCAGCTTCTGCTCTTCTTCGACGTTCGAGATGAAGGCCGTCTCCACCAGGATGGAGGGGATGTCCGGCGCCTTCAGCACCGCGAACCCGGCCTGCTGCACCGACTGCTTGTGCAGCCGGTTCACAGCCCCGAGACGGTCGAGCACGAATTCGCCCACCTCCAGGCTGGCGCCGATGGAAGCGTTCTGGGACAGGTCCAGGAGCACCGAAGCCAGCAGGTCGTCCTTGTCGTCGAGGCTGACGCCGCCCACGAGGTCGGCCGCATTCTCCCGCTCTGCCAGCCAGCGGGCCGCCTCGTCGGTCGCGCCTTTGTTGGAAAGCACGTAGACCGAGGAACCCCGTGCCCTGGGGTTCTTGAAGGCGTCAGCGTGCACCGATACAAACAGGTCCGCGCCGTTCCGCCGCGCCTTTTCGACGCGCTGGCGCAGGCTGAGGAAGTAATCCCCGTCGCGCGTCAGCACGGCGCGCATGCCGGGCTCGCGATTGATGCGATCCGCCAGCCGGCGCGCCACGCCCAGCACCACGTCCTTCTCATAGGTACCGCGGGGGCCGATCGCGCCCGGGTCCTCGCCCCCGTGTCCGGCATCGACGGCAATCACCAGCTCACGGTCGCCCTGCCCCGCGCTGATCACGGGCGCCTGGCGCCGGGGGCCCGCGCCTTCGAGTTCGATGATCAGGCGATGTCCGTAGCGGCCCTCGGGCCGCACCAGGAAACTGCGCGGCTTGGCCTCGCCGGCAAGGTCGAGCACGATGCGGGCCTCCCCGCCGGCCTTGTTGGCGGCGCGGACGCCCCGCACCAGCCCGGCGCCGGGCGGCAGCTCGCTCGTGCGCGCCAGCGCCGCGGGCTTGAGGTCTACGACCAGCCGGCTGGGGTTGTCCAGGGTGAACAGGGTGTGGCCGACGGGGGCCGAGAGATCGAGGACTACGCGGGTCGCATAGGGGCTGGCCCACAGGCGCACGTCCTTGACGAGCACTTCGGCCTGGGCGACCGGAGCGCAGAACAACAGCGCGAGCAGCAGGCCTTTAAGAGATTTCCTCGACATTTCCAACAGTTTGGTTGGATTTCGGGAACCAACTTTAACCATAAGCCGGGCACGAACGCAATAATTATTTTGAGAAACAAGCTGCTGGAGGGGTTACTTAGTCTCGATTCTGCGTGACGACGCTGGCTCGCCCGCCTGTGCCAGGGCCGCGACCAGGGGCTCAAGCCTGCCTGAGCCCGCGGTGCAACGGGCGCAGCGCCCCGCATCCTGGTAATCGAGCGCCAACTTGAGGTCTGCCCCCGGCAGCCGGTCGCCGCCCCGCTCGGCCCATTCGACGAGGACCAGCCCACCGGGTCGGAGCAGGTCCTCCAGGCCGAGATAGTCGAGCTCGGCCGGATCGGCGAGGCGGTAGAGATCGAGGTGCATCACCTCGCAGTCGGGCAGCTCGTAAGGCTCGAGCAGGGTGAACGTCGGGCTGCGTACCCGCCCCTCGTGACCCAGGCCACGCAGCAGTCCGCGGACCAGCGTCGTCTTCCCGGCCCCGAGGGGACCCTCGAGGTGGACCACCACCGGGCCCGCCTGGCACGCGGCTGCCAGGCCCGGCGCCAGCCGGGCGCCCAGCGCGGCCGTGGCTGCCGCGTCAGGCAGGAAGATCCGCGTCATCACCGGGATTGACCCAGCCATGCAGGCAGTCGAGCAGGTCGCCGGCCGCCAGGCCCCGCTCGCCGCGGCGCGCCGCGTCGTCCGCCGCCAGGGCGTGCACCAGCACGCCGGCGCAGGCAGCGCGCTCCAGGTCATGCAGCTGGGCCGCCAGACCGGCGGCGAGGCCGGTCAGCACATCGCCCATGCCGCCCGAGGCCATGCCCGGGTTGCCCGCATCGCACAGCCATGGGACCGCGCCCTGCCCAGCCACCAGCGTGCCGGCGCCCTTGAGCACCACGACACAGCGGTAACGCTCGCGCAAGGCCCGCAGCGCCGCGGGGCGGTCGGCCTCCACCTCGCCGGGACCGGTGTCGAGCAGGCGCGCCGCCTCCCCGGGATGCGGCGTGATGATCCAGCGGCCCGGCGCCCGGGGATGCTCCGACAGCAGGTTGAGCGCATCGGCGTCGAGGATGCAAGGCAGGTCCGAGGCCAGCGCTGCGGCCAGCAGGGCCTGTCCCCACGGAGCCTGGCCCAGACCGGGCCCGGCCGCCACCACGGTCGCCCGGGCCAGCAGCGGCTCGAGGTCGGCGGGCTCGCTCACCCCGCGGCACATCAGCTCTGGCTGGGCCGCGAACATGGCTGCGGCGTGCTCCGGCCGGGTGGCGACCGTCACCAGGCCGGCGCCGGCGCGCAACGCGGCCCGGCCCGCCAGCAGGGCGGCGCCGCCCATGCCGTAATCGCCGCCGAGCACGAGAACGTGGCCGAAGCGGCCCTTGTGGGCATCCCGGTCGCGGCGTGGCAACCAGTGCGCCAGCTGCCGCGGATCCAGCCGCCGCGCAGCGGGCTCCAGCCCGGCGGCCAGGCCCGGTGGGACGTGCAGGCCGGCAAACGTCACCTCGCCCGCGCAGGCGCGGCCGCGGCCGGTGAACAGGCCGAGCTTCAGGCCGATGAAGCACACCGTGAGCGCAGCGCGGACGGCGATGCCGAGTTCCCGGCCCGTGTCCGCATGCAGGCCGGTCGGGATGTCCAGCGCCAGCACCGGGCGGCCGCTGCCATTGAGCGCCTCGACGGCAGCCGCGTAGCGTCCCTCGAGCGGGCGGTCGAGGCCGGTACCCAGGAGTCCGTCCACCAGCGGCCCGGTGCCGGGCAGAACGTCTCCCTCGTGCCAGGATTCGACTGCGCCGCCGGCCTGCCGGTAGTCGGTGCAGGCCGCGGCCGCATCTCCGTCGAGGCCTGCGGGATCTGCCAGGGCCAGCACCCGGACCTGCCATCCCTGTTCCCGCGCCCGGCGCGCCAGCACGTAGCCGTCGCCGCCGTTGTTGCCGCCGCCGCACAGCACCGTCACGTCGCGCGCCGCCGGCCATCCCCGGCGCAGGGCCTCGAGGGCCGCCAGGCCGGCCCGCTCCATCAGCTCGCGCGCCGGGATACCCTCCTCCTCGATGGCGCGGCGGTCGAGCTCGCGCACCTGGGCGGCGGTCCACAGTTCCCGGGGCATCATCGTCATGACCCCGATTATACTGCCGGGCGTGGAGACTCTGGCCCGACAGATCAAGGACTGGGGACGCGAGCTGGGCTTCGGCGCGGTCGGCATCGCCCGCGCGGCGGTGCCCGAGGACGAGGCCTGGCTGAAGCGGTGGCTGGCGCTGGGCCGCCACGGCGACATGGAGTGGATGGCGCGCCACGGGACGCGCCGCAGCCGTCCGGCGGACCTGGTCCCGGGCACGATCAGCGTGATCTCGGTGCGGCTCGATTACCTGCCCCCGGAGGCGGCGCCAGCGGAGGCGGTGCTGGCCGAGCGCAGCCTGGGCTACGTGTCCCGCTACGCCCTCGGCCGCGACTATCACAAGGTGCTGCGCCGGCGCCTGCAGCGTCTCGCCGACCGGATCGAGACCGCGGTCGGCCCCTTCGGCTACCGGGTCTTCACCGACAGCGCACCGGTGCTGGAGAAGGCGCTGGCCCGCGATGCCGGGCTCGGCTGGATCGGCAAGCACACCAACCTCCTGGCGCGCGACGCCGGCAGCTGGTTCTTCCTGGGCGAGATCTACACGGACCTGCCGCTGCCGGCCGACACGGCCCCGAGCGCCCATTGCGGGAGCTGTACCGCCTGCCTCGATGCCTGCCCGACCGCGGCCATCGTGGCGCCCTACGAGCTCGATGCCCGGCGGTGTATTTCCTATTTGACGATCGAGCACGAGGGCGCCATCCCGGTGGCACTGCGGCCGGCCCTGGGCAACCGGATCTACGGCTGCGATGACTGCCAGCTCGTGTGCCCCTGGAACCGCTACGCGCAATTCGCCGCAACCCGCGACTTCCGGGCGCGCGACAACCTCGACGCGCCGGTGCTGGCGGAACTCTTTGCCTGGTCAGAGACGGATTTCCTGGCTCGGATGGAAGGCTCGGCCATCCGCCGCATCGGTTACCAGCGCTGGCTCCGCAACATCGCCGTCGCGCTCGGCAATGCGGCGCCGGACGAGCAGGCCCGGGCGGCCCTCGCGGCCCGTGCCGACGATGCCTCGGCGCTGTTGCGCGAGCACGTGGCCTGGGCGCTCGGCCGGCACGAGCGGGCCCAGCAGCGTTGAGTTTGACCGGGATTGAACACAGAATGACCGGCAAGTACGCAGAGGGCCGCCCGAGTGGATTTCGTCGACGCGCCTGACATCAGGCATTTCCTGGCCGGGCTGCAGATTTTCAGCGGCGTCGACATCCGTTCCGTCGGTCCCTTCCTGGCGCGTACGCGGCGCAGGGACATCCGCGCCGGCGAGATCCTGCTGGCGCCCTCCGCCACCAACTCCCGCGTGTTCGTGATCCTGTCCGGGGCCCTCGAAGTGCGCCTGGGCTCGCTCGACAACGAGCCGCTGACCACATTGCAGCCGGGGCAGTGCGCGGGCGAGATGTCCATCATCGAGGAGAAGAATCCCTCGGCCTGGGTAGTGGCGGCGCGCGATTCCCACCTGATGGTGATCGAGCAGGACATTCTCTGGCGCATGATCAACGTCTCGCACGCCTTCGCCCGCAACCTGCTGGTGATCCTGTCCTCGCGGGTGCGCTCCGACAACCAGGTGATCCTCGACAGCGTGGGTATCCTGCGCGAGTTCGAGAAGCACGCCGTGACCGACGCCCTCACCGACCTGCACAACCGGCACTGGCTGGACAACATGTTCCGGCGCCGCCTGGATCGCTGCCTCAAGGACGAGACGCCGACGGCAATGGTCATGGTCGACGTGGACCAGTTCAAGCGCTTCAACGACCGCTACGGGCACGTCGCCGGGGACCGGGCCCTGCGGCTGGTCGCGGAGACCCTGCGCCAGCATTTCCGGCCGGGCGACATGGTGGCGCGATTCGGCGGCGACGAGTTCTGTATCCTGCTGCCGGGGGCGGACAAGGAAGCGGCCCGCACCTGCGCGGAGCGGGCCCGCTGGGCCGTGCTCAAGGCCACCGACCTGGACCCGGGCGCCCCCAGCATCACGCTGTCCGCGGGCGTGGCCGCAGCCGAGCCGGGCGACACCCTGGAGACGTTGATCGCGCGCGCGGACGATGCCCTGTACCGCGCCAAGATGGGCGGCAGGAACCAGATCGCGCTCTAGGAAGGTCTCAGGCGGCCTGGACGGGGATGGCGTCGCCGGTGCGCGTGACGCGGTTGTGCTCGTCGAGGTAGACCAGCTTCGGCTTGTGCAGGCGGGCTTCCTGCTGGCTCATGCCGCCGTAGGCGCAGATGATCACGCGATCGCCCGGGCGCGCCTTGTGGGCGGCGGCGCCGTTCACGGAGATGATGCGCGAGCCGGCCTCGGCGCGAATGGCGTAGGTGGTGAAGCGCTCGCCGCCGGTGACGTTGTAGATCTGGATCTGCTCGTACTCCATGATCCCCGCCAGCTCCAGCAGGTCGGAGTCGATGGCGCACGAACCCTCGTAATCAAGCTCTGCGTGAGTCACGCAGGCCCGGTGTAGCTTGGCCTTGAGCAAAGTCAGCTGCATCGGTTGCTCCTTCCCACGCAGGGTCCGTTCAGTCCAGGTCCACGAGCACGTTGTCGATCAGTCGCGCCCGCCCCAGTTTTGACGCCGCCAGGACCACCAGGTTCCGGTCGCCGGCTGTCGCCGGCGCCAGGGTGTCCTGCCGTCGCACCTCGAAATACTCCGGGGCCATACCGGCCGACCGGATATTTTCCATGCCCGCCTGTTGTAATGCAACAAAGTCTCGTTCGCCCTGCCGCAGTCCCGCCGCGGCTTGCTGCAGCGCAGCGTAAAGGGCCGGCGCGATCCGCCGCTCCGCAGGCGTGAGATAGCGGTTACGCGAGCTCATCGCCAGCCCGTCCGCTTCCCGCCGCGTGGGCACCCCCGTCACCTGGAGCGGGAAATCGAGATCCGTCACCATGCGCCGGATGATCGCGAGCTGCTGGTAGTCCTTATGGCCGAACACCGCCAGGTCGGGCTGCACCAGGTGGAACAGCTTGGCCACCACGGTGGTCACGCCGGCAAAGTGGCCCGGCCGGCTCGCCCCGCAGAGGATGGCGGACAGGCCGGGGACCTCGACCCGCGTCCGGCCCTCCCGCCCGTGCGGGTACATGACGGCCTCGGTCGGGGCGAACACCAGGTCGCAGCAGGTCCCGGCGAGGCGGTCCAGGTCATCGGCCAGCGTCCGCGGGTAGGCGGCGAAGTCCTCGCCCGGGCCGAACTGCAGCGGGTTGACGAAAATGCTGGCCACCACGCGATCAGCTCGCTCGCCGGCCGTGCGTACCAGGTCCATGTGCCCCTCGTGCAGATTGCCCATGGTCGGCACGAAGGCGATGCGGGCGCCGTCGCGGCGCCAGTCGGCGAGTCGCGTCCGCAGGCCGGCGACGCCGCCCTCGACCGGCGGGCGGCTCACGAGAAGCAGTGCTCCGGCGCCGGGTAACTGCCGTCCTTGACGGCCGCGACATAGGCCGCGAGTGCCTGGTGCAGGCTCCCGGCGCCGGCGAGGAAGTCCCTGGCGAAACGCGGCTTGCGGCCGGGCGTCACGGCGAGGATGTCGTACAGCACGAGAATCTGGCCATCCACCGCGGGTCCAGCGCCGATGCCGATCACCGGCACCCGCAAGGCCTGCGTGATCGCCTGGCCGAGGGCGGTCGGGACGCATTCGAGCAGGACGATGTCCGCGCCGGCTTCCTGCAGCGCATGCGCGTCCCTGATCATCTGTTCGGCTGCCGCCTGCTCGCGGCCCTGCACCTTGAAGCCGCCGAGCTTGTGGATCGACTGGGGCGTGAGGCCGATGTGGGCGCACACCGGAATGTCGCGCGAGGCCAGGAACTCCACCGTGCGAACCTGCAGCGCCCCGCCCTCGAGCTTCACCATCGCCGCACCGCCTTCCTGCATCAGGCGCACTGCGTTGGCGAAGGCGGGCTCCGGCAGGCTGTAGCTGCCGAAGGGCATGTCCGCAACCAGGAATGCCCGGTGCACTCCCCGGGTCACGCAGCGGGCGTGATAGACCATGTCGTCCATGGTCACCGGCACGGTGGTGTCGTGGCCCTGCACGACCATCCCCAGCGAATCGCCCACCAGGACGAGGTCGGTCCCGGCCCCGTCAACGGCCGCCGCGAAGCTGGCATCGTAGGCGGTCAGGCAGGCGATCTTCTCGCCGGCGTCTTTCATGCCGCGCAGCGTGTCGAGCGTGACGGGCTGGTCGGCCCGCGCCCGGTCCTGCAGGTGGCTGTACATGGTCATGGCGCGACTCCCCTCGTCCGCTCGCGGGCCAGCATGGCCAATTCCCCCGGGAACATCAATCTCCGGCGCCTGGCTCAGCCCGGCCCGCCGAAGGGCGTCGGGTTGTAGTACTGGCGGCCCCCTTCGATGGCGTGGATCCGCTGCAGCAGGTCCTGGAAATCCGCCTCGCGCCGCACCGGGTCGATGGTCGCCGCGTTGACGATCAGCAGCGGGCCGGCATCGTAGCGATGAAAGAAATCCATGTAGGCCTCCGACAGCCGCCGCAGGTAGTCCGCCTGCACCTGCTGCTCGTAGGGGATGCCCCTGCGCTGCACGCGCTCGACCAGCACCTCCACCGGCGCCTGCAGGTACACCACCAGGTCGGGCGTGGGCGCGTCCAGCGTGAGGCCCTGGTAGACCTGCTCGTAGAGCCGGTATTCCTCGTCGCGCAGGGTCAGGCGGGCGAAGATCCGGTCCTTCTCGAGCAGGAAGTCGGCGACGCGGCCGCCTGCGAACAGGTCGGCCTGGCGCATCTCCTGGGCCTGCCGCGCGCGCTGGAACAGGAAGTGCAACTGGGTCGGCAGGGCATTGGGCTCCGGGTCGCGGTAGAAGCGCTCCAGGAAAGGGTTCTCCTCGGCCTGTTCGAGCACGAGGTCGAACTGGAGAGTCTCGGCCAGGCGCCGCGCCAGTGACGTCTTGCCGACACCGATCGGGCCCTCGATTGCCAGGTAACGCAACGAGCGCGGCATCAGGCCGCCAGCCTCTGCAGCCCGGCCGCGTCCACGGCGCCCGCCAGCCGCGCCACCAGCGCGCCGTCGGGCAGACGCAGGCCCGGCGCAATCTCCGCCAGCGGCACCAGCACGAAGGCGCGCTCGCGCAGCCCCGGATGCGGCAGCGTCAGCGCCGCCGAAGCCAGCCGGGCGCCACCGTGCAGCAGCAGGTCGAGATCGAGCGTGCGCGGGCCCCAGCGCTCCCCGTCGCGGCGGCGGCCCTGGGCCGTCTCGATGGCCTGCAGCGCGGCGAGCAGTTCAAGGGGCGGCAGCGTAGTCAGGAGTCCGGCCACTGCATTCAGGTAATCGGGCTGGCTGGCAGGCCCCAGCGGCGGGCTGCGGTAGAACGACGACGCGCACAGCAGCCTGGTAGCGGGCAGCCCGGCGAGCGAGGCCAGGGCCCGGCGCAACTGGCCGGCCGGATCGTCAAGGTTGCTGCCCAGCCCGACATAGGCGGGCAGGAAACGCTCACCGGCCACGGTCAGTCGGTTCCGCCGCCGGGCTTGCGCCGTCGCGGCCGGCGGCGGCGGCGCCGGGGCCTGGCCGGGTCCTCGCCGTCTGCCTGCGGCTGTTCCTCCGTGGCGCCATCGGCCGGTCGCCGGCGGCCCGGATCGACCGCCGCGATCCGTTGCGCCTCGTCGAGTTCCTGCAGCTGCGTCCAGAACTCCGCCAGCGCCGGGTCGGCGTCACCGACCTTGGCCCGCAGGCAGAGAAAATCGTAGGCCGCCCGGAAGCGGGTCTGTCCGAGCAGCCCGAGCACCCGCTTGCCGCGGGTGCGGTTGAGCTTGAGCTGCGTCACCATCAGTTCCTTCATGGGCGCGGTGATGCGACGCGGGATCGCCACCTGCGACTGCTGCGCATCCATGACCTCGTCGGCCGCCAGCAACAGCGCCTGGATCGGCGGCTCGCCCGCCTCCTCCAGCTCGGCCGCGCGGCGCCGGACCGGGCCCCACATCAGTACGCTGAAGAGAAACACCGGGGTGACCGGCTCGTCCGCGGCGACCCGCTGATCGGTGTTCTGCAGCGAGGCGAGCAGCAGCGCGCGGTAAGGTTCGCCGGCTTCGCTGTCGAGCAGCCGGTCGACCGCCGGGAAGAGCTGGTGGAAGTGCCCGTAGCGCCTGAGCAAATCGTAGGACGCGACGCCGTGCCCGCTGAGGAACAGCTTCAGTACCTCGTCGAACAGGCGGGCGGGCGGCACGGATTCGAGCAGCGGTGCGAGGGTCGTCAGCGGCTGCTCGGTTTCCGGCTCGACCCGAAAGCCCAGCTTGGCGGCGAAGCGCACCGCGCGCAGCAGGCGGACCGGATCCTCGCGATAGCGATCCTCGGGGTCGCCGATCAGCCGGAGCACGCCGGCGCGGATATCGTCCACGCCGCCGGCATAGTCCCAGATCGAGAAATCCTCGATGTTGTAATAGAGCGCGTTGGCGGTGAAGTCGCGCCGCCACACGTCGTCGTCGATCGTGCCGTAGCGATTGTCGCGGAGGATCCGGCCTTCCTCGTCCTTCACCAGCAGGGTGTCGTCCTCGTCGCCGCCCTCCTCCTGGTCCGAAGCCCGGAAGGTAGCGACTTCGACGATGTCGCGGCCGAAGAACACGTGGGCGAGCCGGAAGCGGCGGCCGATGAGCCGGCAGTTGCGGAACAGCCGCCGCACGTCCTCCGGGTGCGCGTCCGTGGCGATGTCGAAGTCCTTCGGCTCCCGCCCAAGCAGGAGGTCCCGCACCCCGCCGCCGACGAGGAAGGCCTGGTAGCCCGCGTCACGCAGCCGGTACATGACCTTCAGCGCATTGCGCGAGATGTTCGCCCGGGAGATATTGTGCTCCGGCCGGGGAATCACCCGGGGAGCCGCACCGATGCCTGGAGCCGCGCTGGCCAATCCGTTTCCGCCTGTGTCAATCAAGCCAGCAAGTTTAGCACCAAGGCCGGCCCCGGGCGCCTCCGGCCATTGAGTCGGGCCGGCACTGCCGGTACAATGCCGCGCTCGCTGCACCCGCGGGTGCGCAGGGCGGCCCGACGCTCCGTTCGTCTAGTGGTTAGGACGCTGGCCTCTCACGCCGGTAACAGGGGTTCGAATCCCCTACGGAGCGCCACCTTCCCGCGGCACACCCGCCAGAGGTCGCGAGCCCATGACCCAACCTCCCTTTGCCCTTGTTGCAGGTGCCACCGGCGCGGTCGGCAGTCGCCTGCTCGACCGCTTGCTGGCGCGCACCGACGGCACGCGGGTGCTGGCGGTTGCGCGCGGCCCCGCACCGCGGGCGCACCCGCGCCTCGAATGGCGCCGCACCGAGTTGGACGCGCTGGCGCCGGCGCTGGCCGGGGTTGCAGCGGACGAAGCCTATTGCTGCCTCGGCACGACCATGCGCGCGGCAGGCAGCCGCGCCGCCTTCCGCGCCGTGGACCTGGAGGGCGTGGCGTCCTTCGCGGCCGCAGCGCGCACTTGCGGCGCCGGCTTCCTCGGGCTGGTGTCAGCCGCGGGCGCCGACCCGACGGCCCGCAACTTCTACCTGCGCACCAAGGGCGAGGCTGAGGCCGGGGTCGCGGCGCTGGGCTTCGACTGCCTCGCGATCGTGCAGCCCGGGCTGCTGCGCGGGCCGCGCGAGGAGTTCCGGCTGGGCGAGCGGCTGGGCCAGCTGGTGGCGCCGCTGTCCGACGTGCTGATGCGCGGGCCGTTGTCGCGCTACCGGAGCGTCGGAATCGACACCGTGGCCGCGGCGCTGGAGGCGGCCCGCCGGCTGCCGCCGGGGCTGCACCGGCTCGACCCCGCCGCCATCGAGGCACTGGCTCATGGCCGCTGAGAACCAGCCGGCGCCGGGCTTGCTGCGGCGCCTGGCGGCGATGTTCTACGACGGGCTGGTGCTGGCTGCAGTGCTGATGATTGCCGGCGCCGCCTGGGTCGCCGCCCACCGCGCGGCTGCGGCGCCGGGTGACCTGCTGTTCCGGCTCTACCTGGTGGCTGTCACCGCACTCTTCTTCGCCGCTTTCTGGACGCGGGGCGAGACGCTGGGCCTGCGAGCCTGGAAGCTGCGGCTCGTCGGGCCTGGGGGGCGGCCACCCGGCTGGGGCCGGGCGCTGCTCAGGTTCGCCGCCGCCGTGCTGTCATGGTTGCCGCTCGGCCTCGGTTTCCTGTGGGTCCTGGTCGACCGGGACCGGCTCGCATGGCACGACCGGCTGTCCGGCACGCGCCTGGTCCTCCGGTCCGATGCCGGCCATCGCTCAGCGGACTCGTGACAACCCGAACCAGGCGGCGGCGAGAATGACGGCCACCGGCAGCCAGGCCGTCAGCCAGACCGGCGCGCCGTAGACCTGGGCCCCGTCGGCCAGCGCGCCTTTGCTGAGGATGTAGAGCACGCCGACCAGGAACCCGACCACGAAGCGCGCGCTGTTGCCGCCTGAGCGCAAGGGGCCGAAGACGAACGGCAAGGCCAGCAGCAGCATGGCGGGCACAGCCGCGATATTGGCCAGCCGCTGCCACATCGCCATCTCGTAGCGGCTCGCCCGCAGGTCGTTCGATTCCAGGTAGCGGATGTAGTCCCGCAGCATGGGGATGCTCATGCTGTTGGTGTCGATCACCGAGACCGCCATCACCGCGGGGTCGATGGTGGTCTGCAGCGTGAGCTGGTTTAGCGTCTCTGTTTCGATCTGGGCGCGGAAGCGAGTCAGCTCGACGTCCTCCAGGATCCAGCGCCGGTCGCCGCCCACCTGCGCCCGGTGCGCCATGGCGACCGAGTCGAGACGGCCCGCGGCGTCGAATTCGTAAACATACACGCCGCCCAGCCGGTCGAGGGTCTCGACCTGCAGGATGTTGAACACCCGGTCGCCGTCACGCAGCCAGCTGCCGGACAGCCCCGCCAGGCTGTTGCGGTCCCGCTTGAGTTCGTCCGCATAGGCATCGGCAAAACGCTCGGCGCCGGGCATTACGAGCTCGCCGACCGCAGCCGCGAGCCCGGCGAACATCAGGCCTGCCAGGGTCATCGAATACACCATGCGGCGCAGCCCGACGCCGGCAGCGCGCAGCGCCACCAGCTCGCTGTGATTGGCCAGCGCCCCCAGCCCCATCATCCCGCCGAGCAGCGCGGCGATCGGGAAGATATCGAAAGCGTTGCGCGGCCAGTGCGCGAGCACCACCACAAAGGCGTCGAGGGCCCGGTAGCTGCCTTGCCCCACGTCCTGCAGCTCGCCGGTCAGACCGATGAAGCCGATCAGGGCCAGCAGCACCACCAGCACCAGCAGGGTGGTGCGGCCGGCGGCCATCGCGAGGTAGCGGTCCACGATGTTCATGCCGCCCTCCGTCGCGCCCGCAGGCGCCAGGCCCCGCCGCCCTGCAGGTAAAGCAGCAGCAGGCCGATCCCAACGACCAGCCCGTGGACCCACCAGAGGCCCAGCCAGCCCGGCACCAGCGCGTCCTCGATCAGCATCCGCCCCACGCTGAGGGCGTTGCTGTAGAACACGAACACCAGGATCGCGAAGCCCAGCCGGCCGTAACGGCCCGAGCGCGGCGGCGCCCGGCCCAGCGGCACCGCGATCAGGGTCAGCACCAGCAGCGACACCGGGGCCGCCAACCGCCATTGCAACTCGGCCGCGTCCTCCGGGTCCCCGGTCCCGAGCAGCGCCAGCGTCGGCATTTCCTCGCGCTTGCGATCGGGGTCGACGCGCCGCGGCATTGGCAGCGGAATGCCGTGCTCCTCGAAGCGGGCACTGCGGAACTCCGCGCTGCCCGGACGGCCGGAATAGCGGATGCCGTCATACAGGACCAGGAAGTTCTCGTCCCGCTCCGGCGCCAGGCGCTGCTCGGCGCGCGCCGCCGTGACCACTTCCACCAGGTCGCCGGCCCGTTGCTGGATGAAGATCCCCGTCAGGATGCCCGACTCGTTGCGGTCGCGCGCGTAGAACACCAGGCGCCCGTCGGAGGCGCTGCGGAAACGGCCGGGCTCGAGCGCGGTCAGCTGGACCTGGCGCTGGCCCTCCTGGCGGATTTCCAGGGCCTTGGCGGCGGCCCAGGGCGCGGCGCCGAAACTGAGCCAGGCGAGGCCGGCGGCCACCAGCGCGGCGCCCCACAGCAGCGGCCGCAGCAACTGCACCGAGCCGATGCCGCAGGCGTTCAGCGCCGCCATCTCGCTGTCGCGGTTCAGCCGGCCCAGTGCCAGCATGACGGCAAAGAAGAATGCCGCCGGGATCAGCAGGCTCAGGTACTCGATGGTGGTGAGGCCCATCAGCTGCAGCACGGCCTCGCGCGGGATCCGCTCCGCCGCCGCGCGCGCCAGCCCCCGGGCGAACTGGTCGCCCAGCAGGATCAGCATGAGCACGACCGTCACGCCGAGGAAATTGCGGACGATCTCGCGCAGGAGGTAGCGATTGATGATGCCTGACACGACGCGCGCAGTTTCGGCCTGCCCCCTGATCAATTAAACTCCGGCATCTTACCGCGTCTGCGGCGCGCTACGTCGCCCCCGGCGGCAGAACCTGAGGAGAGGGAATGATGGATTTCACGGCGAAGACCGGCTCCGCGGCAACCGTCAGGACGGATTGCGCTGTCGTCGGCATTTATAAGGACGGCAGGCTCTCCGAAGCAGCGCGGGAAATCGACGTGGTCACCGACAAGCTCGTCAGCGGGCTGGTGAAGAGCGGCGATTTCCGCGGCCAGCCGGGTTCCACGCTGCTGGTGCCGAAGCCGGCGGGCCTCGGCGCCAGGCGCCTGCTGCTGGTCGGGCTCGGCGAGGCCGGCAAGCTGGACCTGAAGGCCTGGCGCAAGGCGCATGGGGCCGCCGTGAAGGTCCTGCTCGGCACCGGCGCCCGGGAAGCCTTCAGTTTCCTCTCCAGCGAAACCGTCGCCGACGCTGACCCTTACACCCTGGCGCGCCATGCAGCCGAAGCCGCCGAGGAAACCGCCTACCGCTTCGACGAAATGAAGTCGGTGGTGGAGACGCCGCCCTCGAAGTTCAACCGGCTCACCATGTGGGTCGCCGATCGCAAGGCGCAGTCGGCCGCCAGCCTGGGCTTCAAGCATGGCCAGGGCGTCGCGGAGGGACAGTCCCTCGCCCGGCGGCTGGGCAACCTTCCCGGCAACGTCTGCACGCCGGCATTCCTGGCGGCCGAGGCGAAGAAACTGGCCTCGGCCCACCAGGGCCTGAAGGTCTCGGTGCTCGAGCAGGCGCAGATGAAGAAGCTGGGCATGAACGCCCTGCTGTCGGTATCCCAGGGCAGCCGCCAGCCGCCCAAGCTGATCGTGCTCGAGTGGCGCGGCGGCCCGAAGCAGAAAGCGCCGGTAGCGATGGTCGGCAAAGCCATCACCTTCGACACCGGCGGGATCTGCATCAAGCCCGCGCCGGCCATGGACGAGATGAAGTTCGACATGTGCGGCGGCGCCAGCGTGATCGGCACCATGGCCACGGTGGCGCGGCTGAACCTGCCGATCAACGTGATCGGCCTGGTGCCGGCGGCCGAGAACATGCCGGACGGCCTGGCCAGCCGGCCCGGCGACATTGTCACGACCATGTCGGGCCAGACGGTGGAAATCCTCAACACGGACGCCGAAGGCCGGCTGATCCTGTGCGACGCGCTGACCTATGCCCGCCGCTACAAGCCCGCCACGGTGGTCGACATCGCGACGCTGACCGGCGCCTGCGTGATTGCGCTCGGCCATCACCTCAGCGGGCTGATGAGCAACGACGACTCGCTCGCCGACGAACTGCTGCGCGCCGGCGTGGAAGCCGAGGATCGCGCCTGGCACCTGCCCATCGGCGCGGACTACGACGAGCAGCTGAAGAGCAATTTCGCCGACTTCGCCAATGTCGCCGGCCGCGACGCCGGCGCCATCACGGCGGCCTGTTTCCTCAACCGCTTCACCCGCGACCTGAGCTGGGCGCATCTCGACATCGCCGGCACGGCCTGGAAGTCCGGGCAGGCGAAGGGCGGCACCGGCCGCCCGGTGCCGCTGCTGGCGCAGTTCCTGATGAGCCGGGCCGGCGTGGCCTGACGGCCGGCCCGCCAAAGCAGGATGACGCGGGTCGACTTCTACGTCCTCGACGCACCCGCCGTGCAGGCGCGGGAACTGTTCGCCTGTCGCCTCACCGAGAAAGCGTGGCGGCTGCAGCACCGGGTCTACCTGCATGCCGCCTCCGCTGAGGCCGCGCGCCAGGTGGACCAGTTGCTGTGGACCTTCCGCGACGGCAGCTTCGTCCCGCACTCCATCGATACCGAGGATCTCGACCCGGCCGTCGCCGGCCGCACGCCGGTGCGCATCGGGGCCGGCGGCGAACCGCGCTTCGAGGCCGAGTTGCTCATCAACCTCGGCGCCGAGGTGCCGCTGTTCTTCAGCCGCTTCGACCGGGTGGCGGAAATCGTCGCCGGCACCGACGAGGAGAAGGCCGCGGCGCGGGAACGCTTCCGTTTCTACCGGGACCGGGGCTACGCCCTGGCAACCCACCAGATCGGGGCGTCCCGGGCATGACCGACGATACCAACTCCACCGGCATCCGCCCCGTCCTGCAGCAGAAGCTCGAGCCGGACGCCGGGCCTGCGCCGCCCGTGCTGCGCGCCGTGGCCGTGCCGGCGCCCCGGCTGCTCTCCGACCGCGAGCTTGCGGCGCTGAAGGCGGAACTGGTCGCGGTCGCCTGGGAGGTCGTGGTCGACCTGCTGCACTCGGCGGTGCGGGAAGTCGAGGCGGCCCTGTTCGAACAGGTTTCCTCACGGCTGCGTGACGAGCTGCCGGATATCGTCGAGCGCGCCTTGCGCAACCACCTGCGTTCCTGACCCGGACCCAATCCCGCCATGCAGAAGACTTATAACCCCGAGGACATCGAGGCCCGGATCTACGCCGCCTGGGAACAGGAGGGGCGCTTCACGCCCTCGGGCGAGGGCGAACCCTATTGCATCATGCTGCCCCCGCCGAACGTCACCGGCACGCTGCACATGGGCCACGCCTTCCAGGACACCATCATGGACGCGCTGACCCGGCTGCAGCGCATGCGCGGGCGCAACACCCTGTGGCAGCCCGGCACCGATCACGCCGGCATCGCCACCCAGATGGTGGTCGAGCGCCAGCTCGAAGCCGAAGGCCTGCACCGGCGCGACCTCGGCCGGGAGCGCTTCATCGAGCGCGTGTGGCAGTGGAAGGAGGAATCCGGCGACACCATCCAGCGACAGCTGCGGCGCCTCGGCGCCTCGGTCGACTGGTCGCGGCACAAGTTCACCATGGACCCGGAACTGTCACGGGCGGTCCTGCAGGCCTTCGTCAGCCTCTACCAGGAGGACCTGATCTATCGCGGCAAGCGGCTGGTGAACTGGGACCCGGTGCTGCATACGGCGCTGTCCGACCTCGAGGTGATCAACGAGGAGGAACAGGGGAGACTCTGGCATTTCCGCTACCCCCTCGCCGACGGCAGCGGCCACCTCGTGGTGGCCACGACGCGCCCGGAAACCATGCTGGGCGATACCGCCGTCGCCGTGCACCCGGACGACGCCCGCTACGCGCAGCTGGTGGGGCGGGAGATCGAGCTGCCGCTGACCGGGCGGCGCATTCCCGTCATCGCCGATGACTACGTCGACCCCGAGTTCGGCAGCGGCTGCGTCAAGATCACGCCGGCGCACGACTTCAACGACTACGAGATCGGGCGCCGCCACGGCCTCGAGATGATCAACGTGCTGCGCGACGACGCCACGCTCAACGACGAGGTGCCGGCGCCCTATCGCGGCCTCGACCGTTTCGTCGCCCGCGACCGGGTGGTCGCCGACCTGGAGGCCCTCGGGCTGCTCGAGCGCGTCCAGGATCACCGCCTGTTCGTGCCGCGCGGGGACCGCAGCGGCGCCGTGCTCGAGCCCTATCTCACCGACCAGTGGTACGTGAAGATCGGCCCGCTCGCCGAACCCGCAATCAGAGCGGTCGAGGACGGCCGGGTGCGCTTCGTGCCGGAGAACTGGTCGAAGACCTACTTCGAATGGATGCGCAACATCCAGGACTGGTGCATCAGCCGCCAGCTGTGGTGGGGCCACCGCATCCCGGCCTGGTACGACCCGGACGGCGGCGTGCACGTCGGGCTCGACGAGGCCGATGCCCGGCGGCGCAGCGGGCTCGGCGACGAGGTGCCGCTGGCGCAGGACGAGGACGTGCTCGACACCTGGTTCTCCTCCGCGCTCTGGCCCTTCAGCACGCTGGGCTGGCCCGAGCGCACGCCAGCGCTGGCCACCTGGTACCCGGGCCAGGTACTGGTCACCGGCTTCGACATCATCTTCTTCTGGGTCGCCCGGATGATCATGATGGGCCTGAAGTTCATGGGTGACGTGCCCTTCCGCGAGGTCTACATCCACGGCCTGCTGCGGGACGGCGAAGGCCAGAAGATGTCCAAGTCCAAGGGCAATGTGCTCGACCCGCTCGACCTGATCGATGGCGTGGACCTCGAGACGCTGGTGGCCAAGCGCACTACGGGCATGATGCAGCCGCAACTCAAGGCCCGCATCGAGCAGGCGACGCGCAAGGAGTTCCCGGACGGCATCCCCGCCTTCGGCACCGATGCGCTGCGCTTCACCTTCGCCTCGCTCGCCACCACCGGCCGCGACGTGCGCCTCGATCTCGGGCGGATCGAAGGCTACCGCAACTTCTGCAACAAGCTCTGGAACGCCTCGCGCTTCGTCCTGATGAACACCGAGGGCGAGGACTGCGGGCCCGGCGGCGAACTCGAGTTCGGCCTGGCCGATCGCTGGATCCGCTCGCGGCTCGGCGCGGCGGTGCGCAGCGCGCAGGAGTCCTTCGACGCCTACCGCTTCGACCTGGCCGCCCAGGCGATCTACGACTTCACCTGGCACGAGTTCTGCGACTGGTACCTGGAACTGGTCAAGCCGGTGCTCAATGACCAGACCGCCGGCGCGGCACGCAAGCGCGGCACGCGCCGGACCCTGGCCGAGGTGCTCGAGGCGCTGTTGCGGCTGCTGCACCCGCTGATGCCCTTCATTACCGAGGAGTTGTGGCAGCGGGCCGCGCCGGCGGCCGGAGTCACGGGCGGCACCGTAATGCTGCAACCTTATCCTGCCGCGGCGGACTACCCGCCCGACGAGGCCGCCGAGGAAGAAATGGCCTGGGTGCAGGGCTTCGTGCTGGGCATGCGCCAGGTCCGCGGCGAGATGAACATCGCCCCGGGCAAGCCCCTGCCCGTGCTGCTGCAGGACGCCGCGGCCCGGGACCTCGACTGGCTGGCCGCCAACCAGACGCTGCTCGCCAGCCTCGCGCGGCTGGAGTCGGTCCGGCCGCTGGCCGCCGGCGAGGCGCCGCCGCCGGCCGCCACGGTGCTGCTCGGGTCCATGGGGCTGCTCGTGCCCATGGCCGGCCTGATCGACGCCGAAGCCGAGCTCGCCCGACTGGAGAAACAGCGGGCGAAGCTGGAGTCCGACCTGGGCAAGACCCGGGCCAAGCTGGACAAGCCGTCCTTCGTCGACAATGCACCGCCGGCGGTGGTGGACAAGGAGCGGCGCCGCGCCGCAGAACTCGGCGACGCCATCGCCAAGATCGAGCAACAGCTGGAGCGCGTCCGTGCCCTCGGTTGACGGGCGGCCCGCACCGGCCGAGAGCGCCGCCGAGCAGCTCGCGCAGCTGGCCCAGGCGCTGCGTGCTCTCGAGAGCATCATCCTCGGCAAGCAGCGCCAGCTCCGGCTGTCCCTCGCCTGCCTGCTGTCCGGCGGCCACCTGCTGATCGAGGACCTGCCCGGGGTGGGCAAGACCACGCTGGCGCACGGCATCGCCCGGGTGCTGGGCCTTTCCTGCCACCGCATCCAGTTCACCAGCGACCTGCTGCCGGCGGACATCGTCGGCGTCTCGATCTACCAGCGCGACAGCGGCAAGTTCACGTTCCACCCCGGGCCGATCTTCGCCCAGCTGGTGCTCGCCGACGAGGTCAACCGCGCTACGCCGAAGGCCCAGAGCGCCCTGCTGGAAGCGATGGAGGAGCGCCAGGTGACCGTGGACGGGATCACCCGCGCGCTGCCCGAGCCGTTTTTCGTCGTGGCCACCCAGAACCCCGCCGAACAGGTGGGCACTTTCCCGTTGCCCGAATCGCAGCTGGACCGCTTCCTGATGCGGATCCGGCTGGGCTATCCAGAGCGGGCGCTGGAACGCGAACTGCTGCGCGGGGAAGACCGCCGCGCCCTGCTGCGCCGGCTGGCGGCCGCGGCCTCGCCGGCCGCGCTGCTGCAGCTGCGAACGGAAGTCGACCGGGTGCACGCTTCCGAAGCCCTGCTCGACTACGTCCAGGCGCTGGTCGCCTGGAGCCGCGAGCATCCCGGCTATGGCGCCGGGCTGTCGCCGCGCGCGGCCATCGCCCTGTTGCGGGCGGCGCGGGCCTGGGCCCTGCTGGACGGGCGCCGGGCGGTCATTCCTGAGGATGTCCAGGCCGTGACGCCGGCGGTCGTCGGCCATCGCCTGCGCACCGAGGGCGAATCGCCGGGCGACGATCCCGGAGAGCGCCTTGTCGCCGCCGTCCCCATCCCCTGAAACCGCCTCGGCCGCGCCGGTCCGCCGGCGCGGCCCCGGGCTGGCGCGGCGCATCGGGACACTCGCCGCGGACTGGGCCCGGCGGCGGCAGGGCCCCGACCCGGAGCCGGTCCAGCTGCATCGCAAGCGCGTATACATCCTGCCCACCGCGCTCGGCGGCGGCTATGGCCTGAGCCTGTTCGGCATGCTGCTGGCGGCGATGAACTACAACAACAGCATGGGCTTCATGCTGACTTTCCTGCTCGCCGGCCTCGGGCTGGTGACCATGCACTGGTGCCACCAGAACCTGAGCGGCGTGGTGGCCCGCGGGGTGCGCCTGCGGCCGGCGTTCGCGGGCCAGCCCGCGCGGCTGGAACTGGCGCTGGAAAACCCGGGCGGCAGCGCCCGCCACGACCTCGAGGCCCGCTGCGACAGCGAGTCCTCGGCGCCGGTGGATCTCGCCCCGGGCTGCTGCGAGGCCGTGCATCTCGAGCTGCCGACGAGCCGCCGCGGCCGCCTGCGCATCGACCGGGTGCGGGTGAGCACTGCCTTCCCCTTCGGCCTGTTCCGCGCCTGGGCCTGGCTCCATCCGGACTGCGAGACGGTGGTCTACCCCGCGCCGGCAGAGCACGCACCGGCGCCGCCCGCCGGCGGGCCGGAAGACGCCGAAGGACGCTGGAACGAGCGGGCCGGCGAGGATGATTTCGCCGGCCTGCGCGCCTTTCGCGCCGGCGACTCCCCCCGCCGCATCGCCTGGAAGGCGGCGGCACGCAGCGAAGAGCTGCCGGTCAAGCAGTTCGCCGGCAGCCCCCGGGGCAGCGCGTGGCTCGAGTGGGACAGCCTGCCGCACCTGCCGCCGGAGGAGCGACTGGGCGTGCTCTGCCACTGGGTGCTGGACGCGCATGCCGGCGGCGGGGCCTACGGGCTGCGCATTCCCGGCGTCGTGATCCCGCCGGCGCTCGGACCCGCGCACCGCCATCGCTGCCTCAGCGCCCTGGCCCTCTATCCCGGCGGGGCGGGCCCGGCCGATGGCTGATCCCACCGCGCTGCGGCTGGGCTGGATGCTCGGGGGCCTGGCCCTGGCGCTGGCGCCTGCGGTGCCACGCCTGCCCGTCTGGATCACCGCCGTGTTCCTCGGCGCAGCCGCCTGGCGCCTGGCCATCCAGCGCCAGGGCTGGCGCCTGCCGCCCCGCTGGTTGCGCCTGGCCCTGGCCGGCGCCTGCGTGGTCGGCGTGCTGCTGACCTATCGCACGCTCAACGGGCTGGAGGCCGGCGGCGCGCTGCTGGTGGTGATGGGCGCGATGAAGCTGCTGGAAACCCGCAGCCGGCGCGACCTGCAGGTGCTGTCGTTCATCGGCTTCTTCCTGGTGCTGATGCAGCTGTTGTACGACCAGCCGATCTGGAGCCTGCCCTGGCTGGCGGCCAGCGTGGCGGCCATCGTGCTCGCGCTGCTCCAGGGCGTGCGCTCCGGCCCCCCGCTCCCCTGGCGGGAGGCCACCGGCATCGTGGCCAGGATGCTGGCGTTCGCGCTGCCGGTGGCGGCGATCCTGTTCCTGCTGTTTCCGCGGGTGCCGGGGCCGTTCTGGGCCCTGCCCTCGCGCGGCGGCGAAGCGATGACCGGCCTCTCCGACGAGATGTCGCCGGGCACCATCTCGCGCCTGATCCAGTCCGACGAGGTGGCGTTCCGCGCCAGTTTCGAGGGCGCCCTGCCGCCGCCGGCGGAACGCTATTGGCGCGGCCCGGTGCTCGAGCGTTTCGATGGCTGGACCTGGAGCGACCTGGAGCGCCTGCCCCGCCTCAACCAGCCGCTGGAGCTGGTGGGTCCGAGTTACCGCTACCGCATCATCATCCAGCCGCATGGCCGCGCCTGGTTGCTGGGGCTCGACGTGCCGGGCGCGTGGGACGACCCGGACGCCTTCCTGACCCACGAGTTCCAGCTGGTCTCGCGCCGGCCGGTGGAGAACGTGCGCGCCCTCGACGTGGAGTCCTGGCCGGAGGCGCGAATCGAGGCCGAGCTCGGACCGATCACGCGTTTCCGCAGCCTCCGGCTGCCGGAGGGCCGCAACCCCCGCACCGTGGCATTCGCCCGGGCACTGCGGGCCGAGGCGGGCTCGGACGAGGCCTTGGTCGACGCGCTGCTCCGGCACTTCCGGCAGGAGCCTTTCGTGTACACGCTGCAGCCCCCGGCACTCGCTTCGAACCACCCCGTGGACGAGTTCCTGTTCCGCACGCAGCGCGGCTTCTGCGAACACTACGCCTCGGCCTTCACCGTGATGGCCCGGGCCGCCGGCCTGCCGGCGCGCGTGGTCACCGGCTACCAGGGCGGCGAGCTCAACCCGCTCAGCGACCGGCTGGTGGTGCGCCAGATGGACGCGCATGCCTGGTCCGAAGTCTGGTTCGAAGGCCGCGGCTGGGTCCGCGTGGACCCCACTGCCGCCATTGCGCCGGACCGGATCGAGCTCGGCCTGGGCGAGGCGCTGCCGGCCGGCGAGCGCGTGCCCGGCGCCGCGTTGCGACAGCTGTTCGGCGTGCGCGCGCTGAGCCAGGGCTGGGACGCGCTGAACAGCCTGTGGACCGACTGGGTACTGGGTTACGGCCCGGAGCGGCAACTCGCCCTGCTCGCGCGCCTGGGCCTGCCGGACGGCGACTGGCGCGCGCTCGTCGTCGGTCTCACCGTGCTGGTCGCCAGCATCATGGGCATGTTCACGCTGTGGCTGGCCTGGCGCAGCCGCGGCCCGCGCCAGGATCCGGCCCGGGCCGCGTACGACCTGTTCTGCGCCCGGCTCGCGGCGCGCGGCCTCCCGCGCGACCCCGCCGAGGCCCCGGCCGACTACGCCCGGCGGGTCGCCGCCGCCAGGCCTGACCTGGCCGGGCCGGTGGAGGCCGTCACCCGCGACTACCTCGCCGCCCGCTACGGGCACGGCGGGGATCCGGCGACCATCGCGGCGTTGCAGCAGCGCATCCGCGGGTTCCGGCCCTAGGACTCTCGCTCGAGGCGTTGCATCTTCTCGGCCGAGGCGTCGAGTTCATCGGCAAGCCGGGCGCCCGCCACCGGATCGACCCGCCACAACAGGATCCCGCCGAGGACGAACAGCAGCCCCAGCGAGAGAATGCTGTCACGGGTGGTCGCGCCGGGAATCACCAGCGGCGTGAGACCGAGGAGCACGGGCCCCAGGATGGCGGCGAACTTGCCGACCATGTTGTAGAAGCCGAAGAATTCCCCGGCCATCCTCGCCGGCACCATCCGCGCATACAGCGAGCGGCTCAGGCTCTGCACGCCGCCCTGCACCAGCCCGATCGCCACCGCCAGGGCGTAGAAGTCGGCCGAGTCGTCGAGAAAGCGCCAGGCGTAGACGATGGCCCCCAGGTAGACCGCCAGCCCGATCAGGATGCCGCGGCGCGGCCCGATCCGTTCCCCGATCCAGCCAAAGGCGAGCGCTGCCGGGAAGGCCACGAACTGGGTCACCAGCAACGCGGTCACCAGCGCCGTCGACGGCAGGCCGAGGACCCGGTCACCAAAGAACACGGCCGTCTTCATCACCGTGTTGACGCCGTCGATATACAGCCAGTAGCCGACCAGGAAGACCAGCAGGACCCGCATCTGGCGCACCTTGCGGAGCGTGCCGGCCAGCTGCGCGAGGCCCTCGCGCACGGCGGCCATGCCGCGCGGCGCATCCGGCACCGGGCGCTCCTCCACGAACAGCATCAGGGGCACGCTGAACACGGCCCACCAGACCGCGACGCTGAGGAACGAGGCGCGCACGGCAGCCCCGGCGCTGTCGAGGCCGAACCAGCCGGGGTGCTGGACCATCAGCACGTTGAGCGCGAACAGCAGGCCGCCGCCGATGTAGCCCATGGCGAAGCCGTAGGCCGAGACGACGTCGAGCTGCTTGCGCTCGGCCACGGTCGGCAGCATCGAGTCGTAGAACACGTTGGCGCCGGTGAAACCCACCGTGCCGAGCCCGTAGAGCAGCAGGCCGACCCACCATTCGCCCGCGTGGATCCAGGCCAGGGCCGCCGTCATCAGGATGCCGACGAAGGCGAAGGCGGCCAGGAAACGCTTGCGGCTGCCGCCGCGGTCGGCGATCGCGCCGAGGATCGGCGCCGCCACGGCCACCACAAGGCTCGCGGCGGCCAGCGTCATGTTGAACCAGAACTGGGAGTCCTCCGCGCTGAGGTGCCCGGTGATGCCGCTGTAGAAGACCGGGAAGAAACCGGCCATGACCGTCGTCGCGAAGGCCGAGTTGGCCCAGTCGTAGAGCGCCCAGGAGAGCACGGGACGGCGGAAGTACAGGCGGCGCATCGACGGCTCCGGGATACGGGCTTGGCACGCGCCACTATAGCGGAACCCGGGCAGGCGCCGGGACCCGGCTCAGGCGGCGAGGTGGTCCCTGGTCGGCATGAAGCGGACCTCGGGCCAGCGCTCCTGGGTCAGCTGCAGATTGACGCGGGACGGCGCCACGTACACCAGCGCGCCGGCATGATCCAGCGCGAGATGCTCGGCAGCCTTGTTGCGGAATTCCTCCAGCCGCCTGCGATCGTCGCAATAGACCCAGCGCGCGGTGGCCACGTTGACCTGCTCGAAGCGGCAATCGACGCCGTACTCTTCCTGCAGCCGCCACGCCACCACATCGAACTGCAGCGGCCCGATCGCGCCGAGGATGACGTCGTTGTTGCGCATCGGCCGGAACAGCTGGGTAGCGCCTTCCTCGCACAGCTGGTCGAGCCCCTTGTGCAGCGCCTTGGCGCGCAGCGGGTCGCCGAGCACGGCGCGGCGGAAGAGTTCCGGGGCGAAATTGGGGATGCCGGTGAAGGTCAGCTCCTCGCCCTCGGTGAAGGTATCCCCGATATTGATGGTGCCGTGGTTGTGCAGGCCGAGAATGTCGCCCGCCCACGCCTCCTCGGCCCGCTCGCGGTCCGAAGCCATGAAGGTCAGGGCGTCGGCGATGCGCACGTCGCGGCCGATGCGCACATGGCGCAGCTTCATGCCGCGCGTGTAGCGCCCGGAGCAGATCCGGAAGAAGGCGATCCGGTCCCGGTGCGCGGGGTCCATGTTGGCCTGGATCTTGAACACGAAGCCGGTGAGGGCAGGTTCCCCTGCCGCCACCTCGCGCGTGGTCGTGGACCGCGCCATGGGCGGCGGCGCCCACTCGATGAAGCCGTCCAGCAGCTCGCGCACGCCGAAGTTGCTGATCGCCGAGCCGAAGAACACCGGCGTCTGCCCGCCCTGCCGGTAGGCATCCAGGTCGAGGTCGTCGCAGGCCTCGCGCACCAGCTCCACCTCTTCGCGGAAGGTCGCGGCGATCGGGCCCAGCAACGCCGCGGCGGCCGGCGAATCGAGGCCCTCGATGATTTCCGTCTGCCCGGCCGCCCCGCGGGCCGCCTCGTGGTAGACATAGATCCGGTCCTGCAGGAAATGATAGACGCCGCGGAAATCGCGGCCCATCCCGATCGGCCAGGTCACCGGCGTGCAGCGGATCTTGAGAATGCGCTCGATCTCGTCCAGCAGCTCCAGCGGCTCGCGCCCGTCGCGGTCGAGCTTGTTGATGAAACTGATGATCGGCGTGGTGCGCAGCCGGCACACTTCCATCAGCTTGATCGTGCGCTCCTCCACGCCCTTGGCCGCGTCGATGACCATCAGGGCCGAGTCGACCGCCGTCAGGGTGCGGTAGGTGTCCTCCGAGAAATCGGCGTGTCCCGGCGTGTCGAGCAGGTTGATGATCCGGTTCTTGTAGGGGAACTGCATCACCGAGGAAGTGACGGAAATGCCGCGCTGCTGCTCCAGCGCCATCCAGTCGGAAGTGGCGTGGCGCTCGGCCTTGCGGCCCTTCACGGAGCCGGCCATCTGGATCGCACCGCCGAACAGCAGCAGCTTCTCCGTCAGCGTGGTCTTGCCCGCGTCCGGATGGGAGATGATGGCGAAAGTGCGTCGCCGGGCGACTTCGGGAGGCAATGCGGTCATGTGGGGCTGCGGCGGCTCAGCCGCCGGGGCTGGCAAAGCGCGGCATTCTAGCAGGAACCGGCCGGCTCAGAAGCGCCGCGCGAGGACGAGGGCATCCTCGCGGCCGACCGAGGCCCGGTAATAGTCCGGCCGAACCCCGAGCCGTCGAAACCCTGCCCGCAGGTACAGCTGGACGGCGCGCTGGTTCGAGGGCCGCACCTCGAGGAAAATGACGTTGGCGCCCCGGGACTCCGCCACCCCGACCACGTGGTCGAGCAGCAGCCGTCCCAGCCCCCGCCCGTGGACGTCCGGCGCGAGGCACAGGTTGAGCAGGTGGGCCTCCCCGGCGGCCAGCGACATCACCGTGTAGCCGACGATCCGGCCGTTTTCCTCCAGCACCTCGCATTCGTAAGGCACTCGCAGGCAGTCTTCGAAGATACCGCGCGACCAGGGATAGTCGTAGGCGCTGCGCTCGACCTCGTACACCTCGTCGAGATCGACCTCGCCCATCCGGCGGATCCGCAGCTGCGAGGCCCCGACCGCCGCGCTCATCGTCCCGCTCCCGCTGCCTCGGCGGCCAGCACCAGGTCCCGCCAGGCCTCGGCCTTGGCTTCGGGCCGGCGCAGCAGGTAGGCAGGATGCCAGGTCACTACCAGGGGCGTCTCCGCCGGGCCGTAACTGTGGATCCTGCCGCGCAGGCGGCCGACCGGGGCCTCGGTGTCGAGCAGGCGCTGCGCGGCGACGCGGCCCACGGCAAGGATGACCCGGGGTTGCAGCAGTGCGACCTGCCGGTCCAGGTAAGGCGCGCAGCTCGCCGCCTCCTCCGGGCGAGGATCGCGGTTCTGCGGCGGGCGGCACTTCACCACGTTGGCGATGTAGACCTCACTGCGGTCGTGGCCGAGCGCCAGCAGCATGGCGTCGAGCAGCTTGCCGGCGCGGCCCACGAAAGGCTCGCCGCGGCGGTCCTCCTCGGCGCCCGGCGCCTCGCCGATGACCAGCAGGTCGGCGCGGCGATTGCCCACGCCGAACACCGTGCGGGTCCGCCCGGCATGCAGCGGGCACAGGGTGCACGCACTCACCCGGGCCTCCAGCGCCTCCCAGTCCAGGCCGGCGGCATCGTCAACCGCGGGCTGCGCCGGCGCCTCGGCCGGCACGGCGGGCACCCGCCAGGCCTCGGGCGCGCCGGGCAGGATCGCGCCGGGACGCGGGGCCCAGGCGGGCAGGCCGAGCGCATGCAGGCATTCGAGCCGCCGCGGGTCCATCTCAGTCCGGGCCCGACCCGGCCGCATCGTCCCGGGCTTCCCGGGCCTGGCGCCGCCGGCGGCGACGCAGCCAGCGCCAGAGCGCCGTCAGCGGCGCCGACAGGGCGTAGCTTCCGAACAGCAGGAACAACACCACCGGCGGGTTGAGGCTGATCAGGATGAAAATCGCGGGAATCAGCAGCGCGTAGCCGAAGGGGATGCGCCGCCCGAGATTGAAGTCCTTACCGCTGTAGTAGGCGAAGTGGCTGACCATCAGCGCGCCGGCGCCCGCCGTCACCACCAGGCCGGCCAGCATCGCCAGCAGGCCGGAGGCCTCGAGGACCGTGCTGAGCCAGATCAGGCCGGCCACCAGCGCCGCCGCCGAGGGACTCGGCAGGCCCTCGAAGTAGCGCTTGTCGGCCGACCCGGCCCGGGCGTTGTAGCGGGCCAGGCGCATCGCGGCCGCCACCGCGAAGAAAAAGGCGACCAGCCAGCCGAGCTTGCCCCACAGCCAGCCGAGTTCCTGCAAATGGCTGGCGCCCCAGGAATAGAACACCAGCGCCGGCGCCAGGCCGAACGAAACCATGTCCGCCAGGCTGTCGTACTGCTTGCCGAATTCGCTTTCCGTGCTGGTCATCCGGGCGACCCGCCCGTCCATGCCGTCGAGCACGCCGGCGATGTAGATGGCGATGGCCGCGGTGACGAAATTCCCGTCCATCGCCGTGACCACGGCGGCGAAGCCGGCGAACAGTGCGCCGGTAGTGATCAGGTTGGGCAGGATGTAGATGCCCTTGCGTGTCGGGTGGTGGTCTTCCATGAAGTGTCGTGGGCTGGAGGAGCGGCCCATTTACTCATTTCGCCGTTGCGATTTCCACCGCTCAGCCTTGTTCCAGCCACGGCATCAGGGCCCGCAGCCGGCTCCCCACCGCCTCGATCGGGTGCGTCTCCGCCGCCCTGCGCCAGGCCGCCAGCGTCGGCGCGCCCTGCGCCATCTCGGCGTCGAGCTCAGCCGCGAAGCGCCCGTCCTGGATTTCCGCCAGTAGTTCCCGCATCGCCTCCCGGCTGGCCGTGCCGACCACCCGCGGGCCGCGCGTGGCATCGCCGTAGGCGGCCGTGCTGGAGATGGAGCGCCGCATGCCTGCCAGGCCGCGGCCCTGGACCAGGTCGGCGATCAGCTTGACCTCGTGCAGGCAGCAGAAATAGGCCACTTCCTCCGGGTAACCGGCCTCTACCAGCGTCTCGAAGGCCGCGAGGATGAGCTGGCCGAGGCCCCCGCACAGCACGGCCTGCTCCGCGAACAGGTCGGTCTCCGTCTCGGCCGCGAAGCTGCTGCGGAAAACTGCGGCCCGGGCGTGGCCGTTGGCGGCGGCGTAGGCGCCGGCGACGGCCGCCGCCGCCCCGCTCGCGTCCTGGTGCACCGCCAGCAGCGCCGGCACGCCGCGGCCCTGCTGGTACTGCCGTCGCACCTGCTCGCCGATCCCGAGCGGCGCCACCATGACGACGTCGAGGTCGGCGCGCGGCTCCAGCCGGCGATAGTGGATGTTGTAGCCATGCGCAAAGAGCAGCCCGCTGCCCGGCCGCAGGGCCGGCGCCAGGGACTCCTGGTACAGGCGCGGCTGGGCTTCGTCGGGCACCAGCATCACGGCCAGGTCGCAGGCGCGCGCCGCCGCTGCAGGCGCCAGCGTCGCCATTCCCTCCGCGGCGCAGTCGGCATGGCGCGGGGACGCGTCGCGCAGCGCCACCACCACGTCCACGCCGGAATCCCGCAGGTTCAGGGCGTGGGCCCGGCCCTGCGCGCCGAAGCCGAATACCGCCACCCGGCGCCCGGCGAGCGCCGCCGGGTCCAGCTGGCCTGCCGCGAGCGGCTCCATCATGCTCGTCCCTCCGGTTAGAATGCGGCCTCGAGGGAAGCGACCGCTTCCGCTGCCGAACCCATCAGCAAAGGCATCTCCATGCGCCTCTCCGAGTTCCCCCTCAACACTCTAAAGGAAGTCCCGGCCGGCGCGGAAATCGTCAGCCACCAGCTGATGCTGCGCGCGGGGCTGATTCGCCAGCTCGCTGCCGGACTCTACACCTGGCTCCCGCTGGGCGTCCGCGTGCTGCGCAAGGTCGAGGCGATCGTGCGCGAGGAGATGGACCGCGCCGGCGCCCAGGAGCTGCTGATGCCCATGGTGCAGCCGGCGGAGCTGTGGCGGGAATCGGGTCGCTGGGACCAGTTCGGTCCCGAGCTGTTGCGGCTCCGGGATCGCCACCAGCGCGACTTCTGCCTCGGGCCGACCCACGAGGAAGTGATCACCGATCTCGCCCGCCGCGAGCTCAAGAGCTACAAGCAGCTGCCGGTGAACTGGTACCAGGTCCAGTCCAAGTTCCGCGACGAGATCCGCCCGCGCTTCGGCGTGATGCGCTCGCGCGAGTTCATCATGAAGGACGCCTACTCCTTCCATCTCGACGAGGCCTGTCTCGCGCGCACCTACGAGAGAATGTACGCAGCCTACGGGCGGGTGTGCGACCGGCTCGGCCTGGCCTACCGCGCGGTGGAAGCCGACACCGGCAGCATCGGCGGCAACCTGTCGCACGAGTTCCACGTGCTGGCGGAGTCCGGCGAGGACGCCATCGCCTTCTCGACCGGCTCGGACTACGCCGCCAACGTCGAACTCGCTCCCGCGCTCCCGCCGACCGCGCCCCGCCCGGCCGCCGACCGCACGCTGGAGCGCGTCGCCACGCCCGGCGTACGTACCATCGCGGAGCTGACCGCCTTCCTGGAACTGCCGGCGGCGCAGTGCCTGAAGACCCTGATCGTGCAGGGCGAGGACGGCGGCGCCGTGGCGCTGGTCATCCGCGGCGACCACGAACTCAATGCGGTGAAGGCGGAAAAGCTCCCCGGAGTGGCGGCGCCGTTGCGCATGGCCACCGCGGAGCAGGTGCAGGCGGCGGCCGGCTGCGAGCCGGGCTTCGTCGGTCCGGTCGGCCTCGGCATCCAGGTGTACGCCGACCACGCCGCGCTGGCCGCAGCCGACTTCGCCTGCGGCGCCAACGAGGCCGACGCGCACCTGGTCGGGGTCAACTGGGGCCGCGACCTGCCGGAGCCCGCGGCAGCCGACATCCGCAACGTCCTCGCCGGCGATCCGAGCCCGGACGGCCAGGGCACGCTGGCAATCGCCCGCGGCATCGAGGTGGGCCACGTGTTCCAGCTCGGCCGCAAGTACAGCGAATCGATGGGCGCGCTGGTGCTCGACGCCGAGGGTCGCGAGCAACCGATGTTCATGGGCTGCTACGGCATCGGCGTGACGCGCCTGGTGGCCGCCGCCATCGAACAGCACTTCGACGACCGCGGCATTGTCTGGCCGGAGACCATCGCGCCCTTCCAGGTCGCGCTGGTACCCATGAACCCGCAAAAGAGCGAGGCGGTGCGGACCGCGGTCGAACCGCTGTACCAAGCGCTGCTCGAAGCCGGCGTCGAGGTCCTGCTCGACGACCGGGACGTGCGCCCGGGCGTGAAATTCGCCGACATCGAGCTGCTCGGCATTCCCCACCGCGTGGTCGTAGGCGAGCGCGGGCTGGCGGCAGGCGCGCTGGAATACCGCTCGCGCCGGGCCGAGGACAACGAGGCACTGCCGCTGGAAGGCGCCGCGGCGGCGCTGCTCGAGCGCGTGCGCCAGGGGATCGACCGGCACCAGCGATGAGGAACCTGCTCGCGGCGCTGCTGTTCTGCCTGGCGCTGCCCGCCGCGGCGGACCGTGCGACGGCGCCGGTGGACCCCGAGCTGCGCGAGGCACTGCGTGCCGCCGTCGAGGAAGCCGACAGTTTCGCCGATCGCTTCGACGCCGAGGTCTGGCTGACGGACATGTCGAGGCGGCTGGCGCGCCAGGTACCGGACGAGCAGGAGCGCATGCTCATCCTGCGGCTGGTGCATCGCTACGCCACCATGTTCGAGCTGCCGCCGGAGCTGGTGCTGGCCGTCATCGACGTCGAGAGCAATTTCGACCGCTATGCCATCTCCCACGCGGGCGCGCTCGGGCTGATGCAGGTGATGCCGTTCTGGCGCAACGAGATCGGCCGTCCCGACGACAACCTGCACGACATCCAGACCAACCTGCTCTACGGCTGCCGCATCCTGGCCTATTACCTGGAAAAGGAGCGTGGCGACCGCCGGGCCGCACTGGCGCGCTACAACGGCAGCCGCGGCCAGCGCTGGTACCCGGACCGTGTTTTCGACCGGCTGGGCCGCAAGTGGTACCGGTACTGATGCCCCGCCGGCCGGGCCGGTCCGCTCAGCCCGTGGCGAAGTTGCGCGGCAGGGGGTCGGGCACCGGGACGTCCCGGACCTCCACCTCGTCCACCCGGGCTGCGGGCGGCCCCTCGTGCAGCCAGTCGCACAGGCCGGCCACGGCCTGCTCGCTGCCGCAGGCCAGCACTTCGACCGTGCCGTCAGGAAGATTGCGCGCCGCGCCGGTGACGCCGAGCTCGGCTGCCTTGCGGGCGGTGCTGGCGCGGAAGAACACGCCCTGGACGCGGCCGGTGACGGTGCAGCGGCGGGCGACGGTCACGCCGGCCTCAGTCCTCTTTGTCCTTGGCGGCGCGGAGCGCGTCAGCCGCCCTGCGGCGCGCCTCGCGGGCGTCGTGGCGCGCCCCGGAATAAGCGCGGTACTGGAGTTTCTGCTCGGCGCTGCTGAGCAGGCGCCGCGCCTCGCTGAGGGCCTCGGGCGCCAGCTCGGCCGCGCCCGCTTCCTCGGCGGCGTGGATCGCCTGGCGCGCGTCGCTCATCTCCTGGACGGGCGCGCTGGCACAGGCGGCAAGCACGAGCGCGGCGACCACGGTGGCACCGCGGCCAAGCCTGCGCCTCGCGCCGGGGGCGTCAATCATCGGGGACCCACTCTCAAGCTACCGGCAGGAAACAGAAACTAGCAGTCGGGGCTTTCGCCCGTCAAGCCGGACGAGGCAATGAAACCCCCGGGAAATTGGAGATAAATCATGGCAGTGACGGTCTATCATAATCCTCGTTGTTCAAAGTCGCGGCAAACCCTGGCGCTGCTCGAGGAGCACGGCGTGAAGCCCCGCGTCGTCGAGTACCTCAAGACGCCGCCCGACCGGGCCACGCTCAAGGCGCTGCTGCGCAAGCTCGGCCTGCCGGCGAGCGCGCTGGTGCGGCGCAAGGAGCCCGAGTTCAAGGCGCTCGGGCTGGATGCGCCAGGTACCAGCGAGGATGCGATCCTTGAGGCCATGGCCAGCCAGCCGAAACTGATCGAGCGGCCGATCGTGGTCGTGGGCCGGAAAGCGCGCCTGGGCCGTCCGCCCGAGGCCGTGCTGGAGATCCTGCCGTGACCCGGGTACTGGTGCTGTATTACTCCCGGAACGGGAGCACGGCGGGACTGGCGCGCCAGATCGCGCGCGGCGTCGGCACGGTGCCCGAGGCCGAAGCGGTGCTGCGCACCGTGCCGCCGGTGGCGCCGGAGACGCGCACAGCGGCCCCGCCGGTACCGGCGGACGGGGCGCCGTACGCCACCCTCGACGACCTGCGGGCCTGCGACGCGCTGGCGCTGGGCAGCCCGACGCGTTTCGGCAACATGGCCGCCGCGCTGAAATACTTCCTCGACGGCACCAGCGAGCTGTGGCTGGAGGGCGCCGTGTCCGGCAAGCCGGCCGGCGTGTTCACCTCGACGTCCACCCAGCATGGCGGCCAGGAATCGACCCTGCTGAGCATGATGATCCCGCTGCTACATCACGGCGCGCTGGTCCTCGGCCTGCCCTATACGCTGCAGGCGCTCACCGACACCCGCGGGGGCGGCACGCCCTACGGCCCCAGCCACGTCGCGGGCCGGGAGGGCGGCGACCGGCTGGACGAGGCGGAGCAGGCCCTGGCGCGGGCCCTCGGCCGCCGGCTGGCCCTGGCGGGCTCAGCCCTGGCCGCCGCGCGGGAAGAGCTCCGTTGAGCGGTGTCGCGCCGGCGCGCGCCGTGGCGATCGCCTCCCTGGCAGTCACGGGCGCCTGCCTCGCCGGCTGGCTGGCCCCGGTCGCCGGCGACGGCGGCTGGCCCGGCGTGGGGCTGCTCCTGCTCCTGCTGCTCCCGCTCGGGCTCGGAGTCATCGGCCTGGCCCGGGCGCAACCGCGCACCGCCCAGCGGCTGAGCCTGCTGCTGCCGTTCTATGCGGCGGGCTTCCTGGTCGGCGCGGTCGGCAACCCCGAGGCGCGCGGCTGGGTCACCGCCGGCGCTTTCGCCGTGGCCCTCGCCTTCGGCGCGGCCGTCAGCTGGGTGCGACGGGGCGCTCCGGACGCCCGGCCGCGATGACCTCGCGCACGAAAGGCATGGTGAGGCGACGCCCGGCGGCGAGCGAGGCCGTGTCGAGACGGTCCAGCCAGTCGCACAGGGCGCGCATGTCCCGCGGCAGCCGGCGCAGCAGGTAACGCGCCACGTCTTCGGGCAGCTCCAGCCCGCGGTGACGCGCGCGCTTGCGCAGCGCCGCGACGCGATCGTCGTCGGCCAGCGGCTCGAGCCGGAACACGCCGCCCCAGGCCAGGCGCGAGGCGAGGTCCGGCAGCACGAACCCGGCCGCGCCGGGCGCCGTCGTGGCGCTGACCACCAGGCACCCGCCGCGCTCCCACAGCGCGTTGAACAGGCCGAACAGTGCGACCTCCCAGTCCCGCTGCCCCAGCAGGCGATCGACGTCGTCGAGGCAGACCAGGGACCGGTCTTCCCAGCCGGCCAGGGTCGTCGGCCCGCCGGGCCAGAGCTCTGCCGCCGGCAGGTAGGCGGCGCCGGCATGCGCGGCGCAGGCAGCCTGCAGCAGGTGGCTCTTGCCGCTGGCGGGCGGGCCCCAGACCCAGGCTGCCGGGGCCGCCTGCGCCGGCGCGGCCAGCAGGGCGACGACCGCGCCGTTGGGCCCCGCCTCGAAGGTCTCGAACAGGGCGAAGTCCCGCAGCCGCACGGGCAGGGGCAACTGCCGCATCAGGCCTTCACGGCGCGCGCCCGCGCGCCCCACCGGATCACGTAGTCGACGCCGCTGACTACCGTCGTGGCGAGCACGCACCAGCCGAGCGCCGCGATCAGCGCCGGGGTCGGCAAGCCGAAGACGAGCTTGGCCAGGATCAGGATCACATAGGACAGCTGCAGCAGGGAATTCAACTTGCTGATCTTGCTGGGCTCGGCCTCGAACGCCCCGATCAGCCAGCGGTAGAGCCCGGCGCCGGTGACGATTACGAGATCCCGGGCCACCACGGCCAGCAGCAGCCAGGTGGGCACGTAGCCGGCCATCCAGAGCGTGATGAACGCGGTTGCCAGCAGCAGCTTGTCGGCGGCCGGGTCCAGCATGCCGCCGAGTCGGCTCTGCCAGGAGAAGCGCTTGGCCAGGAACCCGTCCACGGCGTCAGTCGCGCCGGCGACGAAGAACAGCACCAGCGCCAGCTCGTAGCGCCCGGTGACGATGCCCCAGCCCACCGGCACGGTCAGCAGGATGCGCAGCACGCAGAGCAGGTTCGGAATATCGCGGGCTCTCATCGCGCCACGCGGTAGCTGAGCTCGGCGCCGCTCCCGGCCAGGTTCCGCTCGAGCAGGCGCCCCAGGGCGACCGACTCCGCGAACGCCTCGGTGCTCCCCTGCAGCACCAGGCGGAAGATCGCGGCATCGCCGTCGAGACGCTCCAGCGACAGTGCCTGCACGGCGGTCAGCTGTTCCAGGAACAGCATCACCCGGGCATAGTCCTCGACCGAACCGAGGCCGGCCACCTCGACCAGGACCGGCCGCGACGCGCCGGAGGAGACCACCGCGAACCGGCCGGCGAACAGATCCGCCACCCGTCCGAGGCTTTCCGCGGCGCCCCCGGTCCACCGTTGCGCGCCGCCGTCCTCCAGCAGGGTCCAGCGGCCGAAGTCCCCGTCCGCGGCGCTCAACCGCCCAACCAGGACGGCGTCGGCGCCGTAGCGCCGGGACGCCTCCCGGATCGAGTCCTCGAACCCGCCCCAGACCTCGGCGAAGGAGGCCCGGGCGCGGTCCTCGGCGTCCATCAGCGGGAACATGATCGGGATGCCGCGCTGCCGGGCCGCGTCCTGCAGCGCGATGCGCAGCTCGGCCTCGAGGGGTTGCTCCGCGCCCGAGGCAACGACGAAGCGCCGCCCGCCGCCGGCATCCATCGCCACCCAGAGCAGCGTCACCGGCCGGTCCGCGCCCCATACCGGCAGTTCCAGCCGGGCGAGCTCGCTCTCCAGCGCAGCGCCGTCGAACGCCACCCACAGGCGGTCGGGCGCCGGCTGGCGGAACTGCTGCGCGTAGGCCGCGGCGTCGGCCAGCAGCGCCCCGGCCTCTGCGCGCGTCGCGATGTCGCGCCGCCCGGTGATCCGCACCAGCACTTCGCCCAGGGCCGCGCCGAACGCCGCCTCCCGGTCCTCGTCCACCATCGGCACTTCGGCCTCGTACAGGCCCTGGACCCGGTCCGCGCGGGCCGGCCCGCAAGCGAGCATCGCCGCCAGGGCCAGCGCCAGGATGAGAAGCGAAAAGACGGGATGGAAGCGACGCACTTTCGGGGTATCCTGCCTCGGCTCGAAGCGTCGGATAAAATAACACGCCACCGCCCCGGCCGGGGCCGCATACGGATGTCATCCCCATGAGCGATCGCACACCGCTGACGTACAAGGACGCCGGCGTGGACATTGACGCGGGCAACGCCCTGGTCGAGCGCATCAAGCCCGCGGTGCGCGCGACCATGCGGCCCGGCGTGCTCTCCGGCATCGGCGGCTTCGGCGGCCTGTTCGAGATCCCGGCCGGCTACCGTCGCCCCGTGCTGGTGGCCGGCACGGACGGCGTCGGCACCAAGTTGAAACTGGCGATCGACACCGGCCGCCACGACGGGGTGGGCATCGACCTGGTGGCCATGTGCGCCAACGACGTCGTGGTGCAGGGCGCCGAGCCGCTGTTCTTCCTCGACTACTACGCCACCGGCCGCCTGGACGTGGACGTCGCCGCCGCCGTGATCGCGGGCATCGCCGAAGGCTGCCGCCAGGCCGGCGCCGCGTTGCTCGGCGGCGAGACGGCCGAGCTGCCCGGCTTCTACCAGGGCGGCGAGTACGACCTGGCGGGCTTCTGCGTCGGGATCGTGGAGCACGACCGGATCATCGACGGCACGCGCGTGGCGCCGGGCGACGCGATCATCGGGCTGGCCTCCTCCGGGCTGCATTCCAACGGCTACTCGCTGGCGCGCAAGGTGCTGGAGCGCAGCGGCGCGGGGCCGGACACGGAACTGGAAGGGCGCCCGCTGTTCGACCAGCTGCTCGCGCCCACGCGCATCTACGTCAAGCCGCTGCTGGCGCTGCTGGCCGAGGTCGAGGTGCGCGCGCTGGCGCACATCACCGGCGGCGGCCTGCCGGAGAACCTGCCGCGCGTCCTGCCGGACGAGACGGCGGCGGTGATCGACGCCGCCAGCTGGCGTCGGCCGGCGGTGTTCGACTGGCTGCAGGCGGAAGGCGGGATCGCGGACGCGGAAATGTACCGCACCTTCAATTGCGGCCTGGGCATGGCAGTGGTGGTGCCGGCGGCGCAGGCCGACCGGGCCGTCGAGCTGCTGGCAGCCGAGGGCGAGCAGGCCTGGGTGGCCGGCCGCATCGAGCGCGGTGAGCGCAGGGTGGTGTTCGCCTGATGACCCGCGCGCCGCTGCCCGTCGCGGTGCTGGTGTCGGGCTTCGGCAGCAACCTGCAGGCGCTGCTCGATGCCCGGGCCCGGGGCCGGCTGCCGGTGGACTTCCGGCTGGTCGCCTCCGACCGGCCCGACGCCTACGGGTTGGAACGGGCACGGGCGGCGGGTGTCCCCACGGCGACGATCGCGCCCGCGGCAAGCGCCGACCGGGCCGCCTGGAACGCAGCACTCGGCGCCGCCCTGCGGGAGGCGGGCGCAGAGCTGGTGGTGCTGGCCGGCTTCATGCGGGTACTGGAGCCGGGCCTGGTTCGCGCCTGGGAAGGACGGATGCTCAACATTCACCCCTCCCTCCTGCCGCTGCACCGCGGGCTGCATACGCACCGGCGGACGCTGGCGGCCGGCGACCGCATGCACGGCACGAGCGTGCACTACGTCACCGAGGAGCTCGACGGCGGCCCGGTGGTGCTGCAGGCGCGCGTGCCGGTCCTGCCCGGCGACGACCCCGAGAGCCTCGCCCGCAAGGTGCAGGCCCGCGAACACGAAATCTACCCGCGGGCCGTGCGCTGGGTAGCCGAAGGCCGGCTGGAATGGAAGGACGGCGGCCCCTGGCTCTACGGCCGCCCGCTGCGGCGGCCGGTGGTCGTCTGAGGCCGACGCCTCAGGCCTTCGGCAGCGTCACCCCGCGCTGGCCCTGGTACTTGCCGCCGCGGTCGGCGTAGGACGTCTCGCAGACTTCGTCCGACTCCAGGAACAGCATCTGGGCCACGCCCTCGTTGGCATAGATCTTGGCCGGCAGCGGCGTGGTGTTGGAGAACTCCAGCGTGACGTGCCCTTCCCACTCGGGCTCGAGCGGGGTCACGTTGACGATGATCCCGCAACGCGCGTAAGTGCTCTTGCCGAGGCAGATGGTCAGCACGCTGCGCGGGATCCGGAAGTACTCCACGGTGCGCGCGAGGGCGAAAGAGTTGGGCGGGATGATGCACACGTCGGCGCTGACGTCGACGAAACTCGAGGCGTCGAAGGCCTTGGGGTCGACCACCGCCGAATTGATGTTGGTGAAGATCTTGAAGTCCGGCGCGCAGCGCACGTCGTAGCCGTAGCTGGAAGTGCCGAAGCTGACCACCTTGCGGCCGTCGACCGCCCGCACCTGGCTCGCCTCGAAAGGCTCGATCATGCCGTGCGCCTCCGCCATGCGGCGGATCCAGCGGTCGGACTTGATGCTCATCAGTCGTCCTCGAAGCTGATGGTCGGGAACTTGGCGCCCGGCAGGGCCCCGCCGGCCGCCAGGCGCGCGCACATGCGCCGGGCGATATCCAGGTAAGCGCCGGCCGCCGGACCGTCCGGATCGGCCACGACCGAAGGCTGGCCGGCATCGGCCTCCTCGCGGATGTGGATATCCAGCGGCAGGTTGCCCAGCAGCGGCACGCCGTACTGCTCCGCCATGCGCTCGCCGCCGCCGGTGCCGAAAATCGGCTCCTGGTGGCCGCAGTTGGAGCAGATGTGCAGGCTCATGTTCTCGACGATGCCCAGCACCGGCACCTTGACCTTCTCGAACATGCGCAGGCCCTTGCGGGCGTCGAGCAGCGCGATGTCCTGCGGGGTGGTGACGATGACGGCGCCGCTCACCGGCACGCGCTGGGACAGGGTCAGCTGGATGTCGCCCGTGCCCGGCGGCATGTCCACCATCAGGTAGTCGATTTCGCCCCAGTTGGTGTCGCCGAGCAGCTGCTGGAGCGCCTGGGTCACCATGGGGCCGCGCCAGATCATCGGCTGGTCCTCGTCGATGAGGAAGCCGATGGACATGCACTTGACGCCGAAGGACTCCACCGGGCTGATGCGCTTGCCGTCCTCGCTGCTCGGGCGCCGGCCCGACAGGCCGAGCATGCGCGGCTGGCTCGGCCCGTAGATGTCGGCGTCCAGGATCCCGACCTTCGCGCCCTCGGCGACCAGCGCCAGCGCCAGGTTCACGGTCGTGGTGGACTTGCCCACGCCGCCCTTGCCGGAAGCGACCGCGATGATGTTGCGAATGCCGGGGAACGGCGACAGTCCCGGCTGCACCGAGCGCGATTCCACCGCCCACTCGGTCTTGACCTTCACCCGTGACACGCCAGGCAGCTCGCCCAGCAGGCCGGAGAACTCGCGCTGCAGCTCGCGGGCGTAGCGATCCGACGGAAAGCCGAAGCGCAGGCTGACCGTCAGCTCGCCGTCCACCAGGCTGAGGTCGGCGACGGCGCCGGCCGAGACCAGGTCCTGCTCGAGGACGGGATCGACACGCTCCGCCAGCAGGCTGCGCGCACGGTCAATGGTTTCCTGGGTCATTTGAAGCCCCGCAGAGTCGCTAAACTGATGAAAGAGGCGCGCATTGTAGCCGACCCCGCGGACGCCGGCAGCACCGCTTGGAGGCCGGGCCGGCGCGGTGTACTGTACAGGGTTCGAACGCCCGGCCCGGGGGCAGGCAGGATGCCATCAGGACCGGCGCCGGGACCGTACAATGCCGGGAGCAGAAGCCGGAAAGACCACTTGAGAGACGCCCAGCCAAACCCGCTTGCACCCATGTCGCGCCGCGACCGCAGCCACCATCGATCTCGCCCCGCCGCCCCGGGAGGCCGGCGGTGAGCCTGTTCGGCGGCGCGATCGCCGACCGCATCCTGGCCGGCATCCAGGGACCCGCCGACCTGGAAGGCGACGGCGGCCGCAAGGCCGTGGCCCGCCTGCGAAAGATCGGGGTGCCCGCCATGCGCAAGACCGTTGCGCAGCTCGAGACGGCGGACGGCCCCCGCATGCAGGCGCTGTGCCGCGTGCTCGGCGTGCTGGTGTCGCCGGCCACGGTCGGCGAGGCCGTCGCCCTGATGTCGTCGAGCAACGCCAAGGCGCTCAAGGGCCTGGTGTGGGCGCTGAGCAACAGCCGCGACTACAACCCGAACAAGCTCCTCGATCATCTTGCGGACGAGCATGCGCCGCGACCGGCATTGCTCGAAATCCTCGCCGCGCAGCAGCCCCGGCTCGACGTACGCGCCTTGCTCAACCAGGCCTACCAGGCCGGGCCGACCGAGAAGGCCGCGCTGTTCAAGCTGATTGCCGCGGCGGCCGACGAAAGCCTGGTACCGGAACTGGTGAGCCGCCTCACTGGCAAGGACGTCGGCGCCAAGGCGCACATCATGGAAATCCTGTCCGGCTTCGACCGGCCGGATGTCCAGGAAGCCCTGGAGCGGGAGCTGCGCAGCGACAACAAGCTGATCCGCCAGACCGCGCTCGGGGCGCTCGAGCGCATGAGCGGGACCGCCAACATCGAGCTGCTCTGCGGCCTGCTGCGCGACCCCGACCTGGGCGTCCAGAACCGCGCCGTGGACGTGATCATCCGCAAGCGCCATCCCGACACGCTGCGCCACCTGGTCGAGGTGCTCAAGGACGAGTCCGACTTCGCGCGGCGGGCTGCAGTGGAAGTGCTCAACGAGATCGGCGACCAGGACTCGATCAAGGACCTGCTCAGCGCGCTGGGCGACGACGACTGGTGGGTCCGCGCGCGGGCCACCGACGCGCTGGCGCGGATCGGCGGGCCGCGCGTGATCGACGCCGTGCTCGGGCTGATCAACGACGAGGACGAGTCGGTGCGCCGCGCGGCGGTGGAGATCCTCAACAGCACCAAGGACGAGCGCGCGGTCCAGCACCTCATCGCTGCGACGCGCGACAAGGACTGGTGGGTGCGCGAACGCGCGGCGGATGCGCTGGGCGAAATCGGCGACGCCCGCGCCGTGCCGGCGCTGGTCGCCATGCTCGGCAGCGAATCCCGCTCGATCCCGGCCGCCGCCCGGGCACTGGGCAAGCTGGCGGGCAAGGAAGCGGTGCCCCACCTCAAGCGGCTGCTCGATCACAAGAACAAGGAAGTACGCGTCGAGGCCATGAAGGCTCTCGCCGAGGCGGTGGACCCGGCCGCGGCGGACGAAATCATCAACCGGCTGGCACGCGAAAGCGGCTCGCAGGACCCGACCGTCGCGGAGGCCGCCGCCGCGGCCGTGCAGCGGCTGCAGGAGCGCACCGGGACGGCGACCGGGACGCTGTCGGGCACCGTGGGCGGCGGGGCCGCGGCCGCCAGCGCCGCGGGCGAGCCGGGGCCGGGCGACGGCAAGGACTGGCGCGAGCTGCTGAAGGCGGCGGCCCAGTACGGCCAGACACTCGACATCACCAAGCTCGAGCCGGGCGACGTCATCGACGGCCGCTACAAGTTCGTGCGGCAGATCGGCAAGGGCGCTTTCGGCACCGTGCTGCTGGTCGAGGACCAGGTGGTGGACGAGGAGCTGGTGCTCAAGTTCCTCAACCCGGGCGTGGCCCAGGACGAGGAGATGCTGAAGCGCTTCATCCACGAGCTGCGCTACTCGCGCAAGATCACCCACCGGAACGTCATCCGGATCTATGACTTCCTGTCGCTCGGCGGGCTGTACGCCATCTCCATGGAGTACTTCCAGTCCCATCCGCTGTCGGACGAGCTGAAAGAGGAGAAACCGCTGGTGCTGGACCTCGCGCTGCAGTATGGCTCGGACATCGCCACCGGCATGTTCGTGGCGCACCAGGCCGGCGTCGTGCACCGCGACCTCAAGCCTGCCAACGTGCTCATCGACGACACGAAGCTGGTGAAGGTCGTGGACTTCGGCGTGGCCGCGGCCCGGGCCAGCGGGGACACGCAGCTCACCCGCACCGGCTATGTGATAGGCTCGCCGAAATACATGGCCCCGGAGCAGATCCTGGGCAAGAAGGTGGACGAGAAGGCGGACATCTACAGCCTCGGCGTCATCCTCTACGAGATGGTCACGGGCTTTGCGCCGTACACCCGGGGAGACCACATGTCGGTCATGTACCAGCACGTACAGGGCAAGGCCAAGCCGGCGCGCGAGCTCAATCCCGCGGTCCCGGCCGAGCTCTCGAAACTGATCAGCCGCTGCATGTCGGTGGACAAGAGCAAGCGCTTCGACACCATGGAAGAGGTGCGGGAGGCGCTGCGTCCGTTTTTCGGAATGGAGAAGTAAGCCCTGGCCAGGATCGACGCCTTCCTGCAGCTCGCCATGGCGCAGGGCTGCTCCGACATCCACCTGGCGGTGGGCGTGCCGCCCATGCTCCGGCTGCGCGGCGACCTGATGCCCATCAAGTTCCGCGACCTGTCGGCCGCCGAGCTGGAAGGCTACGTCACCGAGATCCTGACGCCGAAACAGAAGGACGTGTTCCGCCACGGCCACGACCTCGATTTCTCCTACGTCAGCGCCGAAGGGGGCCGCTTCCGCGTCAACCTCTTCCGCAAGGACACCGGCCCGGGCGCGGTATTCCGCTTCATCCCCGCCGAAGTGCCGACGCTCGAGTCGCTGGGGCTGCCGCCGATCATCCGCCAGCTGTGCGATTACCACCAGGGCATGGTCCTGGTGACCGGCGCCACCGGCACCGGCAAGTCGACCACCCTGGCGGCGATGATCGACTTCCTCAACTCGACGCGGAAGATGAATATCATCAGCCTGGAAGACCCGATCGAGTTCGTGCACAAGAGCAAGAGCTCCCAGGTGGTGCAGCGTGAGCTCGGCACGCACCTGCGCAGCTTCGCCGACGGCGTGCGGGCGGCGCTGCGCGAGGATCCCGACGTCATCCTGGTGGGCGAAATGCGCGACGCCGCGACCATCAGCATGGCCATGACGGCGGCCGAAACCGGGCACCTCGTGCTGGGCACGCTGCACACCACCGGCGCAGTCAAGACCATCGACCGCGTGATCGACGCCCTGCCCGCCGACGTGCGGGAACAGACCAAGAGCTTCCTGTCGCAGAGCCTGGTGGCGGTGATCACCCAGGTGCTGGTGAAGACGGTCGACGGGCGCGACCGCAAGGCGGTCCACGAGATCATGATCCGCAACAAGGCCATCTCGCGCCTGATCATGAGCGACCAGACGCACCTGATCCCCTCGCAGCTCCAGACCGGCAAGGACGTCGGGATGCAGCTCATGGACCAGGCGCTGATGGAGGCGATCCAGCGCCGCGAGATCGACCCGGACGACGCCTACCGCTTCGCCACCGAAAAGAAGCAGTTCGCGCGCTTTGTCACCGACACCGGCGTCCTGCCGAAACTGGACCTGGCCGAATGAGCGACCCGACGCTGACCGGCCGGCACCAACGCACCGACCTGGTGGACCGGCTGCTGCGGATGACCGTCGAGCGCGGCGGCTCGGACCTGCACCTGATCGCCCGCAATCCGCCGCGCTTCCGCCTGCATGGCGACCTGCAGACCCTCGAGCCGGACCTGCTGGACGAGCAGGAGCTGTCCACCAACCTGCAGTCGATCGCCACGCCGCTGGCGGCGGCCACCTTCGACCGCGAGGACCAGGCCGACTTCGCCTACATGATCGAGGGTGTGTCCCGCTTCCGCGTCAACGTGTTCCGGCATCTCGGCGGCATGGGCGCCGTGATGCGCGCCATCCCGTCGCAGGCCGTGTCGCTGGAGTCGCTCAAGCTGCCCGACGTGGTGCGCAGCCTGTGCCTGCACCGCCAGGGGATGATCCTGGTGACCGGCAAGACGGGCTCGGGCAAGTCCACCACCCTGGCCGCGATGATCAACGAGATCAATCGCTCGCGCAAAGGCCACATCATCACCATCGAGGACCCGATCGAGTTCCTCCACAGCCGCATCAGCTGCCTGGTCAGCCAGCGCGAAGTCGGCAACCACACCCCCAGCTTCGCCGAAGCCCTGCACTCGGCGCTGCGCGAGGATCCGGACGTGGTGCTGGTCGGCGAGCTGCGCGACCTGGAGACCATGGCCACCGCCATCACGGCCGCCGAGATGGGCATCCTGGTGATGGGCACCCTGCACACCAACGGGGCGGCGGCCACGGTGGACCGGATCGTCCACGCCTTCCCGCCGGAAAAGCAGCCGCACGTCCGGACCATGCTCTCGACCTCCCTGCGCGGGGTGATCTCCCAGCAGTTGTGCCGGCTGAAGACCGGTGACGGCCGGATTCCCGCGCTGGAGATCCTGATCAACACGCCGGCCATCGCCAACCTGTTGCGCCAGGGCAAGCTGGACCAGCTCGAAACCGCGATGCAGTCGGGGGCGGGCGTCGGGATGCGCACCATGGACGCGGCCCTGCAGGAACTCATGGACCGGCGCTTCATCACCGCCCGCGAAGCGTACGAGCGCGCCATCAACAAGGAACGCTTCCGCAAGCGCGTCGAGGATTCCGAGCCGCCGCGTCCCGGGGCCTGAGCCCCGGATATGGCATAATTTCCCGCTTAACCTCGGCGGGAAGCGATCATGAGCGACAGCCGCGAAATCCTTGTCACCAGCGCCCTGCCCTACGCCAACGGGCCGCTGCACCTCGGCCACATGGTCGAGTACATCCAGACCGACATCTGGGTGCGCTTCCAGCGCCTGCGCGGCCACCGCTGCATCTACGTCTGCGCCAGCGACGCCCATGGCACGCCGATCATGCTCAAGGCCCGCCAGGACGGGATCACGCCGGAAGCGCTGATCCGCGAGGTCCACGCCGGCCAGGTCGAGGACTTCGCCGGCTTCCTCGTGAGCTTCGACAACTACCACAGCACCCACTCGGACGAAAACCGGGCGCTGGTGGAGGAGATCTTCGCCGCGCTCGAGGCCGGCGGCCACATCGAGACCCGGGCGATCCGCCAGTCCTACGACGAGCAGGAGCAGATGTTCCTGCCGGACCGCTTCGTCCGCGGCACCTGCCCGCGCTGCGGCGCCGCCGACCAGTACGGCGACAGCTGCGAGGTCTGCGGCGCCACCTACCGGCCATCCGAGCTGGTGGACCCGGTCTCGGTCCTGTCCGGGACGCGACCGGTGGAGCGGGAATCCGAGCACCTGTTCTTCAAGCTGGGGAACTTCGAACCGCTGCTGAAGTCCTGGATGGCGGAGGGGCGCCTGCACGACAGCATGCGCAACAAGCTCGAGGAATGGTTCGAGGCGGGGCTGCAGGACTGGGACATCAGCCGCGACGCGCCGTATTTCGGGTTCGAGATCCCGGGGCGCCCCGGCAAGTATTTCTACGTCTGGCTGGACGCCCCGATCGGCTACATCGCCAGTTTCCGCCATCTTTGCGATCGCCAGCCCGAGCTGGACTTCGATGCCTGGTGGCGGCCGGGCGGCGACAAGGAGCTGTACCACTTCATCGGCAAGGACATCGTGTACTTCCATTCGCTCTTCTGGCCGGCCGTGCTGCACGGCGCCGGCTTCCGGATGCCGTCGGCGGTTTTCGCCCACGGCTTCCTCACCGTGAACGGCGAAAAGATGTCCAAGTCCCGCGGCACCTTCATTCGCGCCAGCACCTGGCTGGAGCATCTCGATCCCGAGGCCCTGCGCTACTACTACGCCACCAAGCTCGGTCCCGGCCCCGAGGACATCGACCTCAACCTCGACGACTTCGTCCAGCGGGTGAACTCCGACCTGGTCGGCAAGCTGGTCAACATCGCCAGCCGCTGCGCCGGCTTCATCCACCGCGTGGCCGACGGCCGCCTGGCGGCGGAGCTGCCCGAGCCGGAGCTGCAGGCTGCGCTGGCAGCGGCCGGCCCGGAGATCGCCGAGCATTTCGAGCAGCGCCGCTACAACCAGGCGATGCGCCAGGTCATGGCCCTGGCCGACCGGGTGAACCAGTACATCGACCGGGAAAAGCCCTGGGTGATGGCCAAGGAAGCCGGGCGCGAGCGCGAGGTGCAGGCGGCCTGCACCCAGGGACTGAACGGTTTCCGCAGCCTGGTGACCTACCTCAAGCCCGTGCTGCCGCGGCTGGCGGCGGCGGCCGAGGCCTTCCTGCGCTGCCCGCCGCTGCAGTGGGACGACGCCGGCCGGCCGCTGCTCGACCACGCCATCGGGCCGTTCGAGGCCCTGATGCAGCGGGTGGACCCGAAGGCGGTGCAGGCCCTGCTGGACGCCTCGCGCGACAGCCTCGAGAAAAAGCCCGCGCCGGCTCGCGTCGCGGCGCCGGCCGGCACAGAGGAAGGCCCGGCCGAGATCGCCATCGACGACTTCCTCAAGGTGGACCTGCGGGTAGCGCGCATCGTCGAGGCCGACTACGTGGACGGGGCCGACAAGCTGCTGAAGCTCACGCTGGACCTCGGCGACAGCCAGCGCCAGGTCTTCTCCGGCATCCGCTCGGCCTATCGCGCCGAAGACCTTCCCGGCAGGCTCACCGTCGTGGTGGCGAACCTGAAACCGCGGCAGATGCGCTTCGGCCTGTCCGAAGGGATGGTGCTGGCAGCCTCCGGCGACGGCGGCATCTTCCTGCTGGCGCCCGATGCCGGTGCCGAACCCGGCATGCGGGTGACCTGAGGCGACCTCGTCCCGGAACCTGAGGCAATGCAAGAGCTGGCTCTCATTCTCGTGGCCACCGTGCTGGTAAACAACTTCGTACTGGTGAAGTTCCTCGGCCTGTGCCCCTTCATGGGCGTGTCGAGGAAGCTGGAAACCGCGGCCGGCATGGCCCTGGCGACCACCTTCGTGCTGACCCTGTCGTCGGTCTGCAGCTACCTGGTGCAGGAGTTCCTGCTCGCCCCGCTCGGCCTCGAATACCTGCGCACCATCGCTTTCATCCTGGTGATCGCCGGCGTGGTGCAGTTCACCGAGATGGTGGTCCACAAGACGAGCCCCCTGCTCTACCAGGTGCTCGGGATCTACCTGCCGCTGATCACCACCAACTGCGCCGTCCTCGGCGTGGCGCTGTTGAACGTGCAGGAGAGCCATGGTTTCCTCGAGTCCTTCGTCTACGGCTTCGGTGCCGCCATCGGCTTCTCCCTGGTGCTGGTGCTGTTCGCCGGCGTGCGCGAGCGCATCGCCGCGGCCGACGTGCCGGCGCCCTTCCGCGGCGCCTCCATCGCCCTGGTGACGGCCGGCCTCATGTCGCTGGCCTTCATGGGTTTCGCCGGCCTGGTGCGGGGCTGACATGATTGCCGCCGTCGCCGTCATCGCCGGTATCGCGCTGCTGTTCGGCCTGGCGCTGGGCTTTGCCGCCGTGCGCTTCCGCACCGAGGGCGACCCGGTGGTCGACCGGATCGACGCCCTGCTGCCCCAGACCCAGTGCGGCCAGTGCAGTTTCGCCGGCTGCCGCCCCTACGCCGAGGCGATCGCTGCGGGCACGGCCGACATCAACCGCTGCCCTCCGGGCGGCGAGGCCACCATCCGCGCCCTGGCCGACCTGCTCGAGCGCGACCCGAAGCCGCTGGACCCGGAGAGCGGCGAGATCAAGCCGCGCACCGTGGCGGTCATCGACGAGCCGCTGTGCATCGGCTGCACGCTCTGCATCCAGGCCTGCCCGGTCGACGCCATCCTCGGCGCCGGCAAGCAGATGCATACGGTGATCGCCAGCGAGTGCACCGGTTGCGAGCTCTGTGTCGCGCCCTGCCCGGTGGACTGCATCGCCATGGTCGAAGAGCCGGTGACCCTGAAGACCTGGAAGTGGCCGCGGCCGGCCGAGCCGCTGGCGGCGGAGCGCCGGTGAAGCAGCCGGGGCTCTGGCGCTTCCATGGCGGGCTGAAGCTGGACGCGCGCACGGCGCGCGCCACCGGCGACCAGATCGGCACGATCCCGGTCCCGCCGCAGCTGGTGCTACCGCTCTCGCAGCACGTCGGCCAGCCGGCCGAGCCGATCGTGGTCCCCGGCGAACGCGTGCTCTGCGGCCAGCCGATCGCCCGTCCGAGCGGTTACGTCGGGGCCAAGGTCCATGCCTCCAGCTCCGGCACCGTGGTGGAGATCGCGAATCACCCGGTGCCGCATCCCAGCGGCCTGGCCGCGCCCTGCATCGTGATCGAGACCGACGGGCTCGACGAGCGCTGGACGGGCTATGAGCCCCTGTCCGACTACGCCGCGCTGACCGGCCCCGAGCTGCGCGCGCGGGTGCGGGCGGCGGGCGTGGTCGGCCTCGGCGGCGCCGCCTTCCCGACCGCGGTCAAGCTGGGCGCCGGATCGGGACTGAAGCTGCTGATCCTCAACGGCGCCGAATGCGAGCCCTACATCTGCTGCGACGAACTGCTGCTGCGCGAGCGCGCCGCCGAGGTGCTGGCCGGTGCCCAGATCCTGCTGCAGGCGCTGGCCATTCCCCGCTGCGTGATCGCCATCGAAAACGACAAGCCGCTGGCGCTCGAGGCCCTCGAACTGGCCATCGCCCGGGCCGCCGATCCGCGCCTCGAGGTGGTCTCGGTCCCCGCCGTCTACCCCGAGGGCGGCGAGCGCCAGCTCATCAAGGTACTCACCGGCGAAGAGGTCCCCGCCCGCGGCCTGCCGCCGGACATCGGCTACCTGTGCCACAACGTCGGCACGGCCGCGGCCGTGGCCCGGGCGGTGCTGCAGGGCGAGCCGCTGATCTCGCGCATCGTGACGGTGACCGGCGACGGCGTGGCCGGCCCGCGCAATGTCGACGTGCGCCTGGGCACGCCGATCAGCGCGCTGGTCCAGGCCTGTGGCGGCTACACGGGCGAGGCCGCGCACCTGTTGATGGGCGGCGCCATGATGGGCTTCCCCCTGGCCGACGACAGCCTGCCGGTGATCAAGGGCACCAACTGCATCGTGGTCGCTTCCCGGGAGGAAATCCGGCCCCGGGCGCCCGTCATGCCCTGCATCCGTTGCGGCGAATGCGCCGAGGTGTGCCCGGCCCAGCTGCTGCCGCAGCAGCTCTACTGGCATGCGCGCAGCGACGACCTCGAGCCGCTCGACGACTACCACCTGTTCGACTGCATCGAGTGCGGCTGCTGCGATCTCGCCTGCCCCAGCCAGATCCCGCTGACCCAGTACTTTCGCTACGCCAAGACCGAGCTGTGGGCGCGCCAGCACGACCGCGTGCGATCCGACCTCGCCCGCGAGCGTTTCGAGGCGCGGCGCGACCGGCTCGAGGCGGAGCAGGCGGCGCGCAAGCAACGGCTGGAGGAAAAGGCCAGGGCCGCCGACGAGGCCCGTGGCGACGAGCAGGCCCGCAAGGCCATGATCGATGCCGCGCTCGAGCGGGTGCAGGCCCGGCGGGACGCCGGGGCGAGCGGCCCGCCGGGGAAGGACGAATGAGGTTCGAGCTGACCCGCCCGCCCCACCTGCGCCCGGCCCGCAGCGTCACGCGGGTGATGGGGGAGGTGCTGCTCGCGCTGGTGCCGGCGACTATCGCCTGGGTATGGTTCTTCGGGCCGGGGATTCTCTACAACATGGCCGTCGCCACCCTGGTGGCCGTGGCCTGTGAAGCCGGCGCGCTGCGCCTGCGGGATCGCGCGCTGCACCCCCACCTGGCCGATCTCAGCGCCGTGGTGACGGCGGTGCTGCTGGCATTCTGCCTGCCGCCGCTGACGCCATGGTGGATCACCGCCACGGGCGCAGCCTTCGCCATCCTGTTCGCCAAGCAGCTCTACGGCGGGCTCGGGTACAACCCTTTCAATCCCGCCATGGCAGGCTACGTGGTGCTGCTGATCTCTTTTCCGGAGCAGCTCACGCGCTGGCCCTGGCCGCAGGCGGGGCTGGGCGAAATCACGCCGGTCGCGCTGGGCGCCTGGGAGACACTCCGCTTCACCCTGACCGGGGCGCTGCCGGCCGGCGTGTCCTGGGACGCGCTGAGCGGCGCCACGCCGCTGGACGACCTGCGCACCCGGCTGTCGCTGGCCGCCACGGTGGAACAGGTCCGCGCCGGGCCGTTGTACGGCCTGGTCGGCGGCCGCGGCTGGGAGTGGATCGCGCTGTGGACCGGCGTCGGGGGGCTCTACCTGCTGTGGCGCCGGGTCATTCGCTGGCAGATCCCGCTGGCGGTGATCGCCGGCCTGTGCCTGCCGGCAACACTGGCCTGGCTGCTGGCGCCGGCCACCTTCCCGCCGCCGACCTTCCACCTGTTCAGCGGCGCCGCCCTGCTCTGCGCTTTCTTCATCGCCACCGACCCGGTCTCCGCCGCCACCAGCCCGGCCGGGCGGCTGGTCTACGGCTTCGGCATCGGCGCGCTGATTTTCATCATTCGCAGCTGGGGCGGCTACCCGGACGGCGTCGCCTTCGCGGTGCTGCTGCTGAACATGGCCGTCCCGGCCATCGATCACTTCACCCGCCCGCGCACCTATGGCCACGCGGGCTGAAGTGTTGCGCAGCATGCGGCGGGCCGCCGGCCTGCTGGCGGGCTTCGCCGTGCTGGGCGCGGTGCTGGTCGCGCTCACCTGGGAGTCGACCGCGGAGCGGATCGCGGCGAACGAGCAGGACTTCCTGCTGCGCAGCCTCGCCGACGTGCTGCCGGCGGACGGCTACGACAACGCCGTACACGAGGACGCCATCACCGTGACCGACCCGGAGCTGCTCGGCACGCCGGAGCCGGTGACCGTGTATCGCGCCCGCCGCGACGGCAAGCCGGTCGCCGCAGTGCTGACGCCGACCGCGCCGGCCGGCTATAGCGGCCCGATCCGCCTGCTGGTGGGCATCCGCGCCGACGGCACCCTGGGGGGAGTGCGCGTGGTTTCGCACCGGGAAACGCCGGGACTCGGCGACAAGATCGAGGTGGAACGCAATGACTGGATCCGCGGCTTCAAGGGACGTTCCCTGCAGGACCCGCGGCCCGGGCGCTGGGCGGTGCAGCGCGACGGCGGCGTCTTCGACCAGTTCACCGGCGCGACCATCACGCCGCGGGCCGTGGTCTCGGCCGTGCGCGACGCGCTGATATACTTCGACCGCAACCGTGACGCCCTGTTCGCCGCGCCGGCCGGCGCCGCCGGGTTGCCGTCGCCAGCGGCCGGGGACGAGGAGGAGGAATGAGCGGACGCGCCGCCGAGGTCATGCGCACCGGCCTCTGGAGCAACAACCCGGGCCTGGTCCAGCTGCTGGGCCTGTGTCCCCTGCTGGCCGTCAGCACGAGTTTCGTCAACGGCCTGGGCCTCGGCATCGCCACCACCCTGGTGCTGCTGCTCTCCAACGTGACCGTCTCGCTCATCCGCGACGTGGTCCGGCCCGAGATCCGCATTCCCGTCTTCGTGCTGGTGATCGCCTCCTTCGTGACGGCGGTGGAACTGGCGATGAACGCGTGGTTCCACGAGCTGTATCGCGTGCTGGGCATCTTCATCCCGCTGATCGTCACCAACTGCGCGATCATCGGCCGCGCCGAGGCCTTCGCTTCCCGCGAGCGCCCGGGCCTGGCCGCGCTCGACGGCATCGCCATGGGGCTGGGCTTCACTGCGGTCCTGGTGACGCTCGGCGCCGCGCGCGAGCTGATCGGCCAGGGCACCCTGTTCGCCGGCGCGCACATGATGTTCGGCGAGGCGGCCCGCGCCGTCGAGCTGCAGGCGTTCGACGGCGGTTTCCTGCTGGCGCTGCTGCCGCCGGGCGCGTTTATCGGGCTCGGCCTGCTGGTCGCCGCCAAGAACCTCGTCGACGCCGGGCTGCAGCGCCGCCAGCCCGCCGCGCCGCCGCTGCCGGCCGCCGCCCCCGGCGAGGCGGCCTGAACCGCGGCCGGCGATGAACAACGCCAAGCGCCACGAGCTCTATCGCCGGCTGCGGGACGCGAATCCGCATCCCACCACGGAGCTGAACTACGAGACGCCTTTCGAGCTGCTGGTGGCCGTGGTGCTATCCGCGCAGGCCACCGACAAGGGCGTCAACAAGGCGACCGCGCGGCTGTTCCCGGCGGCGCGCACGCCCGCGGCCCTACTGGAGCTCGGCGAAGAGGGGCTGAAGCGCTACATCAGCACCATCGGGCTGTTCAACGCCAAGGCGAAGAACGTGATTGCCCTGTGCCGGATGCTCCTGGCGCAGCACGGCGGCGAGGTCCCGCGCGACCGCGCGGCCCTCGAGGCCCTGCCCGGGGTGGGCCGCAAGACCGCCAACGTGGTGCTGAACACCGCGTTCGGCGAGCCCACCATCGCCGTGGATACCCATATTTTCCGGGTCGCGAACCGCACCGGCCTGGCGCCCGGCAAGACCGTGCGCGCGGTCGAGGAGCGGCTCGAAAAGGTCACCCCGGCGGAGTTCAAGCGCGACGCCCACCACTGGCTGATCCTGCACGGCCGCTATGTCTGCAAGGCGCGCAAGCCCGACTGCCCGCACTGCATCATCCGCGACCTGTGCGACTACCGTCACAAGACCCCCGGCGAGCCGTCCTCGCCGCCGCTGCGGCGTACGACGCGCCGCAAGGATGCGGGCCGTGCTGCTGCCGAATAACCGCGAAGAACTGCGCGCCTTTTACGTCGAGGCGTGGCGCAAGCGCCGGGAGCGCCTCCCGGCGGAGCCGCTGGAAGTCCAGGTCGCGGATGTCATCGAGCAGCATCCCGAGTACCATCGATTGCTCGAGGACGACCCGGAGGCGCTGGCGCGCGACTGGACGCCCGAGGGCGGCGAGAGCAATCCCTTCCTCCACATGGGCTTGCATCTGGCGGTCCGCGAGCAGGCCGGCACCGACCGGCCGGCAGGGATCGCCGCCATCTACGGCGCGCTGGTCGCGCGGCTGGGCCGGCATGAGGCGGAGCATCGCATCGCCGAGTGCCTGGCCGAGGCCTTGTGGCAGGCGCAGCGCAATCAGCGGGCGCCGGACGACGTCTCTTACCTGGAGACGCTAAGAGCACTGGAAAGGGATACCCGCGCCTGAGTCATGGCACAGCACGACCACAGCAACAGCCAGAACACCTACCCCGTCAGCGGCGTCGGCCTCGGCCTCAGGCGGAGCATGATGGACGAGCTGATGGCGGAGCCGCCCTGGGACGTGGACTTCATGGAGGTGGCGCCCGAGAACTGGATCGGTGTCGGCGGTGCGCTGGGACGCAAGTTCTGCTGGTTCACCGATCGCTTTCCCTTCGTCGTGCACGGGCTGTCGCTGTCGCTGGGCGGGCCGGCGCCGCTGGACGAGGCCTTTCTCGGCCGGGTCCGCGAGTTCCTCGACCTGCACGGCATCCGCTACTACACCGAGCATCTCTCCTACACCGGCGACGACGGCCACCTCTACGACCTGATGCCGATTCCCTTTACCGCCGAGGCCGTGCGGCACGTGGCCGGGCGGATCCGTCGCGCCAGCGAGATCCTCGCGCGGCCGATCGCGGTGGAGAACGTTTCCTACTACGCGGCGCCGGGCCAGGAGATGCGGGAAATCGAGTTTCTCAGCGCGGTCCTGGAGGAAGCGGACTGCGGCCTGCTGCTGGACATCAACAACATCTACGTCAACGCCGTGAACCACGGCTACGACCCGCGGCAGTTCCTCGAGTCCCTGCCCGCCGAGCGCGTGGTGTACATGCACGTGGCGGGCCATTACGTCGAAGCCGAGGACCTGCGCGTCGACACGCACGGCGCGCCGGTAGCGGACCCGGTGTGGCAGCTGCTGGACCAGGCCTATGCCCGCTTCGGTCCAGTCCCGACGCTGCTGGAGCGGGACTTCAACATCCCGCCGCTGGCGGAGCTGCGCCGGGAGCTCGAGGTGATCCGCAGCCTGCAGCGCAAGCACGAGCCGGACCGCGATGAGTGAGCACGAGCGCCTGCGCCGGACCCAGCTCGAGTTCGCCGCCCATATCCGCGACCCGGAGCGGTCGCCGGCCCCGGCCGGGATCGAGGACCGCCGGCTCAACATCTACCGTGAGCTGTTCTACAACAACCTGCGTGACCTGCTGGGCCGCAGCTTTCCCGTCATCCGGCGCGTCCTCGGCGAGGACGCCTGGAGCCGGATGGTGCGCGACTGGCTGGTGCGCCACCGGGCGCAGACGCCCCTGTTCCTCGAGCTGCCGCGCGAGTTCCTGCGCTACCTCGAGGACGCGCGGGACGCGCCGGAAGACCCGCCTTTCCTGGCCGAGCTGGCGCACTACGAGTGGGTCGAGCTGGCCCTGTCGATCGACGAGCGGGACCTCGACGACACCGGCATCGAGCGCGACGGCAACCTGCTCGCCGGGCATCCCGTGCTCTCGCCGCTGGCGTGGTCGCTGGCCTACACTTGGCCGGTGCACCGCATCGCACCCGACTTCCAGCCGACCGAGCCGCCGGCCGAGCCCACGCGGCTGGTCGTCTACCGCGACCGGGCCGACGAGATCGGCTTTCTCGAGATCAACCCGGTGACGGCGCGGCTGCTGGAGCTGCTCGACCGGGCCGTGGGCGCGTCCAGCGGACGGGACTGCCTGCTGCAGATCGCCGCCGAACTCGGCCACCCGTCGCCCGACACGGTCGTGGCCGCGGGCGCCGCCATCCTCGACGACCTCCGGGCCCGGGACGTCATTCTCGGCGTGCGGCAAGAAACGGTGGCCCAGTCCACGGCCGGAGCGGCCCGGTGACCAGGGCCCGCCACGAGGCCGGCAGCGGCCCGGGCAAAGAGACGCTGTTCCGCGTCATTTTCCGCTCCGACACCCCGGCCGGGATGCTGTTCGACGTCCTGCTGATCGCCGCCATCCTGGTGAGCGTGACGGTGGTTCTGCTGAGCACGGTCTACCAGTTCAACCTGCGCCATGGCCGCATTCTCTACGCCATCGAATGGGTCTTCACCATCATCTTCACCGTGGAGTATTTCCTGCGGCTGTACTGCGTGCGCAATCGCTGGGGCTACGCCAGCAGCTTCTACGGCGTGGTCGATCTGCTGTCGGTCATCCCGACCTACCTCGGGCTGATCCTGACCGGCACCGGGCCGATGCTGGTGATCCGCGTGCTGCGGATCCTGCGCCTGTTCCGCGTGATGCACATGAACCGCTACATCGGCGAGGCCAACATCCTGCTCGAGGTGCTGAAAGCGGGCTGGCGCAAGACGCTGGTATTCGTCTATGTCGTCATCACCCTGGTGGTGGTGTTCGCCACCCTGATGCACTACGTGGAAGGTCCCGAGGCCGGCTTCACCAGCATCCCGATGAGCATGTACTGGGCGATCGTGACCCTCACCACGGTCGGCTACGGCGATATCACCCCGGTCACTCCGCTGGGCAAGTTCATCGCCTCGGTGATCATGATCACCGGTTACGGAATCATCGCCGTGCCGATGGGCATCTTCTTCAGCGAGTTCTACCAGGCCAGCAACCGGCGGCGCGGCCGGCGCACCTGCGCCGAGTGCGGCCTGAAGGGTCACGAGGCGGACGCCCACCACTGCCGCATGTGCGGCGCGGCGCTCGAGCAGTCATGAGCGGCGACCTCACGGTCGGGCTGAACGCCGTCATCATCTCGGTGCGGGAGGACGCGCCTCGGGTGCTGACGGTGAGCGACGAGTCAGACCTGCCGATGCTGCCCTCCGGGGCGTTCGACCCGGAACAGGACCGCACCCTGGAGCTCGGGCTGCGCGACTGGGTCCGGCGCCAGACCGGCCGCGAGCTCGGCTACGTCGAACAGCTCTACACCTTCGGCGACCAGGGCCGCGACCCCCGCGAACGGGCCGGCGGCCCGCGCATGCTTTCGGTCGCCTACCTCGCCCTCACCCAGGACCTGCCGGCCGAAGCGGCCGGCGGCCGCTGGATGGGCTGCTACGGCTTCCTGCCCTGGGAAGACTGGCGCCACGACCGGCCGGCGATCCTCGATCCCATCGGCGAGGCGCTGGCGGCCTGGGCGCGCCAGGGCCGCGCCAGGAAGGAACGCGAGCGGCGCACCGAGCGGACCGAGATCTGCTTCGGCCTCGGCGGCGCCGGCTGGGACGGCTACCGGGTACTGGAGCGCTACGAACTGCTGTACGAGGCGGGCCTTACGGCCGAGTCCTGGTTCGACCGCGGCGCCCGGCCGTCGGCCGAGGCGCCCCTGTTCGGCAAGCCGATGGCCCACGACCACCGCCGCATCCTGGCCACGGGGCTGGCCCGCCTGCGCGGCAAGCTGCGTTACCGACCGCTGGTCTTCGAACTGGTCGAGGAGCAGTTCACCCTCGCCCAGCTGCAGCGCGTGGTCGAGGCGCTGGCCGGACTGCCCCTGCACACGCAGAACTTCCGCCGCCTGGTGGAGCGCGGCGGGCTGGTCGAGAAGACCGGCCGGATCGATACGCACACCGGCGGCCGGCCGGCCGAGCTGTACCGCTTCCGCCGCGAGGTCCTGCGGGAGCGGCGAGCACCCGGGGTGGGCGCGCTCAGCTACCGCGGCCGCTGATGGGGACTGTCCCCGGGACAGTCCCCAGGACATGGCCTGGCACTGGACATTGCTTATGCTCCCGCGTAGCATAAGCCCCGGCCTGTGATTCGGCCTTTTTTTGGACAGCAGTATTGCTCATTTTGAGTATAAGTAGATGACGACACACCTCAGTTACACGCCCGAGGTCGCGCGCCAGACGCGAGCCATTTACGACCGCGTCCGGCACGTGATCCCGGAGGCCGAGTGGGGCGTGCACGCGCCCTATGTGGCCGCCATCAACGAGCTCAAGCGCGAGCTCAACGCCGTGTTGCTGGTCCACAACTACCAGACGCCGGAGATCTTCCACGGCGTGGCCGACTACACCGGCGACTCCCTCGGCTTGGCGCGCGAAGCCGCCAAGACCGACGCCGACATCATCGTTCAGTGCGGCGTCCACTTCATGGCGGAGACCTCGAAGATCCTCTGCCCCGACAAGAAGGTCCTGATCCCGGACCTGCGGGCCGGCTGCTCGCTGGCGGAGTCCATCACCGGCGCCGACGTGCGCCGGCTGAAGGCGCAGTACCCCGGCGTGCCGGTGGTCACCTACGTCAACACCAGCGCCGACGTGAAGGCGGAGTCGGACATCTGCTGCACCTCCGGCAACGCGGTGCGCATTGTCGAGTCGCTGGGCGTGGACCGCGTGATCTTCCTGCCGGACCAGTACCTCGGCCGCTACGTCGCCGACCAGACCGACGTGGAGCTGATCCTCTGGGAGGGCGCCTGCGAGGTGCACGAGCGCTTCACCGGCCAGGAACTGCGCGACTACCGCCGGCAGTTCGACCACATCCGCGTCATCGCCCACCCCGAGTGCCCGCCGGACGTGCTGGCGGAGGCCGATTACGTCGGTTCCACCAAGGGCATGATCGACTGGGTCGGGGACCACCGACCGGAGCGCGTGGTGATGATCACCGAATGCTCGATGAGCGACAACGTCGCGGTCGAGCACCCGGAAGTCGAGTTCGTGCGGCCCTGCAACCTGTGCCCGCACATGAAGCGCATCACGCTGCCGAAGATCCTGCACTCGCTGCAGACCGGCACCCACGAGATCCTCATCGATCCCGAGGTCGCGCGGCGCGCCCGCGGGGCCGTCGAGGCCATGCTCGAGGTCGCATGAACCAGCGCGACGGCAGCGACATTCTCGTCATCGGCGCGGGCGTTGCCGGCGCCTCGGCGGCGCTGCGGCTGGCCGACGCCGGCCGCCGCGTCACCGTGCTGGCGCGCACCGCGCTGGAGGATTCGGCCAGCAACCAGGCCATGGGCGGCATCGCTGCGGCCATCGGCCCGGATGACGCCCCTGCCCTGCACCTGGCGGACACCCTGGCGGCCGGCGGCGAGCTGTGCCGCGAGTCGACCGTGCGGGGCGTGGTGGAACGCGCCCCGGACGCGATCGAGTGGCTGCTCGACCAGGGCGCAGCGTTCGATCGGCGCGACGGCGCGCTCGATTTGACCCGCGAGGGCGGCCACAGCCGGCGCCGGGTGGTGCACGCGGCCGACACCACGGGACGGGCCGTGATGCAGGCGCTGCTGCGGCGCCTGCGCGCCCATCCCGGCATCACCCTGCTGGAACAGCACGCGGCGGTCGACCTGCTGGTGGAACCGGAGCCGGGCGCGCCGGGCGCGCGGGCCTGCCGCGGCGCCCAGGTGCTGGACCTGGAACGCGGGCTGCTGCGCACCCTGCATGCCGACCACGTGGTCCTGGCCACCGGCGGCGCCTCGGGCATCTACGCCATCTCGACCAACCGCTCCCGGCCGGTGGGCGACGGGATCGCCCTGGCCTGGCGTGCCGGCTGCCGCGTGGCGGACCTGGAGATGATGCAGTTCCACCCGACGGCCCTGCGTCATCCCGGGGCCGAGGGCTGGCTGGTGACCGAGGCGGTGCGCGGCGAAGGGGGCCGGCTCCTGCTGCCCGACGGCGAGCGCTTCATGCATCGCTATGACGCGCGCGGCGAACTCGCGCCCCGCGACGTCGTCGCCCGGGCCATCCATACTGAGATGGCTGCCCACAAGCTGGAGTACGTGCTGCTGGACATCAGCCACGCCGGCGCCGGCTTCATCCGGACCCACTTCCCGAACACCTTGGAGCACTGCCTGGCCGTGGGCATCGACATCACCCGCGAGCCCATCCCGGTCGCGCCGGCGGCGCACTACACCTGCGGGGGCGTGGTGACCGGCGGCGCCGGGCAGACGGACGTGGCGGGCCTGTACGCCATCGGCGAGACGGCCTGGACCGGCCTGCACGGCGCCAACCGGCTGGCCAGCAACTCCCTGTTGGAGGGGCTGGTCTACGGCGAGGCCGTGACGGCGGCGATCCTGGCCGACGTGCCGCGCGGCCCGGCCCGGCCGGGCGCCGGCGG